>JBKJTZ010000115.1:0-50888 GCA_046590295.1 Lacunisphaera sp.
GCCGCCGGGCCGGACGCGGCCGCCTCGCTGGCATTCAACTTGGCGGCACCCTTGAGCGCTCCCAAGGCCACGCTGCTGGCGCCGAGCGCGGTTAGAAATTCTTTGCGGTTCATGGGCTGCTTCTTTTGAGGGTTTTAAGGTAGGCAATCAGGTCGCGCCTCTGGCTTTCTTCGGTCATTCCGGGGAAAGGCATGGTGTTGCCGGGCACCGCCGCCTGTGGATCCGCGATGAACGCGTCCAGCTCGGCCTCGGTCCAGGGGCGCCGCAGGTTGCGCAGGGCGCGGCTGTAGCGGTAGCCCGGCAGGCCGGCGGCCTGCCGGCCGACCACTCCGCGCAGTTCCGGTCCGGGATTCGGCACATCCGTGGCACGGTCCCGATGGCACACCGCACACTGGTTGTAGAGTACCAGCCCGCGGGCCGGATCGCCCGACGTTGCCGCGGGATCCGCACCGGACAGCTGGAATGCCCCTGCCGAGCAGGAAAGGATCAGGATCAGGCAGGCGCTTGGTCTCATGCGAGTCGGCCGGGTTTGTCCAGATAACGCACGAGGTCGTCGCCGAGCCGCAGGGCCAGGGCCGCGACGGGGCCGGTGGGGTTGTGGCCGGCGTTGTGCGCGAAGACTGAGGCACCGGCGACGAAGAGATTATCGGCGTCCCAGTGCTGCAACCGCGGGGAGACCACGCTCGTCGCCGGATCCGCACCCATCGGCGTGCCGCCGGTGATGTGCGATCCCTGGTAAAGCCGGACATCGAAGGGCGCCGTCCGCGGCACCGCCGGGCCGACCACCTTGGCGCCCATGGCGTGCGCGATGCGCTCCGCCTGCGCCGTGCAATAGGCCGAGAGCCGCTGCTCATTCTCGCGGAAGTCAAAATTCATGCGCAGCAACGGCTGACCGAACGCATCCGTGTAGTCCGGATCGAGATCCAGGTAGTTCTCGCGGTGCGGATAACAGCTGCCCTGTACGCCGATCCCGAAGCTGTGCGCATACCAGTCGGCATTCGCTCGCTTCCAAGCCGACCCCCAGCGCGGCGTGCCGGGCGGCAGGCGGCGCGCGTTGATCGGCCGGCCCGAGATGACATTGACGCCGATGTAACCACCCCCGAGAAAGCCGAGTCCGGTGTGGTCAAAATTGTCGTCGTTAAACTCGTCGATGATCGTCCCCGTGCAGCCGGCGGCCAGGAACGGATTGATCCAGCGGTCGGGCATGAAGACCGAGATGCCGGCGTTCGCCTGATAGCAGAAGTTGCGCCCGACCACCCCGGTGCCCGTCGCCGGATCATAGGCCCGCCCGATGCCGCCGGCCAACAGCAGCCGGGTGTTGGTCATCGTGAAACCCGCGAGCACGACGGCGTCGGCCGGCTGGAAATATTCCTCCCCCGTGGTAAGGTCGAGGTAGCGGACGCCGCGCGCCCGGCCGGCCGCCGCATCATGCTCCACCGCCAGCACCTGGCTGTGCTTCCGTAGCTCGAAACGCGGCTGCCGTGCCAGCCAGGGGAACAGCAGCAGGTCCGGCGTGCCCTTGGCGTTGGCCTCGCAGACGAAGCGGTCGCAGTGGCCGCAATACTGGCAGGCCCCGAGGCGCATGCCGTCGGGATTGACATACACCCCGGTCGAGTTGGCAGCCGGCGACGGGAAGGGCTTGTAGCCGAACTCGCGGGTCACGGTGTCCTCGAAGATCAACCCTGCTTCCGTGCTTTCCAACGGCGCCTGGGGATACGGATTCTGGCGCGGGGCCTCGAAGGGGTTTCCGCCCGGCTGGATCACCCCGCGCACGTTGCCCGCGAGGCCCGAGACGCCAAAAAGTTTCTCGAACAGATCGTGGTACGGCTCGAGTTCGTCATAGCTGACGCCCCAGTCCTGCAGCGGCATGTCGGCCGGGATCGAGCCGGCGCCATAGCGCCGCTCGAAGCGCGAGCGCAGCGCCAGGTTGTAGTCCGCCCAGCGCCAGACCTGTCCGTTCCAATGGCTGCCCGCGCCGCCGACACCCGTGCCGGGCAGGAACGCCGTGAGCCGTCGCATCGGGCGCGCCGCGTCGCTGCGCGACCGGCGGAAGGTGTAGGTCTCCTTCGCGGCGTCCTGCATCAGCCCCGTGCGGATGTCCCAGCGCAATTCGTCGCGCTGCGTCGGCAGGCGCCCCTCCGCCCCACCCTGGTGGTCGCCGCCGCGTTCCAGCACCACCGTGTCGATCCGCCGCCGCGCGAGCTGCCGCGCGATCAGGCCGCCGGCGACCCCGGCCCCCACCACCACCACGGAACGATGCGGCAGGCGTTTCATGTCAGCTGAAATCCTCCATGGACAATGGGGCCGCGGCGCCCGGAAACGGTTTGCCACGGTATTTCGTCATGTTCAGGCCGTTGACCGCCGGCAGCCCGGGGTAGCCGATCATCTTCCAGAAAACCTTGTCGCGGTTGCCGCCATACACCGGGTCCGAAAAACACGCCTGGGTGAAGAGCGGATAAACCGTTTCGTTGAACCAGACATCGAGCTGCAACTCGCCCGAGGAGACCTTGCCCCCGGCCACCGCCTCCAAAAACAGATCGGCGGTCGCCCGGTCGAGGGCGGCAAAATCGCGGCCATGCAGCTGCCCGCAGGCCCGGGCGGCGGCCGCCAGGCCGTGCTTGAAATACTGTGCCGGGGTCATCGGCAACTGGTAGCCGTCTTCCGGCCGGCCGGGCCGCCACGGCCCCTGGAGATAAAGCCGCTCCCCCCGCCCGAAGGCACCGGCCAGCTGGCGGTCGATGAAGATCGCGAGACCGCACTCCACCCCGCCCGGCGTCAGTTCGTCGGCCGGGCACAGCACGCCGACCAAGTGTTCGACGAAAGCGGCCTCGCCGGGGTCCAGCGCCAGATAAACCAGCGGCGGGGCCTCGACGGGAGGAGGTGTCACGACGGCATCCTTCTCTTCCGCGGCGCGAACTGACCCGGGCAATACGGCCAAGCCGGTGAGCGCCGTTGCCGCCTGGCGCAGAAACGTCCGCCGGTCCTGCGCCGGTGGCGTGGTTGGCCCGGAGTCATGCGGTGGGTTCACGGCCGGAAGCGACAAGGTAAACGGTTGGTGGGGTGCTTACGCGAATCCGCCGGTCCTGCGCCACAAAAAACTTGGCGCAGCAACCGGCGGAAAACAGGCAAACCAGCAGGGATCAGAAACGATAGGCTGCCTGGAAGCTGAAGCTGCGGCCGATGTTGGTCTCAAGCAGGACCGCATTGTTGATGGCCAACGGGTAGAGCCCGTCGAAGACGTTTTCCAGCTCAAGCTTGAACGACCAGTTCTTGTTCATGTTGTAGTTGGCGAAGAGCTTCACGATAGGATCCGAATCATTCGTGATTTGGACGGGTTTACCGACATAGGTGAGCGCGCCGGTGCCCGTCACTCGTCCGGTGGTGTGATAGCCACCCGTCCCGAGGGAAAGCCCCTTGGCGGCGCCATCGTGGAACGAATATTTGCCGATAAAGCCGATGGTGGATTTATAGGAATCCTCCACGGGGAGGTTGTTTACATCCTTCACCGTGCCGGAATAGAAGTTTGTGATCAGCTCAAGATTCTTGGACAGGCCGAGAGACATTTCGCCGTCAAAACCCTTGGCCCGCGTCTTGCCGAGCAGGACGTTGAAGCTGCGGCCATCGGGCCGAATGCCGCCAAAGACCGCGATGCCGGTGGTCTCGAGATCAAAGTAGGAGAGTGTCGCGTTAAACCTGCCTTCGAGCAGGCTGACCTTGATGCCAGCTTCCTTGCCACTACCGGACGCACCCGGGACCGAGCTGCCATCTTCCAAGATAGCCGTCGGGCTGGGCGGCAACTGGCTGTTGGCCGTCATGGCGTAGAGGGCCAGTTTCTTCTTGAAGAACTGAGCGACCACGCCGAACCGGTGGAGGTTGGAGTTCTCCCGGGCCAACGTGGCGGTGTTGACGAGGTAATTCGCGAGGTTGTTGGTCTCGTCCAGGAACTTGGCGTAGCCACCGATGAGGAGGAGCCGGTCCTTGATGACCTCGACATTCTGCTGGAAGTAGAAGTTCGAGAATTCGCTGCGGACCCGATTGCCAGGATTGGCGGGCACCACGAAGGAGCCGATAGGCAACACGGGCAGGGTATTGATGCTGGGATTGTCGATGGGGCGCACGTTTAACCGGACACCCGGACCACCAAAATTATCGTTCGCCCAAAGCTTGTTGGTCGCCTTTTGCACGGTGATGTTGAGCCCAAAAGTGCTCTGGTGTTTCATCCCGGCCAGTTCGTAGCTTCCGTTGGTGTCCAGCGAGATGGAGGCATTTTCCAGCTTCAAGTCATTGCGCCGGTTGAAGAAGCTGATCGTGCGGGCGTCCCAATTGACTCCGCCGGTGGGCAAGACCACGCTGCCGACCCGGTGCATCGTATTCCAGTCCAAGCCGATCCTGCTCTCCCAGTTGCGGGAATACTGATGAACCACACTGGCCCGGAAACCGTTATGTTCGTGGGTCTCGGCCGCACCCGGGGGAAGGAAGAGACTGTTCTCACGGCCACCGCCGATGAAAATCCTGCCGTTGGGCTGCAACACCGCCGTCGGATTCGAGGGTCGGGTAATTTTCTGATAATCGTAAGCCACCATGACACTGGTTTTATCGAAATCCCATTGGAGGGAGGGATGGAACATCGTCCGATCCTCTTTCGTGTTGGTGAAAAAGCCATCGCCGCGAACGATCCCGCCCAAGAGGCGGTAGTTGAGCTGGCCAGCCCCGAGCTTTCCGATCGGGCCGGTCGAGTCGCCGACTACCCGGTAGAGGCCGTAGTCCGTGACTTTGGCGGTGAGCGAAGTCATCGGCCTTGCCTGCGGGCGCCGGGTGGTTTTATTGATCACGCCGGTTAGTTGGGAGTTGGGGTAGAGCAACGCGGCCGGCCCACGGATGATCTCGATCGAATCAATAAAGATGTTGTCCATGTAGACCGTGCGGGAGATCAGGCCGTCGACCACCGGGTAGGTGGAAAACGCATTGCTCCCGCGCAACTGGAAAAGTTCGCCGCCAAACTTCGGCACGCCGCCCACGTAGGTCAGCACCTTGGCCAGATCCACTTCGCCAATGTCATCGATCATGTCGCGGGTGACCACGGTGATCGCCTGAGGGATGTCCACCATGGCTTGACGCGTCTTAAAAGGAGTCGCGCTGTTCGCCAGATAGCCTTGGTCTTGGCTCGATATCACGCGGTAGACCGACATTTCCATGACGTCGTCTTTCGCCGCCTCGGAGGTTGGCGATGCGGTTTGAGCAGGCAGGGTGACAGCTGCCAACGAGCCGGCGGCAAAAGCCGCAAGCATGCTTCGCGAGAAGCGCAATACAGGGTTTGAAGGATTCATGGGTTTTTTTTCACTGCGGGTGGTGGGTTTTCCAATGCTGTATACATCGCCATACGTGAGTGTGTAGTGTCAAACTTTTTCCATCAAACAATGATCTATTCACGATGTCATCCCAGCAATGAGGTCAGGCTGGCAGGGGGTGACCTCCATGTGAACAGGACTGGTTGAAAGCCCGCTGTCAGGTTGGTTTCTCTGCCAAGTCCTCTGAGTATTCTTCAGATTGAATGGAACTGGTCGTGCTTTTTACGGATGTAGTCTTGGGAGGTACTCTGCACCGCCTTCCGTTCGGATGTACTTATCTCATAGAGTAATAATATATACACGGCAGTGAAGCCCGTGAGAATCCGCCTCCTTTATGGCAGATATTCCCGCCTGCGGACGCCTAAGGTCCCAGCGGCCAGGCCAGCACCGCGCGCGTGCGGGCATTGGGCCGCACTTCGCCACTCACCACGACCACGTGGTCTTCCCAGATGACACCGGGAGCCACCACCATGGGTGCGGGCCCTGCATCGGTGCTCTTATCCCGATCAAGCACTGTCGCGGCCGGCAAAAGCGGACCATCCCGCCAACGGCCATCCGCCAGATCAAAATAATACGTTTGCTGGCTGAATCCCGGATGCTCGCGCGGCGGACCGGCAAACACCTCGGCGTAGCCACCGATGAGGAATATGCGATTTCCCGGGAGGACCAAACAGGGCGATACCGCCCCTACCCTCGGCTCCGGCAGGTCCGGCAATGCGGTCCATTTTGCTTCCCGCGGGTCGAGGCGAAAGGCTTTGGCGGAGGGACGGGCCTTGCTGGCTGCATCGAAGCTGATGCCGCCGAAGAAATACAATTGTCCCTCGGCCGCAGTCATTGCACCCAAGATCACGCCGGTTCCAGGCAGATCGGGTTCCCGCCGCCAGACCGATCCCTTGGGGTCCGCGAGATCGAGCGACCACACCTTCGAGCTCGGGGTCGTTGATTCGGGGGTGGAGCGGCCACCGGCCACATACAGGCGTCCACCCGAGATGGCCGCGCCCGCCAGCGCGACCGGTTCCATAAAATCGACGAGGCGCGTGAGGACCAAGTCATCACCCTTGGCCCGCAATTCAAAAATGCTCCGCAAACATTCCTTTTCATCCGTGCCACCGATCAGGTAGATGACGTCAGGAGCCGTCGCCATGGCGAAGTAAGCCATGGGCGCGGGCAACCGGGCCTCATGCTCGAGCCAGGTCTCCGCGCCCGGGGCCAGCGTATAGATGCGGTCGCTGAAGATCTTTTTGCCCTTTAACCACGATGGCTTGTCAAACTGGGCCCCGCCGCCCGCAATCAGGCGACCGTTCAACACGCCGGCAAACATGCCGACAAAGCCAATGGGGTCAGGCACGGGCGGGAGCAGTTTCCAACCATGCATGGGAATATCGCTCTGCGCGGCGGCGGTCGGTACGGCCCGGCCACCCACCAGCATGGCCGCGGCGAAAAGAACGGTCGTTATCATTTTCATGGTATCCGAGGTTTAATCAATTCAAACGCTTAAATCCTATATTCGCCGTACTTGCGGCATCGTCGCGCGGGAATCCAACGCTCCAGCGGGGAGAAATGTCCATCGATTGCCCCGGGGCACGGCGGTCTCGGTCCGCCCTCATTGGTAGGCCTCATCCGTCCACCGGGAATTGTCCCCGATCTCCTCCTCCGCGACCCCCGGAGTATCCGTCGCCGGCAACCAGCGCGCGAGCTCGCGCTTGAGCCCGGTGAGCGCCGGGTTGCTGGCAAGGTTCGTCCACTCATACGGATCGTTGGCGTGATCGTAGAGTTCCTCGTCCCCGTTCCGGTACCTGATGTAGCGGTAACGATCATTCCGGATCGTGTGATTGCCGGCCCCATACGTTGACCGCACCGGCTTGCCGCGGGCCTTGGATTCACCGCTCAATATTTTCGACAAATCGACCCCGTCCAGCGAATGCCCGGGCGGCGTGACCCCGGACAGATTGAGCAAGGTCGGATAAAGATCAATCAGGCTCACCGGTGTCGCCAGCCTTTGCAGCGGCATCCCCGGCACCGAGATGGACAGAAACACCCGGCAGGTTTGTTCCCACAGGGCGAACTTCAACCAATGATCCTTCTCGCCGAGATGCATGCCGTTGTCGCTCAGGAACACGACGATGGTGTTGTCCCGGTAGTCGCTTTGCTCCAGCGCATCGAGCACGCGTCCGATCTGTTCATCGACATAGGCCACCGAGGCCAGATAGCCCCGCAGGGCCTCGCGCCACATGGCACCGGACAACACGTCCGCGTGTTCCCGCCGGTGCATGGCAATCCACCGGCCTGGTTTGGGCAGATCCTCCAGATCATCCGCGCGGTATCCTCGAGGCAGCTGGATGTCCTCGAGGGGAAACATGTCGTAATACCGCTGGGGCACGGACCAGCGCACGTGCGGGCGCCAAAACCCGCACGCGAGAAAGAATGGCTGGTCATGTTTCGCTCCCAAGAAACCGATGGTGCGGTTGGCCTGTTCGGTGTCCTGCTGCATCTTCGTCGGGTCGGCCCGATCCCAGTCATCCGGCAGGGTTCCCCACGTCCAGTTCTTGCTGGAATTCCCGGGGATTTCCCGCACGGAACCGGGCACGGCCTTTTCGAGCAATTCCGGATCGGTGTGCGTCACATCAGTTTTGCGATCGAACATCTTGTAATATCCCGGCGTGTAATCGGTGAGGTCATCCGCCGCGAACCGGTTGTGGGTCACCTTGCCGTATCCGGCGGTGAGGTAACCCATCTTCTGGAAGGAAGCCGGTAAAGTCTGCACGTCGGCGATCCAGGTGCCCGAGCGCCGGTATGCCTGCGTGTTGTAATAAACGCCGGAGCGGGCGGAGTGGACGCCGGTCAGCATGGCGGTGCGAGAGGCCGAACACACGGGCGCGTCGTTGTAAGCCTGGGTAAACCAGGTTCCCTTGGCCGCCAATCGCTCCATGTTGGGTGTCCGCACGGGCGATGAGGGATCCTCCACGCTGTTCAGGTTTGCCGCCACGTCATCGATGATGACGACAAGCACATTGTAGGGTTTGGCCGGCCGAGAGACCGCAGGACCAGCAACGTCCGCCGCTGTCATCCCGCCGGCCAACACCACGAAAGCACCCAGAAGGTTTTTTAATTTGCCCATATGATGTATCGCTTTCGGATTTCGAGTTCGCGCGGTCGCGGACGGGGAGTCGGGTCGTCCGGCCCCAGGCATTACCCCCTGCCTGATTTCCTTTTCGCTGATTCCAAAGAGTAATCCAATACATGCGTATACAGTGTCTGCCATATGAAATGAAGCCCAAAGTATTCAAATCGTGGAAACCCAGATCGGAGAAAATAGTCCCGGTATCGTCGGCCAGTAACTCCGGTGCATTTCCAGCCCACTCCCGACCGCCAGGGTCGTTTGCCATTCGACTGCCGTCGCAACGGGCTCGTGACCGGTCCCACCGTCCCCGGCAAGCCGTGACCGTTCGTCCACCCACTATCTTGAAAAAGGTACCGCGCAACCGCCGCCCGGAGGAGCACACTGGAACAGATCTAGGAAACGAACCGGCCGGGATCAGGAATTATACGCCAACTCTTCCGCGGTAAGGTCACGGGCCAGGATTCCGGACGCAGCCCTGGTCATCAGAAGCAGATTGTGGTCGATCAACTCCTGCAGATGAAATTCCATCTCGCGCTTTGCCGCTCCCGGGTCTGATGCGGCAATCGCGTTGTAGATATCGGTGTGTTTGGCCAAAACCTGGCGCCGGCGGACATCGGAATGGGCCTTTTTCAAGGCCACTTTCTGTCCACCCATGCTTCCCGATACCACGCGGTTGAGCAGGTGCAGCCGGAGAATCTCCTTTTTCATCAGGTCATTGTTGGCCGCCGTCATGATCGCAATATGGAATCGCACATCCTCGTGCACCAGCTCGGTCAGCATCGGCTGCTCCTGGTTCGCGGCGATGATCTGATCTGTCAGCCGACGCATCGCTTCCAAAGCGTATTGGATTTCGCTCAGATCGGCTTCGGTGTGGTTGACCGCCGCCAGGCCCGCGGCGTGACTCTCGAGCGCGAGGCGCAGGTCGCACATCTCGCGAAATTCTTTCAGTTCCATCTTCTTTACGCTCGCGCCGAGGTGCGCCCGGATGGTGACCAGGCCGTCCGTCTCCAGCTTGCGCAGCGCATCCCGCACCGGGGTCCGGCTGACCTTGATCTCGGTGGCGAGCACCTCCGTCAGCAAAGCATGTCCCGGGGGGTACTCTCCGCTGAGAATACGCTTCCGAATGAATTCGTACGCAACATCAGTATTGACACTTTTCATCTCGGGGGGAACATACCTTTGTATACATGAAAGGCAACTCCAAATCTGCTCTGCTGTCTACCCCGGAGATCCTGGCTGGTTTCCGCCACATCTCCTGCGGCAGGCCCTGAAGATTTCCACCGATTTATTGTCATGACTTCCCTCCTCATTATTGGCTGCGGCAGCATTGGCGAGCGCCATTTGCGCTGTTTCCAGACCACTGGTCGCGCCAAGGTCACCGCCTGTGAAGCCAATCCGGCCCTGCTCGAGACGATGGTGAAGACCTACCAGGTGCCCGCTGTCTCCGACTGGAAGCTGGCGCTTGAGCAGGCAGAATACGACGCTGCGGTGATCTGCACCCCGGCGCATCTGCATGTGCCGATGGCGACGGAGATCCTGCAGCGCGGCCTGCACGTCCTGATCGAGAAACCTCTTTCCCAGTCCCTCGCGGGGATTCCCGGGTTGCTGCGGGCGCACGCGGCCTCGGGCCGCCAGGCGGTCGTGGCCTATGTCCAGCACGTGAATCCTATCCTTGGTGCGGCCCGCGACTTTTTGTTGAGCGGCGAGTTCGGACCCGTCCGGCACGCGACCTCGACCGGCGGCCAGAATTTCCCCAGCTGCCGCCCGGCGCATGCGGTGCATTATGCCAAGACCTATTATCGTGACCGCAAAACCGGCGGCGGTGCGGTCCAGGACGCCCTGACCCACACCGCTAACTGGATGGAAAGCGTCCTGGGGCCCACCGACAGCGTGCTCTGCGACTGCGCCCACCAGGTACTGCCGGACGTCACGGTTGAGGACACGGTCAATCTCAGCGCCCGGCACGGGGACGCCCTCGTCAATTACACCATCAACCAGTTCCAGGCTCCCAACGAGACCACGCTCCAGTTCAACACCGCGACCGGCAGCCTGAAGATCGAGCTGCATAACCGCCGGTGGGGCACGTTTCGCCTGGGTGACTCCGACTGGGCCTGGCGCAACGTCGAGCCCGGCGGCCGGGACACGCCGTTTATCACCCAGGCCAACCGCTTCCTCGACCTGCTGGAGGGCAAGCCCGCCGGACTCTGCTCGCTGGAAGCCGCGGTCCAGACCCTGCGCTTCAACCTCGCGGCGCTGGCCTCGGCGGACTCCGGGGCCCGTGTCCATTGCGCCGCCTTGAACGCCTGACCCGTTCCCCACCCTGCCCTGTGTCATGACCACCCGCAAAAAAACCACCCCCAAGCCCGCCCGCCGCGCCACGCCCCGCGCCACCATGGCACGCTCGTCTTCCCGGCGCCGCCGGTCGGAGGCCCCCCCGATCGACATCGACGCCAATCGCCGGCTGTTGAACCGCTACCGGTTCGTGGAACATGAGATCATGCGGCTCCTCGCGGGCTGGTTGCCCCGGGTTGAAACTTTCGAGTTGAAATGCGAACTCGGCCGCGCGCTCTGGGAGAACGCCCAGCATGTGAACGCGTTTTACCTGCGGCTGCGCGAGATCCAGTCGCCGGCCTTTCAAAAACCCACGGATGACGCCTTGGTCACCCTGGTCGGAGAACTGCCGCACGCGCCCGATGAATACGCCCTGGCCCTCGCACTTTATCGGGTGGTCACCCCCAGCCTCATCCAGGCCCTGGAGAATCACGAGCAGGCCACTTTCCCCAACAGCGACCAGCCGAGCGTGCACGTCATCCGGCACGCGCTGCTCGACCTGCGCGCCCAGCTCGACCGGATCGAGCCTCTGCTCCGGCAGGCCGGCCGCGCCGGCCGGGTCCGCGCCGCGGCGCACACCTGGGAGCAATATGTCCGCCGGCTGCTCGCCGCCAGCGGCGGCATCAGCGGCCTCGAGACCAAGCGGCCGGCGCGGCCGGCGCCACCGAAGTGCCGGACGGAGTTCAAGCTTCCGCGCGAGGCTGAGCGGGACGACCGCTTCACCAATCGCGCCGAGGATCTCGAGCCGATGCCCGGCGAGGCGGACCACCACGAGCACACGATCGAGGAATTTGAGCGCTATTCCACCGAGATGTTGGCCGCCGAGACCGTCGGCGTCGTGCTGTATGCGGTGCCCGGGATGCCGTGGGAGTTCCAGCTCGACACCGCCCGTCACCTCTATGACGAGGTCCGGCACTGCCTGATGGGTTACGAGTGGATGCGTGGCCACGGCATGGATCCGTTCCAGTCGCCCCAGTATCTCCACATCTTCAAATGGCGCAGCCAGTTTCCCCCGCTCATGCAGTATGCGATGCTCACCATGGGCAACGAGGTGCACGCGTTTCCCTACCGTCACCGCCGCGTCGAGGCGCACCGCAAGTCCGGCGACACCCTTAGCGAGCAGTTTGTGCGTTACGACATCGCGGACGAGACCCAGCACGTGCGTTTCGGCAACCGCTGGCTGCCCGAGCTGCTCAAGCACGTCGGCGAAAAGCGCCCCCTGGACCAGTACGTCGCGGACATCCTGAAGGTGTGGGAGGCCGAATACCGGACGGGCAAGCTGACCATCAACGTCGAATGAAACCGTCGCACCTGACCTCCGCCCTGCAATCCTCCCGCTCATGAGCCTGGTCAAAAATCCTGCCGCCATCCGCCTGGCCATGCTGGGCAGCACCCCGGGCAACGGTCATCCGTATTCGTGGAGCGCCATGTTCAATGGCTACAACCGCGAGCTGATGACGAAGGAATGCCCGTTCGCGGGCATCCCTGTCTATCTGAACAAGCAGCCGGCCGAAACCCTCACGATCCCCGGGGCCAGGGTCACCCACATCTGCTGCGTCGGCGAAGGCGGCTTCACCGCCGAGCATGTGGCCAAGTGCTCGCACATCCCCCACGTGGTGGAGCGCCCCACCGATGTGATCGGCCACGTGGACGCCGTCATCATCGCGACCGACATCGGCGGGGAACACGTGGCCCGGGCCCGGCCCTTCGTCGAGGCCGGCCTGCCCGTCTTCATCGACAAGCCGCTCACCGACAATGCGCCCGACCTCAAGGTCTTCCAGGACTGGGTCGCGACGGGCCGGCCGATCCTGTCGTCGAGCAGCATGCGCTACACGAAGGAGTACATGCCCTACCGCATCTCCACCCGCGAGCTCGGCGCCCTCCGCTTCGTTTCCATCACCACGCCGAAGAGCTGGGAAACCTACGGCATCCACGCCCTTGAAGGCATGTATCCCATCCTCGGGCCGGGCTTCATCAGCGCTCGCAACACCGGCACCAAGGAACGAAACATCGTCCACCTCAAGCACCGTTGCGGCGCGGATGTCGTCATCGTCGCCAGCGCGGACATGTATGGCGGTTTCGGGCACCTTCAGCTCATCGGCACCGCCGGTCACGTCCAGGTCTCCTCGGGCGACACCTTCTACTCCTTCAAGACCCAGCTCGAGGCCTTCATCACCTACCTGCGCACCGGCGAGCGGCCGTTTCCCTTCGCGGAGACCGTCGAGCTGATGCAGTTGCTGATTGCGGGCCTGCGCAGCCGCGAGGAAGGGGGCCGCGAGGTGCTCCTCTCCGAAATCACCTGATCCGACCAACCCTTCTCCACTATCAGCGTCCACTCCTCCCCTTTCCCTCATTCTCTTATGAAACTACGCTCCAGCCGGGTACTCAAACTCCTCCGTGAAAAACAACTGCCGACCGTCCTCAAGGTGAATCTGTCGGACCCCCGCGTGACCGAGATCGCGGGGCTCTGCGGTGCCGATGCCGTCTGGCTCTGCAACGAGCATGTCCCGAACGACTGGATCGGCCTGGAAAACCAGATCCGCGCCGCCCGCGTGCACAACATCGACACGTTCGTGCGCGTCGGCCGCGGCAGCTACAGCGACTACATCCGCCCGTTCGAGGCCGACGCCACCGGCATCATTGTGCCGCATGTGGCCAGCGGCGCTGAGGCCCGCCAGATCGTCGAGTGGGTGCGTTTTCATCCCATCGGCAAGCGCGCCCTCGACGGCGGCAATATCGACGGGCAGTTCTGCCTGGTGCCGCTCGAGGATTATCTCCGCCACTCCAACGCCGAGCGCGTCGTCATTTTGCAGATCGAGTCGCCCGAGGCCCTGGAACAGGTGGACGAAATCGCCGCCGTGCCGGGCTTCGACGGCATTCTCTTTGGTCCCGGCGACTTCAGCCACCGCATCGGCAAGCCCGGCCAGCTGGATGATCCCGCGGTGGTCGCCGCCCGCAAGCGCGTCGCGGCCGCCGCGCGCAAAAACGGCAAGTTCGCCATGACCGCGGGCCTGATTGCCCCGCTCCCCGATCTGGTCGCCGAGGGCTACAACGTCATCGGCATCGGGGCCGACGTCGTGGCGCTGACCGGCTACGTGAAGCAACGCCTCGAACTCGTGCGCGGCCTGGTCGCCGAGTTGCCGGCCACCCTCAAGCCGCCGGCCCGCTCGCCTTACGCCTGATCCCTGCGGCTTCCCCTGAGCCGGACCCCTGCGGCCGAAAAATCACTCCCGTCCCTTCAACTCCCATGCGACTGTCCAATCTCGTTGCCATTGTCACCGGCGGAGCCTCCGGCTTCGGTGAAAGCATCTGTCAGGCCTACACGGCCCAGGGCGCCCGGGTCATCATTGCCGACATCAACGCCGACCTCGGGGAGCGCCTCGCTTCCAACCTGCGGGCCGCCGGGCACGACGCGCAGTTCTGCCGGACCGATGTGACCAGATCGGCCGACATGGCCGCCGTGGTCAAGGCGGCGGTCGACCGCCACGGCCGGCTGGACGTCATGGTCAACAACGCCGGCATCAGCCATGCCAACCAGCCGATGCTGAATGTCTCGGAGGAGACCTTCGACCGCATCTTCCAGGTCAACGTCAAGAGCATCTACCACTCCGCCGTGCATTGCGTGCCCGTGTTCCGGCGCCAGGGCGGCGGCGCCTTCATCAACATCGGTTCCACCGCCGCCGTGCGCCCGCGACCCGGCCTGGCCTGGTACAACGCTTCGAAGGGGGCCGTCCTCCTGCTGACCAAGTCCATGGCCGTCGAGCTCGCCCCCGACCGGATCCGGGTCAACGGGATCAACCCTGCGATCGCGGAGACGCCGTTGCTCACCACCTTCATGGGGATGGCGGACACCCCGGAGAACCGGGCAAAGTTCACCGCCTCGATCCCCCTCGGTCGCCTCGGCCGCGCCACCGACGTCGCCAATGCCGCCGTGTTCCTCGCCGATCCCGCCTCCGAATTTGTGACCGGCGTGTCCCTCGAGGTCGACGGCGGCCGGTGCATCTGAATCCCGAGCCGCGCACCACGCCAGTTCCCTGAAGCATTTACTCCCACCCCCACCCTTTTTTCCTCCATGCCTGACCCTTCCTCCTTCTCCCTTCACGGCAAGGTCGTGATCCAGTTCGGCGGCACCGGCCTCCTCGGCCGGGCGCTGGTCAAATCCCTGGCTTCCGCCGGTGCGACCCTCATCGTGGCCTCCCGCAACCGTGCCTCGCTCCAGTCCCTCGCCGATGCCGAACAGGCGGCAGGTCGCACCGTCCTGATCGAGGAAACCGACATCGGTTCGGAAGCCTCGCTCCACGCCCTGCGCGACCGGGTGCTGGCGCAGCATCAACGCGTCGACGGCATCGTGTTTAATGCCGTCAACCGGCCCATGCGTTCCATGAGCGACGCTCTCGCGATCTGGCGGGAGTCGATGGAAATCAACGCCACCGGCTTCTTTGCCACCGTCCGCACCTTCGGCGACGTGATGGCCAAACAGCAGGCCGGCAGCATCGTCAACATCGGCTCCATCTACGGCATGGTCGGCAGCAACCCCTCGCTCTACGAGGGCACCAACATGACCACCGCGCCCGACTATTTCTTCCATAAAGGCGGCATGGTGAATCTCACGCGCTACCTCGGGTCGCACTACGGCCCGCAGGGTGTCCGGGTCAATGTGGTCTCCCCCGGCGGCATCTTCAATCCCGACAAGCCGCAGGCGCCTGAGTTCATCGAGCGCTACAACAAGATCACCATGCTGGGCCGCATGTGCGAGGCGCGCGAGGTCGGCGGCGCCGTCGTCTTTCTGCTCAGCGACGCCTCCACCTACATCACGGGCGCCAACCTGCCGGTCGACGGCGGCCACACGGCCAAGTAGGCTTCGATCAACAAGACCCTCATGTCACCGCGTGAACGACTGCTCACGGTCTATATGGGTGGTCAGCCTGACTCCGTCCCGGCGCTCGCCGACCTGTCCTACTGGCACGCGGGCAACGGTGGCGGGAAATTTACCCCCGGCAAGACAGATGGCGCCAATCGCGACAAGGTCGCGGCCTTGCTCGCCCTACACCGGCACACGGGGGCCGCTATTCACGTAAATCTGGGTTCGTTTTACCGGGAGCTTCATGGTCCCTCGGTGCGGATGGCCTCGGGCATTCGGGGTGAGCATTATTTCCACCGGCTGGAAACACCCTTCGGCACCGTCGAGGAGATTCGCGAGTGGTCGCCGGTGACCTTCAGCTGGCCCATCATCCACCACATGATTCAGAGCGTGGAGGACCTGAAGGTGGTTCGCCATGCGTTTGAACAGATCAGTTACGAGGCAGACTGGGAACAACTGCGCGAAGTGGACGTTCAGGTCGGCGAGTTAGGCCTGCCCTTGGTGCAGGTGCCATACACCGGAATGGGCTTCCTCATGAGCCGCTATGCGGGAGTTGAGCTGACGGTAATGCTGTCCTACGACGCCCCCGACGAACTGACCCAGACCTTGGCCGTCATCAATTCCGCCCACGAGAAGGTATGCCGTCTGATGGCGGCAGGTCCCTCCCAGGTCCTGATTCACTCCGACAATCTTTCCGCTGATGTGCAAAGTCCGCCTTGGGTGATGCGCTATAGCGGCGATCACTACCGGCGGATGTCCGCTATCGCCCATGAATACGGCAAGCCTATTGTCACCCACATTGACGGCCGGCTTCGCGGCTTGCTCCGCACCACCCGTGACTTGGGTTTCGATGGCGCGGACGCGGTGACCCCGGCACCTTGGGGTGACTTGTCCCCCTCCGAGTGCCGGGCCGAGGCGGGCCCCCGCTATATCTTGTCCGGCGGAATTCCACCCAGCAGCTTCCATTCAGGTATTCCCCTAAAGGTCTTCGATGCTCAGGTGGAAGCCTGGCTGGACCTCCGCCACCAAAGTCCGGCGCTGATCATTGCACCCGGCGACCAACTGCCCCCCGATGGGGATCTCAGTCGGGTAACCCGCATGGTGGAGGCCGCAGCCCGGGCCACCTACTGAGCCAGCGGACGCTATCCTGGATGAACCCACCCTCTCATAAATTGTTGGCGCCGGCGGCAGCGGCCGATGTCGCATTGGAAATGTTCGTGTCCACCCCACCCACCGCATGAATCCCGCACTAACCCTCCAGGGCAAGACCATCTGGATCACCGGCGGCGCCGGCTATCTCGGCTCTGCCATCACCCGTGAACTTGATGCGCAATGCGCCAAGGTCCTCTGCTTTGATCTGCCCGGTCGCGCCGAGGCCTTCGTGCATGAGCAAAAGCTCACCCGCACGGTGCCGCTCTCGCTCGACCTCAACAACGCCGCCGGCCTGCCCGCCGCCCTTGAGACGCTGGTCGCCGAGCATGGCGTGCCCGACGGCGTCGTGCACCTGGTCACCGCCTCCTCCCGCGGCAAGACGCTGGAGAAACTCACCGCGGAAGAGTTCCGGAGCACCTTTGACCTGGCGCTGACGCCGACCTTTGTCCTCTGCCGGACGATCGCGGAGCACATGAAGGTGCGCGGCTCCGGCAACATCGTGCTGTTCTCCAGCATGTATGGCCTGGTCGCGCCGGATCCCCGCATCTACCGCGAACCGATGGTCACCAACCCCATCGACTACGGCGCCGCCAAGGCCGCCATTCTGCAGCTCACGCGCTACCTCGCGGTGCATTACGGCCCCGCCGGCATCCGGTTCAACGCCATCACCCCCGGACCGTTCCCCAATCCTGGCGTACAGGAATCGCATCCCGATTTTATCAGCGACCTCGACAAGAAGACCGCACTCCGCCGGATCGGCCAGAACCAGGAGATCGTGGGTCCCACCATCTTCCTGCTGACGGACAGCGCGTCCTACGTCACCGGGCACAGCCTGGTCGTGGATGGCGGCTGGACCAGCTGGTAATCCACGTCGGTTTAATTTCCTTCCTCATGAAAAATACCCTTGGCAAGAGTGGCCTTACCGTGAGCCGTCTGGGCCTGGGCTGCACCACCTTCGGCCGCGAAACCACCGAGGCTGATTCCTTTGCGCTGATGGATCATGCGGTGGCGAACGGGATCACGCTCTTCGACTCCGCCGAGGCCTATGGGGGCGGACAGGCCAAGGCCTACCGCCGCGAACGCCTCGGGATCGACGACACCCGGGAAGTTTCCGGGGAAATGCATTCCTCGGAGAAGATCATCGGCCGCTGGCTCAAGGCGCGGGGCAACCGCGACCGGATCACCTTGGTCACGAAGGTCACCAAGAACTTTACCCGCGAGCACGTCCGCAGCGCGCTGGAAGCCAGCCTGGAACGGCTCCAGACCGACCACGCGGACCTGTATCTTTACCACAGCCATGATGCCACGACCGCCCCCGCCGAGGCGGCGGCGGCGATGGACGGGGTCATCCGCGCCGGGCTCGCCCGCGCCGGCGGCTGCAGTAATCATTCCGGCGCCCAGCTCGAGACCGCCCTCGCCGCCTGCCGGCAACACGGCGGGGCGCGTTACGAGGTGGTGGAAACCGCCTACAACGTGCTCCAGCCGGCGCAGGATGTATTCCCCGTCGCCCAACGGGAGAACCTCGGGTTTCTCGCCTACAGTCCGCTCGCCGCGGGTTTCCTCACCGGCAAATACACGCCCGATCGCTCCGCGATGCCCAAGGGCACGCGCTTCGACGTCATCCCGGCCCACGCCGACATCTATTTCACTGACCGCAATTTTCGCCGCGTGACCCAGCTGCATGAACTGGCTCGCCGCGCCGGCGTGCCGCCGCTGCAGCTGGCGATGGCCTGGGTCCTGCAGAATCCCGCCGTCACCACCGTGCTCGTGGGCGCCCGCACCGTGAGCCAGCTCGATAACGCGATCGCGGCCGAACAAATGACCTTCAGCCATGAATGGACTGCGGAAATTGAAGCTTGGGACTAAAACAAGGTAGCGGCGAAAACCCAAGGGTGGCAAGACCGCCCACAATTTTGAATGGCCCGGCGGCAACCGGGGGCCATAGGCTCTCGCCAGCTTCATGAATGACACGACCTTGCCCGCCTGGAAAACCGAGCTCGATGCCATTGTCGGGGCGCGGGCCCACGGGCGGGCGGAGGAGATTTTTCCCCGCCTGCAGCAGCTCGACGCGCGACACCCGGACGTCGCGGAGATCAACCATCAGCTCGCGTGGCCGCCCGGCGGAGGCGCCGCCCCACCCCCAGCGCGCGTTGGAACTGCAGCCACGCTACACCGAGGCCCAGAATAATCTCGGATCAGCACTCATGGCGCTGGGCCGCACCCGCGAAGCGCTGGCGGCTTTCGCGCAGACGGTGAAATTCTCGCCCACCTTCGGCACCGCCCACGGCAACCTCGCTCTCGCCACGCTGGGCCGCACCACCGAGGCCCTCGACCGCTTTGAGACAGCCACAACGCTCGATCCTGGTCATGCGGACGCGCAGCTCAACTGGCCATCGGGCTCACCCAGTCCGACCGTTTTCCCGAGGCCGTCGCCCATTTCGAGCAGGCGCTGAAACTCGCCCCCCGCAACGCCGAGACGCACCACACCGACGGCCGCGCGCTGGCGAGCAACAACCGGCAGAGCGAGGCCCTCGCCCAGTTTCTCGCCGCGCTCGAGCTCCAGCCCAGCTTCGTCGAGGGGCACAACCACGCCGCGCTCGCCCTGCGCCAGCTGGGCCGGCTCCAGGAAGCCGGCGAACACGAGCAGGAAGCCCTCCGCCTTGACCCGGCCGTGGTTCGTTATGGCCCGCCACCGCCGGGCCCCGGGGCAATTGGCGAGGGCGATTGTCCGCTTGACGGCTCCGTCCACCGACCCGTCGAATCGGGAGGGAACGGCGGCGTTGAGCGCTCCTCATCCGGCAAGGTCATGTCGGGCGGCGCGGTGTGGTTGGAAACTTCCATCGCCAGAATGGCCTCCGGCGTGTATTTGAAGGCCGCCACGGGTTCGGCGATGTTCTTGAGCACTATTTCCTCCACGGCGCTCGGTGGGAGCGGCAGTTTGCCTTTGACAATGGCATAGACGATCCCGCTCAGGCAGATGCCCCCGTTCGGCGCCTTGGATTCCAGCCGCGAGGCGACGTTGACCCCGTCGCCGGCGATGCCCCCATCCGGCAGCAGCGCGACATCGGCGATGTGGATGCCGAAGCGATGCTGCAGCCCGTCGGTGCCGCTGTCCCGGTTCAAGGCCCGTTGCATGTCCAGCGAGAAGCGGACCGCCTGGATGGCACTGGGGAAAATCATCAGCATGCCGTCACCCATGGTGTTGACCAGCAGCCCGCCCTGGCTCTCCCCTTCGGTCTGCATGCGCTGCAGATCGGCCCGCACCTTCTGGATGGTCAGGCCTTCGTTGGTCTGCATGAGGGTCGAATAACTGACGACATCGGTGAAAACCACGGCCTGGAGCCGGCGGGTGTTTTTCAAAATCGCCTTCTCATGCTCCGCCGATACCCAGGCCTCGCGTCTGATCAAATCCTGTTCGCAGGCGGAGAACTGCTCGTTGAACCGCTTCTCGGTCTGCGCCAGGAAGTCCTCCTTACGCTCAAAATCCACCCGGCGCTGCTCCAACGCGACCCGCAGGGCCACCAGCTCGTTTTGCTCCAGCAACTGCGAAAATTGTTTCTGATGAAGCAGCTTCTTGTTTTTCAGCAGCATCTCGCCCTCTTGCAGCACCCGCGTCCTGGACTCCAGCTCGTTGCGTTTGGTATCCTGTTCGTCCCGCTGCTCCTGCAGCTGGCCTTCCAACTGGACCAGCTCATCGTAGCGCTGTTTGAGCACCTTTTCCCGTTCCTCCAGCAGCGTGATCAGGCCTGACTTGCTGGGCAATGTCAGTTGCGGCCGCTGGTCGGTCGGCTTGGGGAAGTCAGCCATGTGGCCTTGATCTATAGCCTTTGCCCAGGCTGTTCGCAATGGGGCAAGCACCCCGCGTCAGAGCGCGGTGCCTGATCCGGGTTGGCCGCCGTCGAATAGGGACCGTGCCCCTACCCGACGGCTGTCTTCGTCATTTCCCCGTTGACCATCCGCAGCAACCCGAGCGGGTTGGCGTTCTGCAGATCGGGCGGGAGCAAAGCGTCGGAGAATCCCTGGTAGCACACCAGCCGCGTCCAGCGATTGAGCGCGCGCGTGCCGACCGAGGTGCTGCGACCGCCGTCGCTCGTCGAGGGATACGGTCCGCCGTGCACGATGGCGTGGCTGACCTCCAGGCCCGTCGGATAACCGTTCAGAACCAAACGACCCGCCCTGGCGGCGAGCATGTCCACCAGCGGCCCCAACTCCATCGCCTCGGCCGCACCGGCGTGCACCGTGGCGGTCAGGCTGCCCTCGAGTTCATGGGCGACTGACAGCATCTCGGAGTGATCCTCGCACCAGACGACCAGTGAACTCGGGCCAAATATCTCCTCGGAGAGCGCATGGTTGCCGAGGAACTCCTTGGCGCCTGTTTCAAACCACACCGGAGCCGCGCTGCACAGCGAAGTCGCGTTACCCTGGGCCAGCAACCTCACCCCGGGCTGGTGGGCGCGGGACGTGGTGTTGGCGACAAAACTCTTCCTGATGCCGGGTGTGAGCATCACGCCCTCGAGCGTCGCGGTCAGGCGGACCACCACTTCCCCGACGAATTTCTCCGCCGCCGGCGACCGCTGCAGCACGACCAGGCCGGGGTTGGTGCAGAACTGGCCGACCCCGACGGTCGACGACGCATGCAAACCTTCGACGAGTCCGGCGGACCGCTCGGCGATGGCACCGGGCAAGATGAACACGGGATTGACGCTGCCCATTTCGGCATAGACCGGGATTGGCTCGGGCCGCGCCGCCGCCAGGTCGGTGAGCGCCCGGCCGCCCTTGACCGAACCGGTGAAACCCACGGCCTTGACCGCCGGGTGCTGCACCAGCGCCTGCCCGACCTCGAAGCCCGCGTCGAACAGGAGCGAAAAGGTGCCTTCCGGCAGGCCGCACTCGCGCACCGCGTGAAGAATAAGCCGGCCGACCAGTTCGCCTGTGCCGGGATGGGCCGGGTGGGCCTTGACGATGACCGGGCAACCGGCCGCGAACGCCGAGGCCGTGTCACCGCCCGCCACCGAGTAGGCAAAGGGAAAGTTGCTGGAGCCGAACACCACGACCGGGCCGATGGCGCGGAGCATCGAACGATGGTCGGGCTTGGGCAGCGGCTTGCGCTCGGGCTGGGCCGTCTCGATCCGGGCGTCGACCCAGTCGCCGCGCGCCGCCGTCTGCCCGTAAAGCCGCAGCTGGCCGGCAGTGCGTGCCACCTCGCCTTTCAAACGCGCCTCGGGCAGCCCGGTCTCCTGCATCGCCCGGGCCACGAGATCAGTCACCTTGGCCTCGAGCTTCTCGGCGATGGCGCAAAGAAACTTGTTGCGGTCGGCGCCGGACAGCTTCGCCCAGGCCGGCGCGGCGGCGGTGGCCAGCTGCACGGCGCGCCCGACATCCTCCATCGTGGCCGACTGAAACGTCGGGTCGAACGGGACGTTGCGCGTGGGGTCGAAAGCCTTGAAGCCCGCGCCGCCCAGGCCGCCCGAGCCAAATCCAAGGAGGGAACCGCCGTCTGGTTTCATATTTCCTTACTGTAGGGCGGGGTCGTTGACCCCGCCAGAACGTTATTCGTGCGACGCGTAATAGCCGAGGCGGGATCAGCGATCACGCCCTACAGTTTCGGGCGCGCCCTGCGGGCCTTGGCCAGCACGGCGCGAACCTGTTCGAGATCGGCCCCGGCCAGCGGCAGCCGCGGGGGCCGGACATGCGGCAAACCCCGGCGCATCTCAGCCTGCACCCACTTGATGAGCTGCACGAACTTCGGGACCGTATCCAGGCGCAACAGGGGAAGAAACCATTGGTAGAGCGCGGCGGCCCGGGCCTTGTCCCCCCGGCTGGCATAGTCGAACAAGGCGACCGACTCGGCGGGGAACGCGTTCACCAGGCCGGCGATCCAGCCTACCGCCCCCGCATACACGCCCTCGACGATGGCGTCGTCCATGCCGACAAGAATGTGCAGCCGGCGCCGGCCCAGCGCCGCCCGGATGGCGGTGATGCGGCGGACATCGCCGCTCGACTCCTTGACCGCCGCGAGGTTCTCGTGCTCCGCCGCCAGTTCGGCGATCTGCTCGGGTAAAAAGTCCGTCTTGTAGGCGGGCGGGTTGTTGTAGAGCAGGCAGGAAAGCTTGGTCGCCCCGATGACGGCACTGACGTGCGCCTTCATCTCGCGCCAGTCGCTGGTGTAGACGTAGGGCGGCAGAACCATGAGACCCTTGGCCCCGGCCGCTTCGGCCGCCTCGGCCATGGCGACCGCCTCGGTGGTGCTGAGCGAAGCGATGCCGAGCACGACGGGGACCCGCTTGCCCACCGCCGCGACGCAGGTCCGGACGATGGCGATCTTCTCGTCGAATGACAACGTCTGCGCCTCGCCGAGGGAGCCGCAGCAGACGATGCCGGTGCAGCCGTTCTCGACCAGCCAGCGGCAATGCACGGTCAGCGCGGCATGATCGACCGCGAGGTCGGCGTTGAGGTTGGTCGTGATGGCGGGAATGACACCTTTCCAGTTCATGGGGATGATTGGCTGCTTGGAGGGCCGGTCTCCTGACCGGCCGCGGACCGTCGGGAGACGGACCCTCCAGAAGATTGGTAACTACGCAAATCGGTCCGGGCGCAACATGCTCAGGTCCACGCTGGGCTTCTGCCCGGCGAGGATCTCGGCCACGAGCAGGCCGGTGATCGGCCCGAGGGTCAGCCCCAGCATGGCATGGCCGCACGCGGCGGTGAGATTGGCGTGCCGGTTGAACCGCCCGAGGTAAGGCATGCCATCGGGGGTCACGGGGCGGTAGCCGAACCAGGGCTTGAGGCCGGCGAAATCCTCCGGCGTGAAATCCGGGAGAAACTCCTGCGCGGCGGACTTGATCTGCTCGATCCGCTCGGGGCGCACGCGGTCATCGTGCCCGCTGATTTCCATCGTGCCGCCGAAGCGGAGTTTTTCGCCCATCGGGGTCACCGCGACCTTGCTCTCGGTGAGGATGATGGGCTTCGCCAGCTGCCGGCGGGGCCGGTCGATCGTGAGGCTGTAACCCTTGCCCGCCTGCATCGGCAGGCGGATATCCAGGCCGGTGAGCATCGTCGGCGACCAGGAGCCGCCCGTGAGCACGAACTCGTCGGCCGTGAGCACCCCCGCCGTCGTATGCACGGCGGTGATGCGACCGGCATCCGTCTGCCAGCCGAAGACCGAGGTGTTCCAGCGGAACTGCACGCCCATTTCCTGCAGCAGGGCGGTGAGCGCGGGGATGAACTTCCGCGGCGAGAGGTGGGCGTCGATGGGGAAATAGACCGAGCCGGCGACATTCAGCCGGGTACCCGGCAGCAGCGCGGCGGTCTGCGTGGCGTCGAGCACCCGCGCCTCGATCCCGAGATGGTTGGCGATCGCCGCGAGGCCGTTGGCCTCGCGCTCAAGTCCCTCCGGCGTCTTGCACACATTCAGCAGGCCGTCCGTCTTGAGTTCAAAGGTGTTGCCCGTGACTTCGGCCAGCTCGAGGAACAGCTTCCGGCCGCCGAGGCACAGGTCGCGGAGGACGGGCGCGGCGCGCTGCGTGTGCTCCTTCGTGCAATGCCGGGCAAAAAGCCAGGACCAGCGCATCAGGTCGGTGTCGAGGCGCGGCTGGATGTAGAACGGGCTGCGCGAGCTCAGCATCCACTTGAGCCCCTTCCAGACCATGCCCGGAGAGGACAGCGGCACGACGTGGCTGGGCGAGACGTAGCCCGCGCTGCCGTGCGCGCAGGAGTCCGCATTCTCGGCGTTGCGCTCGATCAGCGTGACCTGGAAGCCGGCGCGGGCGAGATAGTAGGCCGTGCTCAGGCCCATGACGCCGCCACCACAGATGATGACTGATTTGGAATTTCTCATTGGCTGGCGGCAGGGCGAATCTTCCGGATGAGCCGCGGCTAATCGGGGGCGACTCGCCCTGCCTGATAAAATTCAACGGATGCCCCAGCCAAACGGGTCCGCCGGATCGAGGAGCAAGGTAGCCTCCCCCGTGACATGGGCGGTGCCGGTGATCGTCGGGATGATCTTGTCGCCCTGCTTCCGGTATTTGCCGCGAAAGGTGGTGCCGAGGATGCCCTCCTGCACCCACTCGGCGCCGGGGGCCAGCTTGTCGTCGGCGGCGAGACAGGCGAGCTTCGCGCTGGTGCCCGTGCCGCAGGGTGAACGATCATAAGCCTGGCCCGGGCACAGGACAAAATTCTTGCTGTTCACCCCGGGCTTCGACGACGGACCGAAGAGCTCGACGTGATCCACCTCAGGAAACCCCGAGTCGTTGACGGCCTGCCGGATGCGGGCGCAGTACTCGGTCAGCTGGGCGACATTGGTCAATTCCAGCGTCTGGTCGTGCTCCTCGATCAGGCAGAACCAGTTACCACCCCAGGCGAGGTCGACGTTCACGTCGCCGACGCCGGGCAGGTAGAGCGGGAGGTCCTTTTCCTTGCGGTAGCTCGGGATGTTCGTGAAAGCCACTTCCCCACTCGCGAGCAACTGCGCTTCGATGGGGCCGACGGGCGTGTCGAGTTTCACCGGGCCGGCCTTGACGCGGCCGAGGTGCGCGAGGGACACGATGAGACCGATGGTGCCGTGGCCGCACATGCCGAGGTAGCCGACATTGTTGAAGAAGATGACGCCAAACTGGCAGCTTTTGTCGTGAGGAGCCACCAGAAGTGCGCCCACCATGAACTCGGAACCGCGCGGCTCGCCGGCAATGGCCGTGCGGAAGTTGTCGTGCTTCTCCTTGAACACCTTGACACGGTCCGCGAGTGGTCCGCCCCCCAGATCGGGCCCGCCCTCGAGAACGAGGCGGGTCGGTTCACCCCCGGTATGGGAATCCAGGACTTTGATGCGTTGCAGTTGGCTCATGGGAAGAATCAACAGAATCACCCGCCTTGCCCCCCATGAAAAGCAAAAAGCCGGCTCCCGCAAAGGAGACGGCTTGGCTAACCGGGCGAAAAACGCGGTCAGACCGCCGTCTCGCCGTGCTCGTCGGTGCGGATGCGGACCACATCCTCCAGCGGGAGCACGAAGATCTTGCCGTCGCCGATCTTGCCCGTCTTGGCCGCGGCGGTGATCGCGGCCACCGCCGGGGCGACGAGGTCGTCGCTGAGGGCGAGCTCGATCTTGATCTTGGGCAGGAAGTCCACGGTGTATTCACTGCCGCGGTAGATCTCGGTATGGCCCTTCTGGCGGCCGAATCCTTTGACCTCCGTGACCGTGAGTCCCTGGATCCCGACGGCGCTGAGGGCTTCCTTCACTTCGTCCAGCTTGAACGGTTTGATGATGGCGATGATGAGCTTCATGAGTGGTGGGGGTGAAGGTTAGGACTTGGCCTCGAAGATGTAGCCTTCCTCGCCGTGATCGGCAAGATCAAGGCCTTGCTGTTCCTCGTCCGCGGTCGGGCGAAGACCCACCACCGCCTTGACGACATAGGCGATGACCACGGTGCCGACGATGGAGAGCGCCAGCGTGACGCCGATGGCCTTGAACTGCGTGAGCCAGAGGCCGCCGTCGGTGACGAGCGCAGCCAGGCCGTTCTTTTTCGTGTAGCCTTCGCTGACGAGATTGCCGTTGACCTCAACGGTGGCCAGGAAGCCCGTGAGCAGCGCACCGAGCGTGCCGCCGACAGCGTGAATGCCAAAGGTATCGAGCGCGTCATCATACTTGAAGAAGGACTTGAGCTTGGTGCAGGCCAGGAACGGCACGATGCCGGCGAGGACGCCGATGATGACCGAGCCGGTGGCGTTGACGAAACCGGCGGCCGGCGTGATGACGACGAGGCCGGCCACGATGCCCGAGCAGAAGCCCAGGACCGAGGCATGGCCGCGCGTCAGCTTCTCCATCATGCCCCACACGAAACCCCCGACGGCGGCGGCCAGTGTGGTGGTGGTGAAGGCATTGGCGGCGACGCCATCCGCCGCGACGGCCGAACCGGCGTTGAAGCCATACCAGCCGACGTAAAGCATGCCGGTGCCGACCATGCAAAGCACCATGCTGTGCGGGGGCATCGGGGTTTTGCCGAAGCCGAGCCGGGGCCCGAGGATGAGGCAGAGCACCAGGGCGGACCAGCCGGAGGACATGTGCACCACCGTGCCACCGGCGAAGTCGATGGCCGGGATCACGGCGTCAGCGTTCCAGACGCCGTTCATAAACCCCGTCGCACCCCAGATCATGTGGGCCAACGGGAAATAGACGACGACCATCCAGAGCGTCACAAACAGCAGGAGCGCGCTGAATTTCATGCGCTCGGCGATGGCGCCCACGATCAGGGCCGGGGTGATGATGGCGAACATCATCTGGAACATCGCAAAGACATTCTGGCTGACCCAGTAGCCGTAGTTGGTGTTCGGCGCGGAGGTCACACCCTGGAAGAACAGGAATTCCGTGCCGCCGAGGAACGGGTTGCCGAAGCTCGTGCCGAACACGAGGCTGTAACCGAAAGCCCACCAGAGGATGGTCACGAGGCCGGTGATGCCCAGGCATTGCGCGAGGACGGACAGCACGTTTTTCCGGCGGACGAGACCGCCGTAGAACAGCGCCAGGCCGGGTAGCGTCATGAAGAGCACGAGCGCCGCACTGGTCATCATCCAGGCATTGTGACCGGGACCGGCGACGCCGGTCAGGGCTTTGCCCGGGTCGGTATTGTTCACGTAGGCCTCCAGGGCGGCGATCCGCTCCTCCGGAGTCGGGGCGGCCACGGCCGCGGCGGTATCTTGGGCAAATGCGGAGCTGGCGAGCAGGAACGCCAGACCCGTGAAGGCTGCGAGACGTAGGAGTCGAGGTAACGTGGTTTTCATAGTGGTTGCGACCGACTCAGAGCAAATCCGATGCCACCGATAATTTTTCTTCATAACCCCGTGACATAAAGCAGCGGGGAGTAGCAGCCGACGTAAGGAGGCTGGAGTAAGGGGCGCAGCGAAAACCAGCCTCGTTACCTCGGCTGCTACCCCCTGGTGGGTTTCCACTCCCCCGGAACAGCTCAGGGTTACAGGCAGGGTGAGTCGTCCCGACGAGCCGCAGGTGCCTAACAGTTCATCCGGCCTGTCGGCCATAGCCTTGGCGACGGCGGGAGGATTCGCCCTACCTATCTTTTCCCGTCCGGAGCAAAACGCGTTTTGCGGTCTGGGGCTGCCTGCTTCCGGATTAGTGCTGTTCACCCCCGGGCCGGCAGAAAAAAGACCGGCGCTCCGCCGAGGGCCGGTCAGAGTGGAGACAGGGGCAGATGCTCAAACCGCCGCATCGCCGTGCTCGTCGGTGCGGATGCGGATCATGTCCTCGATCGGCGTCACGAAAATCTTGCCGTCGCCGATCTTGCCGGTCTTGGCGGCGTTGGTGATGGCGGTGATGACCTTGTCCTTCAGGTCGGCGGGCACCGCGATCTCGATCTTCACTTTCGGCAGGAAATCCACGGTGTATTCGCTGCCGCGATAAACCTCGGTATGACCCTTCTGGCGGCCGAAACCCTTGACCTCGCTGACGGTCATGCCCTCGACCCCGACCGCGGTCAGGGCTTCTTTGACGGCTTCCAGTTTGAACGGCTTGATGATGGCGGTGATGAGTTTCATGGGGAAAGGGAGTTGCGCGAAGTGTCGGGGATTGCCCGGTTAGCGCAAGCCAGTTGTAGGGCGGGGTCTCCGAACCCCGCCACGAACGCGATAAAGCCATCGAACCAAGGCGGGGTTCGGAGACCCCGCCCTACAGCTACTGCGGCGGAATAACCGTCGTAATATGCAGGTCCTTGAGCTGCTTCGCCGTGACGGGCGTCGGGCTCTGGGCCATGAGGTCCTGGGCCTTCTGGGTCTTGGGGAAGGCAATCACGTCGCGGATGCTCGTCGTGCCGCAGAGCAGCGCGACCATGCGGTCGAGCCCGAAGGCGATGCCGCCGTGCGGCGGCGCGCCAAAGGTGAACGCCTTCAGCAGGTAGCCGAAACGGCTCTCCACCACGTCGGCCGGAATCTTGAGGACCTCCTCGAAAACCTTCTTCTGCAGCGCCGGCTGGTGGATGCGGATCGAGCCGCCGCCGAGTTCCATGCCGTTCAGCACGACGTCGTAGTGCTGGCCGCGCACGGCCTTCGGGTTGCTGGTGAGCAGCCCCGCATCCTCGGCGACCGGTGCCGTGAACGGATGGTGCGTGGCGACGTAGCTCTGGCGCTCCTCGTCGTAGCTCATGAGCGGGAAATCCACGACCCAGAGGAAATTCCACTGGCTGGCGGAGATGCTGAGCTTGCCGCGCTTCACGAGCAGCTGCGCCGCCTCGAGCCGGGTGCGGCCGAGGATCGCGCACGCGCGGTCCCACGGGGCGGCGGCGAAGAAGATGATATCTCCGTCGGCGATGTTCAGGCGCTTGGTCAGCTCGGCCTTCTCGGCCTCGGTGAAGAATTTCACGATCGGCGACTTCCATTCGCCCCCCTCGACCTTGATGAAGGCGAGGCCTTTCGCGCCAAGCGATTTCGCGATTTCCTCGAGCGCCGTGATCTCCCCCTGGGTGATATCGGCGAGGCCTTTCGCGTTGAAGGCCTTCACGCTGCCGCCGCCGGCCACCGTGGAGGCGAAGACCTTGAAGCCCGAGGTCTTGAAGAGGTCAGAAAAATCCACGAGCTCGAGGCCGAAGCGGGTGTCGGGCTTGTCCACGCCGTAACGGTTCATGGCGTCATGGTAGGCCAGCCGCGGGAAGGGCGTGGGCAGGTCGTGGTCGAGCACGTCCCTCCAGACCTTCTTCAGCATGCCCTCAAAGAGGGCATAGATGCCCTCGCGGTCGATGAACGAGGCCTCCACGTCGATCTGCGTGAACTCCATCTGGCGGTCGGCGCGCAGGTCCTCGTCGCGGAAGCAGCGGGCGATCTGGAAATATTTTTCCACGCCGCCGACCATGAGGATCTGCTTGAACTGCTGCGGCGACTGCGAGAGCGCATAAAACTCCCCGGGATGGATGCGCGACGGCACGAGGTATTCGCGCGCCCCCTCGGGCGTGCTCTTGAACAGCGCGGGCGTCTCGACCTCGATGAAGCCCTGGGCGTCGAAGTAGTCGCGCACGGACTTGGTGGCGCGGTGGCGCACCTGGAGGTTCTTGCGCATCTTCGGCCGGCGCAGGTCGAGGTAGCGGTAGGTCAGGCGCAGGTCCTCGTTGACCTTGTCGCCGCCGGCGTCGGTCAGCGGGAACGGCGGGGTGTCGGAAATATTATGCACCACAAGCTCGGCCGCATCGACCTCGATCTCGCCGGTCGGCAGGTTCTTGTTCATCATCGCGTCCGGCCGCGGCTCGACCTTGCCCGTGATGCCGATGACCGACTCGTCCTTGAGCAGGGCGGCCTCGGCGCGCAACGCGGAGTCGAATTTTACCTGCGTGATGCCCTGGCGGTCGCGGAGGTCGACGAAAATGATGCCGCCGTGGTCGCGGACGGAGTCCACCCAGCCGGCGAGCGAGACGGTGGCGCCGAGTTCGGCCTTGGTGAGTTGGGCACAGTGATGGGAGCGTTTCATAGGAGCGGAACGCTCAACCAAACGGCCCGCCCCACCCCGGGGCAACCAGAATTTGGGGCCCTATGACACGGGGGCAAATTCGGTCATTCGCAGGGGCGGGCCTTGGGCGCGCCCTTGCGTCATCCCACAATCAAGCACTCGCCGGTCATTTCGGCCGGTTTCGGCAGACCCATGAGATGGAGCACGGTCGGGGCGATGTCCGCCAGGCGCCCGCCGGTGCGCATCTTGGTTTTTCCCGCGGCCAAGCCCTCGCCCACCGCGAAAACCTCGACAAGGTTCAACGTGTGCGCGGTGTGCGGGCCGTTCTGCTCCGGGTCCCACATCTGCTCGGCGTTGCCGTGGTCGGCAAGGATGACGGCCTGGCCGTGCTTCGTCGCCAGCGCGGCGAACAACTCCCCGAGCCCGCGGTCGGTCGCCTCGCAGGCCTGGATCGCCGCCGGCAGCGAACCGGTGTGGCCGACCATGTCGGGGTTGGCGTAGTTGACGACGATCAGGCCGTATTGGCCGGACAGGATGGCTTCCTTCGTCCTGGCCGTGACCTCGGCGGCGGACATCTCGGGCTGCAGGTCGTAGGTCGCCACCTTCGGGCTGGCCGGGCAGGCGTTCACCTGGCCGGGGAAGGGCTCGCTGCGGTAGTTGTTGAAGAAAAAGGTCACGTGGGGGTTCTTCTCGGTCTCCGCGCAGCGGAACTGGCCGATGCCGGCGTTGCTCACGACTTCGCCGAGGATGTTTTTCAATTTCGCCGGCTTGCCCGAGATGACGTGGACCGGGAGCCCCTGCTCATACTCCGTCATCGTCGCGTAGTACAGGTCGAGCTTCGGGCCGCGGTCGAAGTCCTTGAAGCCGTCGATGACGAAGGCCTTGGTGATCTCGCGCGGGCGGTCCCCCCGATAGTTGTAGAAAAACACCGCGTCGCCGTTGCCGATGGTCGCAACCGGCTTCCCGTCGGCGTCGATGACCCAGGTAGGGGCGACAAATTCGTCACCTTTCTGCGTTTCGGTGAGCGGGTTCGCGTAGTAGCTGGCGATGGCGGCCTCGGTATTGGGCGCGGTGGCGACCGCCTTGCGGCCGGTGAGCAGGTCGTATGCCTTCTGCACCCGGTCCCAGCGGTTGTCGCGGTCCATCGCCCAAAAACGGCCGCAGACGGTCGCGATCCGGCCCACCCCGATCTCCCGGCACCGGGCCTCGACCTGTTTAACGTAATCCAGACCGCCTTGCGGCGGCGTATCGCGTCCGTCGGTAAATCCGTGGATAAACACACGCCCCGCCAGGCCATCTTCCTTCGCCTGCAGCAAAATGCCATAGAGGTGCTCGAGCATGCCGTGCACGCCGCCGTCGGACAGGATGCCCATAAGGTGCAGCTTGGCCGCAGGGTTGGCCTGGAGGCGGGCGACGATGGCGTGCCACACCGGATTGCGGGCGAGCTGCTTCTCGGAAAACAGCTTGTTCAGGCGCACGAGTTCCTGGTCCACGACGCGGCCGGCGCCGATGTTCTCATGCCCCACCTCGGAATTGCCCATCTGCCCGTCGGGCAGGCCGACATCGAGCCCGGAGGCCGCGACCAGGGTCACCGGGTACCTGGCGTGCAGCATGTCGTCCACCGGTTTCACGGCCAAGTGGACGGCGTTGAACTTGTTTTGCTCCGGATGAGGATTCGCACCCCAACCATCACGAATCACGAGCAGCAAGGGAGGACGCATGGCAGTCATGCCGCTGTTGTCCGGCTTCCGCTGCGGACGGGCAACCAAAAATCGTGCCCTAAAACCCCCACTCTCCCTTGTAGGGCGGGGTCTCCGAACCCCGCCTTCGAGCGAGCGAGCTATCGCGTTCGCGGCGGGGTTCGGAGACCCCGCCCTACAATTTACCAACGCCTGCACCGCCAGTTGACATTGCCCGCCAAACCCCGCCAATTTTTCCCGATGCCCAAGTCCGCTGTCCTTCTCCTCAATCTCGGCTCCCCTGATTCCACCTCCGTCCCCGACGTGCGGCGTTACCTGAAGGAGTTCCTCGGCGACGAACGCGTGATCGACAAGCCCGCCAACGCCTTTTTGCGCAGCCTGCTCGTCAACCAGATCATCTGCCGCTTCCGCGCGCCCAAGTCTGCCCACGCCTACGAGAGCATCTGGACCCCCGAGGGCTCGCCATTGGTCGTGACCAGCAAACGCACGCAGACCGCACTGCAAAAGCGCACCCCCGTGCCCGTGGCGCTGGCCATGAACTACGGCAACCCTTCCATCCCCGACGTGTTGCACCAGCTGCGCGCGCAGGGCATCGACCGCCTGCTGCTCTTCCCGCAATACCCCCATTACGCGATGTCGAGCTGGGAGACGGTCGTGGTAAAGGTCCAGCGCGAGGCGGCGAAGATCGCCCCCGACATGAAGATCGAGTGCGTGCTGCCCTACTTTGGCGATGCCGACTACATCGCCGCGCTGGCCGACAGCGCCCGCCCCTACCTCGCCCAGCCGCACGACCACCTGCTTTTCAGCTACCATGGCATCCCGGTCCGCCATCTGACGAAGGCGGATTCGTCCGGTGCCCATTGCCAGGTCGTGGCCGATTGTTGCAACAGCTGCTCGCCCGTCCATAGCACCTGCTACAAGGCGCAGGTCACCCGCACCACCCACCTCTTCGCCCAGAAAGCCGGGCTGGATCCGGCCAAGTGGTCCATTTCCTTCCAGTCGCGGCTCGTCGGCGAGCCCTGGTTGTCACCTTACACCGACCATCTGTTCCAGGCACTGCCCAAGCAGGGCAAGAAGCGCCTGCTGGTCATCACGCCCGCCTTTGTCACCGACTGCCTGGAGACCCTTGAGGAGATCCGTGTGGAGGGCGCCGAGGACTTCAAGGCCGCCGGCGGCGAAAGCTTCACCCACATTCCCTGCCTCAATGACCAGCCGGTCTGGATCGATTTCCTCGCCCAACGTGTGGAACGCTGGCAACAAGCCGGCCTGATGGCCTGAGGCGCCGGAGCGGGCGCGGCGGATTTTCCCGGGCCGCCTGCCGCGCCCGCGACAAATCGAAATAATTCAAGGCTCGCCGCCCGGCGCTGGGTAATTACAAATTTCTGCATCAAGGAGTGAACACCCCATCCGTCAACGCCACCACTGCCGGCCACGGCCAGTCCGTCGGCGGCGCCGTCCTCGTCCTCGACACGGACGGCCGCATCCAGGTGGCCAGTGCCGCCGCGCGGGCGCTGCTACACGCCTCGCCCACGGAACTGGTGAATGACTTTTTCCCCAACCTCTTCGCCATTGAGGTCGTCTCCAAGGATCCCGACTGGATCCAGTCGCAGTGGGAGGTGCTGCTGGCGGCCGGCCAGGGCCAGCCCATCGGCCTGAAACTGCAGCCGAAGGAGGCCGCCACCCTCGACGTGCTCGTGCGCATCGAAAAGGCCGGCGACGACCCGGTGCGCTACCTCGGGTTCATCAACCTGCCCGCGGTGGCGGCCGCGCCCGCCGTGCCCTTCCGCGCGCCCACGGCGCCCCCGACCGGTGCCGCCGACAGTTTTCTCGTGCAGCTCAACGAGCGCAGCCCCCTCGGTTTCTTCGACCTGAATTTCCTCAAGAACGAGGTGTATTACTCGCCCACGTGGAAAAAACTTCTCGGCTACACCGACGCCGCGCTGGCCAACACCTACGAGACGTGGCTCGCGCTCATCCATCCCGATGACTCCGCGGCGGCCCCCGACCGGCAGGGCCGCGGCGGCGGCACCGGCCCGCGGTCGTTCTCCCTCGAGTTCCGCATGAAGCACGCGGCGGGACACTACGCGTGGGTGCAAAGCGTCGGCCTGCAGATCTACGGCCCCAACGGCGCGCTGCAGCGCGTCATCGGCGCGCACCTCGACGTCTCCGACCGCAAGGAGTTCGAGGAGGCCGGCCTCCGCGCCGAGGAGCGGCTCGCGCAGCTCGGCGACCGCGGCCGCGTCGGCGTCTTCGACCTCGATTTCGCGGCGGGCCTGTACTGGCTCTCGCCCGGCTACAAGTCCCTGCTCGGCTACGCCGACGCGGATCTGCCCGACACGCTCGAGTCCTTCCTCCGCACCTTGCCCCTCGACGAGACCGTCGGCGGCGTGCAGGCCTATTTTCTCGCCCAGCACCCGAGCCAGGTCGCGTATTTCGACACGCTCCGGCTGCGTCATCGTGAGGGCCGCGAGGTGCTCGTCTATGCCTGCGTGGCCCGGCAGATTTCCCGCCGCAAGGAACTGCAGCGCGTCCTCGGCTTCGCCGTGCCGCTGCCCGAAGGTCTCAGCGCCGACGGGGTGCCTGCCGAGGCCAGCCTCGGGCTGACCGCCGCGCAGCTCGCCGTGCTTTTTGCGGAGGTGCAGGAGGCCCTGCTCATCGCCGACGCCGGCGGCCAGGTGATCTTCCTCAACCCCAAGGCCGAAAAGCTGCTGGGCCGCACCAGCGCCCAGTGCGTGGGCCAGGAAACCTGGGAGGTCTTCCGCCTCGTGCACCGCGAGAGCGGCCAGCCCGGCGAGAGCCCGGTGGCCAAGGCCCTCATGTCGGGCGAGGCGACAGCGCTGAACACGGAGTTCGCGCTCGAGGTCGGCCACGCCAAGACCGTGCCCGTGGCCTTCAGCACGCGCGCCGTGATCGATTCCGCCGGCAAGCCCGCCGGCGCCGTGCTGGTGTTCCGCAACCCCGACGAGATGACCCTCACGCCCGAGGAACTCGTCCGCGCCAACCGCTTTGAGTCCCTCGGCAAGCTGGCCGGCGGCATCGCGCACGATTTCAACAACCTGCTCACCACCATCCTCGGCGGCGTCTCGCTGGCCAAGGACGCCCGCGATGAATCGGGCCTGGAGAACAGCGAGCGCGCCTGCCTCGCCGCCAAGGGCCTGAGCAAGCAGCTCCTCACCTTCTCCAAGGGCGGCACCGGCGTGCGCCAGGTCGTCAAGCCGGCCGACATCCTCGCCGACGCCATGCGGCTCGCCGCCGCCGGCTCCACCGTGAAGGTCGAGCTGGCCGTCGCCCCCGAGACCAACACCATCTGCGTGGACCGCGCGCAGATCCTGCAGGTGTTCCAGAACCTCATCATCAACGCCATCCAGGCGATGACCACCGGCGAGGGCCGGATCTGGATCACCGGCAGCAACATCGAGCTCGCCGAGGGCCAGATCGCTCCGCTGCCTGCCGGCACCTATGTCGCCATCGAGGTGCGGGACAACGGCAGCGGCATCAAGCCCGAGCACCTCGCCAAGATTTTCGACCCCTTCTTCACGACCAAGAAGACCGGCACGGGCCTTGGCCTCGCCACCGTGCTCTCCATCGTCAAGCGCCACGGCGGCCAGATGGGCCTCGAGTCCGAGGTCGGCACCGGCACGGCCTTCACCGTCTTCCTGCCGCAGGCCGACCGGCCCGAGGAGATCGAGGCCCGCCGCGCCCCCAGCCTGCGCTTTGGCACCGGGCGCGTCCTGTTCATGGACGATGATGCGCAGATCTGCGAGCTCACCGGCGGCATGCTGGAGAGCCTCGGCTACAAGTTTGACATCGCGAAGAACGGCGAGGAGGCCATCCAGTTCTACAAGCGCTACCTCAACATCGGCCGGCCCTACGACGTGGTCATCATGGACCTCACGATCATCGGCGGCATGGGCGGCGAGCAGACCTACAAGCTGCTGCGCGAGCTTGACCCCGAGGTCCGCGCCATCATCGCCAGCGGCTACGATAACGACGACATGGCCCGCCAGTTCTACGACATGGGCTTCTACGGCTACCTGCCCAAGCCCTACCGTGTGAGCGAACTCGGCAAGATCATCCGCACCGTTCTCGGCAAGTAGACTGGCCGTCGGGTCTGCGGGTGTGACACCCCGGTGACCGGCGTGTCTCCGGTTCAGCCCGGCGCACTTCCCCGCAAAACGCTCCGCTGCCGCGGCCATGGAGTTGTCAACTAATAGTATACTAAGGGCTCGGGACAGAATTCCCCTGCCCTCGCGGGTTGCGCGTGGACGGACCCGTGCGCTCCGCCTCATGCACAGCCCCGTGCGCTCTGCCTCACGCACGGCCCCTCGCGCCCTGCCTCACGCACAACCCCTCGCAATTTGCCCAGCGTGCTTTGCCCCACGCCCCACGCCGACCTACCCGCCACCGCCCGCCGTCGCCCACCCTGAGACCTGCCCTTTGCCCCGGCCACCCCGCCGCCAGCTGCCCCCAATTTTTTAGTATACTATTAGTTGACTTTGGGCGCACCCGGCGCGTCACCGGACAGCTGTCAGGACCCGGGCCCGGGCCACGGCGGCGGTGAGGTCGGGCGCAATGTTTTCCCGGCCCAGCACGTCGAAGAATCCGGACTTCTCCATCATGAAGTAGGGCTGCGTATGCGGACCGCTCAGCACGAGGTGCTTGCCGTGGCGCCCGAGCTTGGCGTGCAGGTTCTCCACCCGGTTGAGCGCGGTGGCATCCATCGCCGTCACCGCCGCCAGGTGCAGAATGACCACGCGGGTGTCGCCGCCACTGCGGCGGATGATGCTTTCCAGCTTTTCTGCCGAACCGAACAAGAGCGCCCCGAAGACACGGTAGATCATCACGCCGGGAGGCACGTCGGTCACCGCCTCGTGACCCTGCCCGCCTGCGGCGGCCTCCTCGCCTGTCATCGAGTGGATCTTGGTCGTGTCCGCCACCCGCTTGATGAACATGATGGCCGCGAGCACCATGCCGACCTCCACCGCCACCGTCAGGTCGAACAGCACCGTCAGGCCGAAGGTCGTCAGGAAAACCGCCGCGTCGCTCCGAGGTTTCCGGTGCAGCAGGGGGAACTCCTCCCATTCGCCCATGCGGACGGCCACGACCACGAGCACGGCCGCCAAGGCCGCCAGCGGCACCCCGCCGGCCAACGGCGCCGCCACCAGCAGCACGGCCAGAAGGAACCCCGCGTGCACGATGCCGGCCACCGGGGAGTGGGCCCCGCAGCGGATGTTCGTCGCCGTGCGGGCCAGCACCCCCGTGACGGGCAGGCCGCCGAACAGCGGCGCCACGAAGTTCGCCGCGCCTTGCGCCATCAGTTCCTGGTTAGAGTCATGCCGGTCGTCGATCAGGCCGTCGGCCACGACCGCGGACAGCAGCGACTCGATTGCGCCGAGCAGCGCGATGGTGAAGGCGGGCCGGATCAGTCCGCCGAGATGCGCCAGATCTATGCCCGGAAAACTGAAAGCCGGCCATCCTTGGGGAATGCCGCCGAACTTGCTGTCGATCGTCTCCACGGGAAGCTGAAAGACCGCCGCCACCACCGTGCCCGCGACCACCGCGACGATCGAGGCCGGCACGCGGCTCCACCGCTTCGGCCAGAACAATATGATCGCCAGCGACAGACCGGCGATGACCGCAGTCGGCCACCGCAACGACGGCAGCGCGCCCGCCAGCGCCATCAGCTTGGGCAGGAACTCGGCCGGCTCGGCCGCGTCCAGCTGCAGGCCGAGCAGCGGACGGATCTGCGTGGTCAGGATGGTGATGGCGATGCCGCAGGTGAATCCGACGGTCACGGGATGGGGCACAAACTTGATCAGGCTGCCCAACCGCAGCGCGCCCATCACGAACAGGATCACCCCCGCCATCATCGTGCAGAGCAGCAGGTCGGCCAGACCGTATTGGGCCACCATCAGGGCGATCAGGCCGACAAACGCGCCCGCCGGCCCACCGATCTGCACCCGGGATCCGCCCAAGGCCGACACCAAAAAACCGCCGATGATGCCGGAATAAAGCCCCGCCTGCGGCGAAACCCCCGAGGCGATGCCGAGGCCGATGCAGAGCGACAGCGCCACAATCCCGACCGTCAGGCCCGCGCCGAGGTCTGCAAAAAACTTGTCCCGCGAATAGTCGTGGAACACCTCCAGCAATCGCGGGCGGAAGCGCAGAACCTGCCGGGCGAATGGGGTGGTCGTGTCGCTCATGGGTCGGGATGCTTCAGCTCATACCGCCCGCCATGTGAACGCGTGGCACAGCGCCACCGCCGCGGCGTCGGACTCGTCGAGCGCCAGCATGCGCCCGTGGCCGAGCATCCCCATGACCGTGCGCGCGACCTGCTCCTTGCTGGCGTGACCGCGGCCGACCACCGCCTGCTTCACGCGGAGCGGCGCGTATTCAAACACCGCGCGCTGCTGCAGCGCCACCGCCGCGATCGCGGCGCCCCGCGCCGCCCCGAGGATCTGGGCGGTCTGAAAGTTCTGCACGTAGATCGTCTGCTCCAGCGCCACGTGGTCCGGAGAAAAATCCGCCACGAACGCCGCCACCGCACGGTGGATCTCGCCCAGGCAGTGGGCGAAGGAAAGCTTGGCCGGTATTTTCACGGTCTGGCACCGCAACAGCACCGGCGGCCGGCCGGCGGCGAACTCGATCAGGGCCAGGCCGGTGCCCCGCAGGCTCGGGTCGATGCCCAGCACCCGGCCGACGAAGGCCGGCCGCGTCAGCGCCGGCGCGCCGGGCCACACCTTCGGGGCGAGTTTGCCCTCGAGCTTCGCCTGCCACATCTGTCGGACCGATTGTCGTGCCATGGTTGGTGTCCACGGCATACACGGAATACCCGGAAACTAAATCAATTTGTGCGCGACGGCGGCGGCGTTTGTTCCAGCTGGTTAAGGTGACCCGCCCGCGCCCATGCTGACCGGAGCTCGCGAACGATGAACCCGGATTACAACCCCGAAGACAAGGTCCCGCCCGCGCCGGCGCCACCGGCCTTCCCCAGCCGCTGGGCGTGGTTCCGGGCCAAGCTCCGCGCCTTTCACTGGCGCGACTACTGGTGGCACCTGCTGGATGGGTGGGAGGCCCGCCGCGGCCTGCGCCGGACGAGCTACGTGCTGCTGACGATGGGCGGCCTGCTGCTCGCGGTGGGTTGGTGGGCTTACCCGTGGTGGACGGGGCACACCGCGATCCGCCGGGCCGAACAATGGCTGGTGAGCGGCCGCTCACGCCCGGGACCCCCGTCTTGGCCAGCCCGACGCAGAATGCGCCGGCGATCAGCAGGGCCCATTGCCAGGGTTCGAAGGTCATGCGCGGGGAGAAAGCGCCAACATCCAAGCGCCAACATCCAGTGAAACTTCAGTCCTCCAATCACCCATCGGAAGCAAATGCTTTGATTTCATGTTTAGCTGGTCTGCTGTTTCTCTGGAGCTCGGAGGTTGGAGATTGGAGCTTCTGCCATACATCCGCGCTCAACGTTCAATATCTGCCACGCCCCCGCATCCTCCGGCAGACTCGTGCCCGTCGCGATCACCTGCGGCTCGCCCTCGAGCGACGACCAGAACTTCGCGCGTCGGCCCGGATCCAGTTCGCCCAGCACATCGTCGCACAGCAACACCGGCGTGAGGCCGCTCTTCGCCCGGAAATAGGCCGCCTGCGCCAGCCGCAAGGCGATGACGAGGCAGCGCTGCTGGCCCTCGGAGGCGAACTGCTTCGCCGGCCGGCCGTTGAGCAGCAGGTCGAGGTCGTCGCGGTGCGGCCCCTTCTCCGTGGACTTCAGCAGTGTGTCGCGCGGCCGGCTTTTCAGCAGCAGCGTCGCAAACTCCTCGCGCGTCGCCGCTGCCGTGTCGGGCGCGTAGACCATCCCGGCCGACTCACCCTCCGGCACGAGGCGGGCATGGGCCACGTGGAAGAATCCGTTCAACTCCGCCAGGCCGGCCGCGCGCTTGGCCACGACGATGACCGCATGCGCCGCCAGCTCGTGCTCGAACGCCTCCAGCGCCCCCGCATCGCGCCCGCCCTGCTTGAGCAAGATGTTCCGCTCGGCCACGGCGCGGGTGAACGACTGCAACGCCACGAGGTAGGAGGTGTCCATCGCCGCCAGCGTCAGGTCCAGCCACCGGCGCCGGAGCGAGGGCGAGCCGCGGAGGAACTGGTTGTCATGCGACGAGAAAACGACCGTGGGGAACCTGCCGATGAAGTCCGCCAGCCGCGTCACCCGGCCCTGCTCCCACATCACCTCACGACCCTCCGCCGTCAGCGTGACCGTGATCCGGCTCTCGCCAAAGGTCTCGTGCGCCACCGCGAACGCCAGGCCCGCCTGGGGCTGCCCCAGCCCGATGAGCGCCCGGGTCTCCGCCCCGCGGAATGATCGCAGCGCCGTCACGTAACCCAACGCCTCGAGGACATTGGTCTTCCCCTGGGCGTTGGCCCCGCACAGAAAGGTCCGCGACCCTGCCAGCCGGACCTCGGCCAGCGCGAGATTTCGGAAGCCCTGCAGGGTGAAGGAAGTGAAACGCACGGTCGCCAGTGAGGCAACCGGCAACGCCCCTGTCCATTTGGTTCTTGCGGCGGGCCCCCGGCGGATGCTTTTCTGCGCCCTTATGAGCAATGCACCCGCCTCCAACGAAGTCGCCGTTCTCAAGACCAGCTACGGCGAAATGACCCTCGCCTTCTGGCCCGATGTCGCCCCCGCGACCGTCGAGAATTTCAAGAAGCTCGCCCGCGCCGGCTTCTATGACGGCACGGCGTTTCACCGCATCATCAAGGGCTTCATGATCCAGGGGGGCTGCCCCCACACCAAGGCCGGCGAGACTGGCATGCCTGGCACGGGCGGCCCCGGCTACAAGGTCAAGGCCGAGTTCAACAAGAAGGCCCATGTGCGCGGCGTCATCTCGATGGCCCGCTCCGCCCACCCCGACTCCGCCGGCTCCCAGTTCTTCCTCTGCCACGGCGACGCCAAGTTCCTCGACAACCAATACACCGCCTTCGGCGCGCTCATCAAGGGCGACGAGGTCCTCGAGCAGCTCGCCAACGTCCCGACCAAGTCCGGCGGCGGCGGCGAGAAGAGCACCCCCATCGAGCGCGTCGCGCTCGAGAGCGTGAAGATCGTGGTACAGGCTTAAGGCGACGCGCCCGCCTCGTTTTCAGCAAAAAGCCCGGGGACTTCACGTCCCCGGGCTTTTGGTTGGATTGGATCAACCGCTCAGGCGTGGTCGAAGCCCACGGCCTTGGCGACGGCGCCATAGGTGATGCGGCCGTTGCGGGTGTTCACGCCCTGGGCGAGGCCCTTGTGCTCGCTGAGGGCGCGCTCGACGCCTTTCTGCACCATCATGGCGACGAACGGCTCGGTGGCCTGCGTCAGGCCGAGGGTCGAGGTGCGGCCGACCAGCGCGGGCATGTTGGGCACCGCGTAATGGATGACGCCGTGCTCCTTGTAAGTGGGCTTCTCGTGCGAGGTCGGACGGATGGTCTCGACGCAGCCGCCTTGGTCGATGGCGATGTCCACGATCACGCTGCCCGGGCGCATCCGCTCGACCATTTTCTTCGAGACGACGATCGGGGCCTTGGCGGCCGGGATCAGCACGGCGCCGATGAGCAGGTCGGCGTCGGCCACCTCGGACTCGATGTTGGCGGGATTGGACATGAGCGTGACGACGCGGCCGCGATATTCGTTGTCCAGGGCCTCGAGCTTGCGGGTGTCGAGGTCGAGCACGGTGACGCGCGCGCCCATGCCAGCGGCCATCTGCACGGCGTGGGCGCCGGAGTTGCCCGCGCCTATCACGACGACATGGCCCGGGGCGGTGCCGGGGATGCCGCCGAGCAGCACGCCGGAACCGCCGAGCTGCGACTGCAGCCGGTAGGCGCCGATCTGGATCGAGAGGCGGCCGGCGATCTGGGACATGGGCTTGAGCAGCGGGAACTGGCCGTCGCTGCCCTCGACCGTCTCGTAGGCGATGCCGAGGATGCTCTTCCGGCAAAGCTGCTTCGCGAGTCCCGGGCCGGCCGCGAGGTGGAGGTAGGTGAAGATGGTCTGGCCCTGCTGCATGAGGCCGTATTCCGACTCGAGCGGCTCCTTGACCTTCAGGATAAGGTCGGCGGATTTCCAGACCTTCGCAGCCTTGTTCGCGAAGGTGGCGCCGACGGACTTGTACTCGCTGTCGGTAAACCCGGCGCTGAGGCCGGCGCCTTTTTCGATGAGCACCGTGCCGCCGAGCATGGTTACACGCCGGCAGAGGCTGGGCGTCATCGAGACGCGTGTTTCACCGATCTTAACTTCTTTGGGGACACCGATGATCATAGGCCGGTTATGACACGCGGATTCCAACCGGCAGGCAATGCCGGAAGCGACGGGCAGCTTGCCCTTGCCGCCAATTCGTCCAATAGGATTAGCAGACAGGTCCAAATCGCTGATGTCCAAGCCACTCCAACTCATCGTCGCGTGCACGGAGAACCGCGTCATCGGCCGCGCCGGCCGGCTGCCGTTCGATATCCCCGAGGACAAGGCGTGGTTTCACGAGAAGACTGCCGGCCAGACGGTCGTGCTCGGCCGGATTTGTTACGAGACCTGGCCCAAGGTGCTCGCAGACGGACGCCAGCCGGTGGTCATCACCCGCAACCGCGCGCTCGCCCGCCCCAATGTTCGTATTACGAACAATGTCCCCGAAGCGCTCGCCATCGCGCAGACCCTGCCGGGCGAAATCATGATCTGCGGCGGCCAGCGGATCTACGAGGAGACGCTGCCCCTCGCCGACCGGCTGCTGCTCACGCTGGTGCACGCGGAGTTGCCGGGGGACACTTATTTTCCGGAGTGGCGGCACCTGCCGTGGCGCGAGACCTGGCGCCAGGAAGGTGCAGACGCGAATTACCGGTATACGTTTTCGATTTTGGAACGGCAGGGGCTGGCGCCGCTCCGCGCCGACGTCCGGCGGTGAAGGGACTCACCGCCCTACCTTTTCAGCGCCGCGTGGGCGGCGGATGACTCGACATATTTCTCCGCCCAGCCGCGCAGGCTGGCCAGTTCCTCCGTCGTGAGCGGCCGGACGACCTTGGCGGGCGAACCCAAGATCATCGAGCCGGGAGGCGCCACAAAGCGCTGCTTGACGAGGGCGTTGGCGCCGACGATGCAGCGGTCGCCGATCTTGGCGCCGTCCAGGATGATCGCACCCATGCCGATGAGGCACTCGTCGCCGATGTCGCAGGCGTGGATGACGGCGCTGTGCCCGATGGTGCAGTAGCGACCGATCTTCACGCCGTAATCGTCGGCGAGGTGCACCACCGCGAGGTCCTGGATATTGGTGCCCTCGCCGATCTCGATGGAATTGATGTCGCCACGCAGCACGCTGCCATACCAGACGCTGCTGTGCGCGCCCAGGGTCACGTCGCCGAGCACGGTGGCATTGGGGGCGACAAAGGCCGCGCGCGAGGTGTCGGGGGTCCGGCCGAGGTACCGGGCGAGGCGTTCTTTCAGGTCCATGCGGGCACCTTACACGCGCCGCCGCGCGCGCCAAGCCCGCAAAAGGTACGTTACTCGCGGTGCGCCCACGGTCCGCCCGCCAGCCAGACGACCACGCCCAGCAGGCAGACCAGACTCACGGCCAGGGCCGTGACTATCGCACCCAGCGCGAGGACTAGATTGAGGAAGTTCATAGGGTGGTGGCCCGGAGAAGAGACGCCGACCCGGAGCCGGAGGTTACACGCCAAAACAGCCTCGCTCTGCTCCCCGGGGCTTATAGTGGTTTTCCCATCCCGAACCCCTCCATGGACCACCTCCCCCATATCTTCCGCGGCCTGCTGGGCCTGGCTGCGTTTATCGGTCTCGCCGTATTGTTCAGTGAAAACCGCAAGGCCATCAGCTGGCGGGTCGTCACCATCGGCCTGATCATGCAGTTCGTCTTCGCCGGGCTCGTCATCTACGCGCCCCCGGTGCGCTTCGCCGTCGAGGCGATGGGGAATTTCTTCGTCAAGCTGCTCGCCTTCACCGGCGAGGGCACGCGGTTCCTGTTCGGCTCCCTGGTCGACCAGGAGAAGCACGGGGTTGTCTTCGGCCTGAGCATTTTGCCGTCCATCATCTTCTTTTCCGCGTTCACCTCGGCGCTGTATTACCTCGGCATCCTCCAGAAGATCGTCTGGGCCTTCGCCTGGGTCATGACCAAGGCGCTGCGCCTGTCCGGTCCCGAGACCCTGAGCGCCTCGGCCAACGTCTTCCTCGGCCAGACCGAGGCCCCGCTGCTGATCAAGCCCTACCTCAACAACATGACCCGGTCGGAGATCCTCTGCGTCATGATCGGCGGCATGGCGACCGTGGCCGGCGCCGTCCTCGTCGCCTACATCAGCTTCCTCGGCGGCAACGACCCGGCCCAGCAGGTCATCTTCGCCACCCACCTGATCACCAAATCCGTCATCTCTGCGCCCGCCGCCCTCATCATCGCCAAGATCCTCGTGCCCCAGACCGAGGCCGTCAGCACCGAGTTGGAGGTCAACAAGGAGAAGATCGGTTCCAACCTCCTCGACGCCATCTGCCTCGGCACGACCGATGGCATCAAGCTCGCCGTCAACGTCGGCGGCATGCTCATCGTCTTCACCGCCGGGGTCGCCCTCGTCAACTACGTGCTCAGCCAGTGGATCGGCGACCCGTTCGGGCTCAATGCCTGGGTCGCCTCGGCCACCGGCGGGGCCTTCCAGACGTTTTCACTCAGCTTCCTGCTCGGCATGCTCTTCGCCCCGGTCGCCTGGCTGATGGGCATCAGCAACGACGCCCTGCTCCAGTCCGGTGCGCTGCTCGGCACGCGCACCGTGCTCAACGAGTTCGTCGCCTTCATCGACCTCGCATCGCTCAAGAACGCCGGCACCTACAACAACCCGCGCAACCTGATGATCATGACGTATGCCCTGTGCGGCTTCGCGAACATCGTGTCCATCGGCATCCAGATCGGCGGCATCGGCGCCATCGCCCCGAATCAGCGGGAAAACCTTGCGAAACTCGGCGTGAAGGCGCTCCTCGGCGGCAGCATTGCCTGCTTCATGGCCGCGGCCATCGCCGGCATCCTGGTGCCGGTCTGAGCCCGGGCAGCAGGTCCGCCGTCAAGAATTCATGCCACCGGGCGGCGTCTCGGCTGAGTGCGCTCCGCCGTTGATGAGGCTGGTATAATTTCATGGTTGAATGCTGGTTGGAGTGTCCAACCGAGCCAGTCCGGTGCAAGCGCCAGCCGGCGTCAGCCCCTGTCGGGCGCAGCCAGGCTAGGCGCGCCGAACTCAGGGCGTTCCACCAATGGCTGTTGGGCGGGCGCAGCCGGCCGCACTAAATAATAGCGGGCCGGGCAACCTCGCGGCGGTGGGGTCCGGCTTGAGGGTTATTTCTTCTTCCACTGGCCGGAGTCGTCCTGCACCCACACCCCGCCGCGGCTATGCTCGGCGATCTGCCGGGCGCGGGCGCGGCCGACGGCCTCGGCCGTCGCACCGGTCTGCTTTGCCAGCAGGGCATAGACCGCCTCCCGGTCGCGATTCTCGTCGGACACCAGGGCCGCGGCGCCGGCTGTCCCGCTTTTGCGCTCCTCCAGGAAGCCGCGGTTGTTTTCGCCGAGGACTTCCTGCGACTTGAGCGTGTCGATCTGCGGCAGGCGCTGCTCCATGCGCCGGCGCAGGTCGGCGGCGCTGTCGGCAAAGGCCGAGGTGGCGAGCAGGCAGAGGGTGGCCAAAAGGGTCAGGAAGCGCATTTTCATGATTTGGTCTCCGGAGCGGGTTCGACGATGGTGGTGGATTTCTTGTCGAGGTCGCCAAAGAAGTCGTCGAGGGCCTTGTCGACCCGGACATTAACATCCACGGTGATGTGGATCGGCTTCACCTCGATCGGCTCGGTTTTCACGTTGAGGCAACCGCCGAGCAAAAGCGGGACGAGCGTGACGGCGAGCAGGAAGGAACGTTTCATGGGTAAGGATGTTTAGTCACCACAGGCGGGGGATTGTTGCAGGATGTCTGGCAAAAAGGGGGAGCCGGGGGAAACCAGAAAAAAATTCCTGCCGAGGTTGCTGGCTTCCGGGGGCTCGCGCCGGTTTCAGGGCCCGATTTTCAACCGGGAGTCCAGCCCGAGATTGAGGAGCTTTTCCAGGGGGCCGTTGACGTTGAGATCGAGGACCACCGGAGCCTTGACCGTGGGGTCGAGGGGCTCGCCGGCGATGTGCAATGTGGCCGAGCGCCCCGGCGGTGCATTGGGCGGGCGGATGTCGAGCCGCAGCTCGCTGATTTTCAGCCGCAGGAGCCCCGACTCGACCTTCTGCAGGACGGCATAGCTCGGGTTGCCCGGCGCCACACCGCGCGTGAGCAGTCCGCGGGAATTGAACTGGATCTCGGCGGCCACGCCCGGCTTCAGTTCCAGCCAGCCGGTGCCGAGCCGCAGCCCGCCCTCGTCGACCCGCAGCGGAAACCGGCCATTGACCCGTCCCGAGGCCTTGGCCGGCAGATCCTGCGTCAAGGCCATGATCTCCTCGACCGCGATGCCGTCCAGCAGCACCACGGCGACCAGTTCCTGCTGGTCCACAAAGTAATTGAACGGCTCCACCGCCACGGTGCCGCCGAGCGCCTTCAGGCTGCCGCGCGACACCGCGATCAGGTTGGTGCCCTGGAAGGCGAACTCCGCATCGAGGTCGCGCACCACCAACCCGCCGGTGCGCAGCTCGCGCACGCGCACGGTCCCCGGTGTCGTGATGAACTTGTCCAGGTCCGAGAACTCCAGATCAATCTCCACCCCTTCGGCCGTCACGGCCCGGGCGCGGTTGGCGGCGGAGCCTTCGCGGATCTGCACCTTGGCCGTGGCCGCGAACACCTTGCCCGCCCACCGGCCCTCGGCGCTGGCCGTCGCCCGGCCCGCGAGTTGCCACGCCCCACCGGGCAGCAGCACGAGCCGCTGCACAAAGTCCTGCCAGGGCTTCAGGTCGAGCGCCACGGCAGGCAGCTTGAACTCCAGCGCCTCCGTCGCCGGGTCGTAGGTGCCCTCGGCCTCCACGGCGAGCCCGGGTCCCGCCAGCGCGGCCCGGCCCGTCCACCGCTGCCGGTCGGTGAAGCGCGCGTCGATCTTCATGGTGAGCGTCTGCTCGGGCACCGCCGCGGCCTTGATGACCAGCTGGCCGTCCACGGAGATGTCCTCCAGCGGTACGCGCGGGGGTGAACGGGGCACCGCGGCACCCTGATAAGTCGCCCAGTCCAGGGGATTGGTGTCGGAGCCGTCGATGGTCAGCGGCACGCGGGCCTGTTCGATCCGGAGCGAGCCGAGGGTGGGCGACCACCAATGCGCGCGCCTGAGCGACACCCGGCGGGCGGCAAAGGCCTGGGTGCGCACGCGAAAATCCATGTGCTCGACCACCACGTTCCAGGGCGAGGCGGCCGCCATCTCAAATTTGACCTCGGCCGCGCCGGCCCGGTGCAGCAGCGAACGGAGGACGAGCCCGGTGAGCGAGAGGCGCGCCGCCACGCCGGCGCCGAGCAGCACCAGCGCCACCGCGGCGGACCAGGCCAGACGACGTTTGGTCAGCCAGTTGGCCATGGGGGAAATAGACTCGGCATCTGGGCCGCGGCCTCTAGTTTGGGCATGGGCCAGTCTCTACAATCCGAACCCCTCAGAGCCATGAAAAAGTTTTCCCTGATTGTGCCCCGGCCGTCCCCCAGCCCGAACCGGCCAGCGCGCTAGCCGGTCATGGTGCGATCCGTCACGGGCCTCCGGCGCCTGGCGTTGACCGCCGTGCTCGGGTTGGCTGGCCTCGCCCCGGTCCTCGAGGCGGCCACGCGCCAGGTGCCGGCTCGGCTCCGCGAATTCACCGGTCGCGTCGTCCGGGTCATCGACGGTGACTCGCTGGAGGTGCAGAAGGACGGCGACGTTTATGAGGTGCGCCTCGCCCGCATCGACGCGCCGGAGTTGTCCCAGCCCCGGGGCGGGCAGGCCAGGGAGTTTACCCGCCACCGGGCCGAGGGGCACACCGTCATCGTGCGGGCCAAGACCATCGACCAACACGGCCGGTTCATCGGCGAAATCACCTACCGGAACGGTCGCTCGCTCAACGAGGACATCGTGGCCGCCGGCTGGGCGTGGTGGTATCGGCGGCCATTCGCGCAGGACACCGTGATGGCCGCCCTCGAACGCCACGCCCGGCAACAGAACGCCGGCCTCTGGCAGGACCAGGACCCGGTCGCGCCGTGGACCTACCGGGCGGGGCGGAAGCGGTAGGGCGCGGACTCCGATCCGCGCCGCGGCGGCGGCGATGGGACTCGCCGCCCTACCCCATGAACAGCATCACACCTTTACCGGCTTGAGCGCCCAGATGTCTCTGGCGTATTCGCGGATGGTGCGGTCGCTGGAGAACTTGCCCAGGCGGGCGGTATTGAGGATGGCCATCTTCGCCCACCGTGATTGGTCGCGGTAGGCCGCGTCGACCCGCGCGTGCGCGTCGGAGTAGCTGCGGAAATCGGCCAGCACCATGTAGGGATCGCCGCCCGAGACCAGGCTGTCGTGCACATGGGAGAAAACGCCGTGCTCGCCGGGCGTGAAATAATCGCTGCCGAGCCACTCGACCACCGCGCGCAGCTCTGGGTCCGCCGCCAGCACCGTCTCCGGCCGGTAGCCGCCGGCGCGCAGGGCCACGACCTCGTCGACGTTCAGGCCGAAGATGAAGATGTTCTCATCGCCCACCTCCTCCTTGATCTCGACGTTGGCGCCGTCGAGCGTGCCGATGGTGGGAGCGCCGTTGAGCGACAGCTTCATGTTGCCGGTGCCCGAGGCCTCCTTGCCGGCGGTGGAGATCTGCTCGGACAGGTCGGCCGCCGGGATGATCTTCGACGCGAGCGACACGCGGTAGTTCGGCAAAAAGGCGACCTTGAGCTTCCCGTTGATGCGGGGGTCGGAATTGATGCGCGCCCCGATGACATTGATGGCGCGGATGATGTTCTTCGCCAGGTCGTAGCCCGGGGCGGCCTTGGCGCCGAAGATGAAGACGCGCGGCACGACATCCAGGCCCGGGTTCTGCAGCAGCCGGCGGTAGAGCGCGATGATGTGCAGCAGGTTCAGGTGCTGGCGCTTGTATTCATGCAGGCGCTTGATCTGGATGTCGAAAAGCGCGTCGGGCGAGACCGCGATGCCGCACTCGGCCTGGATGACGGCCGTGAGCTCCACCTTGTTGGCCCGCTTGATGGACATGAATTCCTTCTGGAAGGGCGCGTCGTCGGCAAACTTCTCCAATCCGCGCAGCAGGTCGAGGTCGCGCACCCAGGCGTCGCTGCGGAGCTTCCGCGTGATAAACGCCGCCAGCAGCGGGTTGCTCTGCAGCAGCCAGCGGCGCGGGGTGATGCCATTGGTCTTGTTCTGGAACTTGCCGGGATAGAGCGCGTCAAACTCGGGGAAGAGGTCCTTCTTGAGCAGCGCGGTATGGAGCGCGGCCACACCGTTGACGGCGTGAGCCCCGACGACGGAGAGGTTGGCCATGCGCACCTGCTTGTGGCCGTTCTCCTCGATGAGGGAGCAGACGGTCTTCTTCCAGTTGTCACCGGGCCACTTGGCCTCGACGGCCAGCATGACGCGGTCGTTGATCTGGTAGATGAGCTGGAGGTGGCGCGGCAGCACCCGCTCGAAGAGCCCGACCGTCCAGCGCTCGAGCGCCTCCGGCAGCAGCGTGTGGTTGGTGTAGGCAAAGGTCCGGCTGGTGATGGCCCAGGCGGCATCCCACTCCATGTTTTCCTCGTCGATCAAGATGCGCAGCAGCTCGACGATGGCGATGGCCGGGTGGGTGTCATTGAGCTGCACCGCGACCTTGTCGGCGAAATTGACCCAGGAGTTGGCCGGCTGGCGCAGGTGCCGCCGGATGATGTCGCGCAGCGAGCAGGCCACGAAGAAATACTGCTGCATCAGGCGCAGCTCCTTGCCGTTCTCGGTCTGGTCGTTCGGGTAAAGCACCTTCGAGACGGTCTCGCCGATGGCCTTCTCCCGCACCGCCTCGACGTAGCCACCGCGGTTGAAGGCATCGAGGTCGAAATCCTCCGTGGACTTTGAGGCCCAGAGCCGGAGCAGATTGACGGTGGTGGTGCCGTGGCCGGCGATCGGGATGTCGTGCGGCACGCCGAGGATGGTCTTGGTGTCGACCCAGCGCGGGCGGTAGTTGCCGCGGTCATCAAAAACGTTCTCGATCCGGCCGAAGAGGCGGACCTCCTGGATATATTCGGGACGCATGACCTCCCACGGGCTGCCAAAGATGATCCAGTTGTCGGGATGCTCGATCTGCTGGCCCTGCTCGAACTCCTGCTTGAAGAGGCCGTATTCGTAATAAATGCCATAGCCGAGCGCCGGGTAGTCGAGCGTCGCCAGGGAATCGAGGAAGCACGCGGCCAGGCGGCCGAGGCCGCCGTTGCCCAGGCCCATGTCCGCCTCGGCCTCGCGGATCAGTTCAAAATCCTGCCCGAGCGACTTGAGCGCGGCCTCGGCGCTTTCCAGCAGGCCGGTGGCCAGCAGGTTGTTGGCGAACATGCGGCCCATGAGGTATTCGAGGGAAAAGTAGTAGATGCGGCGGACGTTCTTCTCGTTGTGCACCCCCTGCGTGGCGATCATGCGCTCGTGGATGGTATCGCGCACGGCGAGGGCGGTGGCCACCCACCAGTCGCGCGGGGTGGCCGAGCCGGCGTGGCGGGCGAGCGTCGAGACCAGGTGCCGCTCGATGAGCGACCGGAGGATCACTTCCTGGCTGTCGGGATGGGGACGGCCCGGGCTCTTGGTCGACTTGGCGGCGGTGGTGGCTTTGGCTGGCATGAGTGGGGGTGAATCACATGCCGGGCCAAGCCGGCAGGCAAGGCGGGATTACCCGGAATCACGGCTGTCCAGTTATGAGTAATTGATTTCCAGCTGGTTAGAAATATCAACATGTTCTATCCTTGTATCAACAGAAGCAAGCAGCTCGGGAAGAGCGATTTGCTCCATGGAGGC
>JBKJTZ010000130.1:0-6348 GCA_046590295.1 Lacunisphaera sp.
CCAGGCCATCATCGCCTACGTCGTCTACAGCCAGACGTTGAATGGCGCCGCCTACACGGATGTCGCGCGCGAGCTCGAGCTGCATGCGGCCGAGGAACTGCAGCATGCCATCAAGATTGCCCGGCAGATCGACTACCTGGGCGGCTCCCCGACCGTGACGCCGAAACCGGTGAAGGTTTGCCACAGCCCGGTTGAAATGCTCCGCGCCGATCTGGCGAACGAGCAGGAAACCGTGGGACGTTATCGGGAACGCATCCGCCAAGCCGAGGCCATGGGGGAATTCGCTCTCAGCGAGACCTTGCGCGCCATCATCGTCCAGGAACAGGAGCACGAGATCGATCTGTGCGCGGCCTTGGGCATCGCCGTGCCGGCCCATTGAGACGCGGCCTTTGCGTTACCCGACGCTCGTCCGATCACCGCTCAACTAAATCGGTGGGTTAAGGGACAGGGGGTGTAACCCGTGCCACCATCTGTCGCATTCCATGCTCCGCCGCCTGTTTATCCTTACCGCCTGTTTCGCCGCCTTGCTGGCTGCGTCAATGGCGCTGCTGCCCTGGTGGCTGGGACCGGTGCTGGCGCGCCTCGGCCGTGCGCAAGACGCAACCTTTGGCTCTTATGAGCGGATCGGCTACGCGCGCTTCGCCCTAAACGATATTGAGGTGCGCCGCGCGGGCGTGCAGGTGAAGGTGGCGCGCGTGGAGGCCGACTCGCCAATCGTCTGGCTCTGGCACCGCTGGACCGGGCGGCCCGCTGAAATTATCGCAGGAAAATGGACCGTCGTTGTGGAGAACCAGCCCCGCGTCGCAACCGCAACTTCCGCCGGGACTGACTCTTCCCGGGAACGGTCGACGGCCGCACCGGTTACTCTTCCGGCGCCATCACCGGAAACCGGCGGCTGGTTGCCGCTCCAGTCTCTGCTGATTCGCATCGCCGTCGGGCTGGAACACTGGGTTCCACGGGCGAAAACCGGAGCCGGCAAGGTCAGCTGGCTCGCCGGTGATCTCACGCTCGCCTCGGTCAGGTGGACGGCGCCCACCCTGGAGGTGGATAATCTGCAGCTGGGATCCTGGCAGGCCAACGGAACCCTGGTGTTGGCCGACGGGGACGCCCTGCGTCTTTCTCTACAGGCCGTCGAAGCAAAAGGCACGGCCCTGCTGGAAAGTCGCGGGACGGAAATCTCCGGCCGGATGGCATGGTGGGATCAACCGGCGACGCTCGCGGCCACTTTTGGCGCGCGCGGCTGGCTGCCGGTGACGGCGACGCTGCAGGCTGATTCATGGGTGGTGCCGGGCGCACAACTTAAGCTCGGCGACCTCTATGCCACCATCCGAGGTCACGGGAAAATCGAGTGGCGCGACGATCATTTTGCCGCCGACGTGACGGCCGTCGGCGAACCCCCGGCCGGCCGGTCAGCGCCGCCGCTGGAGGCGACCTTGCGCGGCCGGGGCGATGCGCAGTCATTTACGATCGAGGAAATGCACGCCACCCTGCCGGGCATCACCGCCCGGTTGAGCGCACCGGTCACGGTCGACCGGCACGGCATTTTCCAGCAAGGCGTGGCGCGTTTCCTCACTGAGATAGATCTCGCGAAGCAGCCGTGGATCGCCGCCCAAGGCACGGCGCGCGGCGAGGCGCGGTTGGTGGCCGGTGTCGCCCGGCCGCCGGTCGTGGAATTTGAGTTGGAGGCCCGGGCGGTTACCGCCGGGGCGTTCACGCTGAGCCAAGCGAACGCCTCGGGGAAACTAGACTGGCCGCGCCTCGCTGTCACCACCGCCACGATTACGCTGGCGGAAGGCGAATCCCTGGCCGGACACGCTGGCTGGGATTTTGCCCGCCGCGAACTTCTCGCCGCGACCATCGCCGGGACGATCCGTCGCGGGACCATCGCGCGCTGGTTGCCCGAGCAGCCGGCATTCGACTCACTCACCCTCGAGGCCACGGCCAGCGGACCTCTTGCCAACCTGACCCACTCGGGCAAAGCGCACGCAGAAGGCGTGCAATGGCCTCGGCTCAATCCACTCGCCCTCGCCACCACCTGGCGCGGGCATGGCGGCACGCTTGAAGACTTCACGGCCGAGGTGAAAGCGGGTGCAACCACGATCACCGCCACCGGCTCCGCCACCCGTAAATCGGTCACCGCCACCGACCTGTCGCTGAGTCAGGGCAACGGGCCGCTCCTGAAGCTGACCGCCCCGGCAACCATCACGTGGAGCCCCGCGCTGCAAATCGATTCGTTGCAGCTGGCCGGAGAGGGCGCTGCGTCGATCACGGTCATGCCGGGCGACTCCGGCCGCGTAGAGCTCACCCTGCACCAGGTGTCGTCGGCCTGGCTGGTGGATCTCGCTCCCCTGCCCGGCCCGGCCTGGCAGGTGAATGCGCTCACTTTTTCCGGCCAATGGGGTCACGGACCGATGACCTATACCGGGAGTGGCGACGTCTCGGTCGAACTCGGCGCCGAGCGCACGGCCAAAATCACGACCATCGTCCGGGGCGACGCGGATGGGCTGCAGGTGGAGACCCTGCGCGCATCCGAAGGAAAGATCACGATCCTCACGGCCACCGGACGCATCCCGCTGGTCTTTTCACCCGGCATCCGGCCCATGCTGCGGCTCGATCCGAAAGGCACGCTCGTCCTCGACGCCGCCACCGAACCCAACGGTCTCTTCTGGGCCAGAATGGCGGAGCTGAGCGGGATCACGTTCCAGGATCCGGCGGCAACGGCCCACCTGACCGGCACCTGGGCGCAACCACTGGGTGAAATCCACCTGCAAGCCGCGAAAATCACCGGCGACCCGAAACGCTTTCCGTGGCCGCTACCGTCGCTGGACGCCCTGACGTTCACCGCCACCGGCGATACTCACGGGCTGAAGCTCGAAAATTTTTCCGCCAACATCGAAGGCCAGGCCGTGCGCGCCCAGGGGCGATTGACGATGACGGCGGACGGCTGGGGCGAGCTGACCAAGGATCCGCTGGCCTTTGCGCGACGCCAGGCCGAAATGCATCTTCAATTGCCCGACGTCGACCTGACCGCGTGGGGAGCCCTGCTTCCACCCTGGCTCGCACCCCACGGCCGGCTCCAGGCCGACTTGAACTACACGGGTGGCGGTTCGCTGACCGGATCGCTGCGGCTGCAGGACGCCGCCACCCGGCCGCTCGGCGCCATCGGCGTCCTGCAGGAAATCAACGCCGAGGTGACGCTGTCCGGCCGCAAGGCCGAGTTGCAGCGTGTGACCGCCACCGCGGGCGGCCAGCCCGTCACGCTGAGCGGTTCGATCGACTATCCGGCCAGGGGCGAGCCTCGCTTCGCCGTGGCGCTGCGTGGATCCAACCTGCCGTTCATCCGCCAGCCCGGTCTGCTGGTGCGGGGCGACCTCGATCTCAGCCTGAAGTCGGGCATCACCGGGCCGCCGTCACTCGGCGGCACGGTGCGGCTGCGAGACAGCCTGTTTCTTTCCGATATCCGCTCGTTCCTGCCGGGCGCCAGCTCGGGCGGCACCCGGCCGCCACCATATTTCTCGGTGGAGATACCGCCGCTCAACACCTGGCGCCTCGACGTGGGTGTCACCGGCCCTCATTTCCTGCGGCTGCGCACGCCCCTGTTCAACGGGACGGCGTCCGCGCGGTTCCGCCTCCGCGGCACCCTCGGCGAACCGCGGCTGATCGGTGAGGTGACGGTGGACTCCGGCCAGGTCCTGATGCCGTTCGCGCGGTTCACAGTGCAACAGGGTTCGGCCCGCATCACCGAGGCGAAGCCGCACGAAATGGCGATCTTCCTGCGCGGCACCGGCCGCCGCTACGATTACGAACTGGCCATGGAGGTCACCGGCACGCCGGAGGCGCCCAGCGTGGTGTTCACCTCCAGCCCGGCCCTGGATTCGGAGCAACTGCTGTTGATGGTCATGACCGGCGTCGTCCCGGCCAGCAAGTTTGCCTACTCCAGCACCCAGCGGTTCGCCCGGCTCGGCACCTACCTCGGGCAAAGCCTGCTCAACAGCTTCGGGGGTGACGACGTCAGCGCCGACCGGCTCTCCATCGCGAACGGCGAGAATATTTCCCGGCAGGGTCGCGAGACCTACGACGTCCAATACAAGCTGGGCGACCGCTGGAAGCTGGTCGGGGAATACGACGAATTCGACGACTACAACATCGGGCTGAAGTGGCGGCTTTACCCGGGCAAATCGAAACCGGAGGCGCCCGAAGATGAAACCAAATAGTCGGCTCCGGCCCCGGTTCCTGCTGCTGGCCGGCCTGGCGCTGGCCCTGCCCGGCGTCCTGGGCGCCACGTCCGCCGCGACCCCGCCGCCCTCGGCGTCCACCCCGGCCACCCTCAAGGTGTCGGGCACCGGCTGGTTCAGCGACCGGGAGCTGCGCCGCTCCCTCCTGCTGCTCCTCGACACCCAGCGTGGGACCACCTTCGACACCAACGCCATCGAAGACGCCGCGGTGATGCTGGTCTCCGCTCTCGGCCAAAAGGGATTCCAGAAACCGGAAGTGTTGATCGAGGCGACCCTCGCGGACGGGACCGTCCGGCAGCTCACCTTTGACGCCAGCATGGCCACCGGGCTCCCCCGGCCGCTCCAGGCGCGGGCGCTGGTCTTCAAGGTCAAACCGGGCGCCCGCTGGCATATCAAAACCCTCGAGATCACCGGACTGACCGTGCTGCCGATGAAGACCGCGCGGACGCTCTTCCGCCAGGAGTCGGTGCTGTTTGTCCTCGCGCGAAACAATGCCTACTCACCGGCCCATCTGGCGAACTCCGTCCGGGCTCTGCTCGGCGAACTCCGCCAGCGCGGTTATGCCGCCGCGAAGGTGAAGGCTGATTTAGCCAGCGTCGATGAGGCGAGCGGTGCCATCGCCCTGCAGGTGACGGTAACCGAGGCCGAACTCTGGCAGGTGGCCGCGATCCAGATCCAAGGTGCGGACCCCGTCACACTGCCGCCCACCACGGAGTGGATCGGTCAGCCCTGGTCCGTGGAACTCCGCGAGGATTTGAAGGAAACCATCCGGCGGGCCTGCTACCAACAAGGTTACCCCGACATGGCCCTGAGCATCGGGATCGAGCCGGGGCCGGCCACCCCGGGTCTAAAACCGGTGAACGTTGTCGTGAAAATCCAGCCGGGACCGGCGGTCACGATCGGACAGGTGCGGTTCGCCGGCAACGCCGTCACACAGGAGGCGGTGCTCCGCCGTTCCGCGCCGCTCGAGCCGGGCGCGCCGCTCAATCCCCTGGCCTTGGCGAATACGCGCTACCGGATCTCGCGGCTCGGGGTGTTCGACTCGGTCGAGCTCAGCATCGTGCCGGCGGACGGCCCCGTGCGCGACCCGGTTTTCACGGTCCGGGAAAGCGAGCGCTACGAGGCCAACCTGCTGCTCGGCTACGGCAGCTATGAGCAGGTGCGCGGCGGCATCGAGTTCCGGCAGCTCAACCTCTTCGGCCGGGCTCACCAAAGCCGCCTGCAGCTCGTGCAATCAATGAAAAGCACCAACGCCGACTACACTTACTCGGTGCCGGAACTTTTCGGCGAATCAATCGACGGCGCGGCGCGGCTCTTTGCGCTGCAACGGCAGGAAACTGCGTTCCTGCGCCAGGAATATGGCGTGAGTCTGTCTTTGAAACGACCGGTTCCGTGGCTGCACGCGGAGGGCACGGTGGGTTACACCTTCGAAGCGTTGCGCAATCGCAACAACGAACTCGCCACCGGGGCGACCGATCAGGCGCAGATCAACGTCGGCAGCGTCACGCTCGGGCTGAACGGCGATCACCGCGACAATCCGCTGCGGCCGCGGCGCGGTTACCACTGGTTCACGCGGCTGGAGCATGCCGCCCGCAACCTCGGCGGCTCGACGGATTATCAGCGGCTGGAATTCGGCGCGGCCTGGCACACCCCGTGGGGGGATGGCCGCTGGCTGCATTTCGGCCTGACGCACGGCGTCATCATGACGCTGGGCACCACCGACGCCTTGCTGCCCGTGAACAAGCGCTTTTTCCCCGGCGGCGACAACAGCATCCGCGGCTACCAGGACGGCGAAGCCGCCCCGCGCGGCGCGGACGGGCTGTTTGTGGGCGCGAAGAGCTATCTCCTCTTCAACTTCGAGTTCGAACAGGCCCTGACGTCGAACTGGTCGGTCGTGGCCTTCATCGACGCCCTGGGCGCGACGGCGCAACTGCGGGATTATCCCTTCGCCGAGAAACTCTACACCGCCGGTCTCGGCGTGCGCTACCAGACCCTGATCGGCCCGATCCGCGTCGAATACGGCCGCAACCTGAACCCCCGCCCCCTCGACCCCGGCGGCACGTGGCAGCTCTCGATCGGTTATCCGTTTTGAACCGGAACAAACAGTTTGCCG
>JBKJTZ010000011.1:0-9471 GCA_046590295.1 Lacunisphaera sp.
ACCGCCGGCCTCACCCGCTACGCGATCGCGCAAGGCGTCATCGAGAGCAGCGTGCAGCTGAAGATCCTCTGACCTGGCGCCCTTAAACGCAAATGTCCTTCTTCCACCCACCCCGCCCGCAGAAGGCGGCATTCGGAGATGCCGCCCTACAACCAATCGGCACTCCAGTTTAAACTGTCCTCGCCCGTCTCCCGCATGAAAACCAAACGCCGGAAAAAATCCGCCACCACCCTGCCTTTGCCCAAATGCCCCACGGGCATCCAAGGTCTCGACGAAATCACGGGTGGCGGCCTGCCCCTGGGCCGGCCCACGCTGGTGTGCGGCGGCGCCGGCTGCGGCAAGACGCTGCTGGCCGCGGAATTTTTGATTCGCGGCGCGACGCAGTTCGACGAACCGGGTGTGTTCATTGCTTTCGAGGAGACGGGAAAGGAGCTCACGGCCAACGTCGCGTCGCTCGGCTTCGATCTGGCGGGCCTGGTCCGGCGCAAAAAAATCACGGTGGACTACGTGCACGTCGAGCGCAGCGAAATCCAGGAGAGTGGCGAGTATGACCTCGAAGGGCTGTTCGTCCGGCTCAATCACGCCATCGACTCCGTCGGGGCCAAGCGCGTGGTGCTCGACACGCTGGAAGTGCTGTTCTCCAGCCTGCCCAACGAGGCCATCCTGCGCAGCGAGTTGCGCCGGCTCTTCCGCTGGCTGAAGGACAAGGGCGTGACCGCCGTCATCACTGCCGAGCGCGGGCGCCAGACCCTGACGCGCCACGGGCTCGAGGAATACGTGTCCGACTGCGTCATTTTGCTCGATCACCGGGTCAACGACCAGATCGCCACCCGGCACCTGCGCGTGGTGAAATACCGCGGGGCGCTGCACGGCACCAACGAATTTCCCTTCCTGATCGGCGACGACGGCATCAGCGTGCTGCCGATCACCTCGCTGACGCTGAATCACAAGGTGACGAACGCGCGGATCGCGACCGGCATTCCGCGGCTCGACGCGATGCTGGGCGGCAAGGGCTTTTTCCGCGGCAGCAGTATTTTGCTCACGGGCACAACCGGCACCGGCAAGACCATTGTTTCCGCCAACTTTGCCCAGGCCGCCGCCAAGCGCGGCGAACGCGTGCTCTACTTCTCGTTCGAGGAATCCCCCGACCAGATCATCCGCAACATGCATTCCATCGGTTTGCGGCTGGAGCCGATGGTCAAGCGCGGCCTGTTGCGGTTTCACTCGGCCCGGCCCTCGCTCTATGGGCTGGAGATGCATCTGGCCACGATGTTCAAGGAGATTGCCACGTTCAAACCCCACGTCGTCATCATCGACCCCATGACCAGCCTGTTGGACACCGGCACCGTCTCGGAGGGCAAGGGGATGGTGACACGACTGATCGATTATTTGAAGGCCGGGCAAATCACGTCGCTGTTCACCAGCCTGACCCAGGGCAGCCATGTACTCCAGCAGAGCGAAGCTTCGATATCATCACTCATGGATGCCTGGCTGCTGTTGCAGGACTACGAGGGCAACGGCGAGCGCAACCGCGTGTTCTACGTCCTGAAAGCCCGCGGCATGGCGCACTCGAACCAGATCCGCGAGTTTCTGATTTCCAACCATGGCATCGATATCGTGGACGCCTACATCGGCGCCAGTGGCGTGCTGACCGGCTCGGCCCGCGCGGCCCAAGGGGCCCTCGAAAAGGCCGCCGTGCTGACCAACCAGCAGGAAGCGGCCCGGCTGAAACGTGAAGTGGAACGCAAGCGCACGGCGATCGAAAGGCAGATCAGCGGGTTGCGCTCCGATTACGAAGCCGAGTCACTGGAACTCCGGCGCATCGCCGAACAGGTCGGCACCAGCACGCTCCTGCTCACCACCGAGCGTGTCGCCTCGGGGCTCCTGCGCCAGGCGGATGTCAAGTCGGCGGCCAGCCCACGACGTAATGGCAACAGGAGGAACCGCTGATGAAATCCCCCAAGGTCAAAAAAAACGCCTCCGGCTCCCCGCGCCCCCCGGTCCAACTCTGGCAACTGCGACTTTACGTGATGGACACGACGTTCAAATCGGTCACCGCGCTGGCGAACCTGAAGAAGTTTTGCGAAACCCACCTCAAAGGCCGTTATCGCATCACGGTGATCGACCTGCTGCAGCATCCCCAGCTGGCCAAAGGCGACCAGATCCTGGCCATCCCCACCGTCGTGCGAAAATTGCCGAAGCCCATCCGCACCATCATCGGCGACCTTTCCGATATCCAGCCCCTGCTCGTCGGCTTGGATTTGCACCCCATCGCCTGACCGAGACGAACACCCGTGAAACCAAAGAAAACGAGCCGCCCGAAACCGGCCTCGGCGAAGCCCCGGTCCGTGCCCAGAATCATCCTCCGGCTGTTCGTGGCGGGAGCAACCGTCCGGTCGCAACAGGCGATCATGCGAGTTCGGGAGGTGTGCAAAGGGAAACCGACGGACAACTGCGAACTGGAAGTGATCGACATTTACCAGCAGCCGAAACTGGCGCGCGATAACCAGATTGTCGCGACCCCGACCCTCATCAAGGAACTCCCGCGGCCGATGCGCCGGTTCATCGGCAATCTGGTGAACACCGACGGCCTCTACCTCGAGTTGAACCTGATACCGAAGGGCAAGGTGACGCTGTGAAAGCACCCCGGGGCAAACCCTCCGCCCGACCCTGGCCGGCGCCCTTGGCGGACCGCAGCCCCGCCAAAGCGGCGGAGGCCGGTGAACTTGCCGCCCTCCGCGCGCGCCTTGCCGTGGCGGACGAAACCCTCCTCGCCATCCGCAACGGCGGAGTGGACACCGTGTTGGTCGAGGGCAAGCAGGGCCCGCAGGTGTTCACGCTGCAGGGCGCCGAGCACTCCTACCGGATGCTCATCGAGTCCATGAACGAGGGCGCCCTGATGCTGAGCGGTGACAAGGACATCCTCTACGCCAACCAGTGCTTCGCCCGGATGGTCTGCTGCCCGCTGGAACAGGTCATCGGCAGTTCCTTCCGCCGCTTTCTTTCCCCCGCGGACCGCGTCAGCCTCCGCCGGCTGATGAAGCAATCCGCCACCTCCGGTTCCAAGGTGCCCCTGCTGCTCCGTCCCCGCGACGGTTTGTTCCGGCCGGTGCAGATCTCCGTCTGGGAAATGGAGCGGAACGTTACCGGCAACCTCACCATCGGCATGATCGTGACGGACATGACGGAGGTGCGGGAGCACGAGGTCCGCCTGCGGGCCCTCACCCAGCGCGTGGTGCAGGCGCAGGAGGGCGAGCGCGGCCGCGTGGCCCTGGAATTGCACGACAACATCACCCAGCTGCTTTGCGCCGTCGCTTTTCGCAGCGAGGCCCTGGCGGGAAAAATATCCGCCCGCGACGGCTCGGCCAGGCTCGAGGCCCGCGCGTTGCACGAGATGCTCGGCCGGACCGCCGTGGAGGTGGAGCGCATCTCGCGCAACCTGCGGCCCAGCGTCCTGGACCAGCTGGGCCTGGAGGCCGTCCTGCACCAGACCTGCACGGAGTTCACGCGCCGCACGGGTCTGGTCATTCATCTGAGCAGCGTGGAATTGAAGATGCGTCTGCACGCCGAGGCCGAGCTGACACTCTACCGCATCCTCCAGGAAGCGCTGAGGAACGTGGAGCAACACTCCCGTGCCCGCCACGTTTCGGTGGATCTCAGCCAGGCCGGGGACAGCGTGCAACTGACGATCATTGACGACGGAATCGGTTTTGACTCCAACCGGCGACCCGCGGCGCGCAAGGGCGTGCGCGGCCTCGGCCTGCTCAGCATGAACGAGCGGGCGGCTTACGTCCACGGCACGTTGACGATCAAGTCCGGTCTTGGGGCTGGCACGGAGATCGTCGTGCGCGTCCCGCTGGTGTCGGCGGCCCCGGCCGCCGCGTAGGACGGGTTGCTACTATTGTAGCCGGGGTCGCTGACCCCGGTGGGCACCTGTTCCGAACCGGAGTCACCGCCCCGGCTACAACCGCCGTCCGGCCGGAGTAGGTCATCACCCCATAGAGGCACCGGTCACAAATCCTTACTCTACCGATTGCTTATGAACATCCCGCGCCTGTTGCCTATCGCCACGATCATGCTCGCCTTTGCGCTGCCGCAAGCCAGGGCCCAGTCCACGATTGACCTGGGTTCCGCCGCTGGCTTTGCGGTCCTCGCCGGCACCGGCATCACCTTCACGAGCCCGGGGAATTTTATCACTGGTGATATCGGCTCGTATTCCGTTCCAACGATTTCCGGTATCGGCAACGTCACGTTCCTGAGTGGATCGAATCACGCGGGCGATGCCTTCACGCAAGCGGCCAAGACCGATCTGGCTGCCGCGTACGCCGACGCCGTGGGCCGCACCCCCGTGGCGATCGCCAGCGCCCTTGGCGGAATCACCCTCACGCCCGGCGTGTATAGCGCAGGCACGTTCGCCATCACGGGCAATCTCACGCTGAATGGCAGCGGAGTCTATATCTTCCAGGCCGGATCCACGCTCGACACGGCGGCATCCAGCCAGGTCCTGCTGACCGGCGGGGCAACGGCAGATAAAATCTTCTGGCAGGTCGGTTCGTCCGCGACGTTCGTAACCTCGTCAGTCTTCGTCGGCACAGTCCTGGCCAACACGTCCATCACCGCGGGCACCGGCGCCAATTTTGACGGCCGGCTCCTGGCCATGACCGGTGCCGTAACCTTGGCGGGCGGCGATACCGTCGCGACGCCGATTCCCGAGCCCTCCACGTATGCGCTGCTCGCGGGCTTCGTGGCCTTGGGCCTGGCCGTCGCCCGGCGGCGTTTCGCGTCCGTTGTTCTGCCATAATTCCGACCGATGAAGGGCAAGCGACCCGATCCGCGCCCCGTCCTGTGCCCCTTGGTGCCGGAACGAAACGCGCCGATGGCTGGCGCGCCGGGTTTATGGGCGGCGGTTCCCCTCGGCGAGATTTTGTCCTTTCCAGACTCCACCACGATGGCCGGCCGGTGCCCGCAATCCCTGCTCGCCGAACTGCTGGCCTTGAACGAGGAAATGATCGAACAGCTGCACGCCGAGCGTCTGAGCGTCGGCGGCACCGCAGATTTCGCGTTGCGCATGGTCGCCCAGCACGAAAAAGCCGCAGCCCTGCTCCGGGTCCGGCTCGCGGCCCGCGGCAACGAGCCGGGCTGAAATCTGGGCGGGGCCGCGCCGGTAGGTTAACACCCCACGCTGGTAACACCCCATATCAGGGGGTGGGCGCGGTGGGGTATTCTTCAGACCAATCCGAAGCCACGTCCATCGCACCCGCGCTGGCCGGGGACAGGAAACCAAGTTCCCCATGAAAAAAACCCAAATTGCAACAACGGTGTTTGCGGCCTTGTGCGGTCTCAGCGCATGGGCGCAGACCAACAACATCTCCTCCGTCGGGATCACGACCGGCGTCGTGACCGTCACCGCCCGCATCGGACCCAACTCGATTCCCGTCGGCCCGCCGAACAACAGCGGCCTGGCCGTCGGCAACAACCTCGCCGGCCTGGCCTACGCCGCCGGCAACATCCCCGGCGCGGCCGACACCTCGATCTCCTTCTTCACCCTGACCGCGGCCACGCTGCCCGGCGGTGCGGGCAATCCCCTCGACGCCTTCGCGAGCTATGGCACGATCATCGGCCCGCCCGCCGCGTTCGGCACCTATCCCGATGTCGCACCCCTGCTGACGGCGAACAGCTACAACGCCCTGACCTTCGTCGCCCCGGATCTTTACCCGGGCGGGCCGGCGCCGCTCACGTCCAACGGATTCTACATGATCCATCGCAACCTGACCAACGGCACGGATTACCTCGCCGGCATCGTGCCCGCGACCGGCGGCGGCAGTGCGGTCCTCGACATCAAGCCCATGGCCTGGACCGGCGGCGTGGCCGCCACGGGCGCCAGCGTGGTCGCCGGCACCAACACCTACTTCGCCTTGACGTTCGCCGGCCCCGCCCCGGCCGGAACGTACAACGCGAACAACTTCTATTACCTCCGCACCGACACCTCCAGCAATGTCCAGTTCGGCTACATGATCCCGGCCTTGACGAGCGGCTTCTTGGACACCCTGAACCTGAACACGGCCACGGGCGGTTTCGGCGCCACCGGCTACACGACGCTGGCGTTCTCCGCCACCGCCTTCGGCGGCTACGCGGTCAACCAGTTCTATTACCTCCGGCTGGATACCGTCACGGGCAACACCATTCTCGGCCGGCTCGACACCAATCCGGTGAACCGGACCCTGTCCGACATCGCCAATCTCGGCGGCGTCTACAAGGGTCTGGCTTTCGCGGCCGAGGCCACCGGCACCGGCGCGGGCTGGGGTTCCAACCAGCTCTATGTCACCGGCACGCGCGGCGCCTCCGCGCAATCGGTCAGCTTCGCCGCCATCGACGACAAAACGGTCAGCGGCGGCGCCTTCACCGTCACGCCGTCGGCCAGCTCCGGGCTCGGCCTCACGCTCACCGTGGTTTCCGGTTCCACCGGCACCGTCAGCATCACCGGCCCGGCGGCCGGCGTCTTCACCGTCACCCCGCTCACGAGCGGTGTCGTCACGCTGCAGGCAAGACAGGCCGGCCCCGGCTTCGACACGAACTTCCTGAACCAGAGCTTCAACATTGTCGGCGTGCCCGTCATCAACAGCGCGGCCACCGCCTCCGGCACGGTCGGCGTGGCGCTCACGACCTACAACACCACGGCGCTCGGCACGCCGATTCTCAGCTACGCCGCGACCAGCCCCCTCCCGGCCGGTCTCGCGCTCAACACCACGACCGGTGCCATCACCGGCACCCCGACAGCGGCGGCGGTCACCGCGGTCACGCTGACGGCGACGAATGCCATCGGCACCAGCAACCCCTTCACGTTGACCATCACGGTCGCGGCCGCGGGTGTCACGCCGGTCATCAATTCGAGCCTGACCGCCAGCGGCTCGGTCGGCGCCGCCTTCACCTACACGATCACGGCCGCGAACTCCCCCACGAGCTTCACCGCCCCGTCGCTCCCGGCCGGCCTGACCCTCACCGGCGCGGTCATTTCCGGCACGCCCACCACCGCGGGCGTCACCTCCGTCACGCTCGGCGCCACCAACGCCACCGGCACGGGCAACGCCACCCTGGTGATCACGGTCGCGGCCGCGGGTGTTGCACCGGTAATCAATTCGAGCCTGATCCTCACGACCACCGTGGGCACCGCGTTCAGCTATACCATCACCGCCACCAATTCGCCCACGAGCTTCAGCGCCGCCCCGCTGCCCGGTGGCGTGACCCGTTCCGGGGCGATCATCAGCGGCATTCCGACGGACGTGGGTGTCGCGTCGGTGACGCTGGGCGCCACCAATGCCATTGGCACCGGGAACAGCATCTTAACCCTCACCATGCTTGCTGCTGGCACTTCGCCGCCGGTGCCAACGCCGGTGCCAACGACGGTGCCCCCGGCCATTTTGGCCGTGCTGCCCTTGGCCACCGTACCGGCTATCACCAACTGGCCGAGCTACCAGCCCGCGCAGATCCGGGTCCAGCCCGTGCCCGGCCTCAACGTCACCTTCAATATGACCTACCGCACGGACGGGGTCTACACGGTCGGAGTCGGCCGCAGTGTCATCCCCGGCGAAAGCCTCGTGACGGTCGCCAGTGCCGCCGGCATGGACCTCATCACCACGGTCATGAATAATGGCCTCGTGGAATACAATAACCGCATCCGCGGCTCCGTTGTCACCTCCACCAAAAAGGCGCCCATCGGCCTCTGCGCCACGGAGGAATACCTCCTCCTCGCCCTGACCGGCACGCCCAGCGCCGCCGCCGCCGGCACGGTCGTCACCGTGGCGTTCTTCTATGACGAAAGCACCGCCGCCGCCGCCGACCAGACCAGCATCGAGGCCTATTGCATCGCGGTCCTCGAGAACAGCAATCTCGTCCTCCAGAACAGTGGCATCACCAACTTCATCTGGCGGTTCGCCAGCGCCACCAAGGTCACGGGCTACACCAGCAACGGCAACACCGGCACCGACATGACCGCCATGGCCACCCCGACCTCGGTGCTCGGGAGCCTCGTCCTGTTGAAGAGCAACGAAGTGGGCGCCGACCAGTCGATGTTCATCTTCAATGTCTTCCAGTCGCAGGGTTTCTCCGGCCGCGCCGAGCGCCCGGGTCACAACTCCGTCATTTACTGGCAGACCCCGTGGTTTTACTACACCCACCAGCTGGCCCATAACTTCGGCGTCCACCATGATCGGGCCTTCGACGCTGTCGTGCCTGACAGCAACGGCCAGTTCAGCTACGGGTTCTCCTGGACCAAGCCCTTCAACACCGGCGGCACTACGGTGATCCAGGTAGGCTATGGCACGATCCTCAGCTCCGGGAGCATCAATTTCATCCAGCCTTACTTCAGCAATCCGGCGGTGAGCATCACCTACGTGGGCAACCTCGGCACCACCCAGGAATTCATCGAGACGAGGTCCATCGGCGTCGCCGAAGACCAGCCGAAGGCGGCCAATAACGCCCGCTTCCTGCGGGAAAGTGGCACGGGCATGGCCGGTTATCGCACCGCCGTCGGCAGTGCGCCGACCACCACCACGCCGGTTTTCACGATCACGCCGGTCGTCGCACCGGTCGCCACGCCGGTCACCCCGGCCGCGCCCCGCAGTAACGGTGGCGGCGCCCCCAGCCTCTGGTTCCTCCTGGCCCTGTCGGGCCTCGCGTTCCTCCGGCGGAAGTTCGCCCGCCAGTAACGCCCGCAAAAATCCTTCAACCCAGACCGGGCCTCTCCCTCACCGGAGAGGCCCGGTCTTTTTTTGGGCAGCCAACCGAAACCGGAGATTGCTGGCCTGATGCACTGCCGGGTCCGTCGCCGCACCGGGTGCCGGCTGGACGGGCGACCCCGACGGCGTTCGGCGTTCGCGGCTGGCATGGGGCTGGTAAAGATCCCCGGAGCAACGTACTTGATCAAGACCCCGGTCGGTGCCTCTTGAGTTTAACGAAGCCCCTGACCGGCCTCACCGAGGCGGCAACAACCAAGCCGGAGCACCTGTCAGAAGGCTCGGCGATGGCTGAAACTCCGTATTGGTCCCACCGGGAACCCGAGCGGGGCTTTCCTACCGGTGACCGGGGCAGGTTAAATCGTCGGTCGCCCTGTCTTATAACAACGTCCCTTTTGTTTTGGACTTTGTGGTGCCTGAGCCGGTAGGGGCGGTTGCCCTCAACCGCCCTCGTTGGCGCAAGTGTCGTTGGGGGCAACGGCCCCTACCTAAAGCGTCTATTCTTCAAGGGACGTTGGTATTATAACATCGTCCTGTAATTTCCGGACTTCACGCTGGTCGAAACGGTAGGGGCGGTTGCCCTCAACCGCCCTCGTTGGCGCAAGGGCCGTTGGGGGCAACGGCCCACTGCTGTCCGGTTATATATCTTTGAAAACGAGTTGATTGGAGAGGGCGAGTGGAGGGGCGGCGGGAGTGTTTCTGGAAAAGAGGTCTGCCAGAGGGACTTGCTCGAATGCGG
>JBKJTZ010000045.1:0-8583 GCA_046590295.1 Lacunisphaera sp.
TAATACCAACGTCCCTTTTGTTTTGGACTTTGCGGTGCCTGAGCCGGTAGGGGCGGTTGCCCTCAACCGCCCTCGGTGAGACCAGGGCCGTTGAGGGCAACGGCCCCTACCTAAAGCATCTATTTATTCTTCAAGGGACGTTGGTATAAGGCCATTTCTCGGGAGAGGAGACGAGACCGGCCCGCACCGGGTTCATTTTGATGTAGCTGGCCTTCTCGTCATGGCTTTCGTCGTTGCGCAGGCGGTGATCAAAGTAATCCCGCTGCCATATTATACCGTGTTGCTTGGACAGGTAATGTTTCCAGGCGCGGATGACGAGCGGCAGCGATTCGATTTTCGGAAAACTCAGCAAGGCATGCAGATGATCCGGCATCAGTATCATCAACTGTGCATGCCAGCGGGTCTGCGACTGATAGTGCTCAGTCGCTCCGAATATTGCCTGGGCCTTGTCGGAATGGCAGAGCTGGTTAGTTCCACGGGGGCAGGTGCAAATGGTGACGAAATAGATCGGGGCGCCTTTGATCCAAGAAGGGGTGTGGTGGTCGAGTGATTTTCTCTGCGGCAGATGCATTAATGCACATCCTAGCGGCGCGGAGCGGAGTCCGCGCCCTACCAGATGACCTGTCTACAGGTGCCCTACCTGACCTTGAAATTCACCTCGACCGCCGCGGGACGCTCGCGCTTTTCCTTCCAGGCGGCGAGGATGGCCTGTGCCACCGGGGCGGCGTTGGCCCCGCCGCCGAAGTTGACGTCTACGGCACCCTCCAGCACCACCGCGACCGCGATCTGGGGATTCTCGAAGGGGGCGAACGCGATCGTCCACGCCAGCTCGATGCGCCCTTTCTGCGCGGTGCCGGTCTTGGCGGCGCCGTTCAGTCCGTCCACGCGGGCAAAGCGGCCGGTGCCGATCTGATAGCATTGGTTCATGCCTTCGAGGATGGCCTTGTAGTCCTGGGCGGACAGGCCGATCGGGGCGGTGTGCTGGGCCGGACGGGTCGGCTCATGGAGAATGGTGGGCGTGGTTTCCGTCTCACCGCGGGCGAGCGAGGCGGTGAAACAGGCGACCTGCAGCGGAGAGACGAGCGTGTCGCCCTGGCCGATGGCAATGTTGGCGGTGTCACCCGGGCGCCAGATCCCGTCGGGCAGATTCGCGCTCTTCCAGTGGGCGCGCCGCCACTCGGGGTCGGCGACGCGCGGCGCGGAGAACTCATAGGGCAGCTCGATGCCGGTGGAGTGGTTGTAGCCGAAACGCTTGGCCTCCGCGGCGATGAGCTCGGGACCCGATTCCAGCCCGTACTTGTAGAAGAAAACGTTGCAGGAGTCGCGGATGGCGGTGACGAGGTCGCGCTCGCCATGGCCGGAATGGTTCCAGCACGGGAAGCGGCGGTTGCCGACCTGGAAAAATCCGGGGCACAGAGATTTGGAAATGCCCGGCTGGATGGCGCCACTGCGCAGGCCGGCGATGCCGGTGATGAGCTTGAAGGTCGAACCGGGGGGATACTGGCCCTGGATGGCGCGGTTGAGCCAGCCGCCGGACTGCTCGATGGCCTTGGCCGTGACGGTCGAGAGCCGGGGCACGAAGTCGTTGAGGTCGTAGTCGGGCTTGGAGACCAGCACGAGCACCTCCCCCGTCCGGACATCGAGGGCCACGGCGGCGCCCATGCGGTCCTTCATCGCGGCTTCCGCGGCGAGTTGCAGGGTGAGGTCGAGGCTGGTGACGATGTTCCGCCCCTGCACGGGCAGGCGCTTCTCCATGGGCAGGTCGACCTTGTACCCGAGGGGATCCACGAGGTAGATGGCGCCGCCGCTCTCGCCCTGGAGCTGGTCGTCGAAGATCTTTTCCAGGCCGGCGCGGCCGGTGGAGCCCTTCATCTTGAAGGTCGTGAGGTCCTCGCCGGGGAAATCCTCCACCTCGGGGTCGCTGTTGACGCCGGTGTAGCCGAGCGTGTGCGCGGCGGCGGAATCGTGGGGGTAGTGGCGGGTGCTCGTGGTGTAGACCTGGAGGGGGGAGTTGACGGGCAGGCGCTCGATGAGGCGGGCGTATTCCTCGGGCGCGAGGTCGTCGAGCAGCACGAACGGCAGAAGCAGGGTCTGGTCGATGTGCCGCCTGAGGCTGGTGCCGTTGACCTTTTCGTGGCGGCTGAGGATGAAGTTGATCTGGTCGAGGTAGCGCTGGGCGACGCTGTTGCGGGCGATCGAGACCATCTGCCCCGAGTTGGGGCGCTCGGTGGCGGGCAGTGGCCGGTAGTTGGCCCGGACCGCGTCATACTCGCTTTTGAACTCGCTGCGCAGCTCGGCCAGGCTGAGCACGACGGCGAAGCGGGGCCGGTTGCCGACGAGCACCTCCCCGTTGCGATCATAGATGTTGCCCCGCGGCCCGGGCACGACGACCCGGCGCTGGCTCTGCAGCCGCTCGCGTTCGCTGTAAAGCAGCGTGTTGAAGAGCTGGCGGTAGGCGACGCCGCAGGCGAGCACGGTGATCAGCGCGGCGACGATGCCGTGGAAAAGGAACAGCCGCGGGTTGCGGGCGCTGTGGGTTTCAATGAGGCGGCTCATGACGGCAGATTAGTCATAGCGGGCATTTCCGCCAAGAAAACAGCTTGATCAACCGCGAAGGGCGCAAAGGGACGCGAAGATAAACTGGCAAGAATTGGATATCCTGGCGGGGAGCAGAGTGTCGGCTCGTTGCCGGGGGAAAACTGGCCAGCGGGTCGGTTCTGCGCGAATCTTTGCGTTCTTCGCGGTTCATTCTGATGGTTGTCATCAAACCGTCACCCGTCTTCCGGTTTCCGGATGGATGCCCGCCAGTTCCATCGCCTGCGTCTGCAGGGCGAGGAACCAGGGCGTGATGAGCAAGATCACCAGCTGGGAAACGAACAAGTCGGCGAAGAGCCGCAGCCAGGCCCCGCCCGGGTGGGGATTGTCGCCGACGAGCAGGAAGGACAGCGCGATGAACAGGAACAGGTTTGCGAACTGGGCGACGACGATGGCGAAGACGGAGCCCTCGCGCGGGAACTGCCGGCGGCCATAGAGCAGGGTGGCGTGGACCAGCCCGAACAGCAGCAGGCTGGTGCCAAAGGGCACCGGCTCGGCGGCGTCGACCAGCAGGGCGGTCAGCCCGAGGGCGATCAGCCCGTGTTTCCGGTCGAGTTGCAGCGAGGCGAAGACCACGAACAGGCCGCCGACATAGAGGTGGACCGCGTAACGGGAGAGCCAGTCGTTGGCCAGTCCGACCAGCCACCAGAGCAGCAGGTTGGCCCCAAAGACGATCAGCCAGCGCGGGTCGAATTTACGCATGGGGGAGGCTTTGGGAAGGTGGCGCGGCCTGACCCCAGGGCGCGACCAGTGCGGTGGGGTCACCGCGCTCCACCCGGCGGTCATGGACCGCCGCGAAAGAATACTGATCGCCCGCTGTCCTCACTGCTCCTCCGGATTAAGCGGCACGAGCACGGTGACCTCCGTGAGCGAGCCGAGCCGCTCGTCGAGCGAGACTTCGCCGACCTTGAACAGGCCGTCGCCGCTCGGTTCCAGAGTGGCGACCTCGCCGAGCGTGAGGCCGGCGGGAAACACGCCGCCGAGGCCCGACGTCACCACGCGCTTGGGCACGGACTTGGTGGCAAAGACGTCGAGCGGCACAAACTCCACGATGCCGCGGGGGGATTTGAACGTGGCATTGAGGCCGCCCTGGTAGCTGAACGGGCGGTTGTCGCCGGAGACGGTGGCGGCCACGCGGAAGCTCTGGCTCGTGATGAGGTCGACGACGGCGGTGTAGCGGTAGACCGCGGTCACGCGGCCGACCACGCCGCCGGAGAACACCACGGGCGCCCCGACGGTGATGCCGTAGTTCGCGCCCTTGCGGATGACCAGCCGCGACCACCAGCCGGAAAAATCCCGCCGGGCGACGCGGGCCGGCTCGAAGCGAAAGGCCGGCATCGGCGGCAGGTTGAGCAGGTTTTCCAGGCGCAGGATCTCGGCCTGCAGCTCGGCGTTCTGCTGCGTGCTGTAGGAGTATTGGGCGAAGAGCCCGGAGAGATCCTTGCCGGCCTTGAGCAGCTCGTCCTTCGAGTGGAGGCGGTTCGACCAGAAGTCGCGCAGATCCTCCGCATAGGACTCGGCCACGACGAGCGGCGCCTGGAGCTCGAAGAAGGTGGCGCGGGTGAAGACCTTCAGCGCGAGCGGCACGAACAGCCACACGAGCAGCAAGATGCCCAACGTGGCAAACGGACGGGCCTGGTCGTAGCGGGGGGGAAGCACGGCGGGAGGAGTGGTTGGGACGGTTGCCCTCAACCTTCCGCCGGCCGTCGAGGGCAACGGCCCCTACCGGGCGGCGGCATCAGAAGTCCGCGGCGGTGCGGTAGAGCTCGTCGATGTTGTTGAGGAACACGCCGGTGCCGTTGGCCACGGCGGAGAGCGGGTCGTCGGCGACGGTGACGGGCAGGCCGGTCTTTTCAGAGAGGAGCTTGTCGATGCCGCGGATGAGCGAGCCGCCGCCGGCCATCACGAAGCCGCGGTCGACCAGGTCGGCGGAGAGCTCGGGCGGGCAGCGTTCGAGCGCGGCGCGCACGGCCTCGACGATGGCCCCGATGGTGTCGCCGATGGCCTCGCGGATCTCCTGGGAGGTGATGTGGATGGTCTTGGGCAGGCCGGCGACGGAGTCGCGGCCCTTGACCTCCATGGCCAGCTCGGTCTCGAGCGGGTGGGCGGAGCCGATGGTGACCTTGATCTCTTCCGCCGTGCGCTCGCCGATCAGCAGGTTGTAGGCGCGCTTCATGTAGTTGATGATGGCGAGGTCGATCTCGTCGCCGGCGACGCGGATGGACTTGGAAAACACGATGCCGTGGAGCGAGATGATGGCGATCTCGGTGGTGCCGCCGCCGATGTCGACGATCATGTTGGCGGCGGGCTCGTCGACCGGCAGGCCGACGCCGAGCGCGGCGGCCATGGGCTCGAGGATGGTGATGACCTCGCGGGCGCCGGCGTGCGTGGCGGACTCCTTCACGGCGCGCTTCTCGACCTCGGTGATGCCCGAGGGAATCGCCACGACCACGCGGGGCGAGACGACCTTGGAATTGTTGTGCACCTTCTTGATGAAGTAGCGGAGCATCGCCTCAGTGATGTCGAAGTCGGCGATGACGCCGTCCTTCATCGGGCGGATGGCGGTGATGTTGCCGGGGGTGCGCCCGAGCATCTTCTTGGCTTCTTCGCCGACGGCGAGGACCTTGCGCGAGGTGGTGTGGACCGCGACGACACTGGGTTCGCGGAGCACTATGCCCTTGTCCTTGACATAGACCAGGGTGTTGGCCGTGCCCAGGTCGATGCCGATGTCGTTAGAGAAAAGTCCCAGCAGTTGGTTGAACATTGGTGGCGGTGGCGGGGGGTTGGAGAATACAAGCCGCCCGCCGGCGAAATTGTCAAAAGCAAACTCGTTGGCGAAAACGGGTTAGGCAGGGGCGGCCAGGGTTGCAGGCTTGACCGCGGAAGCGGTTGGGCCGTCCATGGTGGCAGCAAATCGCCATGCACGGAATCGAATTCATCCAGGATCTTGCCGTGGTCATGCTCGTGGCCGGGCTGGTGGGCTGGGCCTGTCATCGGGCCGGGCTTTCCGTCATCGTGGGCTACCTCGCAGCCGGCATGCTCATCGGGCCCTTCAACCTGCCGGTGGCCCTGGTGTCGGACATCGAGCGCATCGACACGCTCTCGCAGGTCGGCCTGGTGTTCCTGATGTTCTCGATCGGGATGAAGCTGAGCCTGCGCAAGCTGCGGAAGCTGGGCGTGGCCCTCGTGCTGGCCACGGTCATCGAGGCGGTGCTGATCTACACCTTCACGCGCACCGCGGCGGGCCTGCTCGGCCTCGGCGCGACGGAAACGATCTTTCTCGCGGCCATGCTGATGATTTCCAGCTCGGCGGTGATCAGCAAGGTGCTCGGCGACATCGGCGCGACGCACGAGAAGGTGGGCCAGATGGCGATGGGCGTGTTTGTCGTGGAGGACGTCATCGCGGTCCTGCTGCTCACCGGCCTGAGCTCCTATGCCAGCCTGGCCGGGGCGAACGCGCACTCGGCCCCGCTGGGCCAGACGCTGCTGCTGTTGACGGCGTTCGTGGTGGTGGTGGCCATCGCGGGCATCCTTTTTTTGCCCTGGCTGCTGAAAAAGCTCAGCCTGACGGGTGGCGCGGAGCTGCCGACCCTCGTGCAGGCGGGGCTGCTCTTCATCTTGGCCACCGCCGCCCACAAGGCGGGCTTTTCGCTCGCGCTCGGGGCGTTCCTGCTGGGCGCGATCGTCGCGGACACGCCGCAGCGGACGCAGGTGGATCGCACCTTTGAAGGCCTGCGCGACGTGTTCAGCGCGGTGTTTTTCGTGGCAATCGGCATGCTGATCGACGTGCGGGCGCTGGCGGACTCGTGGCTGCTGGTGCTTATGGTCTCGGGACTCGCCCTCGCGGGCCGGTTCGTGGGCTGCGCGACCGGCCTGCTCGTGACCGGGTCACCCACGCGGGAGGCGGTGCGGGTGGGCCTGCTGGTCGTCCCGGTGGGGGAGTTCACCTTCATCATCGCCCAGTTGGGCATCGCGGGGGGCGTGCTGCCGAAGAGTTTCCAGGTGGTGGCGGTGGGGGCCGCGCTGCTGACGACGTTCGCGGCGCCGCTGATCGCCCGGCGTTCGGCCGGGATCGCCGGCTGGTGCGAACAGCGCGAGCCCCGCTGGCTGGCGGCCTGGCTGCAATCTTACCGGGGCTGGCTGGAGCGCCTGCGGGAGCGCAGCAAGCGCAACTTGCTCTGGCAGCTGAGCCGGCCGCGGCTGGTGCAGATCGGCCTCGGGCTGTTCCTCATCACGGGTCTGCTGGCGTTCTCGGGCCCGATGCTGCGCCTGCTGCTGGAGGTGGTGCCGGCGGACTGGTTGTTCCCCCGCGGGCCGCAGATCATCTTCTGGAGCGCCATCTGCCTGGTGATCTTGCCGCCGCTGGTCGCCGTCTGGCGGAATCTGTCGGCGCTCGCGATGCTTGTCGCGGAAGTGGCGTTCTCGGGCAGCCCGGCCCAAGGCGCGCGGTTTGCCCCGATGTTGGAGCTGGCGCTCAAGGTGTTTGGTGGGCTCGTCGTGTTCCTGTGGCTGAGCGCATTCCTGTCTTTCCAAGGAGGAGCCCGCTGGGTGCCACTGGTGGTGGTGGCGGTGGTGGCGGTGGTGATCGCGTTTTTCCGGCGGAAACTGATCTACTGGCACAGCGTGCTCGAGGTGGAGTTCTCGGAGCGGCTGGCCCAGCCGGCCGGCGGCAGCGCGCCGGCGTGGCTCGTCCCGCACGGCGACTGGAAGCTGACGCTGGCGGAATGCGTGCTGCCGGACTTGGCGGATGTGCGCGGGCGGACGCTGGGGGAGCTGGAGCTGCGTTCCCGGATGGGCTGCACGGTGGCCGGCGTGGAGCGGCAGGGCGTGCTGGTGGAAAATCCGCCCGCGAGTTTCGCGCTCTACCCGCGCGACCGGGTGCTGCTGATGGGTGAGCCGGCCCAGACGGCGGCGGCCAAAAAGCTGCTGACCATGGTTTCCGGCACCCTGCCGCCCACCGGCCTCGAGGATGTGCGCATGGAGGTGGTGAACGTGCCGGCGGGCAGCAGCCATTCCGGCCAGACGCTGGTCGAGCTGGCCCTGGGCCGCAAGGTGGGGGTGCAGGTGGCCGGCATCAACCGGCAGGGCCACCGGATCCTGAATCCGCGCGGGGAGGAAAAAGTCTTTGCCGGCGACGAGTTGCTGGTGATGGGCAGCGCCGAGCAGATCGCGGTGTTCAAGGCGGGGTTGGGATAGGGGGTGGGTAGGGCCGGCGCTCGTCGCCGGGCCGCAGGGAAGGGCGGTGGGAGGCAACCCGTTTCGACCTGCTCAAGGCCCCGAGCCAGTCGCGGGGCGCCCCTACCGAAGACCGATGGGTAGGGGCCGTTGCCCTCAACGGCCCTCGAGCGCGCGGTAATCAACGAAGTGCGGCCAGTCGTCCGCGTGTTGCACGAGCCCCAGGCGAATGGGATTTTGCTGGATATAGTCGGTTTTGGCCTGCAGCTCATCCTTGGAGCGCAGGCGGTGATCAAAGAAGTTCTTTTGCCATTCGATTCCGGCGCTACGTGCGGTCAGTCGCTTCCAGTTTCTGACGACAGCGGCGATGACTTTGTCGCGCGGGAACGCGGCGATCATGTGCAGATGATCGGGCATGAGCAGGAAGGTGTGGAGAAACCAGGTTCCTTGCCGATGATAGTGGGTTGCGTCCTCGATCAGCCGCGACGCCGTTTCCAGGATACAGAGCTGATTTACACCGCGCGCTTGGCAACAGATGGTGATAAAGAACCATGAACCATCGGGGACAAAAGCGGGCGGAATGTGCGGCAGTATCTTTCGCGAGCCGGGCATGGCGAGACTTTCGCGGAAAAGGGCGGTTGGGGGCAACCGCCCCTACCACCTGCAAACAGGCGCTCGAAACAGGTAGGGGCCGTTGCCCACTGCTGTCCGGTTATATATCTTTGAAAACGAGTTGATTGGAGAGGGCGAGTGGAGGGGCGGCGGGAGTGTTTCTGGAAAAGAGGTCTGCCAGAGGGACTTGCTCGAATGCGG
>JBKJTZ010000121.1:0-13626 GCA_046590295.1 Lacunisphaera sp.
GGAAACACCGCCCACCCCCGCCCCCGTGCCGTGGGTCGGCGTGCTGGTTCTGTCCGTCCTCGCTCTGGTGACCGTGCTGCTCGGCTTCTATCCCGAGCCGCTGACCGCCTGGCTGCAATTGCAGTAGGCTCGATTTGTAGGGCTGCCGCTCGTTGGCCGGCCGCGGCCCGGCGCCAAGCGCCGGTCCCACCTGGGACTCAACCGATTCTCCCGGCATTTCCGGCGAATTTCCTTCGCTCCGCTCCGCGAATCTGTTTCGTGTGAGCCCACGCATGAAGGTCACCGGACTCGCCATTGTGCCGCCACCCGCGGCCGCCCACCTGCCCAAGGTAACCCCCGAGTTGCTCGCTTCCGTCCTCGCCCGCTACTCGCGCAGCAACGACGGCCTCGCGAAGATCCTGGAAAAGGTCGACATCGCCAACCCGGACGAGTCGATCGACCGCATTTTGAAATTTGTGGACTACGGCCACGCCTCCATCGGCGGGCTGACCGGCGGGCTGGCCATCGCGCTGGACAATGTCTCGATGTGGCTGGCGTATAAGATCTTTGAGATCGCGCAGATGGCCGACGGGCAGGAGTCGAGCACGCGCTACATCACGATGGATGCCACGAACCTGCCGTCGCCCGCGGAACTCGGCATCCCCGCCGACCTCGCCGCGCGCTGGTCGGCGGTCATGGCGAAATCCTTCGCGGCTTATCATGCCGAATACACCCGGCTCGACCAGGCGGCGCTGGCGGATCCGTCGCTCGTGCGCCTGCCCAAGGACGCCAAGCCCGCCGTCGTCACCCGCCTTCGCAAGAACTACGCCCTCGACCGCGCCCGCTACTTCATCCCGCTCGCCACCCGCACCAACCTCGGCCTCGTGCAGAGCTCGCGCATGTGGGCCGCCACAGTGAAGCACCTCGACTCGCTCGGCCTGCCCGAGGCCTCGGCCGCGGCGAAGCTCATCCGCGACGAGCTGCTCAAGTCGTCGCCCCGGCTCATGCGGCACAGCTCGGCCGAGAAATCCTACCAGGCGCAGGCGGCGCAGGAGCTCGCCGCCAGCCTCGCGCTCGGCCTCGACCGGCTCTCGACCAGGCCGTTGGCCGATCAGGTGTGGGTCAAGGTTGACCGCGACCTCCCGCCGTGGCTCCAGGAAGACCAGCCCGTCCCCGAGGCCCTGCGCCACCGGGCCAACCGTTACGGCTACCAGGGCAAGGCCACGCGCCGCATGCGCGTGAGTTTTGCCTGGAACAACATGGCCATTGCGGAACTCCGCGACCTCAACCGCCACCGCACGGGCCATCGTTACACGCCGCTGATCCAGGCCGGTTTTTATCTGCCACCCGAAATTGCCCATGATTCGCATCAAGCCCTGCTCGACGAGCAGGCGACCCTGACCCGCGAGTTGATGACGCGAGGACTGCCGGCCTATGTTTACTCGCTGCTGCTCGGGGCGCAGACGCCTTTCGAGCACAGCACCCATGCGGACAAGTTCATCTACGAGGCCGAGCTGCGCACGGGCATGGGAGCGCACTACCGCTATGCCGAGCACCTGAGCGCGGCGCTGCGGGAATTTTTACGGGCCGTGCCCGAGGCCCGCGACTGGGTCGTCGAGGGCACCGCCGAGCCAGAATAGGCTTGCCGCATTTTCGAGCCGGCAGAACATCTGGCCAGTTTGATGCACATGCTTTGGCGAGTGAAAATCAGTGCCCTGCTTGCCTTGACCGGCGCGCTCGCGGCATCCGCCGCCCCGCTGATTTCGGCGCAGAAATCCTCAGCGTTTTACCTTCGTGACGGCGCCACTCTCGCTAAGTCCGCCGTGCTGAATCCGGTCGCGGTTCCGGTCTGGGCCCAGCTGCCCCGGTGGTCCGGCGATAAAGTGTCCGCCATCAGTCTCCGGCCGGCCGCCCCGGCCTCCGCCCGGCCACTCACCCTCCGCCCGGCGGGAGGCCCACGCTGACCATGGGCGACCATTTCAAAGTCCTGCAGTTTAACATGCAGTATGGGCAGATCTGGGATGACGCCTATCCCGACCACGCCCCGATCCGGATGGATGCGGCCATCGCGGAGATCCGTTCGCACGATGCCGATGTCATTGTGCTCCAGGAGGTCGAACAGGCGATGCCCGGTGGCGCTCAGGCCGAGCCGCCGCCGCATTACACGCGGATGAAGGCGGAGCTGGCCGGCTACGACAGCTACTTTTGCTACCCCAAGCCCGACGCCCGTGAGCTGCCCTTCGGCATCGGGCTGGCCATCTTCTCCCGGACGCCGCTGCGCGATAACTTTTGCCTGAATCTGCCGTCGCCACCGGTCGAGTTCGATTTCTTCGGCGAGAAAAGAACCCCGACCGACCGCCTCCTCATCGGCGTCACCACGACCATCGACGGGCACGATGTCCGGGTGATGAACACCCATCTGCTGGCGTTCTTCATGCTGAACTCGACCAGCGAGGAACACGGCGGCCAGCGCGAACTGGTGGCCCAGCAGCTGGCGGCCTACCAGCAGATGCCGACGCTGCTCACGGGTGATTTCAACGTCAGCAAGCACCAGTCGCTCATCGCCCAGTTCAGCGCCGCCGGCTACCAGACCGTGCAGTCGAAGGAAGTCACCTGGCGCCGCCGGCCCTATGTGCTCGACCACATTTTCTACAACAAATGGCTGCGGCCGGCAGGCTGGTGGGTAAAACCCACGCCCGCCTCTGACCACCACACGCTGTCGGCCGAGTTCGATTTCACCAAGTAAGGGTAGGGCGCGCCGACACACCCCGGCGCTTTGCGCCACCCCTCTCCAGCCGAAATGATGCCGTGGAAACCCGCCAAGGGGGTAGCAGCCGAGGTAACGAGGCTGGTTCTCGCGCCTTACCCCAGCCTCCTTACGTCGGCCGCTACTTCCCACTGCATCGTTCCGGCTCCAGCGGGGATCTCGGATTGCCTTGGGTGAAATCCCCACTCGAGAGGGGTGCCCGAAGGGCGGGGGGTGTTACCGTTTCGCCCGCCGCACCCGCTCCTTCTCCTCCTCGCGCTCTTCCTCGAGCCGGGACTTTTCTCCCGCGATCTGCCGCCGGATCTTGTCGGCGTCGTCGAATTTCTGCGCGCCCAGCGCGGTGTCGAGCTGTTGCTTCAGGAAAATCTCCCGCTCGGCGACCTTGCCCTGGTAAACCTTGTCGATCTCGGCGAGCCGGGCCTTCTGCGCGGCGTTGAGCGGGGCGGTGGCGGGTTCGCTCTTCGCGAGGCGTTCCATGGCAAGTTCGTAGGCGCTCTTCATGCGTCGATGTTGAACCACGAAATGCCCGGAACACACGGAAAATATCGATGGGGTTTGGTTCTATTCGGTGAGTTCCCTGTATTCCGTGGTTATACCAACGTCCCTTGAAGAATAGACGCTTTAGGTAGGGGCAGTTGCCCTCAACGGCCCTAGTCTCACCGAGGGCGGTTGAGGGCAACCGCCCCTACCGGCTCAGGCACCGCAAAGTCCAAAACAAAAGGGACGTTGATATTACTCTCCAAATCTGACCCAGCACACCAGGATCAGAGCCAGCACCATCACCGGCGGCCAATAACCCCCGTAGCGCCGCTCCCACCGGCCGGCCACCCCGCCCAGCAGGGCCGCCGTCATGAGGGCCAGCGCGGTGGGGGCCATCCAGCCACTCTCAAAGCGTGCCGGGTAATAGACCCCGGGCAGCCCGGTGCCGTGCCGGGCCAGCCAATCCATGCCGATGAGCAGCAGGGCCGCCGCCGCGTTGAAGGTCACGCTCAGGTCAACCAGCCCGGCCAGTCCCGTGAGCAGCGACAGGAACCCCCCGATGATGGCCAGTGACGACACCGGGATGATGATCAGGTTGGCGAGAAGCGCGCCGGGCGAAAACAGCTGGAAGTTGCCGATGCCCGGCACCGCGCTGGCCAAAAACGCCACCCAGCACGCCGCCCAGGTGCCGATCAGCCACCGCCCTGCTTCCTCCGTGCGGAAGCGCCACCAGTGCCAGTCCGCCTGCGGCAGCAGCGCGAACGGCCGCCAGGCCTCCAGCCATTTCTCCCCGAGCGGCCGGCCCATCACGACCAGCGCTATTACCACCGTGTAGGACATCTGGAAGCCCGTGCTGAACAGCTGCACCGGGTCGAGCAGCAGCGTGGCCAGTGCCGCCGCGGAGAGCGCGGCCAGCGCGTTGCCCGGCAGCCGGAAGACCCAGGAGGCCGACAGAAACGCGATCATCAAGAACGCGCGCTCCGCCGGGGTGCTGGCCCCGGTGATCTGCACATACAGCCACAGGACCGCGAGGCCGGTGACCAGCGCCGGACGCCGCGGCAGGCGCAGCAAATTGAATACACAGTAGATCGCCCCGGCGATGACCCCCACATGCAGCCCGGAGATGGAAAAGATGTGGAACGTGCCGCTGCGCATGAAGGCGTTCTGTTGCTCCATCGAAAGCACGGCCTTCTCGCCCAGCAGCATGGCCAGGTAGAGCGAGAGCGTCTGCGGGTGTTTTTCCAGCCCCCGGCGCAAAATGGCCTCCAGCCGGTGCTCGGACTGGACGCACCAACGCTGAAACCACCCCGGCGCGCGCACCTCCGCCACGGCCTGGGCCCGGACCAGGCGCTGCCGGATGCCGAGGTTCTCGAGATAGCGGTTGAAGCCCGTGCCCGTGGCATCGGGCGGCAGCGGCTCGATGACCCCGCGCATCGTATAGACACCCGAGCGCTGGGGCTGGACGCTGACCCGGCGGATGGCGGAGAAATAAATCCGCCGGCCCAGCAGCTCGCGGTCGTGCTCGCCGGTGGCGGTGATCCGCCCGAGCCCGGTCACGCTGCGCGCCCCCGGCGCCGGCGGGTAAACCTGCCGCACGGCCACGGTCAAGGTCACCTCACGCGGCGGGCGGGTTTGTGGCTCGTGCAATCCCGGCACGGCCGTGTGCAACAACGCGAAACCCGCCAGCGCGACCGCCGGCATGATACTCAGCGCCCATCCCATCCCCGCCAGGCGTGCCTCCTGCCGTGCCAGCCACCCGGCCAGCAGGCCCAGCCCGCCCGCCGCCGCCAACAGCGGCCCCAGGCCGCAGCCGGGCACCGGCCACAACCGCGCGGCGACAAGGCCGGTCATGAGCGGCAGCAACAGCCACAATAGCGGCGCACGGAGGTGCGTGGCGGGCGAAGGCATCTTGGGTCTGCGCCTTGGCCCGGCGGAGCAGCTGCTTGCCAGCGAACAGCTTTTCCGGCCGCCTTCAAACTTGTTTCTCCCGCGACGGAACCACAGTCTGCCCTGCTCATGGCCCGCACCACCGACGACGACTCCGGCTCACTGTTTGGCGAGGAAACCGCCCGCCCCGTGACGGAACGGCCGGCCCGGCCCGCCGCCCACCAGCCGCTCGCCGCGCGGATGCGGCCGCGCCGCTTGGGCGAGATCGCCGGCCAGGCCCACATCCTCCAGCCGGGCAACCTCCTGCCGCGGCTCATCGCCAGCAACCGCTTCGGCAGCCTCCTCTTCTACGGTCCGCCCGGCTGCGGCAAGACCAGCCTCGCCGAGGTCATCGCCCGCGAGACGAAAAGCCGCTTCGTGCGCGTCAACGCCGTCATGTCCAACGTCGCCGAGCTGCGCGAAATCCTCGCCACTGCCCGCCGCCGGCCCGAAGACGCCACCATCCTCTTCATCGACGAGCTGCACCGTTTCAACAAATCGCAGCAGGACCTGCTCCTGCCGGACGTGGAGGAGGGCAACGTCCGCCTCATCGGCGCGACGACGCACAACCCCGGCTTCTACGTCAACCCGCCCCTGCTCAGCCGCAGTCATTTGTTCCGGCTCGAGCCGCTCGCCACCGGCGAGGTGGCCGGCGTGCTGCGCGCGGCGCTGACCGACACGGAGCGCGGCCTCGGCGCGCGCGGCCACACGGCGGACGACCGCCTGCTCACGGCGCTCGCCGTGCTCTGCGACGGCGACCTGCGCCGCGCGCTCAACGCCCTCGAGGTCATCGCCCTCTCGCTGCCGGAGCAGGCGCCCATCACGGAAAAAGAGCTCGAGCTCTTCGCCCGCGAGCGGCGCATCCGCTACGACGCCGACGAGGACGAGCACTACGACACCATCTCGGCCTTCATCAAGAGCTGCCGCGGCAGCGACCCCGACGCCGCGATGTATTGGCTGGCCAAGATGCTCGCCGGCGGCGAGGACCCGCGCTTCATCGCCCGCCGACTGGTCATCCTCGCCAGCGAGGACGTCGGCCTCGCCGACCCGCAGGCGCTGCCGCTCACGGTCGCGGCGCACCACGCCTGCGATTTCATCGGGTTGCCCGAGGCCGAGCTGACCCTCGCCCACGCCACGCTCTACATCGCCACGGCGCCGAAGAGCAACTCGGCCACGCTCGCCCTCGGCGAGGCGCGCCGCGTCTTGAAGGAGCAGCCGGTGCAGGCGGTGCCGCCGCCCCTGCGCGACAAGAGCGGCGCCGCCAGCAAGCAGGCCGGCCACGGCCAGGGTTACCGGTATTCGCACGACTACCCGGAGAACATCTCCGGCCAGGCCTATCTCGAAAAGCCTCTCACGCTCTACACCCCCAAGACTGCCGGCTGGGAGGCCAAGATCGCCGAGCGCCTCGCCCGTTGGAGCGCCTTGCGCAGCCAGGCGCAGAAACCCTGAGCGGGTCGAACGGGTTGGAGCGCCTTGCGCTCCAAAATGTAGGGGCGTCGCTTGACGACGCCCGCCGTGGTCCTTGCGCGCCCCGCCGTCAATTCCCCGCTAATCCCCCGCCCGGTCCCGTTCGCCGGTCACCCGGGGCTTGCGCCGTGCCGCCCGCCGGCTAGATTGGAGCCATGAAAATCCTCGGAGTGCTCCTCGCGGCCCTGTTCTCCGTCAGCATGATATCGGCCCAGGCCCCGGCCCCGGCGAAGTCCGACGCCAAACCGGATACGAAGGTTGATGCCAAGGCGCCGGCCAAGAAGGTGGAAAAGAAAGTGGAGAAAGAACCGGTGATTCCCGGCGTGACCATCCGCCGGCCCAACGGCACCTTCCTCGGGCTCGAGATCGTGGACACGAAGTTCAAGCTCACGTTCTACGACAAGAAGAAGAAGGTCATGCCGCCGGACGTGACCCGCGTGGCCGCCCGCTGGCCCAACACGCGCTCCGGCACGCCGTCGGATTTCCGCACCGTCCTCAATCCCAGCGGTGAGGCCATGGTCGGCACGCGGCCGGTCCTGCCGCCGCTGATCTTCAACGTTTATCTCACGCTGCTGAAAGGCGAAGGAGATGACGCGGAGGCGGTGGAGACTTACGCCGTCCCGTTCCGCGGCTGAGCCCGGGGCGGTTTGGCCTAATCAAAAAACCGCCCTGAAATCAGGCGGTTTGGCGGAGTTCGTTCCTGACTGGATGTCTGGCATCCTCCGGTCGCATGAGGATGCCGAGGATGAGAATGCTGCTGGTAGGTGCGCTGGGCTGGAGCGCGGGTTGGTTGCCGACCTTCGCCTATGCCACACTGCAGGCTCCGTCGGGGCTCAACGCGACCAGTGTTAAGGCGACCTCTTTCACGCTCAAGTGGTCAGGGGCGACCGGGGGCGCCATCAGCTACGATGTTCTCAAGAATGGAGTGCAGATCGGCTCCACGACTTCCCGTTCCTTCGTGGTCACGGGCCTCTCGCCGCTGACGGCCTACCGTCTGGCCGTGGCTGCGCGGGACGGAGCCGGCCAGGTCTCGCCGCCGAGCGCGATTTACCTGGTGACCACGGCCGCAGATACAACCAAGCCCGACAAGCCGGGCGATTTGGTCGCAGCAAATGTTGCGATGACATCCTTGGTCCTCGGGTGGTCCGCCGCAACCGACGACGTGGGAGTCACCGGTTACGAGATATATCGGGACGGGTACTGGGTCGGCACTTCCGTCCTTCCAGCCTATGTCATGGCGGGCCTCGCGCCGGACACCAAGTACCGCATCACGGTGAAGGCGGTGGATGGGGCCGGTAATGTTTCCGGGCCCAGCGGTGTCTTGATCGTGCAAACCTTGGCTGGGCCGCCGGCCGCGCCCACCGAGCTGTGGGTCTCAAGTCTCACGGCGGTGTCGTTTACCTTGAAATGGGCGTCGTCCACCGGGGGCACGAGAGGCATTGCCGGTTATCAAGTTTATCGCGATGGCGTGTTGCTCGGTTCCACAACCACAAGGTCGTATCCGGTCTCCGGTCTCGAACCAGAGACCGTCTATCGCCTGAGTGTCACCGCCCGCGATGCCGAGGGAAGGATCTCGCCTGCCAGTGCCGAACTGGTTGCGACCACGCCGCCCGATACCCGCAAGCCAAAGCCACCCACCGGACTGGTGGCCTCGAATGTGGCGCCAACCTCCTTCACCCTGGCGTGGTCCGCAGCCACCGACGCTGTCGGCGTGACGAGCTACCTTATCTATCGGAATGGTGAACGCCTGGGGGCGAGCGTTACCGCCATTTTCAACGTCACAGGTCTCACGCCCGGCAGTGGCAGCAAGATGACCGTCCGTGCGCTGGATGCCGCGGGCAACCTGTCCGGGTCCAGCAGCGCGCTCAACGTGACAACACCCCTGTCGTCCGGCAACATGCCGCCGGCCGTCACCCTGTCGGCCTTTATTGAGGGCGGGGGCTTTATCCTGCCCGCGAAGATTCACCTGGAAGCCAGTGCCAGTGACAGCGATGGCACCATCGTGCGGGTGGAGTTCCTCCGGGATGGGATCAAGTTGGGGGAAACGACCGCGGCCCCTTATGTCCTGGACTGGGAGACCGGCACGCCCGGGATTTATGCCTTCACCGCCCGGGCCACTGACAATGGAGGCGCCGTGACCCTTTCGAGCGCTCGAGCGCTGGCCGTGGCAACCGGCCTGCCGTTCCTGGCCGACTTTGAGGTGGGCGAGGGTTATGCCCTTGGACTGCTCAACGGACAGGGAGACTGGGTGGCACCGGGGATCACCGTGGTCACCGACGCCGACAAGGCTCATGGCACGCAGTCGGTGTTGGTGCCTGGCACACTACCGACCGCCACGGTCAACCACGGCTTTCCTGTCATTGCCGGCCAGCCGGTGGTTTTCGTGGATTATTTTGCCTTGCCGGCTGCCGGGGTGGATCCGGCGATGGGCAGTCGCTTCGAGACGGATTCGACGCGATTTGCGTTCGTGCGGTCGGGGAGCGGTGGAGGTTTCGAGATCTTTGCTGGTGATGAAGCGGCGGAAGGGATCTGGCGGCCGATCGGGCCTATTTTGCCGGTCGCGCCGGATGGTTTGGCGCTGGACTGGTTGCGTCTCACCGTGCGCGCCGACTATGCCACGAAGAAATGGGATTGGTATCTGAATGGCACGATGTTGGTGGCGGACGCCGGCTTCACTGACACAGCCATCAACAACCTCACCGTTTTCAAGCTGGCCGGGCACCCCGGTGTGCCCACGGGATTTGATGACTTTGCCGCGGCGCTCGAGAACCCGCTTTTCATCGATGCGGACAAGGATGGCATGGCTGACGCATGGGAGACGGCCCATGGACTGGATCCGGAAACCAATGATCGGAACGGGGATCTGGATGGGGACGGCCTGACGAACATCCAGGAATACGTCCTGGGCACCGATCCTGACAATCCCGACTCGGATGGCGACGGGATGCCGGACGGGTGGGAGGTCCGGCATGGGCTAAACCCCTTGGTCAATGATGCCAATGCCGATGCCGATGGTGACGGCATGAACAATCGTGACGAATTTTTGACCGGGCGGACTCCTCTTAAAGGTACAGTGCCGGATTTGGGCGGCGTGATTAACCTTCGGATCTATCAACCGGGTCGTCCATGATCGCAATCAAAGCATTAAAGGCTGCTGGCATCTGCGCGCTCTGGACGGCGGCTTTTTGCCTGCGGGCCGACGCGCAATCCTGCCAGGCTGGCGAGCCCCGGGAAATCATCGGGGCCAGGAGTTTCTCGTTGGGAGGCGAGGCAAAGCTCATCGGCTTTGATACTTTCACCAACGTGCCGGGCGCCCCCGTTAAATACCGCCGAAAGGCGGTGTCCGGCACGATGCATTTCGCCCGGTGGGATGGCTCCGACTGTAATGTGCCTTCTTATCCGCCGGCTTATGATCATTCCGGTGTGCATGTGGTCGGCAATGTAGGGAACCGCCTTTGGTATCACTGGAACATCAAAATCGAGCCGGTCGAAATCAATGTGGTGGAGGGCTCCATCTTGTATCGCGTGACCAGGTTCGACTCCTATCGGGTGAGTGAGAATTCCCCCGTAAAGGTCTATGATGTCAACCGGGTGGCGGGCGGGTTGCAGCTGTTGGGGGCGGTTGGACAGGAGCGCGTGGCCTCCATCGGAAGAGCCTACACCTTGTGGGTGGATACCGGCGGCGGCAGCCCGACGATCATGGACGACTCCACCTTTACCATCGGGATATTCTATATGCAGCAATGGCGGGATGTCTGGGACTCGCAGACTGAGTTTGACCAAAATGATCCCACGGGATCCGGCTATTCTGAGAACGGCGATGCCAGCACGCGCTATATGGCGAGTTCATCAACTTTCCCCCTGGCCAACGGGGGAAACGCCGCCGGCCCACCAAGCACCGCGTCCTACGGTCCCTTTACGACCACTCCGCCAGCCTCCGCTACGCGCCGGGAAATGCTCGGATCCGAAATCTGCCATCCCGTGCCCGGGGGCGGTTCGGCGCGCGGCAAGATGCGGGGAAATTACACGGAGGAACTCAGTGTGGAAGACAAGGACGAGGATGCCATGCGCCGGGCGTTCCGGATGGATCTGCATGGGAATCCGCTGAGCCCTTACGTCAGCCGGGGCGGCAGTTCTACCGCCTACCGCACGAGGCGGACCACGGGCTACGAGATTTCCTTCAGCGATGTGCAATTTGAAGTGCCGGTGAATATCACGTGCGAGGGTGTCTATCGGGTGCATTTCAATTTCCTCCGGAAACCCCACGGCAGTTCCGCCGCCGGGGTTCCCTTCACCAGAACGGCGGAGAAAAATTTCAAGCCCGGGCAGGAGGTATTGCAGGGTCATTTCGACATCGAGCAGATGCAACTGATGCTGCCCGGCGGCGAGACGGTTGCGCTGGAATACGATGAAGATTACACGTTCGTTAACGCGACCCTGGAGCAAGGTTGCGGCCAAGAGGATCCCGGCGCCTCCAGTTTCCGGCGGAGCAGCGTGCATGTGCGGCTGAGCCTGGGTCCCGGCGTGGGCGGCCTCTCAGCCGGCGCATTGCTGCTCGATGCTGAGCTGATCTCACCGGCGATCTATGCACCTTCGGCCTTGGCTCCGGATTCGCCGGTCAATGGAGGCACCCGGGTCGTTCGCGATGACCTCGGGATGCTTCGCCAGATGAAGGCTCCGGGTGCATTGGCCGATATAGTGCCGATCAATGCCAGCGCCTATGAGGTGCGGTTCCATGCGGCGAGCGAGATTGGATCCGCGGATCCCGCCACCGGAATATTCGCGGTGGGTGGCGCACCCTATGTCGTTTACCGATTTGAGAACCCTGATGCGGAGAGTGGCGGGTCGGGCCGGCTGCGGGTCACCGAGCTGCGCGGCAGCATCACCCGGGAGACGGTCTTTGCTTATGACGGTGCAGATTCCAGCTGGCTGTTCAGTCAGGGCAACGGCCTTCGCCAGGAACGCACCGTCATCGTTTCGGATCCGATAACCGGCCTGCGCACCGAACACCTTGCCATTCTGGAGCAAAATGGTGGGGTGGTCAGCCGGACTGACCGCCTCTACTTCGCCTATCCCTGGGGAGATGAAATCATAGCAGAGACATTGGATCCCGAGGGCGCAGGGTTGGTGACGACATCCCAATATGTCGATAACGAGAACGAACCGGGGTTCGGCCAGCTCAGGCGAAGAACCCATCCGGACGGCTCGGTTGAAACTTACAGCTACGACGCGGCCGGCCGGCCCGTGCGCACCGAACAGCCATTTGCCACGGGCGCTACTGGGGCGGGGACACGCGTGACGGAACGCACTTATGCAACCATTGCGGATGCCGATGGCGACAGCCAGGGCGAGCAGTTGACCACCTCGGTGGAAAAAATCCTGGGACGTGAGACCGCCCGTTCCTATGTGCTCGAATGGTCCAAGCCAGTCAGCCTGGCCGGCGAATCCTATGCTCGACGTTCGGAAATACAGTGCTCCGAGGCCGGAGCGGCCTGGGACACGGCTGGCAATCTCGTCACGGAAACGCTCGCCTATGGTCCGGGTCCTTTCGTTGGCCGCAACCACCGGGTGCGAAATGCTGATGGCACCATGGTGCTGACTTCCTATGCCATGGATGGCTCCGGGCAGATGACCACGACGGTGAAGGCGGGCGCACCGAACGGCGCCTTGGACGATGTAGTGGCGGGCACCCGCACGATTAAGTTCACCAATGCCCAGGGTCGCCCCGTGGGTGAGGCGATGACCGACATTGCCAGCGGGCTGACGCTCTCCTCTTGGATGGCTACCCAGATTGATTCCCTCGGGCGTCCGACCCGTCTCGATTATCATGACGGATCGCATGAGACTCGCGATTATGCGTGCTGCGGTCTCGCGACTTTGCGCGACCGGACCGGAACGGTCACCAGCTACCTATACGATAGCCTCGGCCGGCAGACCGACATTACCCGCAATGGCCTCACAACCCACACCACCTATGATGCCGATGGCCGGATAAAGTCCGTCACGCGCCTTGGCTCCGACGGCTCCAGCATCACGCAGGCGACCGTGGTTTACGATCTTGCCGGCCGGGCCGTCGGGCGGCGTGACGCCCTCCATCGTGTCACCACCTCCAGTGAAATCATTGATTTTTCGTCGGGTCAGACGATTCGCACCACCACTTACCCTGACCTCGGTACCCGGATCGAGGTTACGGCCCGGGGTGGGGCGCTGATTGGCCTCAGTGGCACCGCGGTTGGTCCGCGAGCATACGAATACGGCGTCGATGCTGACGGCCAGTTTACGAAGGAGATCAGGGTGGGCGAGGGAGGGGCCATGACGGAGTGGACGAAGAGCTACACCGACCTCGCTGGCCGCCCCTTCAAGACGGTGCAGGCGGATGGCGCGGCCAGCCGGTCTTTCTACAACGCGGCCGGCCAATTGGAGCGGCAGGTTGACCCTGACGGGATCGCCACTCTTTTTGCCTACGATGCGCAGGGCGCCTTGGAGGTGACCGCCTTGGACACGGATGCGAACGGCCGTATCGATTACGCTGGATCCGACCGGATCACCCGCACCAGGGAAGAGGTGGCATTGCGCGACCGCTTTACCGTCCGGCGCAGCACGACCGAATCATGGGAAACCACCGGGCAGGATACACCTGTGGTTGTTGCCGTGTCCGAGCAGTCGAGCGACGGCCTCCGCACCTGGCAGACCGTGCGCGGACAAACCTCTCACACGGCCACCGCGTTCGACGCAGCCGGCGGACGCACGGTCACCGGCACCGCGCCCGACGGGGTGCAGACCCTACAAGCCTACGCCGACGGTCGGCTGACGGCGACCACGGTCAAAACGGCCGGCGGCGTCCAGCTGGCGGCAGTCACGAACGACTATGACGCCCAGGGGCGGTTGATCGCCTCCACAGACTTCCGCAATGGAACCACCGCCTACGCTTACAATGACGACGACACGATCCACACCGTCACCACCCCTGATCCCGATCCCGGGCGGAGCGGGCCCGGCTACGATCC
>JBKJTZ010000162.1:0-31087 GCA_046590295.1 Lacunisphaera sp.
TGATCTCGAGCTCGCGCTTGAGGAGCTCGCGGGTGGCCTCGGCGCTGGCCTTGAGGATGTCACGGACGCCGAGAAAGTGCGGCTTGTCCTGGCCGGTCTTCTCCTCGCGGACGATGACGCAGGCGGCGGGGTTGAGCTGCACCTGGCAGCTGGTGAAGACGTAGAGCTGCTGGATGACCTTGTCGGGCTCGGAGCCCTGCGGGAGATGGATGAGGATCTCGACCTTGTCGGCGGTGTTGTCGTCGACGTGCTTGACCTTGATCTTGCCCTTGGCGTTGGCGGCGAGGATCGACTCGATGAGCGATTCGGTGGTGACGCCGTAGGGGAGCTCGGTGACGGCGAGGAGGTATTTGGAGCGTTCCTCGATCTTGGCGCGGACCTTCACCTTGCCGCCGCGTTCGCCGTCGTTGTATTCCGTGAAGTCGGCGGTGCCGCCGGTGGGGAAGTCGGGGAGGATGCGGAAGGTTTTTCCCTGGAGGTGGTTGATCGCCGCGCGGCAGAGGTCGTTGAAATTGTGCGGGAGAACCTTGGTCGAGAGGCCGACCGCGATGCCGTCGGCGCCCTCGAGGAGGACGATCGGGAACTTGGCGGGGAGCGTGATGGGCTCCTTGTTGCGGCCGTCGTAACTGAGCTGCCAGGTGGTGGTCTTCGGGTTGAAGAGGACGTCCTTGGCGAAGGCGGTGAGGCGGGCCTCGATGTAACGGGGCGCGGCGGCGTCGTCGCCGGTGAGCGTGTTGCCGTAATTGCCCTGGGGCTCGATGAGCCAGGCGCGCTGGCCGATGGACACGAGCGCGGCGCCGATGGAAGCGTCGCCGTGCGGGTGGAGCTTCATCGTGGCGCCGACGACATTGGCGACCTTGTGGAAGCGGCCGTCGTCCATGTCCCAGAGGGTATGGAGGACGCGGCGCTGGACGGGCTTCAGGCCGTCGTCGAGGTGCGGGACGGCGCGGTCGAGGATGACGTAGGAGGCATAGTCGAGGAACCAGTTTCTATAACTGGTGGCGAGAGGTGCGGGGTCGTCTTGGATTTTTTGGCCCTTCTTACGTTTTGGGGCATCCTCGGATGGAGAAACCTGGGAGCTGAGACCTGAAACCTGAGGGGCAGCAAATTCAGAGGTACCAGGGGATTTGCCCGGAATTTCAGGTTTCAGGTTTGCTTCGCCATCTCCGCGAGGAGCACTACGTCCGCTCTCAGGTTTCTCGCTCCCGCTGTCCAGCGGGAGCTCGGCCTGGTCGTTCTTCTTGGATGGTTTTTTGCGGGACATTTCGTTAAAAATCAGGGTTGGAAAGTTTCAGCCCGTGCGGGACGAAGAGTTGAAAGTCGGCGGTGTTGGCGGTGGCGAGGCTGGCCCCGGCGCCGATGGCGGCGGCGGCGATCATGCAGTCGTAGCGCAGGACACGGCGCCGGCCGGTCGCGTTGTAGAGTGAAGCGGCCAGTTCGGCTTCAACCGGCGTGAACGGAACAATCCGCCCACCCAAGGCATGCCGGATGGACTCGACCACGGTCGGAGAGACCGGGCCGCTGACGAATTCCATCCAGGCGATGGCGGAGGCAGCCACGGGCTGACTCGTCTCCAGCCAGCGGCGCAGGGCGGCATCCTCGGGGGACCCGGTCTGGGTGCCGCGTATGAGATAGTTGGCGTCGAGATGGATCACGGAGAGCGGTCACCCCACGCCTTCTGGTCTTCCCGCAACTCGCGCAGGTAAACTTCCGCCTTCTGCGCATAATCAGGATCACGGGCCGTAATCTCTTGAGCGCGTCGAAGTGCTTCCAAGGGAGTCAGCTTGACGGACGGCCGGGCCGGCACCATCTCGGCTATTTTTTCTCCGCGATAAGTCAGCTCCATGTGTTCACCCTTCTTGAGCGACTTCACGATGCCCTCCAGGTTGTTACGGAGGTCGACGGCGGAGATTGTTCTCATGAGTTGATGTTGATGTTTAACTTCAAGTTTAAGTCAAGATCGTGTCTGGGATTTGGGGTCTAGGGTCTGGGATTTGTGGTTTGGCCCTAGAACCTAAACCCCGGAACCTGGACCCTCTCGTGGAGGCTAGGCCTCCACGAGGTCCTTCTCCACGCGGAGGTTGCTGATGATGAAGTCCTGCCGCTCGGGGGTGTTCTTGCCCATGAAGAAGCTCAGGAGCTCGTCGGAGCTGTAGAGGTGGTGCAGGTTCACGGGGTCGAGGCGGATGTTCTCGCCGATGAAGTCCTTGAACTCGCCGGCGCTGATCTCGCCGAGGCCCTTGAAGCGCGTGATCTCGTGCGTGGCGCCGCACTCCACGACGGCGGCCTGCTTCTCCTGCTCGGAGTAGCAGTAGCGCGTGAGCTTCTTGTTGCGGACGCGGAAGAGCGGCGTCTGCAGGATGAAGAGGTGGTTGTTGCGGATGACGTCGGGAAAAAACTGGAGGAAGAACGAGAGCAGCAGCAGGCGGATGTGCATGCCGTCCACGTCGGCGTCGGTGGCGATGACGATCCGGTTGTAGCGGAGGCCGTCGAGGCCGTCCTCGATGTTGAGGGCGGACTGGAGGAGGTGGAACTCCTCGTTCTCGTAGATGACCTTCTTGGTCAGGCCGTAGGTGTTGAGCGGCTTGCCCTTGAGGGCGAAGACGGCCTGCGTCTGGACGTCGCGCGTGGCGGTGAGGGAGCCGGCGGCGGAATCGCCCTCGACGATGAAGAGCGTGCTTTCCTCGGCGCGCTCGTTGCGGTCGCCGAGGTGGAGGCGGCAGTCGCGGAGCTTCTTGTTGTGGAGCGAGGCTTTCTTGGCGCGCTCGCGGGCGATGTTGCGGATGCCGGCGAGCTCCTTGCGCTCGTGCTCGTTCTCCTCGATCTTCCGCTTGATGATCTCGGCGGTCTCGCGGTTCTTGTGCAGCCAGGTGTCGAGCGACTGCTGCATGAACTTGCCGATGAATTCCTTGATCGAGGGGCCCTTCGGGCCCATGTCGGCCGAGCCGAGCTTGGTCTTGGTCTGCGACTCGAAGACCGGCTCCTGCACGCGGACGGCGATGGCGGCGTCGATCGACTGGCGGATGTCGGCGGCCTCGTAGTCCTTCTTGAAGTGGTTGCGGACGGTTTCGACGAGGGCCTCGCGGAAGGCGGCGAGGTGGGTGCCGCCCATGGTGGTGTGCTGGCCGTTGACGAAGGACCAGTATTCCTCGCCGTAGTGGTTGCCGTGGGTGAGGGCGACCTCGATGTCCTCGCCCTCAAGGTGGATGATGGGGTAGAGCGGCTCGCCGCTGAGCTCCTTCGTGAGGAGGTCCTGCAGGCCGTGCTCCGACTTGAACGGCTTGCCGTTGAGCGTGAGGGTGAGGCCGCGGTTGAGGAAGGCGTAGTTCCAGAGCATGTCCTCGATGAACTCGAGCCGGAACCGGAAATCCTTGCCGAAGAGCGCCTCGTCGGGCGTGAACTCGATCAGCGTGCCGTTGCGCTCGTCGGTCTTGGTGACGCGCGACTGGGTCTTCAGCTTGCCCTTCTCGAAGTCGACGACCTTGGTCTCGCCCTCGCGGACGGCCTGGGCGCGGTAGGTGGCGGCGAGGGCGTTGACGGCCTTCTGGCCGACGCCGTTGAGGCCGACGGCCTTCTGGAAGCTCTCGGAATCGTATTTCGCACCGGTGTTGATGATGGAGACGCACTCCACGAGCTTGCCCAGCGGAATGCCTCGGCCGTAGTCGCGGACGCGGACGGTGCGGTCCTTCAGCTCGACCTCGATCCGGCGCCCGGCGCCCATGGTGAATTCGTCGATGGAGTTGTCGATGGTCTCCTTGATCAGGACGTAGATGCCGTCCTCGGCGTGGGTGCCGTTGCCGAGGCGCCCGATGTACATGCCGGGGCGGAGACGGATATGCTCGAGGGAGCTGAGGGTCTTGATGCTGGCTTCGTTATACGCCATGGCGGAGGAAAAGAGTGAAAGGGAGGGGAAAAGGTGAAATGAGAAACCTGAGACCTGAGACCTGAGACCTGAGACCTGAATAAGTGGCAGGGTGCGAGAGGTGAAACCAAGTAACGGGAACGAAAGGGCAAGTGACAAGTGCAGATCACGTGCGGGAGCTTGCCCCGGAGGGGAATGGGCCACACTTTGGGGCCATGAAGAAACTACTGCTGGTTTTGGCGATCCTGGCGCTCGGGGTCTATTTCGGGCTGACCTATTTTCTCGGCTCCATCGTCAAGACCGGCGTCAACCGTTTCGGTCCGCAGCTCACGCAGACCAAGGTCGAGTTGTCCGGCGCCACGATCTCGCCGCTGACCGGCACCGGCACATTGACCGGCCTGGTCGTCGGCAACCCGCAGGGCTGGTCCGAGGGCGAGGCCTTCCGGCTCGGCAAGGTGCACCTGGACGTGCAGCCTTTCTCCATTTTCGGCGACCACATTGTCATCAACGAGATCACCATCGACGGCCCGGAGTTCCTTTACGAGACGAAGATCGTCTCCAGCAACATCAACGACCTGCTGAAGAACATCGAGGCGTTCACCGGCAGCGGGGAAAAGGGCGCCGCGACCAAGTCCGGCCAGCCGATCAAGTTTGTCGTGAAGAAATTCCGCATGACGAACGGGGTGGCCCGGCTCGGCGTGGGCGTAGCCGCCCTGCCGGTCCCGGTGCCCCCGATCGCGCTGGACGACCTCGGCGTGGCCGAGGGCGGCATCACGCCGGACCAGCTGGCCACGGTGGTCATGAGAAACGTGCTGGGCGGCATCGTCAGCGGCACGACCAACGCGCTCGGCCAGGTTGGCTCGACCGCCGGGGCCGCCAGCCTCGAGAAGACCAAGGAGGCGGCGAAGGCGGTCGGCGACAGCGTCAAAAAGCTCTTCGGCGGCAAGCCCTGAGGTCCGTGCTCCCAGCGTAACCCGCGGACACCATCTACCATGAGACTCCACCGCTTTCGCCTCCTCACCGCCCTCCTGGCCTTGCCGGCGCTGCTGCCCGCCCTGACGCTGGAAGAGCTGGCGGAACAGCGCGAGCTCTGGCCCGCGAAGGTCATCCTCACGGGCACGGTGAAGGCCACGGTCGTCCGGAACGGCCAGCCCGGCGGCCTGATGCTGCTCGGGGCGGGGCGGTCCTTGATCGTGACGGCGATCACGGCCGAGGGCGTGACCGGCCGGGTGGGTGGCGACACCGTGCGGGTGACGGCCGACAAGACGGATCTTTTCGAGCAGGTGGGCCGGGCCCATCCTGAGACCGCGGGAGCAACCCCCGCGGCCGTGGCGCCTGCCCCGGCGCCCGTTCCGGCGGAGGCGCCCCGGGCGTCCGTTCCGACCTCCGTCCGTTCCACCGCGATGCAGCGGCTGTTCGGCGGCAAGCTGGTGCGCTACGCGGGCGGCGGGCTGCAGCCGATGGCGGCGGAAGAACTCGCGGGCATCAAATATTACGCGCTGTATTTTTCGGCCAGCTGGTGCGGGCCCTGCCGGCAGTTCACGCCGGGTTTGGTCAAGGCCTACCGGGAACTGAAGCAGGCCTACCCGGAGTTCGAGGTCGTCTTTATCAGCTCCGACCGCTCGGCGGCCGACATGCTCGGCTACATGCGCGATGACAAGATGACCTGGCCGGCGGTCCACTACGACCGGCGGGAGCAAAAAATGGCCAGCTATTCCGGCCCGGGCATTCCCTGCCTGGTGCTGGTCGACGAAAAGGGCAACGTGCTCGCGGATTCCTTCCATGGCGACGACTACCTCGGCCCCCAGCACGTGCTGGCGGAGACGCAGCGGATCCTGCGGCAGAACAAACGCGGGTAGGCCGGCGGGGCGGCGTTTTGGTTCCCTGGCCCGACGGGAACTATCGGGGGAGAGAGAACGAGCAGGAGCACGAGAATGATTGAGGGGGGAGCTGTAGGGTGTGCCGGAGTGAGGCACTGTGGGGGGAGCGGGCAGCGGGTGATTGACCCGGCCCATGCCTGCCGGAATCCTCGCCGGCATGAAAATCACCTACTATCTCGAGGTTATCTCATCGTGGTGTTTCTGGGCGGAGCCGACCTGGGCGGAGCTCAAGCGGCGTTACTCCGGCCGCGTGGAGTTTGACTGGAAGATCGCGCTCATGCAGCGCGGCGATTACCCGGGGTCGCGCGAACAGTGCGACTGGTTCTACCGGCGCAGCGGCTTGGTGGTGCAATCACCATTCATGCTGAACTCGGGCTGGGTGGAACCGTTCCGCGAGGAGCTGTTTCCTGCCGCGAGCTACGTGGCGGAGGCCGGGCGGGACCTGGGGGTAACGGGCGACGCGCTGCGGCTGGCGCTGGCCAACGCGGCCGAACGCGACGGCCTGAAGGTCTGCTCGATGGAGCCGGCGATCGCGGTGGCGGTGAAGGCGACGGCGCTCGACGCCGCCAAACTGCGGGCGCGGGCCGAATCGCCCGAGGTCGCGGCGCGCATCCAGGCGAGCACGGCGGAATTTTTCGCCCACCAGATCAAGCAGCGGCCGGCGTTCGTCCTCGAGGACGACATCGGCGACAAGGCGGTGTTCTCCGGCCTCGTCCGGCTCGAGCCGTTCGTCGCCACGCTCGACGCGATGCTGGCCGACACGGCGGCCTACGCGGCGCACCAAGCGCACTACGGCCCCGTCCCGCCGGCCTGAGCCGCGCGGTCAGGGCATCCGCCGGTATTTGGCGGCCGGGATCTTCACGCGGTGGCCCGAATCCAGGTCGGTGAAGATGTGCCAGTGCGGGTCGGAGGTGTCGTGGACGAAGACCTCCATCTTGTGGCCGGGCTCGTAGGAATATTCCTCCATGGCGAAGCCGTGGTCCTCGTGCTTCAGGGCCTCGCCGAGTTCACCGCTGTGCGGTTCCGTGATCTCGATCTTCCAGTGCATGAGTTCAAGGGGTTGGGGTTGAAAGGCGTCCCAGCCGCAGTCTGTCGCGCGGCGGGGGCGGGTCAATGCTTGTGACCAAACCGGCTGAGGGTGTAGGTCGGGGTTTGTCCCCGACACTCCGGCACGATTGGTCAGGGGTAAACCCTGACCTACAAGGGCGCCGGTGCCGGGGTCGGAGCCGCGTCCTTCCGGAAGGTGCGCACCGCCAAATAGAGGGCCAAGCCGGTCAAAATCGCCCCGGTGAAAAACGAGGCGCCCGCCATGAAGGGCGGCTGGTGCGGCTCGACCGCCCACCCGAGGATGAAGGTGCCGATCAACGGCCCGGGGATGCCCGCGAGGCTGGCGAGGCCGGCGTAGACGCCCTGCACGGCGCCCTGTTCGTTGGCCGGGACGTGCTTGGTGATATAGGACTGGAGGGCCGGCTGGCTGATGCCGGCGAAGGCGCCGGCGATGAGGATGGCGTAGATCATCCAGCCCTGGGTCGCGAGGCCGTAGAGGACCTGTGCGCAGATGGAGATGCTGAAGCCGATAATCACCGCACGCACCTCGCCGATCTTGGGCACGATCCGCTTGACCAGCGTGGCCTGCACCAGCCCGGAGAGCACGCCGACCGACATCAAAGACAACCCGACCTGCAGCGGGCCCCAGTGGTAACGCGCGTCGGTGTAGAGCGCCCAGGTCGATTGCAGAATCGTCTGGGAGAGCATCAGAATGAAATAGCTGCCGGCGAGCGCGAGCACCGTGGGCAGGTGCTTCAGGGCGAGCAGGGCGCCGATGGGATTGGCGCGTTTCCAATCGAAGGCGCGGCGGTTCTCCGGTTTCAGCGACTCGGGCAGCACGAAGTAGCCCCACAGCCAGTTGAGTCCGGCGCAGCCGGCGGCGACCCAGAAGGGCAGGCGGAGATCGTAGTGGCCGAGGAAGCCGCCCAGCACCGGCCCGATGACAAAGCCGATGCCGAAGGCGGCCCCGAGCAGGCCGAACGACTGCGCGCGTTTTTCCGGCGGGGTGACGTCGGCGATGTAGGCGTTGGCCGTGGAGAGGACGCCCGCCGTGAACCCCGCGATGATCCGCGCCACGAACAGCCAGGCGATGGTCGGGGACCACGCCATGAGCACATAGTCGATGGCCGAGCCGGCGGTCGCGATCAGGATGATCCGGCGGCGGCCGAAGCGGTCCGAGAGCGAGCCCATGATCGGCGCACCGATGAACTGCATCAGTGCATAGGTACTGATGATCCAGCCATAGGCGTGGGAACCGTCGGACACATCGCCGCCCCGGAATTCCTTGACCAGGGCCGGCAGCACGGGGATCAGCAGCCCGAAGCCCACGACCGAAAGGACGAGGGTGACGAAGATGAAGCTGACAGCCGGCTTGCGCGGGAGGGCGGATTCCATGGGCGGCTAACACAAGGCATCGCGGGGGGTTTGGCGAGCTTGCCGTGATGGGCGGGGGTATTTCCGCGGGACAAGCCTCGGATCCGCGATAGCCTGCGGCGGTTTCAGTGGGGGCGTCCCTTGCGGTCGCCCCCACGGGCGAGGACGAGCGCCGCCCCTGCACCACGCCGGTGTCGATGCCGACGGACGCAGAGATGGCAAACAGGGATATCCCGCGGGACGGATAGTTCCGCCGCCAAAGAGTGTCATGGGTTGCGCGGGACCAGGTCCACCGCCCGCAGTTCGGCGATGGCGTCGGCTGCACCGAAGTCGGGCTTGGCCGAATCAGGCAGGTAGACCGGGGCGTTTTTCTGCAGGGGCAAAATGGCGACAGTCAACTCGCCGTTCTTCAGCTCATCCGCGTGCCGGCGCAAGCCGATCTCGAGCGGCTGGCCGTTGTAGTAGTCGTCGGTGATGAATTTGCCGCCGATGTACACGCGGGCGACATCACCGGTATAGTGGAGGCGGAGGAGGCCGTCGGACTGGAGGGCTTCGGCCGGCAGGGTGATGCGCCAGACGGCGGCGTCGGCGAAGTCGGCGTCCACCGGGGCGGCGGCGACGGGTTGTTTGGATTTGCCCATGTCGATTTTGCGCAACGGACCGGCGGGGCGGACGAGCATGGTGGCGACGTCAACCGGGGCGACAGCCGCGGGAGAGGGTTGGAGGAAAAGGGTTCCGGCCTCCGCCGCGCTGATCACGGCGACCTTGAAACCGTTGACGGTGAGGATGGAACCGGGCTGCAGGTCGACGGCGCGCAGGTAGCCGTCGCCGCGCGTTTCCACGCGACCGCCACCGCGGACGATGACGCGTGCGCCGGTGAAGGCGAACTCCACCGGAATGCCGGCGGTGGGCATGAAGTAATGGGTGCGGTTCTTGGCTTCGTAAGCGACCGGCTGCGCGGTGGCCCAAGCGAGGTTCGCGCTGCCGCCGAGCCCCAGGTTGACCGGCCAGAAGAAGTGGGCGTCGGCCGGGATGGTCACAGGCGCAGAGGGGAAGGTCACAGGGCCGCCCTCTGGAAAGACGAGCGAGAATTGCACGCCGGCCTTGGCGGGCAGGGTGCGGCCGCGTTCGTAGTTGTTCACGAAGACGAAGCCGCCGTGGCCGTCGGCGCGCGCGGCCCAGCGGAGCGTGGTGAGGTCGTCCTTGCCGGCCGGGCGGACATCGGGGAGCACGGTATCCAGGCCGGCGAACCTGTGGCCGTAGCTGTGCAGGAAGAGATGCAGCGGGCGGAGCGAATAATACTGCGGGCGGACCTGGCCGTATTGGCCGAGGGCGGTCTGGAAATCGTAATTCTTCACCGGCAGGTCGTTCCAGTTCGTGATGGCGGTGCCCTGTTCCTCCATAAGCGTGGTCAGTTTCCCCTCGGGGTTGGTGCCGCCGTGATACATGTAATAGCCGGGCGAGACACTGCCGGAGCCAAGCTTGACGAGCGTCGACGACGTGATGTCGCGCGGGTCGACGAGGATGCGGCGATGGTAGGCGCTCATCATGCCGCCGCCGATCTCGCAGGTCAGGTAAGGATAGCGGGCGACGTCGTCGGCGTCCTTGGTGTTCCGCCGGCCGAGGGCCTCGTTGGCGATGTTGGAGTCGACGCGCAGCGTGGAGAAATGGAAACCGGCCCAGTAGTTGCCCGGCATGGTGGTCAGCTCGCGGTCCCAGAAACCTTCCGCGTAGACGCCGTAGAGCGGGACGATCTCACCGAAAGGCATGGGCGTGCGCAGGGCGGGCCAGCCGGTGCGGGTGTAGAGCGGGACGTCGAGACCGGCGTCGCGGGCGATTTTCTTCAGCGCGAGCAGGTATTCGGCGGGACCACCGTATTCATTGTCGAGCTGGATGCCGATGACCGGGCCGCCGTCCTTCCAGAGCAGGCCCTTCACCTGCGCGGCGATCTGGTCGTAGAGGAGCTTCGTGCTCGCCAGGAAGGCGGGGTCCTCGGAGCGCGTTTGACCGCGGGCGACGATCCAGTCGGGCAGACCGCCGCTGCGCACCTCGCCGTGGCACCAGGGGCCGCAGCGGACGATGACTTTAAGGCCGGCGTTGCCGGCGACCTCGACGAAACGGCGGAGATCCTTGTCGCCGGTCCATTCCCACAGACCTTCGATCTCCTCGTGATGGATCCAGAATACGTAGGTGGCGACGATGTCGATGCCGCCGGCCTTCATCTTGAGCAACTCCTCGCGCCATTCGGCGGCCGGGTAGCGCGAGTAATGAAACTCGCCCATGACGGGCGTCCAGGCCTTGCCGTTCAGGATCAGGCTGCGGCGGTCGAGCGTGAGCGTCGATCCGTCGGGCGCGGCGGCGGTGCCCATGTGGAAGATTCCCCCTGGGGGCGTCGGTAGCCCCGGTACGGTAAGGGTCAGGGGTGCGGCGGCGAGGGTCGAGCCGAGGATGCAACTGGCGAGGAATAATAGCGAAGCGGATTTCATGCAGGTATTGATCACGAGCCCACGCGCGTGGGCTCGTCGGTTTCGGTGTCGGGCAGTTCGTAGAGGCGGAGTTCGGTGGGCGGCGGCGCGGAGTCACGGGGCAGGTCACGATTGCGCGGGAGGGTTTCCCAGCGGAGGACATAACGGCGGCCCTGGTCGCGGGCGACAACCGTCTGCACCTCGTAACCTTCGCCGGCACGCAACAAATTTTCCGGGAGAACCGGTGGCGCGGCGGGCAATTGCGCGACGGGGGCGAGCGTGGCGGCGTCCACCTGCCAGCGGCCGGGACCGGACGCCTTGGTCGAGTAATCAACCCGCAGCATCCCGTCGGGTTGGAGGCGTGGCGATCCGAGCGTTACTTCCCCGGCGATCGAGCCGTTGCCCGAGAACGCCCAGGTGAAGTCCCACGCGCTGAGCTGCGCGCGGTCCCAGCCGCCGCCGGGCCGCGGGCGCACGGCGTAGACCTGGGAATGGTGCACCGCGTCGTAGCGGTGATAGACCACGACCGGCTGCTGTGCCGCGTCGAAGCCGAGGCTGAAGGTCATGTTCATGAGGCCTTCCCCGGGCATGGCCGCATCGATCACCTCGCCGGTGGTGCGGGTGATTGGCAGCTGCAGCGGCTCGCCGCGGCTGTTTTCCCAGTGGATGAAATCCCGGCTGCGGGCGTAGGAGAGGTTGTTGTTGGTCGAGCAGTCGGGGGTCTCGCGCCACATCCAGGCGAGGTGGAAGCGTCCGTCGGGACCGAGCGCGGGCTCCAAGGCGTAGGCGTTGCGCCGACCTTCACCGTCGAGCAGCGGCGTCGCCAGCAGCCGGCGCCAGGTCCGCGACGGCTCGTCGTAGATATTGTAGAGATCGGCCCCGTTGCCGCTGCTGCCGTCGCGGTGGCGGAAGAGCAGCTCGCCGCCGGCGTTCTTAAAAAAGACCGGATAGGTGCAGCGGTTCTCGCGTTCGCCGGTCATCCGGTCGATCCGCTCTAACGTGGCGAGGTCGAACGGCCGGCTGGTGCGGTAATAGACCAGCGGGTCGACATGCATGTTGCCGGCAACGTGCAGGCAGCCCTCGCGATCGAGCGCGAGGCGGAGGTAGTTGTGGCTGTCCCAGCCGAGCGTGTTCGAGTCGTGCCCATGGGCCGAGGGCACGCCGGGCGGTTGCACGCGGGTCCAGTTATTGTCGCCGAGCTTGCGTCCGGCGACGGTGAGGCGCCGTTCCGCGTCGTAATAGGCAACGAACTGGTGGCCGCGCTCGGTGAGCAGACCGAAGCTGACGGGATGGCCGGCCCAGACACGGTCGATCATCTCACCGGCCGGCTCGCGGTTCCCGGCGGCCACGACGGGGCCGGTCAGGGCGAGCAACAGGGCGAGCGAGGCAAAGCGCCAGGGGAGGAATTTCATCTCGGGTGGAGGACACCCGGTTCCGGCGGTGGGTTCAACGCAGGAACGCCGCCGCGGTCCAGAGGAGCGGGGCCTGGCCGTGGAGGTCGCCGGTGCGACGCGGGCGGGCGAGGTAGAAGTCGTACTGCACCTGCAGGTCGTCGGATTTGGTTTCCTGGTGGCTCTTGTTGGTGCCGACGCAGACCTCGCGGATGTTGGCGTCGGCGCCGAGGTAACCGGCCAGCGCGATCCACGCCCGGCGGGCCGCAGGGGCGTAGGCGCCTTCATCGAGCCAGCCGTTTTTCACGCCGGTGACGAAGGCGAAGGTGAACATGCCGGTGCAGGAGGTCTCGGCCCAGGATTCGGGCTTGTCGACCAGCTGCTTCCACATGCCGTCGGCGCCCTGGCTGGCCAGAAGGGCGGCCATCATCCTGCGGTAACCGGCGAGAATGCGGGCGTGATGCGGGTTGGCCGCGGGCAGCTCGCGGAGCAGCTCGGCCATGCCGGCGGCGACCCAGCCGTTGCCGCGGCCCCAGAAGAACGGCGAGTCCGGGGCATGGAGGAAGAGGCCGTTGGGTTGCTGGAGCCGGACGAGGTAGGCGGCCATCATCAGCGCGGCGCGGTCGAGGTAGACGTGATCACCCGTGGCGCGGAAAGCCTGCACCTGCAAAATCGGGCTCATGTACATGTCGTCGATCCAGTAGCGGGCCTCGTGCGTGATGCCGTCGGGCGTGGGTTTTTCCCATTGCGCGTCGGCAAAATGCCGGCCGGTGGCGAGGAACTGCGCATCTTTATTGAGCAGCCCGATCTCAAGCGGGATCACGCCGAATATGCGGTAGTCGACATGTTCGTTGGGTGAAATGCGCTCGGCCCCCTCGGGGGTCAGCAGCACGTCGTATTTGGCGATGAGGCGTTTTTGCAGGCCGGCGTCGCCGGTGAGCCGGGCGACATCGAGGCTGCCATACCAGGCGCAGATTTCCGGGTAGATGACATACCGGCGCTTCGGGTCAGTCTGCCACTGGAACGGACGGGCGGCGAAGTTCTCGGCGACGCGCCGACCGATCTCGGCCGGCGCGGTGCCGGCGGGCCAGTCCGTGAATTCAACTGGCGTGGCGGCGCGGGCAATAACGGCTGTGAAAAGCAGGCACGCGAACAAACAGGAAGTCTTCATGGGGGTGAGGAGTGAAAGACTCAGGCAGGCAGATCGGAAGTCGGTCGCAATGCCACCGGGAACGGACAGTCAACATGGTCTCAGGGCAGCGGCTTGAGGCCCTCGGCGCGCACGGTCCAGCGGCCGGCGGCGGAACATCAGGAGGAGCGTTTGATCTTAAACCGCGAAGGGCGCGAAGAATCGCGAAGGTCCCGGGTTAACTGCAAACGGATCTGGCGGAGGGGTAGGCTGGTCGGGCTGCGCGGGCCTGTGTGCCCTGCGCGGTTCACTCAGTGGGCGGCTTCCTGGGGTCCGCGATATTTCTTCTCGCCGGCGGTGACGCGGAAGGGGATCCGGTTTTCCTTGGGCGGGAGCGGGCAGGTGGCAAACGTCGTGAACGCGCACGGCGGGTTCAGCATCCGGTTGAAATCGAGCACGACCTTCGTCTCGCCGGCCTTTGGCTTGGCGGCGTAGAGGAAGCGCGAGGCCTCGTAGGTTTCGTCGCCCGCGGTGAGGTCGGTGAGCACGAAGAAGAGATCGTCGTCGCCCTCGTCGATGGGCAGCAGCTCGACGGTGCGACCCTGCCAGGTGAACACCGCCTTGCCCGGCACGGGCGCCGGTTCGGTGAGGCCGATCATGTTGGTGATGTTGACCTGCTTCACCGGGTCGAAGGGCACCCACGTCGCCTCGATGCGCCAGGCGGGGTCAAGGGGGAAGTAGTCGAGGCCGGCGAAGTGTTTCAGCGTGACGGCTTCGGTGTCGCGCACGCGCAGATAGAGATCCTCGCCGCGCACCATGACATAGAAGTTGGCGGTGCCGAATTTAACGCGTGATGGTTTGTCGCCCCGGTAGTCCAGGGCGGTGGGGGCGCGGGCGGGCACCCCGTCGATCTCCAATATGGCGGCGGGCGCCGGCGCGAGGATGACCGAACGGTCGGGCTGGAGCGTGACGATGGCCAGATAGGGGGGGCCGACGGCGAGCCGGATGGAATTGTCCTCCGCCGTGCCAACGGTGTTGGCCCCCGGGGCGAGCAGATGCCGGCCGACCAGCGCAAGCCAGCCGTCGGGCGTGGTCAGGCGGGCCGTGCGGGCGGCGCGGGCCGCGTCGATGGCCTGGGCGTAGTCGTCGGCCGCCAACGCGGCGGTGGTCAGGAACAGGGCGAGCAGCAGGCAGCGGGTCGGCATGTCGTGGAGGTAGGCACAAATCCGGACAAAAGAAAACCCCCGCCTAAGGCTCGACCACGACCGGCAGGCCGACCCAGGCGATCGAGTACAGGGCGAGGGCATCCCAGTTGGCCAGGCGGAGGCAGCCGTGCGACTCCGTGCGGCCGACCTTTTCCGGCTCGGGGGTGCCGTGGATGCCGTAGCCGGGGCGATCGAGCCCGATCCAGGCCAGGCCGACGGGATTGTTGGGGCCGGGCGGGAGGATGAGCTTGCGGCCGAGTTCCCGGGCCTCGGCGGACTCGGGGAACAACGCGGGGTCAAAGGTGTAGTCGGGGTTCCGGATGACGACCGTCACATGCAACTCCCCCACGGGCCGCTTCTCCACGACGCGCGCGATGCTGACGGGACAGTGGAGGACGATGGCGCCGTCCGGGTCGGTGACCTCGAGCACGTGCTCGGCGAGCCGCACATGGATGCGGCTGGCCCGGAGGGTCGTGGTGAACGGGCCGACCTCCGGCACCCGGACCTGCGCGCCGGGCATGATCTCGTCCCAGTTGATGTTCGGATTCAGGCGCAGGAGCAACCGCGGGTTGGCGCGGTAGCGTTCCGCGGCGAACTCGAGCGCGGTCGCGTAGGAGAGCTCGGTCCGCTGCGATTTCTCGAGCCAGGTCTCGGGCGCCGGCTGGCGCCGGCCCAGCTCGGCGGCCGTGAATAGGTGGGTGGTGAAGACCGGGTCGGTCACGAGCAGGCTGGCGCGGGTGGGGCCGTCGAGCTCGCCGGTTTCACGCAGGCCCTCGTTGCGCTGCCAGGCCTGGAGGGCCGCCACGGACTGCTGGCCGCGCACGCCGTCGATGGAGCCGCAGGAGAAGCCGCGCCGGTGGAGCGCGATCTGGGCCTCGATCCAGTCGGTCACGGGCCGGCCCGCGGGCTCCGCCTCAGGTTCGATGGCGTCGGCGGGGTCAGCCGGTTGCGCGGGCGTGTCTTCCGGCCGGAGATAGGGGACCGGATCGGCCGGTTGCGCGGGCGTATCCTCGGGCCGCAGGGGCGGCGCCCGGTCGGCGGCCGCGGCGGTCAGGCCGGCGGTCCAGCACCCGGTGAGAAGAAGGAGACGGAGAAACATGCGCCGCACAGAAACACAAAAAACCGCGAAAGAAAATCCGGTTCAGGGGGCGCTCACTTGAGCGCGCTGATCCACTTGTTCACGAGGGCGCGGGCCGCCTGGCCCTCGGCAAGGAGCCGGCCGTCGGCGCCGTACACCTTGAAGTGCGGGATGGAATTCATCCCGTATTGGACGGCCACGGGCGACTTCCAGTCGATGCCCTTCACGTCGGGCCGGTTGATGTCCACCTTGACGACGGCGACATCGGTCCGCTGCGCGTGCAGCAGGGCGAGCGGCTGGTTGTAGGCCTGGCACGGGCCGCAATACTTGCTGGTGAAATCGAACACCGTGATCAGGCCGGGCACGAGATGGTCCGCCAGGGCGACCTCGGCGCCGCGGGCGATGTGGGCGGGCTCGGCGCCCTTGGCGGGGCCGGTGGCGAACGCCGGAACGGCCAAGACCAGCCCGCAGAGCAGCAGAACGAGGCGATGCATCGTCGCGGGGCGCGGGCTCAGAGGCTCTTCCGCCTATAGGTGTCGCCGTAGAGCACGACGGTGTTCGGATCCTTGATCTCGAGCAGGTAGGGATCGTCGGTGAGCAGGGCCGGCTTCCCGCTGGTGAGGGCGCCGCGCACGGTCTTGGGGGCCTCGTCGACGATGGCGCGTTTCATGCCGTATTTGGAAAGCTGGAGGGCGCCGTCGGTCTGGATGGTCAGGCGGCGGTCGCCTTCGCGGGTGCCGGTCTCGTAATCGCCCGCCACCAAGGCGAGCAGCTCGTGCGAGGCGGCGGTGGGCAGCAGCTCAAACTCGGAGAGCAGGTCCGGCGGCGGCTTGAGCAGCATCCAGACACTGGTGCCGTTGATGGCGGCGATGGCGGTGATGAGGCCGGCCACCTTGATCCAGCGCGGGATTCTTTCCGGGCCCGCCTCGGGCACATGCATGCGGGAGGGGCGGAGGGGCGCGGGTTCGGCGCGCGGGGCGCTGAAGGTCACCCGCGCGATGATCTGGTCCACGGTGAGGCCGACGCCGCCCGCCTTGGTCTCCCAGCTGACAAAGCGCAGCTGGCCTTCGCTGACCCGGACTTCCAGGGTGTCCTTGCCCGCGCGGATGCGGATCTCGGGCGAGGCGACGCTTTCGGCCGGCAGTTGCGCGGCCGTGGTGGCCAGCGCGAGGAGAAGTTCACGCAATTCCTCCACCGTCGCCCGGGGCAGCTCGTGGTCGGGTTGCGACGCCGAGGCCACCTTCGCGTCGGGCGTAAGGTGATGGAGTGTGAGGGGGAAGGTTTGCGGGGCCATTATTTCTCGATGATGAACAGCGGGCAGAGCCCGGCGCCGAGCCGGAAGTTGCCGTTGTAGAGGTCGCCGTCGTCGATCGCCTTGTCGATGTTGGTCAGCTGGTTGACGTCGAGTGCCATGGGCGCATCGGCGGTGGCATTGATGGCGATCGCGGCCTTGTAACGGGTGCCGAAATGCATCTGGTCATTTTCCCAGTTGTAGTGTCCGCCCATGGGCGTGATGCGCTGCCAGGCATCGGCCTTCAGCATGGTTTCCATGCCGACGGGCACGACTGCGGCATCGGCATCTGCGGGAAAGGAGCCCTGTTCGTGAGCGTAGGTCTGGAAGGCCGTGGTGAACACCCGGAAATCGTTGATGATCGCACTGGTCTTGGCGCGGCGTTGCACCATTTGCAGGCCCGGGATGGCGAGCATGGCGAGCAGACTGATGATCACCACCACCACGAGTATTTCCACCAGCGTGAAGGCGCGGTTGGAGGCATACTTTCCCAGCTGATTCTTGGTCAGAGGGAAATGGGTGGGCGAAGGCATATGAATGGCAATGGTGGTAAGAAATGTGCGGCACGCAAGTGGGTAATTACCCCTAGTTCTGGATACGTGAATTTGGCCGAAAAAGACAGATGATTTGCCCTGCCTGATGACCCATCACGGCCAGCAGGCGACCCGGAGGAAGGGAGTCGGATAATTCAGGATTTATCCCATATAAATTTCACGCATGCATTGTCTTGGACTGGCTTAGGCCCTATCGAATTGCACTGGCTCGGTGTGTCAACCTCGCGCACGAAAGTGCGGCAAGAGCTACGGCAGGTTAATTTTCGACGGGTGGCACCTTGGTCGCCTGCCACGAGACGACCTGCCATCGTCCGTCGCGGCGGATGAAGGTGCCGCTGTTGCGGTAATGGTTAATTTTGCCGTCGGGGTTGTGCGCCACGAGCCGGAAGGTGAGCGCAGCGGTGTCGCCATAAGGCCGGACGATGATGTCATCAGCGGTGTAGGTCGGCTTCGGCTCCTTGGTCTTGCCGGCATCGCCCGGGAGCCCGGCGAAACTGTGCATGATGTCGGCCTTGGTCTGCACCTTGCCCGAGGAGCCGGTGTAGATGAGGTCGGCGGCCCAGAAGCGGTCATGCATCGCGGGCTCGTCGACACGGGCGAGGAATTCCTGCAGCAGGGCCGCCACCTCGTCCCGGGACGTGGCGGGCGCGGCGGTTTTCGCGACGTCGGCACGGAGGGTGCCGGTCATGGCCAGCAGGAGCAGGGTCACCAACGTCGTGGCGGTTTTGCTTTTCATGCGGGAAGGCTGGCGACGCCCCGGACCGGTCGCAAGATCGCAGGCGCGCTCACTTCAACAGGTCGCGCAAGTCGGCCAGGCTGAGCTTGGCCGCCGCGGCGTCGCTGGCCTCAAACACGCCGGCCAGCAGCGCGCGTTTGGTGTCCTGCAGGGCCATGACTTTTTCCTCGACCGTGCCGGAACAAATGAGCCGGTAGCTGGTGACGACCTTGGTCTGCCCGATGCGGTGCGTGCGGTCGGTGGCTTGCGCCTCCGTGGCGGGGTTCCACCACGGATCGTAATGCACGACGGTGTCGGCGCCCGTGAGATTGAGGCCGGTGCCGCCGGCCTTGAGCGAAATGAGGAAGACCGGGACGGTTTCGTCCTGCTGGAACTTGTCCACCGCCGCCTGGCGCGCCTTCGTGGTCATGCTGCCGTCGAGGTAGCAATAGGCGACGCCCTCGGCGTCGAGTTCCGCGCGCAGCAGTGCCAGCAGCGAGGTGAACTGCGAGAACACGAGCATGCGGTGGCCCTCGTCGACCGACTCGGCGAGCAGTTCGCGGAAGGCGTCCAGCTTGGCGGAATGCAGGTAGGGTGCGGCCTCCGTCCCGCGCCCGGCCTCGGCCACCAGCCGCGGGTCGCAGCAGATCTGGCGGAGCCGGAGCAGCTGCGTGAGCGTGGCGAGATGGAGGCGGCCCTCGGTCGCGCCCTGCGCCGCGAGGTCGAAGAGGGCGCGCTCGGTATCCTCCTGCATTTTCCGGTAAAGCGCGGCCTGGGCGGGGGTCGGCTCGCACCAGACGACCTGCTCGATCTTCTCCGGCAATTCCGGGGCGACCGCGGCCTTGGTGCGGCGCAAGATGTAGGGGGCCGTCTGCGCGCGGAGGCGTTCCTCGTGCCAGGAGCGTTCCTCGCGCTTCATCCCCGCCGGCGGCCGCGGCACGAAGCCGGGCATGAGGAACTCGAAGAGCGAGCGGAGATCGTCGAGCGAGTTTTCCAGCGGCGTGCCGGTGAGCAAAAAGCGGCCGTGGCCATGCAGCACGCGCAGCGACTGCGCGGCCTGCGTGCGCCGGTTCTTCAGGTGCTGCGCCTCGTCGGCAAGGATGACGTCGAACTCCACCGCCGCGAACAGCTCCGTGTCGCGCGCCAGCGTCCCGTAGGACGTGAGCACGAGGTCGTGGGCGCCGAAGTCCTCCGGCCCCAGCCGGGCGCCGCCGTGGTGGACGAACACCCGCAGGGCGGGCGCGAAGCGGGCCGCCTCGCGCCGCCAGTTCTCCACCAGCGAGGCGGGGACCACGACGAGGTGGGGCCGCGGTTGCGCCCGCGCGGCGGTGGCGGATGCGAGCAGCGCCAGCGCCTGCGGGGTCTTGCCGAGGCCCATCTCGTCGGCGAGGATGCCGCCGAGTTCCTGGCCGTAGAGATGCCACAGCCACGCCACGCCGAGCTGCTGGTAGGGCCGCAGGATGCCGGTGAAGGTGGGGGGCACGGGGGCGGGCGGCAGGATGGCGAGGTTGCGCAGCGCGGCGGTGCGGGTGTGCCAGGTTGCCGGCGCCTGGAAATGGGGGGCGATCTTCTCCAGCAGGTCGGACACCTCGGCGACACGGGCCTTGGCGATGCGGTGGCGGCCCTGCGCGGCGGCGGCGGGTTCGCCGGCGAGGGCGCGATGGGCTTCCTCGAGTTTCGCCAGGCGGATGGTGTCGACGAGGTAGATGTCCCTGCCGTCCTCGATGTAGCCGCGGCCGATCGAGACGGCGTGGCGGATCTGGGCGTCGGTCGCGGCGCCGGCCTGCAGGCCGAGCGTGACATCGTAGCCGTCGGCCTCCTCCTTGATCGCGGCGCCGATGCCGGCGGATTTCAGGTGGGCGGTATTCTTCTCGAAGTTGGCCGTGAACTCGGCGTGGAAATTTTCGCGCAGCAGGTCGCCGTGGGTGGCGAGGAGATTGAGCACCTTGTGCCGGTCACGCAGCCACCACTTGCGGGTCAGCGGGTCGAGGGCGAAGCGGTGGGCGCGGAGGAATTCCAGCGCAGCATCATAGACCATCGACTCGCGCGAGGGCAGGGTGATGGCGAGAAAATGCTCGGAACCGTCGACGGTCAATGTGGTGAGGCCCGCTTCCTCCTCCCTGATTTTTTTTGGTTTCGCCCTGGTGGCCGGCGGGGGCGGGGGTGCCGGCGCGGGTTTTTCGACGAGGTGCTCGCTCACGCCCGGCAGTTCGAGGCCGTTCCACGCGAGCGGATCAGCGGGGCGTGCGGAGTGGAAGAGCACCCGCTCGCCGATGAGGGCCTCGATCAGCTCACGCAGCTGGGCGCGCGTGAACTGCACGAGCGACACCGGTTGCGGCGGCACCCCGAGGCGCTGCAAGATGGCGAGGGCCGGCACCAGGCCCGCGGCGGGCGCGTCGCCGAGGTCCAGTTCCACGCGCACCGCAATGGCGTTGCGTGGGGCGGCGACGGCGAGGTTGGGCGGCAGGATGAGGCGGAGCATGCGGGACGAACGGCCAGTGAACCCCGCGGCCCCGGCGATGGGAAGCAAACAACGCGGCCCTCACGCGGAAGCCAGATGCCAGTGGCCGCAGAGCGGGCACCGGTAGGCGGTGCGCTGGCGCTCGACGCCGGCCAGGAGCGCCGCGTCGAGCGCGTCCCCCTGGGTGCGGTAGCGGCGTTTGCGGGCGCAGCGGCGGCGCCGTTCGTCCTCGGTGGGTTTCTTCATGGGAGCGGGATGGTGATGCTCTCCACCGGGCGGGCGCGGAGCACGTCCTACGGTGAGGGTCCGGCCGCGTGAGGCAATCTGCGATCGCCCGCCCGCTTTCTCCCTCGCTTTGGCGCGGGGAGACCCGCTAGGTCTTGGGGGATGTCCTCCAGCCCTCCCCCGGATAACAAACCGAAACGCGGCCAGCCCTGCCCCTGCGGCAGCGGGCAATTGTTCGAGGCTTGCTGCGAGCCCCTCCACCTCGGCACCAGGACGGCGGCGACCGCCGAGCAGCTGATGCGCGCGCGGTTCACGGCGCATGTCGCCCATAATTTCAAGTTCCTGCACGACTCCTACCGTCCCACCGCGGGCAAGCCGTTTGTCGCCGCGGCGGGCGAGCCGGCGATGGTGTGGACGAAGCTCGACGTGCACGGGCACGAGGTCGTCGCCGACCATCCCGACAAGGCCTTCGTGGATTTCTCCGCCTACGGCACGGAGGAGGGCGTCGAGAAGGTGCTGCACGAGAAGGCCGAATTCCTGCGGATCAACGGCCAGTGGCTTTACACCCGCGAGGCGCGCCTCGGCCCGGCGCCGATCCGGTCGAGCGCGCCCAAGGTCGGCCGCAACGACCCGTGCCCCTGCGGCAGCGGGAAGAAATACAAGCAGTGCTGCCTGGCCTAGGCGTAGGCGGCCCGCTGGCGGGGCAGGATTGGCGCGAGCTAGCCCGCTGACCCACGCGCAGTTGCTTTGTGGGCGCAGGTGGCTTCACTGGCCGCACAACCAAACACTAACATGAAACGCACCGCATCCGCTGTCTGGCAGGGTTCACTCAAAACTGGCAAGGGCGCGCTCACCTCTCCCGGTGGCGCCCTGAAGAACACTGAATATTCCTTCGGCTCCCGCTTCGAGTCGGGCGCCGGCACCAATCCCGAGGAACTCATCGCCGCGGCGCATTCCGGCTGCTTCGCGATGGCGCTGTCCGCCGAGTTGGGCAAGGCGGGATTCACGCCGGACAAGGTCGAGGTCACCGCCGAGGTCAGCCTCGACAATGTCCCGCCCGCGGGCTGGACCGTCACCGCGTCGCACCTCGTGCTCACGGCGAAGATCCCCGGGATCGACGCCGCGAAATTCAACGAGATTGCGGCGGCCGCCAAGGCCGGCTGCCCGATCTCCCGCCTGCTCAACGCCAAGATCACGCTCGCGGCGACGCTGGCCTGAGCGCCGGCTCAAAGCTGCTGCTCGATATACTTCAGGATGTCTGACCGCCCGGCCTTGGTCTTGGCTGAGCTGGCGAAGTAGACGGGCGCCGGGTCGAGTTCATCCAGCGCCGCCGCCGCGGTGAAGCGCGCAATGTTCGCCTGCGTCTGGGACCGCGACTGCTTGTCGATCTTCGTGAAGATGACCGCGAACCGGACGCCGGTGTCGGTCAGCCACTCGAGGAAGTCCAGGTCGATCGCCTGCGGCTCGAGGCGCGAATCGATCAGGACGAAGACGCCGCGGAGATTCTCGCGGCCGGTGATGTAGTCGGCCGCAGCCTGGTTGAAGTCGGCCCGCTTCGTCTTGGCGACGTGGGCGTAGCCGTAGCCCGGCAGGTCCACCAGCCGCCAGTTCAGGTTCATGCAGTAGAAATTCATCAGCTGCGTCTTGCCCGGCCGGTCGGAGACCCGGGCCAGGTCGCGCTTCTCGGCGAGCAGGTTGAGGAGCGAGGACTTGCCGACATTGGACCGGCCGATGAAGGCGAATTCCGGCAGCGCCAGTCGCGGCGCCCCCTCCAGGGCGGAGGCGCTCGTCTCAAAGATGGCCGACTTGATCTTCATGCCGGCCATAGGGACAGAGATACTGCCGCTGGCGACCTTTGTTTGCCGGAGAAAGACCGGGCGGAGCGGGCAAGAAGCTTTATCCCCGCAGTTTGATCTCGGATTTCACGGATGACACGGATCGGGACCCAAGCGAGAGGAGGAATACAACACATGGGGAGAATGTAGCTGGGGTCGGTGACCCTGGTCCGGCCTCAACGAGGCCGGCTACCGCTGCAGTAGGGGCGCAGCTCGACTGCGCCCGCGGGCGTCGTCAAGCGACGTCCCCACGCTGCCTTGATCCGGTATGGTCCGTGAAATCCGTGGTTAAACCGCCTCGTTTCGGGAGGGTTCTATGACGCCGCCAGGTGCAAATTGTAAAAAGCGACCGGGTTGAAATGGGGCCAAGTGGAAATTTTAACGCCAAACCGCGCATCTAAAGTTGTTAAATAATTACATTAAGCGCTGGTTTGTAGCTGTTAAAAATATACAGGCCCCGCGCTTGCACTTTGGGTCTTAGCCGGCACTTTATGGGTCTGTGGGAGGGGCTGGTGCCTTCCCGTAGTTGATTGAAAATGCCTGGACCTGCTGGGTGGGAACGGGCCCATACCGCCGCTGCAAGCGGCTATAAAAGGAGACGAACGTCATGCTGACTATCGCCGCCGTTGGTGTGTCCTGGTTCGTTGCGGTCATGATTTACCTCATGGCCAGCACCGATCGCCGTAAACGCACCTACTAAAGAAAACGACGCCGCCCCGGGGGAGAAATTCTCCGGGGCGGTTTTTTTGTGCCCGGTTCCCCAATCAAGCCGGAGCCGGGGCGCCGGCCGGGCAATTCCATTGCCAGCCTCGCGCCAAGCCGGTTGGAAGTAAGGCGAACCCCTGTGCCTGAGCGGGCACCCATCCCCCAACAAGGAAATCGCATGAACGTCAGGATCTTTCTCTCCCTCGCCGCCCTGGCGAATTTGTTTTATGGTCTGTGGTATTTCTTGGCGCCCGACCATGTCGCCCAGGTCTACGGCATTGCGGCCGTTTCGACGGACCTGAGCAAATGGATGCTCCAGTTTCTGGGCGTCATGTGCTTCGCCGCCGGGGTGATGTGTGCCGTCGCGCGGAACGCGGAAAAGTCGCTCGGGCGGACCGCCGTCCTGGCCTTCGTGGCCGTGGCCGGCTTGCTCTGCTTCTACCTGGACATCCGGACGCTCATGGGCGAGCCGGGCACGATGGACTACGTGGACACGGTCGTTAACGGCCTCTTTGGCTTCGGTGCGGCCTGCTTCATTATCCGCGACCGCAAGTCTGCCTGATTCCGCCGTTCACCGGCGCGGGCCGATCTGGTCGAAGGGGATGCGCTGGAACTTGGGCAGCGCCTGGAACACCGGCGAATCGTCCTTCAGCCGGAAGTCGTGCGCGGCGGCGTCCACGAAGCCGGGATCAGCCGTGGTCAGGTAGTTCTCGCCGTAGACGCATTGCGCATGCTGGCCGACGAGGCGGAAGGTCTCCTCGAACTTCACGAGGACGTTGTCGGAAAAAGTGTTTCGCCGCGGACGCATGCCGACGTAGGTCTTCCCGTCGGGCAGCAGGTCGAGCCAGTCGCGGAGGGCGGGATAGCGCGTGCTGTAGGGTGGGGCGGTGATATCGACGGCCTGCAGGAGGCGCTTGGGGTAGAGACCCTTCGCGCCGAAGTAGTAGCCATAACTGTCGATCGCGAAGTCATACCACATGGACTTCAGCAGGAACGCCGGGCCGTGGCCGCCGATGAAGATGTTGTTCCGCACCGTGATGTCGTGCCCGCCGTTGCTGTAGACCGAGCCGTACGAGGCCACGTTGAGGAAGACGTTCTGCTCGACGAGCACGCCGCAGGTGGCGTCGTCGCAGTAGACGCCCATCGTCCATTTGCGGTCGGGCCGGCCGACATCGTGGAAGAAATTAGCGCGGACGACATTGCCCTGGTCGCTCGGATCGCGGCCGAGATACCACGCGGAGGCGTCGTTGGAATTCCGCGCGACGTGGTGGATATGGTTGAAGTCGAAGAGGTGCTCGTTGCCGTGGACAATGATGGCCTGCAGGTCGCCGTCGAAGATCTCGCAGTGGGTCACGTGGTTGCCGCAGCCGTCGACCACCACACCCGCCGCGCCGGACTTGTTGCGCCGGCTGAACTCGTGGATGCGGCAGTCGCTCACGATGTTGTGGCCGGCGATGAGCTGCTTCTTGCTGCCGCCGCCGAGGATGATGCCGCCGGAGCCGGTGTTGTAGATGTCGCAGTGCTCGATCAGGTGGTCGCGTCCGGCGTTCCGTTCCCAGACGGAGTTCAGGTAGAGATGCGCGTGAAAGGAGCCGACGTCGCGTGAGACCGGCGTGCCGCGGTAGTCGTCGACCGCCGGCGGGTTGTCCTGCCGCGCGCCCTGGCCGAGCATGACGCCCACCGTGCCGATGTTCCGGATGGTGCAGCCGGTGACGCGATTGCGCGCGCCACCCTCGATGTAAACCCCGAGGCCGCGTGTATCCTCGAGGATGAGGCCGCGTAGTTGGACGTCCGTCGTGCCCTCCAGCGCGACCAACGGTTGTGCCAGGACCGTCGCGGTGATGCGGGCGGTCGCGAGGTCGCCCGGCGGCCACAGGTAGAGCCGTCCCGCGGCCGCATCGACGAAATATTCACCGGGCTCGTCGAGCTCCTCGAGGAGGTTGAGCGCGACGTAGGCGTTGAAATTCTCGCCGCTGCCGAGGGCGTACAGGTGCGGTGCGGCCAGGGTGATTTCCTGCTTCGCGGTGTCGATGGCGGCGATGCGGATCTTGTCGTCGGCGAAGCCATGGTGAAAATAGCCCTGCAGCCAGGCGTCGTCGGCGCCGGTCCAGCGGGCGTGCCGTGGGTCGGTGTATTTGAAGCGGCCGGGACGGTTCGAGTAATCGCCCGTACGCGGCATCGAGCCGGGATCAACAACTTCGCCCATGAGAATGGCACCCTCGTTCGGATAACGGGCCAGCGTCAACGGCGAGTCATTCCACAGGATTTCCATCGGCGCCGGGACGACCGGCAGGCCGTGACCGAACTGACGGTGCCGGCCGAAATCGGTGACCCCGAGCGCGCGCAGGTCGGCGACCTGCACGGCGCCGCGGGCCTCGACGGGCAGGCGCGACAACACGTCGGCATCGTCAACCGGTTGAAAAGCCGACGCCGGCACCGGCACGCCGCCCGTCAGCCGCACCGTTTCGCCTTCGCCCGCTGCGATCACCAGCGGGGCCGCGGGCGAGCCGGAGTCCTGCGGTCCGAGTTCAAACGTGCGCGCCAGCGGATAGGTGCCGCCGCGGAGCCAGATGGTGGTGCCCTCGTTGGCGAGGGGTTGCCGTTGTCGGTGCTGGACGCGGACCTCGTCGCGAGCGCGCTCCAGGGTCAGGAACGGGCGGTCGCGCGTGCCGTCGTTGGTGTCGCTGCCCAAGGGGGCTACGAAATATTCCGCGCCGGCGGAGCACAGGCGCAGGCCAAGGCCGACAAAAATTGAGCACCAAAGGGTGATGCGGCGGGGCAGGAGCTGCATGGGGTGGCGGCAACTTTGCAAAGCTCTGCGGACAGTTGGCAAAAACTATCGGACTGAATATTCAGCCGCCCGGCGCGCTGACACGCAAACGCCATTGCTGTTCGGGCGATGGCGGAGGATTCAGGCCGATGGGGTCATCCACCCCAGGATGGGCGGCTTACTTTCTTTTGTCGCGGTCGTTGCGGCGATCGTCGTGTTTGGCGTCCTTCCGGTCGTTGTCGCGTTCGTTGTGATCGTCGCGGCGGTTGTCGTGATCGTTCTTGAATTTCACGCGGGTGAAATAATTCGACGGATAGGAGGTCACGACCCGGTTGTTATGCAGGTAGGGACGGTCGCCCGTGAGGGTCAGCGCGACGCTGCGGCTGAAGTCGATGCGGATGCCGTCGGGCAGGCGGTTGGACGAGCGCCATTGGCCGTGCTCCAGGTAGAACCACATCTGGTTGTCGGCGTTGTAATAGACGTCATAACCCGGATAATAGTAGTAGGCGTGGCTGCGCTGATACCAGCGGGGGCGGTCCGGGGTCCACCGCGGCGGGGCGGACTGCTCGACCACGATGATCTCGGGCGGGCGGGGCGGCTGCGCGCGGCCGAGGCGGACTTCGGCGAAAATATCGACGGTGATTTCCGCCCGGGCGGTGGTGGCCATCGCGGCAATGGCCACGGGCAGAAGCAGCAGGTGTTTGAGGTTCATGTCCATTCGACACGCCAGACGGGACTCCGGTTGCATCGGTTGACCCCAATCGGCGGTATTCCCGGTGGGTGTTGACCCCACCATGGGATCCGAGCCGGTCAGGCGGAGGAAGCGCGCAAGCCGAAGACGATTTTCCGGCACAACGCTTCACCGCGGGCGAAATCGCGGCAGGTCTGTGGCCGCTGCTCGTAGATGGTGCAGAGGCGGGTGGCGGGGTCGAGGGCGACGCAGGCGCCGTCGCTCTGCTGGTCCATGCAGCGGACGCCTTCACGCACGGCCACCAGTTCCTCCGGCACGACATCGCCGGGCCGGAGTTCGACGACCAGATGGCAGCACAGGCCGCAGCCCGCGCAGGCGGGCAGTTCGTCGGGGAGGGCGGGCATCGCCCGAGGATGCCGACCCCGACGCGGCTGCCAATCTCCATTGCTGGCAGCCGGGGCGGGGTGGCGGGCGGCCCTACAGTTCGAAGAAGGAGCGGACCTTGTGCAGGAAGCCCTCGGCGTATTTCGCCCGGCGGCTTTCCTCCGTGGCCGGATCCGGCGTCGCGCCCTCGAGGGCGCCCTCGGTGTCGAGCTGGCGTTGGGCCAGCATGGCGCCGAGGTGTTCCGAGAGGGCGGGATTGTGCAGCAGCACCGCCTTCATCGCGTCCTTGGTGATTTCGATCGTTTCGCAATCCTCGCGCGCGACGAGCGTGGCCGTGCGCGCCTCGCCCGTGAGCAGGGACATCTCCCCGAAGCAGTCGCCCGCCCGCAGCACCGCGACTTGCTTCGGGCCGCCACCCCGGTCCACCAGCACGGTGGCGCCGCCGCGGACCAGGGCGAACATCGACCCGCCGGCCTCATCCTGGCAGATGATGCGCTCCCCGCGGCCGAACCAGAGCGAGCGCGAGCCGTTGAGCAGGGTTTCGCGCTCGAAGTCATCCAGCGGCTCGAAAATCGGAAGTTCGGCCAGAATGGTCCGCACGGCCCCGGGCTCGGTCTGCCGGGTCCGCGCCGCGGCGCGTTCCAGCTGCACCGTGCTCGGGCTGACCGGGATTCGCAGGCCGGCCCGCTTCAGCTCATACCAGGCATTGGTGCGGATGGCGTCGGCCGCCGCGTTGTAGACGGCCTGGTCGTCGATCCAGAACTTGATCTCGTAAAGCACCGCATGGTCGCCGAATTCCTTCAGGAAAACCTGTGGCGGCGGGTCGGCCAGCACCCCGCCCGCGCCGCTCGCCGCTCGCAGGAGCGCGGCCTTGACCGCCGTGGGTGCCGCTGCGTGCTCCAGGCCCACGGTCAGCCGCATGGCGTGGCGCGCGTCCGGGAAGTGGAGGTTGGTGATCTTTTGGCGGGCCAGTTCGCGGTTGGGTATGTCCAGCGTGACGTCGTCGTTGGTGAGCAACCGGGTCGAGCGCCAGTTCATCTCCACCACCCTCGCATGCTGTCCATCAATCTCCAGCCAGTCGCCGACGCGGAACGGTTTCTCAAAGTGCAGGGCGAAGCCGGCGATGATGTTGCCGAGCAGGTCCTGCATCGCCAGGCCGAGCACGACGGCGGCGATCCCGGATCCCGCCATCAGGCCGGGGATCGCGATGCCGTAGACTTTCTTCAGGACCCCGACCACCGCACCCAGCAGCAGCAAAATGGAAACGACCTCCCGCAGCAGGCGCGGGGAGGCGATCCGGCCCCCTTCCCGGAAAAATCGTTCCCAGACGAAGCGGCGCAGGAAGGTGACGCCGACCCAGGCGCCCAGCAGCACCATCGCGGCCAGCAGGTGGCGCTCGCCGGGCGGGTGCAGGCCCAGCCAGCGCACGGGCACAAAGACCGCCACCACCAGGCTGAACAGCAGAAAGGCCGGCCCAATGCGCACGTTGTGCCGCCGCTTGAAATACCGGCCGGCCGCCAACAGGCCCAGATATACCGCCAGCCCGATCCCGAGGGCCATTGCCAGAGTCTGGACAGGGAAGTCCGCAGTCATGGACCGATTTTGCGCACCCGCCCGGTCAAGGCGAGTCCCGAAACCTCCGCACCGCGGCGCTCAGGCGAGCGGGGCGAAGAAACGCACCAGATGAATGATGTGGTCGTCCAGGGTGACCCCGAGGTGTTTGCAGCCCAGCTCAATGGTCGCGCGGTCGATCTTGGCGGCGAATCCGGCGTCCTTAAATTTTTTCTTGATGGAGGCGGCCTTCATGTCGCCATAGCGGACGGGGTTCATCTTCCGGTAGGCGTAGAAAATTCCGCTGATCTCGTCGCAGGCCAGCAGCGCGGCGGCAAGCTTGGTCTGCGGCAGTGTGGTGAAGCTGTGGTAACCGTAGGCGTGGGCCTCGACCGCGTGGAGCAAGCCGTCGGGATAACCCCATTCCTTGAACCATTGCAGCGAGGGGCCGGGATGGGTGTCGGGGTGTTCCTCGTAGTCGAGGTCGTGCAGCAGGCCGGTGACATACCACAGCAGCGGATCGTCATGCCCGGCGGGCGAGGCCAGGGTGGCCGCGACTTCGAACGACGGCGCCGAGTCCTGCAGGTGGCTGAGCAAGGGGGCCGCCGCCTCGTGGGCGTTGAAATGCAGCGCGTAGCCCTCCATCGCCGTCGCGACCATCAACGCGTGGTGCCGTTGGTAGTCGTCCTTGACGTGCTGATGCAGGAGCTTGGTCGCGGCTTCTTTGGTGGGGAGGGTCATGGCCTGAATTGCATACCAGAGAGGACCGCCGCCGCCAAGCCCGGGCCGGGCCGGACGCATCGTGTCGGGCGCGGGAGGGCACCGGGGGGGACCGGCACGGGCGGCGGGCCGCGCATTTTCTCCATGACTCGCGTCGGGCCCCGGCTAATGTGCGGCCCATGACCCCGCCGATCCCCCTGTCCGATTCCGGCCGCTTGCCTGCGCCGGGGGACAATGTGGCGATCGCCCTCCGCCAGCTGGAGGCGGGCACGCGGCTCGAGATCGCGGGGTCGGTGCATCCGCTCATGCAGACCGTGCTGGAGGGGCATCGTTTCGCCGTGCGGCCCATCGCGCCGGGCGAGCCCCTGCTTTCGTGGGGCATGCCCTTCGGCCACGCCCTGACGCCGATCGCCGCGGGTGAGTACGTCTGCAACCGCTCCATCCTCGAGACGCTCGCCGAGCGCCGCCTGCCTTTCCCGCTGCCGGTGCAACCGAACTTCCGCGACCACCTCGTGCCGTTCGAGTTCGACGAGGCCGCCTTCACGCCGGCGCCTCCGGTCCCGCTGGAGCCCCGGCCCCGCACCTTCGAGGGTTACCGCCGCCCGGGCCGGCGCGGCGTGGGGACGCGCAACTACCTTGTCATCCTGGGCACCACGTCGCGCACCGCGAGCTTCGCGCGCCAGCTCGCCTCGCGGCTCCAGCCGCTGGCCCGCATCAATCCCGCCTTCGACGGCATCGTCGCCGTCGCCCACACCGAGGGCGGCGGCCCGGGTGAACCCAACAATGCCGCCGAGGTGCTGCGGGCACTCGCCGGGTTCATGGTGCATCCGAATGTCGGCGCCGTGCTCGCGGTGGACTACGGCAGCGAACCCCTCGGCAACGAGCGGCTCGCGGCCTTCATGGGCGAGCACGGCCATCCCCTGGCCGACGTGCCGCACCGGTTCATGAGCGTCCGCGCGGGGCTGGCGTCCGCGCTCGCCGAGGGCGAGGAGAGCGTCCGCGCCTGGCTGCCGCTGCTCGCCGCACAGCGCCGCACGCCCGAGCCGCTCAGCGGCCTGCGCATCGCCCTCCAGTGCGGCGGCTCCGACGCCTTTTCCGGCGTGTCGGCCAACCCGCTGGCCGGCGCCATCGTCCACGAGGTCGTGCGGCAGGGCGGCATCGGCGTGCTGTGCGAGACGGACGAATTGAGCGGGGCGGAATCCTACCTGCTGAAAAACCTGCGCGACGCCGACCTCGCGCGCGCCCTCCTCGCGCGGGTCGACCGGTTTCGCCAGCGCCTCGGCTGGCACGGCGTCACCCCGGAGGGCAATCCCTCGGCCGGGAACAAGTTCCGCGGGCTCTACAACATCACGCTCAAGTCGCTCGGCGCCGTGCACAAGAAGGACCCGCGCACGCGCCTCGACCACGTCATCGACTACGCCGAGCCGCTCGGCGCGCCGGGCTTCTATTTCATGGACAGCCCGGGCAACGACCTCGAGGGCATCGCCGGGCAGGTTGGGGCCGGCTGCAACCTGTTCCTCTTTGCCACGGGCAACGGCTCCATCACGAACTTCCCGTTCGTGCCCACGCTCAAGCTCACCACCACCACGCGCCGCCACCAGCTGCTGGAGCACGAGATGGACATCAACGCCGGCCGTTACCTTGACGGCGAGGACTTCACGGCCCTGGCCGCCGAGTATTTCGAGCTTGTGGTCGCCACCGCCTCCGGCCGGCGCTCGCGCGGCGAGCACGCGGGTCATTCGCAGGTCTCGCTC
>JBKJTZ010000145.1:0-10199 GCA_046590295.1 Lacunisphaera sp.
GCGGAGATGACCAATGCCGGGACGCTGCGCAAGTCGGGCGGGACGAGCAGCAGCGTGGGCTTCAACTTCACGAACACAGGCATCGTCGATGTGCAGCAGGGCACGCTGACGTTCAACGGTGGCAACGTAATCAGCAGTGGCATCGTCAGCGTAGCTAGCGGCGCGACGCTGCAATCTAGCAGTGGTTTGTCGTTCGCGGGCGGAATTCTGTCTGGCTCAGGCACTATAACGGGCAACGTGACAAATACTGGGGGACAAGTGTCGCCTGGTGGCACGCAAGCCGGCATGCTGACGATCACGGGAGATTATACACAGGGCTCTTCCGGCTCGTTGTTGATTCAGGTGGGTGGCACTCAGGCGGGGACAAGTCACGATCAACTTCAGGTGTCAGGGACGGTTTCTCTTAACGGATCATTGATCGCAGACACTATCAACGGCTACGCGCCTAGTAGCGGGAGTGCATTTCCGATCCTCACTTTCTGGAGTTCGAGCGGGAACTTCAGTGTCATCAGCGGCAGTCTTGTGGGGCAAAAGAGTGTCACCTTCAGCTCGAGTGTGGCAACGTTGACGGTGACGCACGATTTTTCCACATGGCGGCAGGGTAAGTTCACGGCGGGTGAGTTGACGGATCAGAACACCAGCGGACCCAATGCGGTCTTCGGCCAAGACGGCCTGCCGAATCTGGTCAAATACGCGCTCGGGCTTGAGCCGAAGCAAAACATCACGACCGGCTTGCCGGTGACGAGCACCACGGCAACGGATTGGGTATACACCTACACGCGGCCGAGCGATATTACTGACGTGGTCTACGAGGTCGAAGTATCGACCAACTTGACTACTTGGACCACAACCGGGGTCACGCACGAGCTGGTATCGTTTGGTGGTGGATTCGAGAATTGGCGGGGACGTGTGCCGCTATCCACCGGCACAAACGTATTCTTTCGGCTTAAAGTTGCTCGACCCTGATCCGGTCAGTCGTTGGCTCACGGCTTGCTGCGGGTCTCTTGCCGGCTAACTTTGCCGCATGGCTGTTGTCCAGACGACTTTGTCAATCCGCACACGGGGGCAGGGGACCTACGAGTTCACCGACGAGGTCGCGCTGGCGCTGCAGAAGAGCGGGATGGTGGCGGGGGTTGCGACCGTGTTCTGCCGCCATACGAGTTGCAGCCTCGTGCTGACGTTGCTCGGCTGAGAGGCACGAGAGAAACCTGAAACTTGAGAGCTGAAACCTGAAGTGAAGAACCGGACGGGCCGGGATTGATTCTTGCTCAAAGGCCTAGCCGGCATGACCGCCAATGAACGCTGATCGAGGAACGGAAGCCGACGGTAGAAAGCTCAAGGCCTGCCGGAGCCTTCAGGTCTCAGGTTTCAGCTTTCAGGTTTTGGACTTGGCTCAGCGCAGCAGCTCCGCCGACGAAATCTCCAGCGTGATCACCTTGAGCGGCCAGCGCGGCTCCTCCACGGCGCCGAGCTGCCCGTAGAGGATGAGCCTTGCGTCCTTGGTCGTGCGGGCGGCCAGGCTCGGGTCGCCGCGGGCGGCGGGTGAGAGCTCGGCCACGACGCGAAACCGGGCGAGCGCGTTGGCCTGCTCCACGAACTCCACCTTCCCGCTCTTCGGGTCGTAGGCCTTGACGGTGGCGGCGTAACGATAGGTCCGGCGCAGCCAGGTCTCGTAGAGCCGTTTCCGGTGCAGGTTCTTCACGATGCCGTTCCGCGGTTCGTAACGGCCGAGCGAGTCCACGCCGGGCGAGAGCTTGTTCGGATCATCGGGCACCCAGACGGCGCTCAGGAGCGCGGCAGGATCGAGCGCAGGATAGCTGTTACCCAGCTCCGGATTGATCTTCACGTCGCCGCGGTCCTCCACGGTGACGGACACCTCCAGCGGGGGGAAATCTTTGGCCTGCAACGTGAGCTTTTTGACACCGGCAGGCAGAGGATCGAAGAACAGCGGAGTCTGCGTATAGGCCTTCCCTTCCAGCAGGACCGTCGCGCCCGGGGGCGTGCTGGCCACGGTGAGTTTCCCGTGGGGCAGGCGCACCGTCTCGGCAGTTTCGGTGTTTTCCATGATGGTGACCTGGGCGGGCACGGCTGGCCAGGACGGATACTCGAGGATGAGCTGGTGTTCGCCCACCGGCAGCTGAGGGATCCCGAGCGGAGTCTTGCCGAGCACGGCGCCGGCGAGCTTCACCGTGGCACCGGCAGGGTCGGAATCGAGGCGGAGCGAACCGCTTTTGCAATTGAGCTCGAACTCGGTCATGCGGCCGGCTGGCACCGCGATCTCGCCGCGAGCATCCGGCCACCCGTCGGAACGGACTGTGACGTCATACTTGCCCGGCAGCAGCCCGGACAATGGTTGGTCGACGACACCGCGGACACCGGCGGCAGCTGCTTCGCCAGCAGGTGGGACGCGGGTCGCCTCGACTGTTGCGCCGGGACGGTTGGATTTCACCACGAGGCCGCCGGTGGCCTGGGCCTTGACCACTTCAGCCTCGGCTTTCTGTTCCTGCTCCGTCTTGCCGCACCCGGCCAGGCCGACGACGAGCAGGGCTGCGGCCGTCCAGACGACGGGTCCGAATGATCGTGCGCGATTCATGATGTCCATAGGCGGTTTCGGCCCGGACACCTGTCTAGTTCACGCGGTGCCCCGGGCAACGAGTAACTTCGTCAAAACCGTCTCAAATGCGGTGACCCACCGCAGTTATTCAATGTGGGTTGTCGGTTGCTAGGTTTGCCGGACAACCAGCAACCGATGGCTGACAACCGGCGCCGGCGGCGACTGCTCAAACCGTGTCCCAGGCGCGGTTGGCGACGGGGTCGCGGCCTTCGTCGAATTCGATGTGGTCGACGAGGGTCTCGATCGGCTTGCCGGTCAGACCGCTGTCCAAAATGCGCTGGGGCAGGAGGGACGAGCGTTCGTCGCGCCAGCCGAGTTTCACAATAAAACGGTTCCACATGTGGCATTCCTCGTCGGTGCGCGGCGTGCCGTTGGTGTGGGCCCACGCGAGAATCTCCTCGTCCGTGCCGCCGGCGAGGGTGCGGGCGCGCAGGTCGGCGTAGCGGACGCCGAGGAAGCGGCAGCAGCGTCCGTCGAGAACGAAGAATTTCTCGTCGCCGAGGTTCGCCTGGTAGTCGGCGGGCAGCTGCCCCGCCACATGGAGCCGGAGCTTGTCGAGCATGCGGCCAAAATAGACGAGCCGGCCAACCTTGGTGTAGCAGCTGCGCAATCCGGGGACGTGAGGCATGGGAATAAACTTGCCCGATCAGCCCGCGGCGCCAGAGCAAAACGCGTGTGCTGCCAGGACGGTGAGGGCGCCGATCGATTGCAGGGCGGGAGCGCCGATCCCGCCACGAAGGGGGCAAGGCGGGCGAAACCCAAACGGGATCAGCGATCCCTCTTGGCAGTTTCCGACCAAATATTTACCGTGAGGGAAAGCGGGGGAGGGTTTGCCGGCCGGGATCCGCCGCAACTTTCCCGGTCCTGCCGGGTTAGCAAAGAAACGAACGAACATGAAATTTATTCTCTCCCTGCTGTTCTGGGCCGTCCTGTTGGTGCTGTGCTGGCCGCTGGCCCTGCTGCTTTTGATCCTCTGGCCGCTGCTTTGGCTGCTTTCGATCCCGTTCCGGATCGTCGGCGTCGCGATGGAGGCGATCATCGCCCTGGTCACGGCGATCCTGTTTTTGCCCGCACGCCTGCTGGGTCATCCGAGGCCGCCGGGCCGTTGAGCCGGTCAGCAGCGCCGGACCGGGTCGCGGCCTACTTGTCCTTCACGAATTCCAGCAGGTCGCCGGGCTGGCATTTCAACTCCCGGCACAGGGCCTCGAGCGTGCTGAAGCGCACGGCCCTGGCCTTGTTGGTTTTCAGGATGGAAAGGTTGGCCAGCGTGAGATCCACGCGCTCCGCCAGTTCGGTGAGGCTGATGCCGCGCTCCGCCATCACCCGGTCGAGATTGAGTTGGATGGGCATGGCTCAGACGGTCAGATCATTTTCAGTCTTGAGGTTCAGGCCCTGCCGGAAGGCCTCGGCCACCACCAGCACCAGGCAGCCGATCAGCACGCCGCCCTGGGTCGTGATCAGGCCGGCCGGGAGATGGAATTGCAGCGCCGGGGTGGCGCCGGCGAACGGCAGGCTGGTTTGCAGGCCGGTCAGGACCACGTGCTGGTTGAAATAGCCGCCGAGGACATATGAGGCCCAGATCTCGAGGCCCGCGCTGAGGAGACTGTAGGCGATGAGTGTCACACCGATCCGGCGGATCAGGCGCAGATTTTCCTCGTTGAACACATCCCCGCGCCCGAGGTTGCCGCACAGGTTGCGGAGCAGGGTGAAGAGCACATACGAACTGATGAGCAGTACGGCCATCGACGGGAAGATCGCCCGGCGGAAGGCGGAGACCAGCGCGGTGTCCTGGTTGGCCAGGTCCATCTGCAAGGCACCACGCAGCGCATGGAGCGTCAGCGAGCCGGGGGTCGCCGTGTCCGAGGCGAGGCCGAGGCCGCCGGGCGACGCGGGCAGGGTTATCTCTCCCACGCTGGCCATGAGCCGCGCGTCATGGCCAAAGCTCTTTTGGATCCAGGTGTTGAAGGTCAGGGTCAGCACCCAGAAGACGGCCATGATGAGGGTCATCACGCGGAGGAAACCGAAGAGGGACCGGAGCAGTCCCGGGAGGTTGGTGAATATTTTCATGATGAGGGGGGGGCGTTTGGACTTATCGATAAGCGATAAATAACAAACTGGTTTCGTCAATCAATTATTTATCGATAATCAATAATTCTCCTTTGTGAGCCACTGAGCAACCATCAGCCAGCAACCCATAACCAATCAACCGCGACTGATTACCGGCCGTATTGCTCGTCAGTCACCTGTTCCAGCCAGTTGACCGCCTTGCCGTCGAGAATTTCATGGATGGCGAGGTGGATCAGGGCCGTGGTCGGCGCAGCGCCGTGCCAGTGCTTTTCGCCCGGCGGAAACCAGACGACGTCGCCGGGACGGATTTCCTCGATGGGCCCGCCCCAGCGTTGGGTGCGGCCGAGGCCGGCGGTTACGATCAAAGTCTGACCGAGCGGATGGGTGTGCCACGCGGTGCGGGCCCCGGGTTCGAACGTGACGCTCGCCCCGGCCGCGCGCGCCGGGGCGCCGGCCTGGAACAACGGCTCGATCCGCACTGCGCCGGTAAACCAGTCGGCGGGGCCCGGCTTGGGCTGTTGTGAACCTGCGCGTTTGATTTCCATGGGGATAACAGACCGGTCGCGACCAACGGTCTGTCAAGGATCAAGACCTGACTCCTGACAAGCCAACGATCGTGCGCCGGCTCGTTTGAACCGTGTCAAGAATCAAGACGTGACGTCTTCTGATCGACGGACGTCTACTGATCGACCCTCAGTCCGGTTCCTGTTATTTCCGGGCTGTGTGGCGCGGGTCGTCAGCCGGATTCACGTATTCGATCCGCCAAGGGCCGTTGCCGTGGAGCTGGAGGACGGTCTCGCCCTTGGCCCAGGCGAAGTGCTTCATGCCGGGCGGCCAGAAGCCGAAAGTGCCGGCGGTCATCGGTTGCGTCGCGGCGTGATTGAACTTATCACCGACGCCAAGGTTGAAGATGCCGCTGATGACGGTGACCCGTTCGAACGCGGGATGGATGTGGGGCGGGATTTTAAATCCGTCGGGCAGCCGAAGGCGCATGGTGAAGGGACCTTCCTTTGACGGATCTCCCTCCAGCACGGCGTATTGTGAACCGGGAGGTAGCGAGGCTGGGCCGGGCTGCCATTGCAGTGCGGCGGGATAACACAGTTCGGGTTCCTGGCGCGGGGTGTCGGTGGAGGAGACGCCAGCGACCGTCGTAAAGCAAAACGCGGCGATCAGCAGCGAGGGTGCGAATGCGGAATTCATGGTGGATGGCCAGATTGCGAGGTTTGGCAGAATGTTCGCTGTTCCCCGGCACCTTGTTGGCGAGGGGGCGGCGTCTGCGATGCCTCAGGTTATGTTGCGAATTTCGAACCGCTGCTGCGCCCGGCAAAGCAAAGCACCGCGCGATCCGGATCGCTTTGTAGTTAAGATATCCGGCCGTCGGGGACAAGGCAAATTGGGAGAACCGAACCAAGTGGGGCTGGCAAAGGGGTTGAGGTTTTCAGTCAACTTACATTGACGCACCGAGAGCAGAGATGGTTGTCTGGCTTTGTACTTTGTGGCTCGAATGTGAGTTGGTCTCACGAAGTGACGCGTTCTTGGCCGGTGTCTGGGTGGCGGGCTCCATGCAAGATGCTCAGGAACAGAACCATGTCACCAGCTTTGGAAATACGATACCGAATCAGGTAGGGGAAGCGCACGAGCTGAAGACAGCGGCTACCTCCGACTCGGGATGGGCAGCGCTCAGGTGCGCTCATGACAACCTCAACCGCCTTATCAGCTTCATCCAGAAACTCCGCGCCCAAAGCTGGACGTTGAGTCTGGTAGTAGCGGGCGGTATCGATCAGGTCGGTTTCAAATTCGGGGTGGAACCAGCGGTTCATCCAAGCACGGCCCGTGCTTTCTGGAATACTTCGGCCTGCGACTTAGGGGTGACCTTGCCGGTTTCAAGTTCGTGAGCGCGGGCGAGGGCGGCGACATCGGCCAGGGATTCGTCGGAAACTCCCATGCTTTTCCAGATCGCCGTCGCCACCGCCAGCCGATCGCGCTCCGGCAGCTTCAAAGCCGCCTCCGTGATCTGCTGCGTGCTCGCTGTCATGCCGTCAGGATTGCCGGAAAACCGGGTCAGTCAATTAGCTTAACAGTGAGTCCAGGGCCGCCCCAAGCCCCAAGCCTGACGTCCTGGGCGGGCCCAATTGGCTGCGATGGTGCGGAACCTAGTCCCGGTTGACAGACTCCAAGGTCGGCGTCGTCCTTGTCCTATGAACCTCAAAGCCAATATCCCCGCCTGGCGGCTCGGGTCGTTCCTGCTATTCATGCTGGCGGGTCTGCCGGCCTTCGCCGCCAGCCCACTGGTGGCCGGCGAGGCGGAGGTGATGGTTTCGACGATCCCCATGAAGCTGGTGGCCGAGGGCACGGGCGTGTCCGGCCAGCTCGTCGTCGCCGCCGAAATCATCAGTGCCGAGACGAGTGGCGACCTGATCTACGCCATCACGGTGGAGCCCCTGTTCGGGCGGGTGGGACTGGCCGGCGGGGAGGACGAGGATTTTTTCCAGAACAAGGGCGGGCGATTGGGCTATTTCGCCTACCGGCCGCGGGCGGATTTCGTGGGTGAGGACTCGTTCACCTACACCGTGCGCAACGAGACCTCTGGTCTGGTTTGGCAGAACAAGGTGCTGATCGAGGTGAAACCGGCGGCTCCGATCGTCCTCGACAAGTTTGTGACCACCGCGGTCAGGGAACGCGCCATGGCCGAGCAGGCGGTCGCGCTGACGACCCGCCCCAATACCTCGGTCAGCCGGAAGGTCCCCAGCCATGAGGATTTCATGCAGGTGGCGGACCGCGCCAGCATCGCCAACCCGCAGGTGGTCTATGCCCTGGACGACGAAGTGAAGCCTCGCAACGGCACAGCCCGGCTCGATTCCGCCACCGGCCAGCTGACCTACGCCCCCAATCCCGGCTTTATCGGCGAGGACCGCTTCAACTATTACACGATCGATGAGAACAACGCCCAATTCGGGATGGAGAATGTGGTCGTGGTCACCGTCGAGCCCCTCCGCGACCTGAAGCACATGGCGGCGGATCGCTCCCGGAGCCGGGAGGTCGATCTCGTGTTCGTCATCAACAATTCGCCCTCCATGGCCCCGCACCAGGGTCGCATTGCGGACAATCTCCGGCGCTTCCGGCAGCTCTTCGACGAGCGCCACCTCGACTACCGGATCGGCGTGCTGACCACCGACTTCGTCAACGGGGCCGAGGGTCGCCGGTTCAAAAAGGTCCGCTCGGTGGAACTCGATGCCGCCGGCCACCCGGTGCTCGACCGCCGCCAGCGTCCGCAGCAGATCACGAAGCAGGTGGCGAGCAACGGCACGCTCGTGACGCTCCCGGTGCTGCCCCAACCGTGGGTGACGCCGTCGACGCCCGACGGCATCTTTGCCGAACTCGTGAAGGTGGGCACCAACGGCGACAGCAACCGCACGGCCTTTACGGCGGTGTATAACTTTGTCGCGGGCTACTATAACAAGGACAACACGCTGCTCCGCCCGGACGCCACCACGATCGTGGTCTTCTTCATGGATGAGGAGGAAACCCGCATGGCGACTTGGAAGAATTCTGGCAGCGGTGGGCGGACGGCCGAGTGGATTGAGGACGGCAAGCTCCCCGAATTGCTGAAGCAATACAACGAGCGCAACCCCGCCAAACGCCAGACGCTCGACAGCTACATCAACTACTGGGTGGTGCGCCCCTTCACCATCGTGAAGGGCAACAAGCGCGGAAAGATCGAGATGCACGCGGTGGTGTCGCCCGCCAACGTGTCGCACCGGCGCGCCGCCGGGCTCACCGGCGGCACGGTGCTGAACATCGAGAGCGATTTCTCCGGCCCGCTGGCGGCGCTCGGGGACCGCATCGCCAACACGGTCGCCGTCGCGCTCGACCCGGTTGCGCCCGGCGCGACGCTCTATAAGAAGAGCCTGCGCGTGCTGGTCGACGGGCAGGAAGTGAAGGCGGATCCGGTGAACGGCTGGGTTTACGACGAGCTCACGCACAGCATCCGCTTCCAGGGCGCCGCCAAAAAGCAGGCCTTCACCGCCAAGATCGACATCAGCTACGAGGAGCATCGGTAGGCCAAGGCGTATTCACCACGAAGGCACGAAGAACACAAAGGGGAGCGGCGTTAGCTATTGAGCTTCGCGCAATAGACTGACCGGCGTGAATATTTTTGAACTTCGAGCGCGACTACACCCCTCGTCCTGCGGGCATCATCCTTCGCCGAGCCTTCGGACGACAGGCCCCTCTTGAGCCCGAACAATGCAGTTTAACCACGGATTTCACGGATCAAACCGGATTAAGGGCAGAGCGAAAAACTGCCTGGGTAATCACTCGCAAACGGAGTCACCGGATGATGAGTCTGAATTTGGTGCAGCTTCCCGGCGGTTTGGCTCCACCTCCGTGTCATGGTCAACTTGGACTGCATCGTTCCGACTTAGGGTAGGGGGTCGTTGCCCTCAACGGCCCTTGTCCTGGCGAAGGCGGTTGAGGGCAACCGCCCCTACCGCTTCGCTCAGCGCAAAGTCCAGCAGTGATCGGACGTTGGGATAAGTTCCTGCGGTGGGGATTCATTTTCCCGGAGCCGGGGTGGCGGAGAAATTACGCACGAAACGCTTCATGCCGAACTCCCAGATCGAGATGCCGTATTGCTTCGCTTCCGCGAGGGCGCGCCCGGCGGTCCATCCGTCATGGCGGATCCGGTAGCACGCGATGATGGTGCCCGTGCGATCCGCCCCGTGTTCACAGTGGATAAACACCGGGCCGGGCGAGGTGGCGATCAACGCCAGCACCCGGGCCACCGCGGCCTCATCCGGCGCGCTCAAGCCCGGCAGGGGAACGTTCACATAGTCCAGGCCGAGCCGGCGGGACGTCGCCTCCTCGCCCGGCGCGACATCATCGGCCAGGCGCAGGTTGATGATCCGCACCGCGCCGAGTTTCGCGAGATTTTCGAGACCGTGGTCGTCCGGCTGTGCCCCTCGCCAGAGCACCGGGCTGATGCGGCCAAAGTTGGCGATGCCTTCGGACGCCGGCATCCCCCGCTGGGAGGCGACGGCACTGCCGGCCAGAAACATCAGGCCGACAAATCCGACCACGGCCCAGCGAACTCTGAAGATCATGGGCCAAAGCCTGGTAGGTTGTGCCCCGGTTTGGCAGGCTTATCTGCAGGCTGGCCGGAGCGAACTCAGGACGTCACGTCTTGACTCTTGATCGGTGGCACTGACGCACAGTGGTGGGCCGGCGCAGGGCGTTTTTTCGAGACAGCGTGCAGGGGTCAGCGCGCTCCACCGAAAGGCGGGGTTCGGGGACCCCGCCCTACAAAAAAGCGCCCGGCGGTGAGGCCGGGCGCTTGGAGAACGAGCAGGAGGACGATTCGTTTGGATTGGTACATCAATGATGTTTCCAACTACATCATAAACGATTGATCGCAGGATCGGGCATCTACCGGCTCCGGACATGATCGTTGTTCAATCGGGAGGTCTTCGATTTCTTGGCATGACACGATTGATGTTTAATTGCGGATGGCGGACAGGTG
>JBKJTZ010000012.1:0-62606 GCA_046590295.1 Lacunisphaera sp.
TCTATTATCCGCTGTCGGTGCTGATGCTCGCCGGCATCCGCGAAATCCTGATCATTTCCACGCCCACCGACCTGCCGAGCTTCAAGAAGCTTCTCGGCGACGGCACCAGCCTCGGGCTGAAGTTCAGCTACGCCGAGCAGCCCAGCCCCGACGGACTCGCGCAGGCTTTCACCATCGCCGGTGATGCGGGCTTCCTCACCGGCCAGGAACCGTCCGCGCTCGTGCTGGGTGACAATCTATTCTACGGCGCCGAGTTCGTGCATTCCCTCGCCGAGGCCTCCGCCCGCTCCTCAGGCGCCACCATCTTCGGCTACCATGTCGCCAATCCCACGGCCTACGGCGTGGTCGAGTTCGCCCCGGACGGCCGGGTGTTGTCTCTCGAGGAAAAACCCGCGCAGCCCAAGTCCAACTACGCCGTGCCGGGCCTGTATTTCTACGACCAGGACGTCGTCACCCTGGCGCGCGGCCTCAAGCCCTCGAAGCGCCACGAGCTGGAGATCACCGACCTCAACCGCCTCTACCTCGAAAAGGGCCGGCTGCACGTCGAGGTCTTCGGCCGCGGCACGGCCTGGCTCGACACCGGCACGCACGACTCGCTCATCGAGGCCGCCCAATTTGTCCATGTGCTCGAAAACCGCACCGGCCTGAAGATCGCCTGCATCGAGGAAATCGCCTACAAGCAGGGCTGGATCGACCGCGCCAGCCTCGAGGCCAACATCCGGAAGCTCGGCAAGTCCTCCTACGGCGAATACCTGCAGCGGCTGCTGGCCTGAGATTCTGCGTGCGAGTAGCCCGCCGGCGGGCTACTCCTTGCTCCGCCCGGCATGAAGGTCTCGTTCATCATCCCGCTCTACCACGGCCTGCCGCTCACCCAGGCGATGCTGGCCAGCCTACGCGAGACGCTGCCCCCCGGGCTCGCGCACGAGATCATCTTCGTCGACGACGGCAGCACGGACGGCACGCGCGACTGGTTGGCTGGCCTAAGCCAGCCAGCGGTGAGCCGGTCGAATCCGCCCACTTCCCCCGCGAGCTGCCGCAGCCTCCTGAACGACAAAAACCTCGGCTTCGCCCAGACCTGCAACCGCGGGGCCGCCGCGGCGACGGGCGAGTTTCTTTTCTTCCTCAACAATGACCTCGTCCTCCTGCCCGGCTGGCTGGAGCCGATGCTCGCGGCCTTGCAGGCCGACCCCGGCCTCGGCCTCGTGGGCAACCGCCAGATCCGCGCGGACAACGGCGAGCTCGACCACGCCGGGCTGTTTGTCTCGAGCCAGGGCAAGATCCGGCATGTGCAGGCCCCGGCTGGCGGCGGAGAGAGTCCGGCCACCGTGGAGAAGGTGCCCGCCGTCACCGCCGCCTGCATCGCGATCCGTCGCGCGGTCTTCGAACAAGCCGGTGGCTTCGACGGGGACTTCGTCAACGGCGGCGAGGACGTGGACCTCTGCTTCCGGCTTCGCGCGCAGTTGGGTCTGCCGACGGGCGTGGTCCATGCCAGCGTCGTCCGGCACCATGTCAGCGCCTCGCGGGGCCCGACCAATGAGCGCGACGAGCGCAACAGCCGCCGGCTGGCGCAGCGCTGGCGCGAGGAACTCATCCGCTGGGGCGCCCTCACCTGGGCGCGCGAATGCGTCGCGCAACACCTGTCCGCCCCCTGGACGCGGGCCGGCCGGCACGCGCTGGCCGCACTGCCCTATGCACGGGGCTGGTCGGCCACGCCGCCCGCCCTCGGCCGGCTCATGCTGGAAAGCGCGCTGCACCGCGAGGAAGTCCGCTGGCAGCGGCTCTTCGACCTGCCGCCCGGTGCCCCGCGTGCGCCGCGCGGGTCCGGCCTGTATCACGAAGAGCGGTTTTTTCGCGACGAGGTCGAAACCCAGACCGCTTGGCTGCGCGACCAAGCCGGCGTCGAACTCCCCGCCGGCTTTCCCACTCGCAATGTCTTTTTCAACGGGTTCGTCCTGCCGTGCCCGACCGACCGACCCGAGGCCGACCGGCCGATCGGTTTTCGCCTCGTGATCAATGGGCGGCAGGTCGTCGAGTTCGCCTCGCTGCCCGTCGGCAACTTCAACTGCGGTATCGATGCGCCGTTTGTGCTGCCCGGCCAGTCCACCCGGATCACCCTGGAATTGATCGGTGTGCAACGGAGCAACTTCCTCGCCTGGTTGGGCCGTAAGCTGGCGTGGCTGCCCCGGCTGGCCCGCTGGCAGCACGCGCTGAATGCCTATCGCCGGCAGGCCCTTAATCGCCGCCTGCGCTTGCGCCAGCTCGTATGTGACGATGAGGTGATCCTGGACTTCAAACGGCAGCCCGCGCTGAAACCCCTGCTGCGCACCCGCATCATCCCCTCAGGCGTAAACCTGATCGGCTGGTTCCGCGCCGCGCTCGGCATCGGCGAGTCCGTGCGCTGCATGGCCAAGGCCTGCGATGCCGCCGCCTTGCCCGCCGCCCTGATCGAGATGCGCCTGCACTGTCTCAACCCGCATGGGGACGACACCTACGCCACGCGCCTGCAGGCCGAGCCGGCCCATCCGATCAATATCTTCCACGTCGACCCTCCGGTCTCCGAAAGCCTCGACCATCACCACGGCCCGGCGCTACGAACCAACCGCTACAACATCGCCTACTGGGCGTGGGAGCTGCCCGAGTTCCCGGACGCCTGGGTGCGCCAGTGCGCCTATTTCGACGAAATCTGGTGCCCGTCCGAGTTCGTCCGCGCGGCCATCGCCGCCAAGGTCGACCTGCCGGTCGTCGCGATGCCGCACGCCATCGATTTCCCCCTCCCTGCCGGCGACGGCCGTGCACGCTTCGGCCTGCCGGCGGACCGCTTTTTGTTTCTCTTCGCCTACGACCTGAACTCCTACCAGGAGCGGAAAAACCCCCTCGCGGTCATCGCGGCTTACCGGCAGGCCTTCCCCGACGAAGCCGGCGTCGCGCTCGTCATCAAGACCCAGAACCCCGCGCGCAACGCCGTCGCCTACCGCCGGCTGCAGGACGCGCTGGCCGGTCTCAGCCACGTCACGCTCATCACCCAGACGCTGACCCGCCAGGAAGTCTACCAGCTTGAGCAGGCGTGCGACGCATTTGTGTCGCTGCATCGCGCCGAGGGCTTCGGCCTGGCGGTGGCCGAATGCATGTTCTTGGCCAAGCCCGTCATCGCCACCGACTGGTCGGCCACGGCGGAATATCTCGACGAGCACAACGGCTGCCCCGTGCGCTCCCGGCTGACGCGGCTGAAGGAGACCCACGGTCCCTACCAGGCGGGCCAGCAGTGGGCGGAGCCCGACATCGGCCACGCCGCCGAGTGGATGCGCCGGCTGCAAGGCGACCCCGCCCTGTGCGCCCGCCTCGGGGCCGCCGCCCGGGCCACCATCATCAGCCGTTTCGCCCCGGCCGTTGTCGGCGCGCTTTACCAAAAACGCTTCAAGGTCGTCTTCGCCAACCAGGCCGGCCGCTAGCCGCTGCGTTCGACCGAGCGGACAACCGACTGCGGCCGGCGGTTCACGGCCAGAAACATGCGGCCGACATATTCGCCGATCAGGCCGAGCATCACAAGCTGGGCCCCGGAAAAAACCAGCAGGGCGCCCATCAGCGAACCCCAGCCATAGTCGGGACCATGCCGGGTGGCCCAGAGATAAAACACGACGGCGAGCCCCGCCAGCCCCACCCCGCCCATCGCGAGCCCCAGCAGAGTCGCCAGCCGCAGCGGCATGATGGAGAAATTGACGAACGTGCTCAGCCACAGCCGCAGCAGCCGGCGCAGCGTGTAGCCGCTCTTCCCGGCGCTGCGCCCGGCATGATGCACCTCGAGCGCCCCGATGTTCTGGGTCACCTGCAAAATGAGCCCGTCGATGTAGGGATACGGCCCTTCATGCGTCGCGACCTCCTTGGCCACGAAGGCGCTCACGCAGCGGAAGCTGGACAGGTAAAATCCCTTGGGCTTGTCGAGCACCCAGTCGGTCAGCCGGTTGGTGAACCAGCTGCCCAGGTTCCGGAAGTACGAATGCTCCTTGCGCGCATAGTGCCCGTAGACCACGTCGAGTCCTTCCTGCCGCGCCTGCAGCCAGAGCCGCACCGCCTCGGCGGGTGGATTCTGGCCGTCGTCGTCGAGGTTGACGACGAAGGCGCCGCGCGCATGCCGGTAGCCGGTGAGCACGGCGTTGTGCTCGCCGAAGTTGCGCGAGTGGTTGACAAACGTGATGGGGATGCGCGCGTCGCGCAGGAACTCGCGGCAGAGGCCGGCCGTGGCGTCGCGGCTGCCGTCATTGACCAGCACCAGCTCGTGACCGCCCTCGATCTCGAGGCCCTCGATGTCCTTCACGAGCGCGGCGATGGTCTCCGCGCTGTAATACAGGGGAATGACGAAACTCAGGGCGGGAGTCATGGGGTGTGGGAGACTGTCATGATTTCCGGGCGACAGTCAGCACCGAATTGCCGCGGGGCCGCGGCCGGCCGGTGCCCAGCCACAAGTTCTCCAGCGTCATCAGGCCGTTAAATCCCACCTCCGCCATTTGGCGGTATTCTTCCGGTTGCACAGGGAGGATTGAGTCCGGCCCGGCCAAGGGTGGCGAGGCGAAAGCCGGCGCCGCCGGACCGGTTCACCGCCGGGCCCGGCGCGCGGCCACGAACACGGAACTGCCCAGCGGTGACGCCACCCCGGCGCGTTGCCAGCCAAACTCGAGCGCCGCCAGGCCGGCGAATGCCGCCTCGATCGGCGCGGGGTAGAGTTGCACGTCACTCGTCGGGTTCGCCGGACGGAAAATCTTCCGCCGCGCCGCGATCAGGGGCAGCGCCAGCAGGTTGGCATAGCTCGCAAACTCCACCTCCAGCTCCGCCGCCCGGCAGAGGGCCACAAGTTCACCCCGTGTGTAACGGTGCTGCGTCTTGCAGGTGTCATCGTGGTAGGACCACAGCCAGAGGAAGGCCGGCACGTGCACAAACACGGCGCCGCCGGGTCGCACGACGCGGGCGAGCTCGGCCAGGGCCCGCGCCCCGTCCTTCACCTGGCAGACCACGTCGACCGCCAGCGCGGCATCGAACGAGGCGTCTGCAAACGGGAGCTCCGTGATCGAGCCCTGCACGATCTCCCGCCCGGTCCGCTCGCGCGCCAGGGTGCAGGCGAGGGGTTCAAAATCCAGCCCGACCGGCTGCCACGCGGGATGGGCCGCGCGCAACGCCTTGATCACCCCGCCCGTCCCACAGCCGGCGTCGAGCACCCGGGACGGCCCCGACGGCAGCAGCCGCGTCAGCCAATGCAAGACGCGCCGGTTCAGCGCGTGGAAATACCACATCCGATCCTCGACCTCACTGAGCTTGCGGTATTCGTCCAGCTGCATCCGGGCGGCCAGTGTCCAGCCGGACCCGCGGCTGGCGACACAAAACGCACCGCCTCCGGCTTGCCACGGCCCGCCACTCGGGCATCACCAGAAGCGTGCGCTTGCTCCCGCTACTGCAAACCCCCGCCGGCACGGTGCTGCGCTATGGCCTGTCGCTGGCCGCGCTGGGCTGGCTGGCCACGCGGGTGGAGTGGGTCCGGTTCGGCGGCCTGCATGGCCTTGACTGGTCCCTGGCCGGTCCTGCCGTGCTGCTGGCCGGCCTGGCCTATCCGCTGCAAGCCTGGCGCTGGCAGCTGCTCCTCCGCGCGCAGGGCGTGACACCACCGGCCCGTTGGGTGCACGGCGTTTTTTGGGTCGGGCATTTCTATAATTCTTTCCTGCCGGGGGGTGTGGCCGGTGACGCCATCCGCTTCGGCTACGTCTGGCGGGCCCACCCCGATCGTCAGGCCGCCGCCGCCACCAGCCTCCTCGTTGACCGGCTGCTGGGCCTCGGGTCGCTCTGTGCGCTCGCCACCCTGGCCCTCGGCCTGCACCTGACCCGCGTGGCGGGCGGCACGGAACTGTGGACGCTGCTCGCCGCCAGCACCGCCGCCTTCGGCCTGCTGCTGGCCGCCGGCTGGAGCGCCACCCGGACGCGCTGGTGGGAGCCGCTGTCGGCGAAACTGCTCGGCGCGGAGCGGGCCGCCGCGCTGCACGACGCCGCCGGAGCGCTGGGTGCACGGCCGGGCATCCTGACGGTGGCGGCGGGGCAAAGCGTGGCGGTCTGGGTGATCGATTTTCTCGCGCTTTGGCTGCTGGCGCAAAGCGTGAAGCTCGAGGCCGGCTTGTTGGGCATGACGGTCGCCGCCGCCGCCGCCTACGTGGCCGCGTCATTGCCCATCAGCATCGGCGGCCACGGGGTGCGCGAAGGTGCGCTGGTGGCCGTGCTCGCCCTGCTCGGCCTGGGCGCGGGCCAGCCGGAACAGGTGGCCCTGCTCGCGGTCGCGTTTTGGGCCGTGACCGTCGGCTGGAGCCTGGTGGGCGGCATGGTTTATCTATCTTCCATACTTACCGGCTGGCCGCTGGAGAAAAATGTTCGCGACTCGCGGTGAGGTGGCGGACGGCCTGATCGAAATTATTGCGGCGGTCAGCGCCGTACGGGCTGATCATCAGAACAGGCACGGCCAGAGACCGGCGGCGAGCATCCTCGTCCCCTGCGGCTGCCGAGGGTCGCGGGCGGCCGAGACTGGGATACAAAATCTGTCGTGCCGCACGTGCCCCGACCCGGACGGCCTACCGGCCGGCTAAATCCGGCAAGGATAGCTCGAAGGTATATAGGGCAACGCCCAGTTCCCGGCTGTCGCCCGCCACCAAGCGAGGGCCGAGGCCTGCGGGTGCCAGCCGGATGACCGTCTGGCCCGGCGGCAAAATCAAGGCTACCGGCTCGGTCCATGCCGGCACCGGATTCAGCCGGCCCGTCAGGACCTGCTGGCCTTGGTAATAGATCTCCCCTTTCCCATCGGACTCAACCCCGGCCATCTGGCAACGCAGGGTTACTGTCAGCGGATCTGCCCGGAAGTTGGTGATCAGAATCTCACCGCCACCGCTCCGGGTCCAGCGCCACTGGTCCGTGCCGAATCGTTCAGGCTCAAACCAACCCGACCCAAATTCTGCGATCACGGACGCGATCTCGCCCGGTCGTACCAGATAGAAATTCGGTCCCAGTTCGACCCGATTTTGCGGCTGCGCCGGCAGCACCCGCAACAACGTGTAGCGCAGGTCCCACTCTCCCCACAATGGCGTGACATTGCCGCCTTCATAGGTCGGCTGTTCAAAATAGTGCGGGGTGCGCAGCAGAAAGGTGTCCGCCCACATGCGCGCCCAATAAAAGCCGACCCGCACGTTAACGGAAGCGACGACGGGCATACCTTCGATGCGCCCCAACCCCACCTGATGGCGGTCGACCCGCAAGGGGGGAGCGGACATCTTCGCCCGGAACTCCTCCGCCCGGATGAGATTGAAGGCTAAAATTCCGGCCATAAAGGCCATCTTGCCCCACGCGAGCCGGCCCCGTCCGAGCAACAGGGCGCAAAACCCGACGAGCAGGCCTGGATAAAAGACCGAGACCAGCTTGAAGGCGTCATAGCTCGCGTTGGCCCTTTGAAAACTGCTCCAGGCCAAAATGGTCCACCCGATGAGCACCGGCAGAATCAGGGCGGCCGGGGCGATGAGATCGGCCCACCGAGTCCTCCAGAGGCGGAACAAGGACACGAGGACCGCCCACGCCAACGCCAACATCAGCAGGCCACGCCACGCGGGCGGGATCGGCTCGAGGTAGATGTCGCCGACCAATCCCAGCCAGCCCTCCCAAGTCACCAACGGAACCGTCCAACCATAATCATGCTCGATTAATAATTGAAACCGCTCGATGACGCCCGAAAATCGTCCCCAGAAAAGCACCAGGCATGCCCCCAAGGCGCAGGTCGTCACCAAAGCAACCCGCGCGAAGCGACGCCGCGGGGTGTCTAGCAGCGTCTGGCCCACCAGCCACAGGCCCGGTTGAGCCAGACAGACCACCAAAATGAAATTGTAACTACCTGCCAGAATCCAAAAGCCGGCCAGCGCCATTCCGCCGACCGACCACGGGGTTCGTGCGGAACCCGCCGTTCGGAACAGGAAAACCAAGGCAAGGAGCAACAGCGCGATGCCATGCGCGCCCAGGATCTGCCCCAAGGCCCCCTGGTGCACCGCGTAGGCGCTTAGGGGTGAGAGACCGTAGAGCCCGGCAACAAACAGGGCGGATCCCTGGCCCAGTCGCCCCACCACGCGTGACAGCAGATATACCAGCGGGATATTAAACAACAACAGGACTGCCGCAAACACGCTGACCAACCGGTATGCAGCCAGGCCGAGAACCGCACTGTGGTGGGCGATCAGGGCTGACGGAGTAAAATGATTCAGCCGCAGCCAGTAATCGAAGAGATAATCCGCCGATCCGACCCGGGTCACTTCCACCAGGCCTAGCATACCCGTCCGGTCCCCCTGCGAAAATTCGGCCAGGACTCTGGCGCCGGCAGCGTAATCCGCATGATCGCAACTGCCGAGGGAGGACGAACTCAAGCCCCGGCCCGCCGCGGCCATTGGGCTGAGCAAAAACCAGCCGTTGCCCAGCATGATGCCCCCCAGCAACACGGCTGACGGCCGAAGCAGGCCGGACAGACCCATCCGTCCACCATGGCGGATAATCCCGATGACGAGCAGCCCCAAAGGCAGAAGCTCACTCCACCAGGCATATTGATTGGTGCCCGACAGCGGAGTGTGGGCAGCTGCCCAGACCACGGCTGACTGCAAGGATATCCCCCAGGCCGGAGCCAAAATCCACCGGCAGGTCCGGGGCAGGCGGCCGGGGCAAAGCAGAGCTAGCCCGGCTCCCCAGAAATAGGTGTGCAGGACCAGAGCTGTGGCTGTGAGGAAATATACCATGCTGCTACGTCTCCGATAAGATTCCGGCTATCCGGCCGGGGGGAAGCGCAAAGTCCACACGGCGGAATATAAATAAGCACCCGGCTCTTAGTGCCGCTGGCTTTTCAGGTCGATTCGGAGATTTTGCAGCTTGATGGCGAGGGGCCGAGGGTCGGTGCCCACTTTCAAGGCGGGCTTATCCGTGAGCAGAGCGAGGCGGTTGGCTCCGGGGGTAAGTGGCAGATCATAGAGCGTGACATCTACGAAGCTTTCCCTCGGCTGAATTACCCGCCAAATCTCCTGGCCGTTGAGCAGAATCCTGACTTCCCGGGCGTCGGCGACACTCAGCCCGAAGTGCAGTTTCATCAGCAGCGAAAAGGTCTGCGGATTGTCGATGACCAGATCGGCCGGGCCGGAGGACCAGCACCAATACTCCGCACCGTAACTCTCCACCATGTGCCAGCCCCGGACGTAGTGCAATTGCACGTAGCGGCTGTCGGGCGCATAGAGCAGCTCGCTGCTGCCGCCGATGTCGTAGCCCTCCCCCGGGGGCGACTGCAAGGAGTGGAAAGCGCCAAACACCGTGAGATTGCCCAGCAGCAGCACGCCGAACCAGCGCCGCCCCGACGGCACAAGCACATTGAACGCCAGCTGCATGGGCAGCAGCACGCGGGAAGCGGCGCCGGGCACGCCTTCCCACACCGCGTCACCGAGAAAGATCATCAGCACGGCATAGCTGAGGCCGATGCGCCACCAGGCCTTCTGCCAATCCGGCCGCAGCAGGAGATAGAGCATCTGGACCGTCAGGGCCACCAGCATACACAAACTCCATAGCGGATAAGTATAGAGCAGGTTGAGCTCATGCCAGCTGTCCGCGACCTCCTGCCATTTGTGCAGGTAGGCCATCAACGGGAGGGCGAAGTTGCGCACACCCGGGTCCACGGCGGGGCCGATCACGACCGCTATGTAAACGATCCAAAGCCCCAGCGGGGTCACCGTCAGCAGCCCGCGGCCCACCGCGAGCATCCAGTCGCGCCGGTGCGCCGGCCAGGGCGGCAGCAACGCCGCCGCCCCCAGCAGATTGGTCTCCTTGCCCAGGCCGCCCAACGCCAGAATCGCCGTGGACCACCACGGCCGGCCCTTTTCGAGTAAATAGACCCCCAGCGCGATCAGGAGCAGGCTGGGCCCGTCGATCAGGGCGTTGCGAAAGCTCAGGCACAAACCGGAGGAAAACAGGACCCCCGCCCACCGGAGAAAGTTTTCCCAGCTGCGGGGAGGAAACCAGTGCAGGAGCAGCACCGCCAGCAACAGCCAGCTGACCACGTTGAGCAAGGCGTAGGCCTGGAGGATCCATGCCGGCTCACCCAGGCCGAAAACAAAGGCCGTGGCGGGAAACAAAATCCGCCGTGCCCGGTAGGCCAGACTGTCCACCGCCCGTTTCAAGCCCTGGTTTTGCAGCGACGGATCCATCGCGATCTGCACATAATACTGGGCATCGTAGCCGGCCGACCCGCGGTCCACATAGTAGTCGAGCTTCCGGACCTTGCTCAACCGGGCAGCCTCTTGGTCGGAGCCAAAGGCGATAAGATAGCTGATGCCCTTGCCCGGGATGTAGAATTGGGCCACGAGCACCAGAAAGACCGCCGCCAGCGCGGCATAGGCCATCGTCACCACCGGCGAATAACCGCGCGCCGCCAGCCAAGCCGGTGCCTTGTGATAAACGCCGAGCATTTCAGCTGCACCCCCGGCCCAGCACCGGAACGACGGTCCGGGCGGCAGGTTTTTTGGTTTGTGCCATTTCTGCAAGCAATGGCACCCTCCGCCACACGACAACCTAAAAGAATGGATCCCCTCGCGCCCGCCCGGCACCCCGCATCCCGCCGTTTTTTTCTGCCGTCACTGGCCGCGGTAGTCCTGTTGGCGGGTGGCTACGCGTGGTTTCTCCGGATCCATGTCTCACCCTTTGCCGGCGGCGCTGATTCCTCCGGCTACCTGAACAGCGCGGCCCTGCTGCGCGACGGCCGGTTTACCGCCCCGGTGCGGCCGCTGCCGGGCCTGTCAGACGCCGCCTCCGATGTGCTGGGCCAGGAACCGCTGGGCTTCGTCATCCGCCCGGGCTCATCCATGATGTCCCCCAGTTACCCGCCGGGTTTGCCGCTGCACCTGGCCGCGTTCGCCGGACCCGTGGGATTGGACTACGCGGCGATACCCCTGAACATCGTCAGCGCCCTGGCCGGCGGCCTGCTCATTTATCTGCTCGCGCGCCGGCTGGAGTTGCCGCGCCCGGCGGCCCTCGGCGGGGTCGCGCTGCTGCTGGGGTGCCCCCTGTTTTTGTTTTCCGCCCTGCAGCCCATGAGCGATGTCCTCGCGCTGGTCTGGGCCCTGGCGGCGCTTTACGCCGCGCTGCGCGCCCGTGACTCCTCCCGCTGGGCCTGGTTTTGCGGCCTGGCCGTGGCGCTGGCCGTGCTGGTGCGCCCGACCAACCTGCTGCTGGTGCTCCCCGTGGGTCTGGCCCTTGGCACCCGCTGGCGACGCTTCCTCTGGGTGGCGCTGGGCGGCCTGCCCGGTGCCCTGCTGTTCGCCGCCTACAACTCGGAAGTCTATGGCTCCCCCTTCGTCACCGGCTATGGCAATGTCTGGATGGCCTTCGGCCTCGTAAACGCCGGGCCCAACCTGCTGCACTTCGCTCGCTGGATTCCGCTTCTGCTGGGCCCCGTTGTCCTCCTGGCCCTGGCGGCGCCCTTCCTGCCGGCCGCCCGCCGGCGGGATTGGCTGGTGCTCGGCAGCTGGGCCGCCCTGCTCACGGGCTTCTACGCCTTTTATTTTCACTCGGGTGAGACCTGGTGGTATCTGCGCTTCATTCTGCCCGCCTTCCCCGTGCTCATCTTGGCCGGCCTGCTGGCCGCGCATCAGTTCACCACCGGACACCGGCACCGGAATATCATTCTGGGCCTGCTGCTGGCCGCCAGCCTTGCTTGGGAGGTCACCCTGGTCCGCCGCCTCGACGTCCTGCAGATCAAGCGCGTGGAGACGACCTACCCGGCCGCCGCCGCCTGGGCCCGCCGGTCCGTGCCCGCCGACGCGGCCATCATCTGCATGCAGGTGAGCGGCGCCCTGTATTTCTATACCGATTTCCTCCTGGTGCGCTGGGACCTGGCGGACGTCAACCGGCTCCACGCCGCCCTGCAGGCCCAACCCCGCCCGGTGTTTGCCCTCCTCTATCGCTTCGAGGAAACCGGCGCCCGGGAAAAACTGGGCGGCCGGTGGACCCGCCTCGCGGAAATCGGCCAGGCCACGGCGTGGCGCGTCGAACTGACACCGGCGACCCCCTGATCATGCTCCTCCTCGACGCCTCCCACACGAGCCACACCCTGGCGCAGACCGGCATCCAGCGGGTGACGCGCTCGCTCTTCGCCGGGCTCGCCCGGCAGGCGCCGACCACGGCCATCTGCTTTGATCCCTACCTCGGCGCGTGGCGCCCGCTGGGCCGCGGCGAACTCGACCGGCTGCAACCCGGCCAGACGTCGGCCGGTTCGCGCGGGGCAAAATGGCCGCTGCACCAGCGACTCGCCGGCCACGTCCGCCGGCTCGCCGGCGCGATCCCCGCCCTGCCCTTGGCCGACAGCCTTGTCTGCCCGGAATTGTTTTCCGCCCGCGCCGCAGCGCACCTGCCCGCCCTCCTCGGCACGGTGCAGGGTCCGCGCGTCGCGATTTTTCACGACGCCATCGGGCTCAAGCTGCCGGAGCTCGCGCCGCCCGGCACCGTGGCGCGGCTGCCCGGCTACCTGCGCGAACTGCTGCACTTCGACGGCATCGCCGCGGTCTCGGAGGACTCCGCCACCAGCCTGCGTGACTATTGGCAGTGGCTCGGCCTCACCGAGGTACCGCCGGTGCAGGCGATCCCCAACGGCGCGGATCCGCTCCCCGCTTCGCCGGATGAAGCCCCGCCGGCCTTTCCGCCCCGCGTGCTGTGTGTCGGGACCATCGAGGGCCGCAAGAACCACCTCGCCCTGCTCGAGGCCAGCGAGACCCTGTGGGCGGAGGGAGTGAAGTTTGAACTACAGCTGCTGGGCCTCGCCCGCGCGGACACCGCCGGGCGAGCGCTGGCCAAGATCGCCGCGCTGCAGCAGGCCGGCCGGCCCCTGCTTTATCGGGGTGCGGCGGCCGAGGCCGGCCTGCACGCGGCCTACCGGGCCTGCACGTTCACGGTCTATCCCTCGTTCACGGAAGGCTTCGGCCTGCCCGTCATCGAAAGCCTCCAGCACGGCAAGCCCTGCATCTGCTCCGCGCTGGGCGCACTGGGCGAGTCGGCCCGCGGCGGCGGCGGCATCGCCCTGCCCTCGGTCGACCCCGCAAGCCTCGCCGCGGCGATGCGCCGGATGCTGCAAAGCCCGGGTGAAACCACCGCGCTGGCCGCCGCCGCCCGCGCCCGGATTTTCCCCTCATGGACGGACTGCGCGCAGCAGCTGACCGCCTGGATGCGCACCCTCCCGCGCCGCGGTTGAAACAAGGCCTTTGCGGTTGCTAAGGCTGGTCTACCTGCCTCAATTCTGAACGAAGTTCCATGGCCCTTTCCCTGTTTACCAAGACCACCAAAGCCCTGATCGAGCGCGCGCAGGACGACTACGCGACCAAGCTGCGGCTGAAATACAAGCCATACTATCACGCGATGGAGTCGCAGGCCGGCACGCATATCCGCCTGCAGGGGCGCGACATGATCATGCTGTCGAGCAACGACTACCTCGGCCTTTCCTTCCACCCCAAGACCATCGAGGCCTGCGGCGCCGCCGCCAAGGTCTGGGGCACCAGCACGACCGGCGCCCGCATTTCCAACGGTTCGCGCGGCTACCACGTCGCCTTGGAGGAAAAGCTCGCCGCTTTCCTCGGCCGCGAGGCCTGCCATGTCAGCGTCGCCGGCTATGTCGCCTGCTGTTCGGCCGTCGCCACCTTCGCCCAGAAAGGGGACATCGTCCTCGCCGACAAAAACATCCATTCCTGCCTCTGGGACGGCATCCGCCTGTCCATGGCGGCCGTCGAGCGCTTCTCGCACAACAACCCCGAGGACCTGCGCCAGGTGCTGAAAACCGTGCCGCACAACACCCCCAAGCTGCTCGTCGTCGAGGGCGTCTACTCGATGGAGGGCCATGTCTGCCGCCTGCCCGAGCTCGCGCAGATCGGCGAGGAGGCGGGCTGCTTCACCGTGCTCGACGACGCGCACGGCTTCGGTGTGCTCGGCCGGCAGGGCCGCGGCACGGTCGACCATTTCAAGATGAACGAGAAGGTCGACATCATCTGCGGCTCGCTCTCGAAGTCCCTCGCCAGCACGGGCGGTTTCGTCGCCGGCTCGCGGGCGCTCATCGAGTATCTCCGCACCAATTCCAAGCAGACGCTCTTCAGCGCCGCCATCAGCCCGAGCATGGCCGCCGTCGCCTCGACCTCGCTCGACATCATGCAGGCGGAACCGCAGCACCTTGAGCGTCTCTGGAAAAACACCAAACGCTACCGCGAGATGCTCAAGGGCCTGGGCCTGGACACGTGGGGCAGCGAGACCCCCGCCGTACCCATCGTCCTCGGCTCCAAGGAACTCGTCTATCGTTTCTGGCAGGCCCTGCTCGAGAAGGGCGTGTTCACGGTCATGTCGATCGCGCCGGCCGTGCCCCCGGGCAAGGACCTCATCCGCACCGCCGTCTCCGCGCTCCACAGCGAGGAGGATCTGGAAAAGATCGCCGCCGCCATGGCCTACGCGGTGAAGCAGATGTAGGTGGTAGGGCGGTCACTCCGCTGACCGCCGCGGCGCGGAACCGAGTCCGCGCCCTACCCTCCGCACAGCGCCTTCCGCAGCGCCGACGCCGTGTCCGCCCAGCGCGGCAGCGGCCGGGCCATCGCCTCGGTCTGGAGGCGCCGACACTCGGCCGCATCCGTCAGCACCGTGCGCAGCTGCCCCGACCAATCGGCGACATCATTGACCCGCGCCACGAGACAGCCGCCGGCGTCGGCGTTCTCGCGCAACACCGGCAGGTCGCTGCACACACACGGCACGCCGCGCCACAACGCCTCGAGCAGCGGCAGCCCGCAACCCTCGGCAATAGTCGGGAAAACCACGGCGCGGGCCCCGGCGTAAAGCCGGCCGAGCTCCCGGTCGCCCACCGCCGCGTGAAACTGAAAATGCGGCGTGCGCCGCTGGAGCGCCTTCAGCCGCGCCTCGAGGGGCCGGCCGAAATGGGGATTAACCCGGCCGACGACATGCAGCTCGAAGTCCAGACCGTCGCGCCAGAGCGCCTCGGCCACCTCGACCAGGAACGCCTGGTTCTTGCGCGGCTCGACGATGCCGACGCACACCAGTGACGGCCGCCCCGGCGGCACCACCGCGTCGCGCTGCACGCGGTTGCCCCCGTCGAAATCGGCGCCGAGCTCGATCACGTCGACCCGCGCCTTCTGCGGCGTGCCCTGCCAGCGCCAGAAGCCCTCGAAATCCCGCTTGGTCGCCTCCGAGATCGCCCAGCAGCGGTCGAAGGACGCGAGCAGCTTCATGTATTCGGGATGGCGCTGCACGCTCTGCGGCCAGGTGATGTGCGGGAACTTCACCGGGATGGCGTCATGGAACATCGCCGCCAGCCGGCAGGGCGGCCGGCCGACGAACGCCGTGAATCCCGGCCGTTCCCCCTCGCTGAATTGCTCGACGGTCAGCAGCCAGTCGGCCGGCGCAAACGCCACCACCGTGCGCGGCTTGTCCGCCGTGACGAAGGCGCGCCGCGGGCCCGCCCAGGCCACGGGCGTGACGACCCCGCCGAGTTCCTCCATGATGCGCGACGTCAGCCGCGTGAGCCCCGAACGATGCTTCGCCGCGCCCATCTTGGTGGTGTCGTAGTAAATCATCAGACTTATTTTGCCCCGGATTGCACGGCTGGGCGCGGCTGGATGCATCCAGATGAATTCATCCGTGTGATCAGGGTAATCCGTCGCTGATTTCGTTTCGTTGGCTTCATGGCTTCATCGCTTGCTTGAAGCACTCCACCAACCGCACCGAGTTCTTGTTGGCGTCATAATTCTCCTCCACCCAGCGCCGCGCGGCGACGCGCAAGGACTCCGCGGTCCGGTCATCCTCCGCCAGCCGGCGCAGCGCGACCACCCACGCCAGGGGGAGGTCCACATCAGCCACCAGCCCCGTGCGTTCCTGACTGATGGCCTCCGTCGTGGCGGCGACAGGCGACGTCACCACCAGCACGCCCGCCGCCATCGCCTCGGGGATGACATTGGGCAGACCGTCGCGATCGCCGCTCGCGGCGACCACGCCGGTGTGCAGCAGGACGTCCGCCCAGGCGAGCTGCTCCCAGACCTGCGCTTGCGCCAGTGCACCGACTAATTTCACCTCGCCGGCCAGCCCCAGCTGCCCGGCCAGCACCTCCAGCGCCGGGCGCAGCGGACCCTCGCCGATGATGCGCGCCTCGAAGGCCAGCCCCGCCTCCTTGAGCGCGGCATAAATGCGGAGCTGGTGGTCGAGCCCCTTCTTGGCCACGAGCCGCGCGATGCAGAGCAGCCGCAGGGGCCGCCGGGCCGGGCGCAACGGCTTGAAGGCCGGGAAGGCGTCGAGCCCGCGGCGGATGCAGACGATCTTTTCCGCCGGGACGCCGCGCGCGATGAGCTCGCGCTGCCCCATGTCGGTCGAGGTGTGGATGAAGCGGGCATGCCTCAGCTTCTCCAGCAGCCACCAGTCGCCCCCGTGCTCGTAGAGGTCGTAGGCATGGGCGCCGGTGCTGTAGTGCCAGCCATACATGCGCCAGAGCACCCAGCCGGCCGTCGCGGGCGCGCCGGCCCACGCGCCGTGCACCAGCGTCGGCGGATTTTTCCGGAGCTCGCGATGATAGCAGCCGGCGAAGCCCGCCCCGAGCATGTTCTCCCAGAAATTCAACCACGACGGCGCCACGCGGGTGATGACGCCCTCGAAGAGATCGCGCACCAGCCGCGGCCGGCGGAAACACTGCCACGGGATCTCGAACAAAAAAAGCGGGATCAGCCGCCACTTGGGGAAGCTCCGCACCGGCAGCCCGCGAAAATCCCCGCCGCCGCCCCACAGCGAATAGAGCCGCAGGTTGAGCCCCCGGGCCTGCAGCGCGGCGACATCGCGCTGGAGAAAGGTCTCCGAGGTCTTGGGAAACGTCGTGAACAAGAGGACGATGGTGGGTGCGGCAGAGTCCAAGGCTGGCCAACAAGTAGCCACGAAGAGGCCTAAAATGACACAAAAAAGAATGCCCTGGATCCCCATCGTCCGCCCCGGCCTCGCCCCGCCCTCAACCCTTCCGCGGTCGCGGCGGAAACGGACCGGGCTGGAGGTCGGTGCCGCTGGCCTCCTGGGCGAGATCGACGAGCTCCCGCACCACCAGCGTCGTGTCCTCCTCGTAGCGGAGCTTGAGAAAATTGGCGCGGAGGCGGTCGTAGGCGCGGTGGTTCTCCATCCACGAGCCGACCACGCGGGCGAAATCGCCGGCGTTGGCGATGAGCTCGGCCCCGTCCCCGTTGCGGAAATATTTCACCGTCAGCTCCTCCTGCGGCATGATGCCGCCGATCACATTGAAGATGATCGGGCAGCGGAAATGCAGGGCCTTGGCGCAGGTGGTCGTGCCGCCGCGGGTGACGATGGCATCGCTGACCTGCATCAGCCGGTGCACTTCGTCGGAAAATCCGTCGACGAAGCAGTAAAATTCCGGGTGCTCGGCGCGCCAGTGGACCAGCTGGTTGTAGGCCTCGCGGTTCCGGCCGCAGACGACGATGGCCTGGACGCGATCGGCGTAGGGCAGCAGCTGCGGTAGCAGGCTGAGGTGGTTGTTGGCCCCGTTGCCCCCCGTCGCCAGGAAGAAGGTGAACAGGTCGGACCTGAGCTCGAGGGTTTCCTCAATGTAGGCGGTGCGTGCCTCCCCCCGCAGCACCTCGGTGTGGTGGACCGGCCGCATGAGGTGGCCTCGCACGCGAGTGCGCCCGCGCGGCATGCCGAGGTTCAGCGCGTAGTCCCGCGCCGTGGCGGTGCGGGAGACGTAGAGGTCGGCCGAGGGCTCCACCCAGTTGGCGCTGTAGCCGAACCCGCCGGAAAACTCGCCGCAGTAGGTGGCGCAGCGGACGCGGTCGGCGCCGAGGATCCGGCGGGCCAGCTGGAAATAGCCGCGGTTCAGGCAGTCGTGGACGCTGAAGACGAGGTGCGGCTGGTATTCCCGCAGCACGGCCTCGTAATAGGCGCGGCCGAAGCTGACCGAGCGCCGGTTGAGGAGGCCGAGCAGCTCGACCAAGAGGAAGAAGGCCTTGTGGATCCACGGGGATTTTTTCTGGATCCAGTTGTAGAAACTCACGCCCAGCCGGAAGAAGCCCGAGGATTTCTCCAGCATCTGTTCGATGCGCACATCAACCTCGTGCCGGTAGAGCTCAAAGCACCACTCGGCAAAGGCCTGCGCACGGGCGTCGTGGCCGGCGCCGGTGCTGGAGGTCAGGACGAGGATGCGGACGCGGGGCATGTTTCAGGGGCGGGGAGAAACCGCGCAGAGCGCCAAGAGCCGCGAAGGATGGATCCCGGGCGCCCCCGCTGAATCACGGCGCGAGTGATCTGAACCGGGTCCGACTCCCGGCCCGGAACTTCGCGTCCCTTGGCGTTCGGCGCGGTGCATTGTCCTGGGGATCAAATTTGTCACAGGCCGAAATACTTTTCCTGGATTCTCCGCTGCAGGGCCAGCGAGCCGAGGCGGGCGAACAGCGGCGCCAGCACCGCCTGGAAGAACCGGCCCGAGCGGACGGTGCCGCTGCGGCCCCGCTGCAGCGCGCGCGCCAGGTCGGCCGCGGCCCCGGCGGGGGCCGGGCCCGACCGCATCATCGCCGTGAAGGCCGCCCACGCCCGGTCCTGGCCCGGGCCGGCGGCACCCGGGGGGCGGCGGACGGAGCCCTCGAAATCCGTGCGGTAGTCGCCGGGGCGGAAGTCGATGATGATGACCCCGGTGCCCTTCACCTCATACATGAGGCTGGCGTTCAGCGCGGAGAGCCCGGCCTTGGCCGTGTTGTAGGCCGCCTGGTAGGGCATCCCGAATTCGCCGGCGATGGAGGAGATGTTGACCAGGGCGCCGCGCCGCCGGGCCAGCATGCCGCCGAGGGCGGCGTGGCTGAGCCGGGCGGTGTTCACCAGCATCACGCGGAGCTGTTCCTCCCAGACGGAAAAATCCGTGTGGGCGAACGCTCCGAAGGCCCCGAAGCCGGCATTGTTGATGACGAGGTCGAAACCTCCCGCGGCCTGCTCGGCGCCGCGAAAAGCCCGCACCGCCGCCGGGCCGTCGCCCAGCTCGAGCGCCACGGCGTGCAAGCCCGCGCGCGCCGCCAGCTTCGCCGGATCGCGCGAGGTGCCCCAGACCTCGACCCCGGCGGCGAGAAGCATGTCCGTGAAGGCGCCCCCGAGGCCCGTGCTCGCGCCCGTCACCAAGGCGGTGCGGTAGCGGGCGGAAAGCGGGGGGCTCATGCGCAAGTCGACCGGATCAATTCACGCTCTTCATGACGAGGACCACGTTGGCCCCGCCAAAGCCGCTGCTGTTGCTCAGCACGACATTGGGCCGGTGCGGCAGGGTGGCCCGGATGATGTTCAACCCCTCGCAGGCCGGGTCGATCCGGGTGATGTGGGCGGACCCGGGCATGAAGCCCTCCTTGATCGCGAGGGCGCAGAAGCCCGCTTCCATCGCGCCGGCCAGCGACAGGCCATGGCCGGTGAGCGCCTTGGTGCTGCTGATGGCGGGGCGCGTCGGCGCATCGCCGAAGACCGCCCGGAGCGCCTTGGCCTCGGAGATGTCGCCGATGGGTGTGGAGGTGGCGTGCGCGTTCACGTAGTCCACCTGGTCGGCGGTGGTGTCGGAATATTTCAGGGCGTTCTCCATCGCCATGCGGAGGCCGTGGCCCTCGGGGTGGGAGATGGCGACGTTGTGGCCGTCGGAAGCCTGGCCCCAACCCGCGACCTCGCAATAAACCTTGGCTTTGCGGCGCACCACCTCGGCCTCGCTCTCGAGGATCAGGACGGTCGCGCCCCCGGTGCCCACAAAGCCGTCGCGGGCCACGTCAAACGGCCGCGAGGCCAGGGAGGGATCGGTCTGCAGGGACAGCGCGCGCATGCCGGCAAAGGGCAAAATGCTCTCCACGTTGCCGTCCTCGGCGCCGACGACGAACATGCGCTTCTGGCGGCCGAGGGCGATCTCGTCATGGGCGAACCCGAGCGCGTGCGCCGACGAGGCGCAAGCCGAGGAAAAACCGGTCGACGCGCCCTTGATCTTGAACTGCGAGACGAGGTTGAAATTGACCGTGCCGGAGATGGAGGCGACCACGCCCAGCGGCGGGCAGCGCATGACCCCGAGCTTGCGCATGCGCTCCAGGTGATGCCCGAGCAAAAAGGGCGAACCGGCGGACGCGGCATACAGCCCGGTGCCGGGGTTGGACCAGTCGGCCTCGGTCAGCTTCGCGTCCTCCACGGCCTGCTGCATGGCACAGTAGGCATAGATGCCATGCGGCGCCATGCCGCGCAGCGTCTCGCGGCGGATGCTGTAGCGGGCGGGAAAGATCCAGTCCTCCTGGTCCGTGGTGTCCGTCTGAAAATCCCGGATGGGCGCCGCAACCTTGACCGGCACGTCGGCCTTCTGGAACGGGGCATACTGCATGATCCCGTGGCGCAGCTCGTGCAGGTTTTCGATGACGGCGTGCACATCGTTGCCGATGCTGGTGATGAAACCGACGCCCGTGATGTAGACTTTACTCATGGGTAGATTGGACCGCGACGGCGGCCGGCGGAGCCACCCCGTATTCGCACCCCAGCAAAGCGCTTTTCACCGGGCGGTCAATCACAGCAGCCGCGAAGACCGGCATCGGGCCGGCTCAGGCGTTGACCGCGGCCTGCGACTCGTCGGGCGTGGCCGGCGCGGGCTGGGCCTCGGGCACCGGCTGCGCGATCTCCTCGGCAAACGCAAAGGTCAGCGTGATTTCCTCGGCGATGGCCGCCTTTTCCTGGCCGACGCGGATCTGGCCCTCGAAGGTGGCGAGCGGCGACTTCAGGCGCTTCGGCTTGATGGACAGGCTGAGCACATCGCCCGGCTTGCAGACCCGGTGGCAGCGGACGCCCTCGCAGGAAGTGAAGAAAATCGTGCGGTGATCAACGACCTTGCCGGCTTCGCCGACCTGGCCCTCGAGCAGGAAGAGCACGGCCAGCTGGCCGAGCGCCTCGAGCATGATGGAGGCGGGCAGCACGGGGTTGTCCTTGAAATGGCCCTGCAAAAAGAATTCCTGGCCGCTGATCTTGTATTTGGCGTTGGCGCCATGGGCATTGACCGAGGCCTCGCCGAGGAACAGGAACGGCGGCTGGATCGGCATCACCGACATGATCTGCTCGATCGGCATGAACTTGGTCGGCTTCGGGAGCGGCAGACCGCGGACCTTGCACTCGATGAAAGTCTTGACGTCACCCACCGTGCGCAGGTGCCGGAGTTCATCGTTGTTGATGGTCATCTGGAGCACGTCCTCGACGAGGATGACGATTTCCATCATGGTCAGCGAATCGATGCCCAGATCCTCGATGATCCGCAGGTCATCATCGGTATCCTTCAGCTTGGCGCGCAGATCGGGCTCCACATAGCGCTCGATGATACCCAGCACGATGGCGGGCAAATGCTCGGTGTTGCCGGTTTTCCGGAACTGGGCCGCCGCTTCGTAGGTGGCCGCCGAACAACGCTTCAACGCTTCACGCAAATTCGCATCATCTTCCGCCGTAAATGCTTTAAGCGGAATACCTGTGGAGCTGCTGGAGACTGGAGCCATGGGCGGAGAAGTAAGTTAAGAGCGGCAGATATGTAAACTCCAAAAAACGTCGGGGTTGCCTGCCAAAAGCAGGTTTGCTGGAAAATTTAGCCTGTTGACTTGGTGATGCTTGCGAGCCCACATGCCGGCTCTCTGGTCTGAACCGGGCGAATGTACGCGACCATATTACTTCTTTATTAACCGGTGATGCGACCGAATGTTCCCAGCCCGACCCTCCCTCCGGTCCATCCGCTGGTGCTGGTCACCCACGAATTTTACCCGCACCGTGGCGGGATCGCGGTCTACGCCGCCGAAATGGCCCGGGCGGCACACGCCCTGGGCTACAAAGTGGAAGTGTGGGCCCCCGCGCTGCCGGCCGGCGTGCCGGAGGCCACCTGGCCTTTTGCGGTCCGCCGCCTGCCGCTGGCCGGTGACCACAGCCTCCTGAGCCAGTGGCGGATGGCGCGCCAGCTCATGGCCCAGCGCGACCGGCTGCGCGATGCCACGCTCTATATCCCCGAGCCGGGCCCCTTGCTGGCCATGCTGCTGCTGCAATACTTCGACACCCTGCGCTCCGCCCAATTGGTGCTGACTTTCCATGGCTCCGAAATCCAGCGCCTCGCTTCCCGCCGGCTGCTGCGGTGGAGCACCAGCCATCTGCTCCGTCGGGCCGCCCATGTCAGTGTCGTCAGCACCTATGCCCGCGACCTGTTGAAGGAGCATTTTCCCGAGGCCGCGGGAAAGGTTGTCCTCACCCCTGGCGCCCTGCGCACCGATCTCGTCGCCCCCCCCGCCTCCGCCCCGGCCCGGCCGGGCGGCAAGACCATCATCCTGACCGTGGCGCGACTCAGCCCCCGCAAGGGCCAGCTCGAGGTCATCGCCGCGCTCAAGGCCCTGCCGGCCGGGGTGCGCGGCACCCTCGAGTACTGGCTGGTCGGCTCGCACAGCAAGGAGAACTACGGCAGCGACCTCGCCGCCGCCGCCGCCGGGGCCGACTTCCCCGTGAAGTTCCTGGGCGACATTCCCGACGAAAAACTCGGCGACCTTTATGCGCAGGCGGACATCTTCGCCATGACCAGCATGCCGCACAAGCACAGCGTCGAGGGCTTCGGCCTGGTCTACCTCGAGGCCGGCGCGCACGGCCTGCCCGTCATCGCGCACGACATCGGCGGCGTGCCCGAGGCCGTGACCGACGGCGAAACCGGGCTGCTCGTCACACCGGGGGACCAGGCCGCGCTTACCCGGACCTTCGCCCGGCTGCTCGCCGACCCGGCCCTCCGCCGCCGGCTCGGCGAGGCCGGCCGCGCCCGCGCCGTGCGCCACACCTGGCGCGATTCCGCGCAATCCTTGTTTGGACAACCCGACGCCGGTGCCGCAACCTGACCCCATGCTCGAGTCGCGCACCCAGATCACCGTCCGTTACGCCGAGACCGACATGATGGGCATCGTTTATCACGGCAACTACCTCCCGTGGTTCGAGGTCGGCCGCACCACCCTGCTGAAGGAATGCGGCCTCCCCTACAAGGAGCTCGAGACCCAGGGCTTCCGGCTGCCGGTCATCGAGCTCGGCACAAAGTTTTTCAAGCCCGCGGTCTACGACGACACCGTCACGATCATCACCCGGCTCACGGAGCGCCCGTTGCTCCGCATCCATCTCGACTACGAGGTGCGGCGCGGCGAGGACCTGCTGGTGACGGGATTCACCATCCACGCCTTTATCAACCACGCCGGCGAGCCGGTCCGGCCCCCGGCCAAATTCACGGAGAAGATGCGGGCGCTGTTCGCCGCACGTTAGACCGGCACGGGTGCGGCGGTTTGTGGCCGCCGGCCGGCGCTCATAGAGCGCCGCAACAGGAATATTCCTCCAGCACCACCACGTCCGTTTCATTCTGGCGCGCGGTCTTTAACAGCCCGTCGGCGGCACCGCCCGCAATCCGCCGCACCGCCCACACCGCGTGCGCCCGCACCACGGCCGGCGCCTGCGTGGCCAGCGTCACCAGCGCGGGCAGCAGGCCGGCATCGCCGGCATTGCCCGCCACCACGCACGCGTTGCGCAGCAGGCCGGTGAGCTTGAGCCGCTTGATGGCCGTGCCCTTGAATACTTCCGCGAACCGGGCGGGGGTCAGCGACAGGATTTCCGCCAGCGGGAGCGCCGCGATGCCGGGCCGGGCGCTGAGCAGTAGCTGACGGCCGGCGCGCGCGAAGCGGTTCCAGGGGCAGACCTCCAGGCACACGTCGCAGCCGTAGATGTGCGACCCGATGCCGGCCCGCAGCTCGCGCGGGATGAGGCCCTTGTTCTCGATGGTCTGGTAGGAGATGCAGCGCCGGGCGTCCACCACGCCGGGTGCGGGGAACGCCTGCGTCGGGCACGCGTCGAGGCAGCGCGTGCATTTGCCGCACAGGAGGCCGGCGGGCTCGTCGCCCGACCCGGGCAAAGGCATTTTCCGCAGCGCCGGGTCGGGCTCGATGTCGAGCCGCGTCAGGATGGTCGCGAGGAAGAGCCAGTTGCCGTGCCGCTTCGAGATCAGCATCGCGTTCTTGCCCCGGAAACCCAGGCCGCTGCGCGCCGCCCAGCCGCGTTCCAGCACCGGGCCGGTGTCCACATAATAGCGGTAGTCGGTCGCGGCGGCCCCGCACATTTCCTCCAGCACCCGGCCGGCCGCCACCAGGCCGGGCTTCATCGTGTCGTGGTAATCCTCGTGCAGGGCGTAGCGGGCCCAGCGGGGCTGGCCCACGGGGGCGGTCGACCAATAATTGACGCCCAGCAGGATGACGCTGCGCCCGCCGGGAAGCACCTGGTCCGCGTCCATGCGCTTGTCCGCCGTGCGCTCCAGCCAGGCCATGTCCGCCGCCCGGCCGGCTTCAAGCCAGTCCCGCAGGCTGGAATTCTTCCCGCCGGCCGCCGCAAACCTCACTTCGTCGAAGCCCAGCGCGGCCAGCCGGGCACGGAGCGCCTCGCGCGCACCACCCTCCACCCGCAACCCGTTCGACGCGGTCATTTCTTGAAGTGCGCGGCCTCGAGCCGGTAGACGCGCAGCACGTGCGCCGCGATTTCGCGGAGCGTGCGCCGGTCGGTCAGCACCATCGTCCCGGTGCGCCGGTAGATTTCCTCGCGGGCGGCGAACAGGGCGCGCAGCCGCGCCTCGGGGTTTTCCACCTGCAGCAGCGGCCGGTGCGTCGTGTGGCTCGTCCGCGCCAAAATGGCCTCGATCGGCGCGTGCAGGCAGATGACGACCCCGCGACGGTGCAGCAGCTCAAGCATGCCCGGTGGCACGACGAGCCCGCCGCCGCAGGCCACGATGCAGCCGCCCGCCGGGTGCCCGTGCTCGATGAATTCGCGCTCCATCGCGCGGAAGGCCGGTTCCCCGGCCTCGGCGAAGATTTTCGCGACCGGCCGGCCCTGCGCCCGCTCGATCTCGTGGTCGCTGTCGAGGAATTGCAGCCCGAGCTGCCGGGCCAGCAGGCGGCCCACGGTGCTCTTGCCCGTGCCCATGAAGCCCACCAGGTAGAGATTGACGGCGGTTGTGGTCATGCGCTGGGCCGAACGAACACGGCCCGGCAGGCGAGGGCAAGCCTGTGACTTCGCCCTGTTCAAGCGCCGGGAAAAACCGCACGCTCGCCCCGTCATGCCCGCCCCCGCCCCTCCCGACTTCACCTTCGCCAGCGACAACACCGTCGGGCTCGCGCCCGAGGCCCTGGCCGCGCTCGTGGCGGCCAACCCCGGCAGCGCCGCCGCCTATGGCGACGATGCGTGGACGCAGCGGGCCCGGGGGCTGGTGCGCGACCTGTTCGAGACGGACTGCGCCGTGTTCTTTGTCTTCAACGGCACCGCCGCGAACGCGCTTGCACTCGCCGCGCTCTGCCGGCGCCACCACAGCATCCTCTGTCACGAGGTCGCGCACATCGACACGGACGAGTGCGGCGCGCCGGAATTCTTCACCGGCGGCAGCAAGATCATCCCCCTCGCCGGTCCGCAGGGCAAATTGCGGCCCGCCGACCTCGCGCCGGTCCTCGCGGGCGGACGCGGCGTTCACTCCCACCAGCCCGGCGTCCTCTCGCTGACGCAGGGCACCGAATGGGGCACCCTCTACACGCCCGACGAGGTGGGGGCGCTCTGTGCCGTCGCCAAGAAACACCGGCTCGCCGTGCACATGGACGGCGCGCGCTTCGCCACCGCCGCCGCGGCCCTGGCGCCCCGGGGCGTCACCCCGGCCGACCTCACGTGGCGCGCCGGCGTGGACGTGCTCTGCCTCGGCGGCACCAAGAACGGCCTGGGCTCGAGCGTGGCGGTGGTTTTCTTCAACCCGGAACCCGCGCGCGAGTTTGAATACCGCGTCAAGCAGGCCGGCCAGCTGGACTCTAAGCTGCGCTTCGCCGCGGCGCAGTGGGTCGGCATGCTGGAAACGGGCGCATGGCAGCGGCACGCCGCGCACGCCAACGCCATGGCGGCGCGCCTGGCCGCCGCGCTGCGCCCGCTGCCGGGGATCAGATTCCTCGCCGAGCCGCAGGCCAACGGCGTGTTTCTCGAGCTGCCGCCGGCGGCCGTGGCCAAACTGGAGGCGTCGGGCTGGCATTTCTACCGCTTCATCGGCGACCATGGCTACCGGCTGATGTGCTCGTGGGCGACGGCCCCGGAAGCGGTCGACCGTTTCGCGGCGGACGCGAAGGCGGCGCTGGCCTGATCCGCCAAAAAAAACGCCCTCCGGCGGGAGGGCGTCTGCCGCGGTGGAATGTTCCTGCGCTTACTTGGTCGCGGCTTCCTTCGGGGCATCCTTGGCGCCGATCACCTCGACGTCGAACACCAGCGTCGCCCCCGGGGGGATGGCCTGGCTGCCCTGGTCGCCGTAGGCCAGCGACGGCGGGATGTAGAGCTTGATCTTGCCGCCGACGCCGACCTTCTGCAGGCCCTCGAACATGCCGGGGATGACGCCATTGGGATTCTTCTCCGAGGCGGCCAGCAGCAGGATGTCGACGGGTTGGCCGCGCTCGATCGAGCTGTCGAACGGCTGGCCGTTGACCAGCGAACCCGTGTAGTGGATGCTCACCACCTGGCCGGGCTTGGCCATGGTCGAGCCACCGGCCTTGACGATCTCATATTTGAGGCCGCTCTGGAGCTCGACGACATTCTTGTTCTCCTTGAGCTTGTTGAAGAAGGCCGTGCCTTCCCCGATCTGCTGATAACGCAGCTTGGTCATGAAATTTTCCTGCTTCTTGCCGAGGAAGGCCTCGAGTTCCGGCCCGATTTCCTGGGCATTGAACGAAGGCTGGCCGCCGGTCACGGCGCCGACCAGGCCGCGGCCCATCGCCTCGACCTGTTCCTTGGTGAATTCGAGCTGGCGCAGGCCCAGCTGCGCGGCCGTAAACCAGCCATAGGCCTCGGCGAGCTGCGCGTCGGTGAACTTCACCTTGGCGGCGGCCGGAGCGGCGGCCGGGGCTGCGGCCGGGGTGCTGGCCGCGGGAGCGGCCGGCTGGGTCGCGACGCCGGGGACGTTGAATTTGATCGGGTCCTGCGCGGACGCGATGCTGAGCAGGCCCAGGCTGAAGAGGGCGCAAGTGATCTTGGAGGTGAATTTCATGGAGTGCAGGGTAGCCCGGTTATGAAACGGCCCGGGCGATTTTGTGCCGTTAAAACCGCCGGAACTTGGCTGGCGCCGGGCAAAAATCAATCCCATTGGCAGCGAAACCCGGTATTTCCGGAGGCGAAGCGCGGGCTTGTCAGCAACCGGCCGGTCGCCAAGGCTAGCCAATCCTATGAACGAAAGCCAATTCTGGCACAGCACCGACGGCCAGATTCTAACCGTGAAGAACAAAGGCGGCGAACATGTCGCCCTCACCCTCGCCTTCTGGCCGCGCCACCCGGCCGAGATGGACTTCATGAAAGCGCACCTCGCCGAGCTCCGGTTCAGCGAGCGCAGCTCCCTCGCCCGCATCGGCATCGAGCTGCTCCTGCAGGGCACCCCGGTGGTCGACGGCCACCGCCTGATGCTCAACGCCGACGCCTTTATCTTCGACAAGAATTTCCCCAACGCCGCCTACTGGCAGAAACTCCTGCGCCCGGGCACGTCCGTCGGCCGCCTCTTCTTCGCCCCCGCCGCCGCCAAGCTCTCCAGCACCGAGGTGTGGGCGGCGGTCCAGGAAAACCAGCTCAAGCTGCCCCACACCATTTCCATCGACAGCTCCGGCCGCGTCTTCTTCACCCCGCACCCCGTCAGCTACACGCTCAACCCCCGGCTCCAGCGGCTCAACTTCGAGCACATCGTCAGCGGTTTCGCCGGCCGTTCCTTCATCGACAAGATCCAGGTCCGCCACGACGCCACGCCGCTCACCATCCCGCCCCGCTCCGGCATCCTCACCAGCTGCTCGATGTACCTGAAGGAACATTTTGTCGTCCTCAACCCGGGCGACGGCAACTTCGGCCTCCACACCAGCGCCGTGCTCCTCGACCCGATCAAGACCTTTGGCACGAACATCATGCTCGAGATCTACAACCCGGGCGACCAGCCCGTCGTGAACCCCATGGTCTCGCTCGAGGTGTTCCGCGCCCCCGCCGAGGTGGCCGACCCCGAGGTCAAGACCCTCACCAAGAAACGCCAGCGCCTCCTCGGCACGACCAAGAAACTTTACCAGTGCCTCGATGAATCCCCCGCCGTGGAGTCCGGCGAGGCCCGGCCGAAGACCAAGATCACCGTCCGCGGCCAGAGCGCCACGATGGAGAACCGCGCGATCCTCGTCCGCGCCAAGGACGACGATCTCCGCAAGCTCCTCGAGGGCGAGGCCTGCCCCCTGGGCAGCCGCACCATGATCCAGGCGCTCGACGCCGCGACCGAGGACGTCGACACGCTCGTCGTGGACTTCTTCCCCGACCTGCTCGAGCACATGGAGCTCATCACCCGCATCGGCGACGTGAAGCTCAAGCGCCTCATTTTCCGCCGCGCCTCCCGCAGCCACGGCTACTTCCTCTCCAGCAACGCGCACGCCCGGCTCGACACGTTCAACTCCATCGGCATCGCCGTCTACTGGTATGACGAGGTGACGAAGGACCTCTACCTCCACACCTACAAGCGCGGCCACGGCTTCTTCGTGCGCGAGGAGACGGCGCGGAAATTCCAGGAGGCCACCATCCTCGCCTTCTACGGCTCGGCCGTCGGCCTCGATCAGGCCGACACCGACCGCATTTCCGCGCTGGTCGCCAAGCTCATGAACTTCATGGGCTCCAACCTCGGCGTGCTCACCGGCGGCGGCGGCGGCGTCATGCGCCTCGCCACCGACCAGGCCCGCGGCAAGGGCGCGCTCACCGGCGCCTGCTTCCTCGAGCTGGAGGCCCAGCCGCCCGAGCTCGGCGTGGACTTCTTCAACACCTTTCAGGAGACCTCGCGGCACTTCCGCCAGAAATGGTTCGAGGCGGCGGATTTTTGCATCTTCAATGTCGGCGGCGTCGGCACGCTCGAGGAGATCGGCATCGAGCTGTGCAACCTCAAGCTCGGCATCCGCCCCCGCGTGCCCTACGTGTTTTTCAACGCCAAGTTCTGGGGCGACCTCCGCAATCAGGTGGAGACGATGATCCGCGACAAGCGCGCCCCGGCGTGGATGCGCGACTACATCCTCTTCACCGACGACCCCGACGAGGTCATCGCCTTCTACCGCAAGACGCTGAAGGTGCTGTGAGCCCCGGCCGGGGTTATGCCTTAGGTTTCAGGCATTACGTGCTTGTTGCCTGATCCCCAAAAGCTGACACCTAACGCGATGGTTTTGCCCAAATCAGTCCTTGTCGTCGGCTCCGGCGGACGCGAGCACGCGCTCATCAAGTCCCTCGCCGCCTCGCCGGCGCGGCCGCGCCTGCTCTGCGCGCCGGGCAATGCCGGCATCGCGGCCGACGCCGCCTGCTTTCCCATCGCGGTGGAAAACATCAAGGGCCTCGTCGCCCTCGCCCGACAGGAGCAGGTGGAATTCGTCGTCGTCGGCCCCGAGGTGCCGCTCTCGCTCGGTTTGGTGGACTCGCTCATGCAGGCCGGCATCCCCGCCTACGGCCCCAAGGCCGACGGGGCGCGGCTCGAAGCCTCGAAGGTCTTCACCAAGCAACTCCTGCTGCAGCACGGGATCCCGACCGCGCCCGCCGGCATCTTCACCGCGGTGCCGCCCGCGCTCGACTATCTCAAGCAACGCGGTGCCCCCATCGTCATCAAGGCCGACGGCCTCGCCGCCGGCAAGGGCGTGGTCGTGGCGCAGACCCTGGCCGAGGCCGAGGCGGCGGTCCGCGACATGCTCGCGGGCAATAAATTCGGCGCCGCCGGCAGCCAGATTTTGATCGAGGACTGCCTGACCGGCGAGGAGACCTCGCTGCTCGTCGTCGTGTCGGGCCGCGACTACGTCATTTTGCCGACCTCGCAGGACCACAAGCGCATCGGCGACGGCGACACCGGCCCGAACACCGGCGGCATGGGCACCTACTCGCCGGCCGAGGTGGTCACGCCGGCCCTCCTCGCGCAGATCGAGCGCGAGATCGTGCAACCCTCCGTCCACGCCATCGCCGCCGAGGGCATCGAGTTCCGCGGCACGCTGTTCATCGGCATCATGCTCACGCCGACCGGCCCGAGCGTGCTGGAATACAACACCCGCTTCGGCGACCCCGAGACCCAGGTCGTGCTCCCGCGCCTCGCCAGCGACCTGCTCGCGCTGCTCTGGGCCGCCGCGCGCGGCGAGCTGCACGGCTTCACGCTCGCGGTGAAACCCGACTACGCCCTCTGCGTCGTGGTCGCCGCCAAAGGCTATCCCGACAGCTACGCCAAAGGCGACGTCATCACCCTGCCTCCCGCCTCCGGCCTCTCGCCTCAAGCCTTCATCTACCACGCCGGCACGGCGAAAAACGCCACGGACCAGCTCACCGCCAACGGTGGCCGGGTGCTCGGCGTCACCGCGCTGGCCCCGACCCTCCGCGAGGCCGCCGCCCGCGCCTACGCCGCCTGCGCGCAGGTCCAGTGGGCGAACAAATACTACCGCCGCGACATCGGAGCCAAGCAGCTCAACCGCCAATGAAGAAATTTTTCTCGTTCCTCGTTTTCCTTCTCGTTCTCTGCACCCCGGGCCGGGCCACCGAGCTCGCCAACCTCGGCCAGGGCCTCGCCTACCTCCGCGTGCACACCCTCACCGACGCGGTGCAAGCCACGGCGACCTCGTCCGCCCTCGTGCTCGACCTGCGCTATGCCCGCGACGACGACACCTCGGCCGCCACCCTGCAGGCCCTCCTGGCGGGGCGCGGAGCCCCGGCCGGGCCGCTCTTCATCCTCGTCAGCCCGGCCACGCCGCCAGTCCTCGCCGCCGTCATCAAGCAGGCTCCCGCCCTCCGGCTCGGGATCGCCGGCTCGCAACCCGCCCCGCAGGTGGTGGTGAAGACCGACGACGCCACCGATCGCCTCGCTTATGACGCGCTGGACGCGGGCACCCCCGCCGACCAGCTCATTTCGGGCAAAATCGAAAAGGAGCGTTATGACGAGGCGACGCTGGTGGATGAGTTCAACCACGGTAACCCCGCCGCCAAACCCCCGCCCGCGCCCGACCCCACTGCGACCAAGGCGGACGATGCCCCGGCCAAGCCCGTGGTCCTGACCGACCACGTGCTCCAGCGCGCCGTGCACCTGCATCGTGCCCTGCTGGCGTTGCAGCGGTGAGTCTTGGCGTCTTTGTAGCGCGCTTGCCGACGCCCGCGGCACACCAAGGCACGGGCGGCGACAAGCGCCGCCCCTACCGGAGGCAGCCAGCCATTTTTGCCTTCCGGCCTTTTCTGCCTTTAGCTTAAGGCCTAAAGCTTACAGCTTATCACTCCCTTGATGCCCGCCCCCGGCCACATCCTCATCCTCTGCACCGGCAACATCTGCCGCAGTCCAATGGCCGAGGGTCTGCTCAAGCACGCGCTGGCCGGGCAGCCCGAACCGCTGCGCTCCCTCCAGGTCATCTCCGCCGGCGTTTCCACCCGCGATGGCGAACCTGTCTCGGAAAATTCCGTCATCGCGCTGAAGAAGACGGGCATCGACATCGCCGGCCAGCGCAGCCGGCAGGTCACCCAGGAACTGCTCGACGGCGCCCTCGCCGTCTTCGGCATGACCGAGTCGCATCGCGAAATCATCCAGTTCAAGGGCCGGCCCGTGCCCCGGCACCTGTATCTTTTCCGCGAGTTCCTGCCTCCCCCGGCCGGGCACGAGATCGGCGATCCCTACGGCGGTCCGCTCAAGCTCTACGAGGCCTGCCGCGACGAGATGGTCGAGGCCATCCCGAGCGTGGTGGCCTTGCTTAAGACGCTCGTGGCCGAAAAATAGACTCGTTCTCCGGCTCGTTCTCTTTCTCGTTCCTCCCATGTCCCTCAACGCCACCCCCCTCGCCCAGCTCGACCCCGCCGTCCACGCCATCATCGCCGGCGAGCTCGCCCGCCAGCAGAGCCATGTCGAGCTGATCGCCTCGGAAAACTTCACCTACCCCGCCGTCCTCGAGGCGATGGGCAGCGTGCTGACCAACAAGTATGCCGAGGGCTACCCGGGCAAACGCTGGTATGGCGGCTGCGAGCAGGTCGACAAGGTCGAGGCCCTCGCCATCGAACGCGCCAAGCAGCTTTTCGGCGCCGAGCACGCCAACGTCCAGCCGCACTCCGGCTCGCAGGCCAACTTCGCCGTCTACACCTCCGTCCTCGCCCCCGGCGACAAGATCCTCGGCATGAACCTCAGCCACGGCGGCCACCTCACGCACGGCAACCCCGCCAATTTTTCCGGCAAGCTCTACCAGTTTGTCCAATATGGCGTGCGCGAGGACACCGGCCTCATCGACTACGAGGAGCTCGCCGCCACCGCCATGCGCGAGCAGCCCAAGATGATCACCGTCGGCGCGTCGGCCTACTCGCGCATCATCGACTTCGCCCACATGGGTGAGATCGCCCGCTCGGTCGGGGCGCTGCTCTTCGCCGACATCGCGCACATTGCCGGCCTCGTCGCCACGGGCCACCACCCCTCGCCGTTCCCACACGCCGATTTCGTCACCACCACCACGCACAAGACCCTGCGCGGCCCGCGCGGCGGCCTCACCCTGTGCAAGGCGGCGCACGCCAAGGTCATCGACTCCGCCGTGTTCCCGGGCGCCCAGGGCGGCCCGCTGATGCACATCATCGCCGCCAAGGCCGTCTGCTTTGCCGAGTGCCTCAAACCCGAGTTCAAGACCTACAGCGGCCAGGTCGTGAAAAACGCCCAGGCCCTCGCCGCCGGCATGGTCCAGCTCGGCTACAAGATCAATTCCGGCGGGACCGACAACCACCTCATGCTCGTCGACCTCCGCGCCAAGCTCCCCAACCTCACCGGCAAGGTCGCGCAGGAGACGCTCGATAAGGCCAACATCACCTGCAACAAGAACACCGTGCCCTTCGAGACCCGCTCCCCCTTCCAGGCCTCGGGCATCCGTCTGGGCTCGCCGGCCATGACCACGCGCGGCCTCAAGGAACCCGAGATGGAGCAGATCGCCGGCCTGATCGACGGCGTGCTCATGGCCATCGGCACCCCCGAGGAAGCCGCCGTGGTCGCCGCAACCAAGGAAAAGGTGGTCGCGCTGACATCCCGGTTTCCGTTGCCGTATCAATCATAGGCGGGAACGGACACCCGGGGCCTTCCGCCAGATCCACCTTCCGTCCGATAAATTCCAAATTATCTTTTGCCCGTTCGGCCCGCCACGGGCATGATGGAGGGTCTCCCCGATGATTTCGAGCCCACGCCGCCTCCCGCTCTCGAGACACCACGCCACTCTCGGGCTGTTGGCGCTGGCCGGGGCGGCGCTGGCCGTCTGGTCGTTTGCTGACGCCCAGCGGCGCGAACGTGAGCAGACCGAAGCGATGTTTGTCCGCCGCGCCAACGTCCGGCACACCCTGGCCCGCGAGGTACTCGGTCGCTACGAGGACGCGCTTTTCGGTCTCTCCACCCTTTTCATGGTCGACCGCAAGGTTACGCGGCATTCTTTCCTGCTGGTCGCCAGCCGGCTGCAGGAGCGGACCGCGGGCGCGCTCGCGCTGCAATGGGTGCCGCGGGTGCCACGCGAGCAGCGCGCCGAGGTTGAGGCGACGCTCCAGCGGAGCTACTCCAGCCGTTCTTTTGAATTCAGGGAACCGGACGCGAGCGGGCAAATGATCCGCGCGGCGGACCGCCCGGTCCACCTGCCCATCGCCTTCATCCATCCCATGGAGGCCAATGAGCGGGCCCTCGGCTTCGACCTGATGACGGGGCCGACCCGTGACTTCCTCGAGCGGGCCCGGACCACGCGACGCATCACCCTGACCGGCCCGATCAGCCTCGTGCAGGCTCCGGCGGGCAGACCGGGCGTAGTGATGATCGCGCCCGTCTGGCGGGCCAACGGACCCGACGCACCACCGGAATCCGAGGTGTTTGAAGGCTACGTACAGGCGGTCTTCCTCGCGGATGACCTGTTGGAACGGACCCGCATCGGCCAGCCCGACACCATACTCGACATGCTTTATATCGACGCCAGCGAGCCTGATCCCGCCAAGCGCGTTCTTTACTACCGGCCGGCAGATGATGCGGCCCCGCGCATCCCCGAGCCGACCGAGACGGAGTTCCGCCACGGTCTGCATCAGGAACTCCGCATCCCCATCGGGGGCAGGGAATGGCGGGTGCTCTACCGGCCGACGCCGGGCTGGGTCGAGGCGCAGTCCACCCCGCTGCGCTGGGTCCGCACCGGCGGGGTGATCGCCCTGACCCTCCTGTTGGGCGGGCTCATCCATTCGCTCTGGCGGCGCGCCGAGCGCATCGAACGCGAGGTGAGGGAACGCACCGCCGAACTCGCGGAAAGCCGGCGTGAACTCGACACGCTGTTGCATGCCTTGCCCGGCGCCGCGTTCCGCTGCGTTTTCGACGAGCAGCTGACCGCCCTGTTTGTCTCCGAGGGCATGCAACTGCTGACCGGCTACCCCCCGGAGGAATTCATCGCCGGCCAGCGGCACATCAGCCAGCTGACGGTGCCGGCCGACCGCGCGGCGGTGCGCGCCGGCGTGGCGGACGGAATCAGCCACCACCGGGAATTCGTGCTCGAATACCGGATCCTCCACCGCGAGGGCATGGAGAAATGGATCCTCGTGCGTGGCCGGCCGATCTACGCGGCGGATGGCTCCCTGCGTTTCATCGAGGGCCTGGCCATCGATGTCACCGCCCTCAAGCAGGCCGAACAGGAGAAAATCGCCATCGAGCGCAAGCTGTTCGAGGGCCAGAAGCTCGAGAGCCTCGGCGTGATGGCGGGGGGCGTGGCCCATGATTTCAACAACATCCTGACCTCCGTGCTGGTGAACGCCTCCCTGGCCCGGCAGCTCCCGGCGGCCGAAGCGGTCGGCACCCATCTGGGCCAGATCGAAAGTGCTGCCCGCCGCGCCGCCGAGCTCTGCCAGCAACTGCTGGCCTACACCGGCAAGGGCAAGCTGGTCACCGAGCGCGTCAACCTCAATGAACTGGTCCGCGGCATCACCACCCTGCTGGAGGTCACCATCGCCAAGAGCATCCGGCTGGAACTGCAGCTGGCCGACAGCCTGCCCCCGGTGCTCGCGGACCTCACGCAACTCCGCCAGATCGTGATGAATCTGGTCATCAACGCCGCCGATGCCATCGGCGAAAATCCCGGGCTCATCACCGTCCGCACCTTCACCCAGCCGGTCGACTCCGCCCAGCTCCGGCAGGCGCTGAGCCACCCCGAGCTGCCCGCCGGCGACTATGCCGGCCTTGAGGTGAGCGACAACGGTTGCGGCATGACTCCGGAAACGATCGCGAAGATCTTCGAGCCGTTTTACAGCACGAAGTTCTCCGGCCGCGGGCTGGGGCTGGCCGCCGTGCAGGGCATCGTGAAAAACCACCAGGGCGCCCTCTTTGTCGAATCCCGGCCGGGCGCCGGCTCGATCTTCCGGCTGTTGTTCCCGACGACGGACGGCCCGGCGGTCTCCTCCCAGCCCCCTTTTTCCACCCCGGCGGGTTCGGACCGACTCAGCGGCCTCGTGCTCCTGGTGGATGACGAGGAATCGGTGCGCACTATCTTGGGAGCCGCGCTGGAAAGCCGGGGCGCAACCGTGCTCCCCGCGGCCCGGGGTGAGGAGGCTCTGGAGCTGTTGCGCACCCAGGGTGATCGCGTCGCCCTGGTCCTGCTCGACATGACCATGCCCGGCCTCAGCGGCGAAGAGACCCTGCGCCGACTCCGCCAGAGCCATGCCGGACTGCCGGTCATTGTCATGAGCGGTTACAGCGAGGCCGTGACGATGCAGCGCACCACCGACCTCGGCGTGGCCGGGTTCGTCCAGAAGCCGTTCGAGCTCGGGACCCTCTTCGCCCGGGTCAAGCCGTTCCTGGGCTGATCGACATGCGCCTGGACCGGCTGAAGGCCTTCGCCCTCTCCCTGCCGCGGACCACCGTAGTCAAGCAGTGGGGCGAATGCCTGGTCTTCAAGGTCGTGGACAAGATGTTTCTGCTCATCCCGCTCGACGGCGGCGTGATGAACGGCCTCTCCCTCAAGTGCGCGCCGGAGGAATTCGATGACCTCACCGCGATCGACGGCATCGGCCAGGCGCCCTACGCCGCCAAGCGGCACTGGGTGCGCATCGAGGAGGACGCCCTGCCGGAGCCGGAGTTGCGCCGGCTGATCCGCCGCAGCTTCGACCTCGTGGTCGCCAAGCTGCCGCGGAAGGTGCAGGCGACGCTGGTCGCCACTTGAGGGAGGCGGGACTAGCAGTCCCGCGGAATGACCCTCGCCTCCCTGCGATCTCCTTGGGGGGTGAAACAGGCTTTGCGCGCCAGCGTCTTTCCCTCCAACGTCCCCGCCTTCCTCCGCCGCCTTGCGCCCTCCCGCCAACAGTCACCGCCGCCGACCCTGCCTTCTGGCCTCCGTTCTCCTTCTTCTCTTCCTGGCTGGCTGCTCGCTTGTGCCCTCGCGCACGCGGATTGAACCCAGGGGCACCGAGCTGCCGGCCCAGCTCGTTTCAAGTTTTTTCACGGTGGAAACCCGCTGGGACGACGGGAAGACCTACCGCTTTCTGATCGATACCGGCTCATCCATCAGCTACGTCACGCCGGACCTGGCCCGGCGCTTTGCGCTCAAGCAGCCCCGGGGCGCCTCCCCGGTCCGGGTGCAGGTGCGCTCGGCCAACGGCGGCACAGTCGAACTCGAGCAGGTCACGCTCCGCCGGGTCGCGCTGGGGGCCACGACGTTCGACAGCGTGCCGGCCCTGGTGTTTGACTTCGCCGATTTCTCCGGCCAGCTCGGCGTGCGGATCGACGGGATCATCGGTTTTCCCGTGTTCCGCGACGCGGTCCTGACGCTGGACTATCCCGGCCGGCGGCTCGTCCTCACGCCCCTCGCCCCCGGGCCCGCCGCGCCCGGGCCCGCTCCGCGCGCCGCCGCCTTCACTTTCAACCGCGAACTAAACACTCCGCTCATCCCGATCCAGCTGGGCACCGAGTCGTTCATCGTGCTGATTGACTCCGGCAGCGACGGCAGCCTCAGCCTCAATCCCGCCGGCCTGCACCCGCGTTTCGCCCACGGGCCGCGCGCCGGCGCGCTCATCTCCTCGCTCCAGGGCGACCGCCAGCAGCTCACTGGCCGGCTCAGCCAGGACATATTGCTCGGATCGCACACCATCACCCGGCCCATCGTGGATCTGACCGACCAGCTCTCCTCGATCGGCGGGGAGATCCTGCGCCATTTCGCCGTGACCTTCGACCAGCGTCGCAACCTCGTGACGTTTGTGCGCGACACCGACGGTGCCGTCACGCTGGACCCCCGACGCACCCCCGGGCTCTCCTTCGCCCGCTCCGCGGTCTACTGGCGCGTCCTCAGCGTCATCCCTGACACCCCCGCGGCGGCCCTCGCCGTCCAGCCCGGCGACCTGTGCGTGCGCATCAACGGCGAGCTCGTGGAAAAATGGACCTTTGACCGCTACGCCGCCCTGGTCGATTCGGCGAACAAGATCACCTACACCTTCCTGCGCGGCGCGACAGAATCGGACTTGGAAGTGCCGGTGTTTGAGCTGGTGCCCTAGCGGCGCGCTGCACCGCCAGTGGCAAGGTATAAGCCGCAAGCATTAAGCCGGAATGGCTGATGGCTCTTGCTACAACTTAAACCCTGAAACTTACCCCTTCCTGCGCAGCAGGAACGCCCCCGCCCCATCGTGCCCGTCCTTCCACGGCAGGGCCTGCACGCTGCGTTCCAGCGTGAAGGGTCCGCCGGCGCGGCTGTCGAAAAATCCCTTGAGGACCTGCTCGTTCTCCTGCCCGTCCACGCTGCAGGTGCTGTAAACCAGCCGGCCGCCCGGGCGCACCAGACGCGCCGCGGCATGAAGGAGTTCGAGCTGTTGCTCGGCGTGCCGGGCGAAGTCGCCGTCCTGCAGCCGCCACTTCACATCGATACGGTGGCGCATGACTCCGGTGTTCGAGCACGGCGCGTCGAGCAGCACGGCATCGTATTCCTCGGGCAGGTTCAGGTTGCGGTAGAAGACGGTGTTCACCTTGCGCAGGTCGGCCTCGACCAGGGCAACTTCGACGCCGGCCGGGGCACGGGACAGATTTTCCTTCAGGCGGACGAGGCGGATGTCGGTCTTGCCCGGCGCGGCGGGCTCGTCGAGCGCGACGACCTTCCCGGATTTCATGACATCGGCGATGAAGAGGCTCTTGCCGCCCGGCGCGGCGCAGGCGTCGAGGATGGTCTCCCCCGGCTGCGGCGCGAGCAGCTCGATGCACAGCCGGGTCGAGGGATCCTGCACGTAGAGCGCACCCTCGCCGACCAGCCGGCGGATTTCGTCCCATTGGCCGGCCTTGACCTCGAAAAATCCCGCCCACTTCGTCGGCCCAAGAAACTCCGGCACCGGCGCGTCGGTCCGCCAGCGCACATAGACCGGCGCGGGCTGCTGGTTCCATTCGAGCAGCAGCCGGGTCGTGGCCGCGCCGAATTGCTGGTTCCAGCGCGCAACCAGCCATTCGGGGTGGGCCAGCTCGGTCGCCACGTCGGCGGGCTTCTCGGCGAGCCGGAGCGCCAGCTTGCGGGCCACGGCGTTGACCAGCCCCGCCTCCTTTGCGCTGCAGACCGTCTTGGCCTTCTCGACCGCATGGTGGATGATTTTGGCCGCATAACCGGCCGCGGGCGGGAAAGGCCCCTGCGCGGCCGCGTCCAGCAGTTCGAACCCCGCCACCGTCAGGAGCGCCCGGACCTTGGTGCGGGGCGGCCGGGCCATCAGGCCGGCGAGGGCCCACTCGATGCGGCTGGACCAGCGGACCACCCCATAGAAGAGTTGCTGGGCCCGCGCCCGTTCCTGGCCGGTCAGGCCCGCTGGAAGTCCTTCCAGCAGCGTATCCACCCGTTCCGCCCGGGCGAGCCAGCGCTCGGTCAGGCCCACGGAGGCTTCCCAGCCCCCGAAAGTAAATTTCGCGCCGTCGGAGGCTTTGCCCAAACCCTGTTTGACATCTTCTACCATTATCCTCTCAACTAATCGGTTCACCGACTCGATACGCAATTATGAATTCTGAAGCCATCTCCGCGACCATCAGCAAACACCCCGCCCTCAAGGCGTCCAAAGCCAAATTGGAGGCCATGGAACCGGGTGCCTATGTGGTCCACCGGAGCTGGGGCTTCGGCCAGATCAAGGAATACGACGAGGCGGACCTCAAGCTGGTCATTGATTTCAAGGGCAAGAAAGGCCACCGCATGGATCCGAGCTTCTGCGTCGGAAGCATGGATGTCCTTCCGGCCAAGCACATTCTCGCCCGCAAGGAAACCGAGCCCGCCAAGGTCAAGGCGCTCCTCTCCGATGATCCCGTCCAGCTCGTCATCGACACCCTGTCCGCCTACCCGAACAAGGCCGCCAGCGCCATTGAGCTCGAAATCGTTCTCACCCAGGTGGTGGGCGAGGAGAAATACAAGCGCTGGTTCTCCAATGTTAAGAAGCAGCTCATCAAGGATCCGCGCGTCGGCGTGCCCCTGAAAAAGACCGACTGCTACGTCGTGCGCGACGAGCCCGTCTCCGCCGAGACGGAGATCATGGAGGAGTTCACCAACACCCGCTCCGCCCGCCGCCGCATCTCCCTTGCGGAAGACCTCCTCGCCGCCTCCGTCAAGGACGAGGCCAAGCAGTCCCTCGGCACCGTCCTCAACGGTATCACCGAGGCCGTGCGCGACAGCAACCAGCTCGATGCCTCCGAGCGCCTCTACGGCGCCTTCGTGCGCGACGAGCTCGCCAAGATCCTCGGTCACGCCACCAATTCCGGCCCGACCCAGGCCGAGCTCATCAAGGAGGTCCGCGGCCTCACCGCCATCGCGGAGAAGATCCCCGTCCATTTCCAATCCCGCTTCCTCGACCTCGTCAAGGAGACCCACCCGCTCGAGTGGCGCGAGATCGTGTTCGCACTGCTGAAGACCTCGCAGGGCAAATTCACCACCGAGTGCATCAACTTCCTCCTCGAAAACGGCCAGGCCGACGAGCTCTCCGCCGCCCTCAAGCGCTGGAAGACCGAGCAGAACCTCCGCGCCCCCGTCCTTCTCTGGATCATCAAGAACCGCCACTCAAAGAAGTTCTCCAAGCTCCTCAACGAGCTCGTCACCCCCCGCCTCCTCGGCGCCATCTTCTTCGCCATCGACTATGAGGCGCTCCAGTCCGCCGGCACCCGCCGCATCCCGCTGGGCGAGGTCCTGAGCGACGACACCGACCTCATCTCCGACCTGCTCGCCACGGCCGACACCGAGACCGCGCGCGACCTTGCCAACAGCCTTCTGCTCAACCAGGGCTTTGAGGAGCTCACCAAGAAGTCCCTGCTCGCCCGCTTCATCAAGCTGTTCCCCTCCCTCCAGACCCTGGTTTCCGGCGAGGCCGAGACCAAGGACGAGCAGTTCCTCGTCTCCCGCGAGAGCTACGAGCGCAAGCGGATCGAATACGAGGAGATCGTCTCCAAGCGCATCCCGGAAAACTCCAAGGCCATCTCCGTCGCCCGCGAGCATGGCGACCTGAAGGAGAACTCCGAGTTCAAGATGGCCAAACAGGACCAGTCCGTTCTCATGGGCCAGAAGGCCCAGCTCGAGCGGGACCTCGCCCGGGCCCGCATCACCGACTTTTCCGAGGCCACCACCGACCAGGTCAGCGTGGGCACCATCGTCGACCTGCGCGATGTGACGAACGGCAAGGCCGTCCGCTACTCCGTGCTCGGCGCGTGGGACAGCGACCCGGAAAACCACCGCATCGCCTACAAGACCCCGCTCGGCCAGGCGCTGATGGGCAAGAAAATCGGCGAGCACGTGAAGCTCAAGATCGGCACGGCCCACCAGGAATACCAGATCGCCGGCATCACCCGCTACGTGGACGCCCAGAAGGGTTGAGGTGTTTTGCCGGCGGGGTGCCTCACCCCCATTTTCAAGCCGCGCCACCCGCGCGGCTTTTTTATTTTTCCGCGGAAAACGCGGATGACCGCGGATCAGACCCCATCATTTTGAGCCAAGCGAGAATCCCGCCGGGTATTAATCCGCGACCATCCGCGTTATCCGCGGAAAATCAGCCTGGCCTTCGCACGCTTGTAAACCTCCGTCTTTCCCCTCAGTAGTCTCCCGTTGTGAACTCCTCCTGGGACCACCTGAAAATCCTGTCCGACTCAACCCGGCTCCGCCTGCTGGCGTTGCTGCTGAAAGAGGAGCTTTCCGTCGCCGAGTTGCAGGAAATCCTCGGCATGGCCCAATCGCGCATCTCCTCCCAGCTCGCCCTGCTTCGTCAGGCCGGTTTCGTCAGCGACCGCCGCGAGGGCAAGAAGGCGTTTTACTCGCTCCGCCCCACGCTCCCGCCCAAGTCGCTCGCGCTGCTCAAGTCCGCCTGCGATGCGGTGACCGACCTGCCCGAGTCCGCCGAGGATCGCGACAACCTCGACCGCACGCTCCAGAAGCGCCGCCGTGTCTCCGAGCAGTATTTCAACCTCATCGCCGGCCGGCTCGGCAAGGGCCACTGTCCCGGCCGCTCGTGGGAAGCCCTCGGACACCTCGCGCTCCGGCTGGTGCCGGCCATCACCGTGGCTGATCTCGGCGCCGGCGAGGGCCTGGTCTCCCAGCTCATCGCCCATCGCGCCGAGCGCGTGTGGTGCATCGACAATTCCCCGCGCATGATCGAGGTCGGCACCGAGCTGGCGAAAAAGAACGGCCTGGCCAACCTCACTTACAAGCTCGGTGACATCGAGGCGGTGCCGCTGCCCGACAAGTCCGTCGACCTCGCCATCCTCTCGCAGGCCCTGCACCATGCGAACCATCCGCAGACCGCGGTCAACGAGGCGTTCCGCATCCTGAAACCCGGCGGCCAGCTCCTCGTGCTCGACCTGAAGGAGCACAATTTTGAAAAGGCCCACGAACTTTACGGCGACCTCTGGCTCGGCTTCAAGGAAAGTGCCCTGCACGGCTTCCTGAAGAAGGCCGGTTTCCAGAAGGTCGAGGTCACCGCCGTCGCCCGCGAGGAGGCCGAACCGAACTTTGAGACCCTGCTGGCCAGCGGCATCAAATCCGGGAAGTAGCCGGTTAGAAATTAAAATTGGCGGCGTAGATTTCCCGTTCGCCGCTCAGCGTCATTTCCCGCCACTTGGCGATGCCCCAGGGATTGCCCGTGCCGGTGCTGTTGATGAATCCGAGCAACGCCTCGTCGTAGCGGAAGGCGGCATTGCCGTTGAGGCTGATGCTCCGCGCGATGATGGAGCCCCAGAGTTCGCCGTTGCCCGTGATGCTGAAACTGGCGTTGGGCGCGTTGATGGCGGCCACGGTGGTCGCATTGCCATTCAATGAGATCGTCTGCCCGGAACCGGTGTTGGTGCCATAGATCAGGCAGCTGGTGGCATTCGCGTTGGCATTGGCCATGCCATTCCCGCCAAGAGCCATGTCCCCGTTGGTATACAGGGTGAGGTTGCCCGAGCCGGCCACCTGGATGCTGGCATTGCCTCCGACTGAAACGGCGGTCGCCCCCGCGTGACTTTGCAGGTAGACGACCACCTTGTCCGCTACGGTAAGCTGGTTGGTTCCCGCCAGCACGATCCCCGCCCCCGCGGCAAAATTATAATAATACTTGCCGTCGGCGGCCGCCACATCTCCCGCCCGGGGGAATGAGGTGGTGGCCGAGATGCTGGCCGTGACCGTGTTGACCTGGGCCGGCAGGGCCGGAGCCGCGGGCGTGGCCAGATTGCTGGCAAAGCCCGAGTTCACCAACGAAGCATCCCAGCCCGTGCCCGTCGGGCTGCCCGACAACACCGCCCCGGCCGCGTGGTTGACTGTGCCGCCACCGGTGCCGATGCGCCCGAAAATATCGCCACTGCCCGTGTTGACGGCCCCGTTGACGGGACTGATGGTGCCGACAAACGCGTTGGCAGCCTTCACGGCGTTCGAATAGCCGACCGCCGCGGTCGCCGGATTGTTGTCCGGATCGGAATTCCAGCTGGAGACCATGGTGTTGGTCGAGAACGTGATGGTCTCCCGCGCGACCAGGCCGCCGGCAAAGATGGTCCGGCGCCGCAGGGTGATTTCCACTATCCGGCTCAGGCCCAAGCCGCTGGCGGGCAGGACCGTTGCCTTGGCCACCAGCCTGGGGGAGGCGCCGGCCGGCGGATTGTAATTGGTGACATAGACCTGGATGGTGCCCACGGTACCGTTATCCAGCGTGATGCTGGAATTTCGCAAGGTCGCGACCTGGCCGGTGAGCGTCCAACCGGCCCACGCCTGGGCCGGTGACGCCGCGTCATCCAGCTGGTTGAAACATTCCAGGCCCTGCTCCAGGCCCTGCTCCGCGAGGGCCAGGGCGGTCGTGTTCAGAAACGCACGGTCGGCCATGGCATAGGCGTTGCCCGCCAGTTTCAGGTAGCTTGCCAAGGAGATCGCAATGACAATGCTGAAGACCAGGCAGGTGATCAGGACCGAACCCCGGCTGCGGGATGACGGATTCACTTCAGTTGGAGGGTTTGTTGCGCAGCACATAGGACGCCGAGACCACGAGGGTGTTTTGATCCACGGTCGTCTGGCGGGAGGTGCGCAGGTTCATGGTGAGCTGCAGGCGCTTGGCCGAGAGCTCGTCCGTCGCTACGGCGTTGGTGCGGGTGAAGCGGGCAAAGGTCAGCGTCGTGACATTGCGCGCCAGGACAAAGCGGGGGGTGCCGGACCCGGCATCGCCCGGCTGGCGGTAAAAGCTGTTGGCGGTCGGACCCGTGGCGGTGTGGTCCAGCGCATACGTCACGCGGTTGCTGTTGGCCGGGTAATTGTCCGGCACGGTCAGGGTCACGGAAGTTGCGCTGTTCCAGGTCAGGTTCGAGGCCATGCGCACATCCTGGGCAAACTCGTCGACGGCGCGGCGGGACTGCGCCTCCATGTCGGCATAGTTCGAGGCGGACAGCCCGGACCGGCCCATCATGAGGACCACCGACAACACGCCGGAAAGAATGACGGACCCGATCCCACTGGCGACCATCAGTTCCACCAAAGTGAAACCAGCGGAACGCCGGCCCTCAAGTCTGGCTGTAGAAATAGTCATAGAGCCCGTTGCGCGAATAGCGCAGGGAGAGGTTGCGGGAAAGAGCGCGCTTGTCCGCGCCCACCCAGTTGATCCGCAAGGTGATCATCCGGGTATCGGCCTTGGGGTCGGCCACCGTGCGGCTCAGGGTGAAGCGATTGCCGACAAAGGTATTGGCGGTGAAGGCGGCATCCAGCGGCACCTGCGTGGCGGTGCCCGGCAGGGAGCTGACCGTGCCCCAGTCCGACAGACGCATCTTCTCCATCTCGCTCTGGAGCATCTGCGAGACGATGTTTAGATCCCGGGCGTTCTGCAGACTGATGAAGGCGCGCTGCAGGGTGGTGACCGAGGTCGTGAGCACCAGGGCCATGAAGAGGGTGGCCATGACCACCTCCGCGAGGGTGACCCCGCGGGCACTGCGCAACCAGGCGGTACGAGGCTCGGTGATTTTCATGGCAGGAACGGGGGGAGCATCAGCTCGGCCAGGCCCCACTGCTTCGTTCGTCCATCCTGAATCAGCAGCGCATCCAGCCGCACCACGGTGCCATCCGCCAGCTCGACCTGTCCGGTAACGCGACCGGTCATGACGACCGAACCATCACGGCGCTCGCGGGTGCCGAATGCCGGCCGGCCAAAGACCGTGGCACGCATGATCGGACCATGGCCGGCCAGACTGGCGAGACCGGCTTCCACGCGGGCCGCCAGGATGTTGGGGTGAACGGCCGGATCGCGCCGCCAGAACTGCTCGTGCGCATGGGCAAACAAGACCGGAGCTTTCCACTCCCGGCCCAGGGCCAGCACGGTTGACTCGACGAAAGTCTGCACGGTCTCGGAGCCACTCCCGGCCGTGAGGGCGAGTGACCGGTAATGTCCGGCATGCGCGGAGACGGGTTCCGGCAGCACATGGATCCAGACGGCCAGGCCGAAGGCCGTGGCGAAGGTCAGGCCGATGATCTTTTCAACCCGGGTTAAATGCCGCCCTTGCGGCAGCGGATTGAAACGCCCCAGGTCGAGCTTGCCGCCCGGCCGGTCGACGCTGGCCACGGCCAGTTGCAGCAACTCCTGCAAGGAGCGCCGGTAACGCACCCGGATGGGCCGGGTCTTGGCCGGAGCCATGGTGGAATAATTCAAGGTGGCAGGCACGGGGGGATTGGCCTATTCTTATCGCGGGTCCCTCTGATTTGTCCAAGGCCACCTGCCCGTCTGCCAAGGTTTCACCATCAGTTCACACCGGTCGAAGTCACCACGGAATCCAGCTAGGGGATTTCACGGAGATCGGACGGTCCCGGCTAGGGTGGTTCCGCCCCGCCGCAATTCCTCCGGCCGTCATCGCAGCTCCGCGCAGAAAAAATTGCGGGTGCCGGCGCCGGCAATCCTACTCCACCTTCATCCGCGCGTCGTAGAAAGCCTGGATGAGTGCGTGGGTCTTCTTGGAGTCGGTCTGGGCCAGGGCGTCGGCCGCGAGTTGCTGCGCGTCGCTCAGCTTCATGGCCCGGACCAGGAACTTTACCGCCGGCAGCAGCGTGGGCGTCATGCTCAGTTCGTCCACGCCGAGGCCCAGTAGCAGCGGCACGTAAAAGGCGTCGCCCGCCATCTCGCCGCAGACGCTCACCTTGATCTTCTTGGCGTGGCCCGTGTCGACGATCTGCTTGAGCACGCGGAGCACCGCGGGATGCGCCGGGTCGTAGAGGTGGGCGATGCGGCTGTTGCCGCGGTCGATGGCCAGAAGGTATTGGATGAGATCGTTCGTCCCGATGCTGAAGAAGTCGCATTTTCCGGCCAGCACGTCCCCGGCGATCGCGGCGCTGGGAATCTCGATCATGGCGCCGACACGCATGTTTTCGTCAAAAGCCACGCCGCGTTGTTTCAGCTCGGCCCGGGCCTCGGCGAGCAGCCCGTTGGCGGCGTCCAGCTCCTCGGGGCCGCTGATCATCGGGTACATCAGCTCCACCCGGCCATGCGCGCTCGCCCGCAGGATGCCCCGGAGCTGGTTCTTGAACAATTCCGGGTTCTGCAGGCACATCCGGATCGCGCGATAACCGAGGAAGGGGTTCGCCTCCGGGCCGATAAGCGTGGGCTCGCTGGGCAGCGGCTTGTCGCCGCCGACATCGAGGGTGCGGATGGTGACCGGCGCCGGGGCGAGGCCGCCGACAATCTCCCGGTAGGCCGCATACTGCTGGTCCTCGCTCGGGGTCTTCGCGGCGCTGAGGAAGAGGAACTCGGTGCGGTAAAGGCCGACGCCCGCCGCGCAGTATTTCTTCACCAGCGCCACCTCGTCGGGCTTCTCGATGTTGGCGCGGAGCACGACCGTCACGCCGTCGAGCGTGATGGCCGGGAGCTCGTTCACCGCCATCATCCGCGACTCAAAGCTCTTCTGGGCCTTCTCGATCTTCCCGTAGCGGAAGAGGGTCTGCTCGGTCGGGTTGACGATGACCACGCCATCGTAACCATCCACCATGACCCAGTCGCCGTCCTTGAGCCGCGTCGTGAGGTCGGTGGTGCCGACGACCGCCGGGATCTTCATCGAGCGCGCGACGATGACCGCGTGGCTGGTGCGGCTGCCGCCGTCGGTCACCAGGGCCAGGGCGGAGCTGCGGTCGATGCCGGCCGCCTCCGACGGGGAGATGTCCTGCGCCACGACGATGCGCTTGTCCACCAGCTGCGTCAGGCTGCCGGCCGTCTGGCCGAGCAGGACGTGCAGCACGCGCTTGGCCACGTCCTTGATGTCGGCGGCGCGCTCGCGCAGGTATTCATCGTCGATCTCGGCGAACGCCTTGATGTAGCGTTCGGCGACGGCGTTGAAGCACGTCTCGATGTTCAGCCCGGATTTCTCAAAGTCGCGGATGGTCTCGCCGATGAGCGCCTGGTCCTCGAGCACCATCTGGTGCGCGTCGAAGATGAGCGCCTCCTCCTCGCTCAGGTTCATGGTCACCTGGGCCTGGACCTGGGAAATCTGCTGCCGGGTGACGACCAGCGCCTGCTCAAAGCGGGCGATCTCGGCCGCCCGCTTGTCGGACTCGACCGTATAGCGCGGGATCTCGAGTTCGCTCTGCAGGTAGAGGAACACCTGACCGTAGGCGATGCCCTTGGAGGCGGCGATGCCCTGGATGACGAGTTCGCTTTTGGTGTTTGATTCCATGGGCGAGGGCGCCGCGATTAACGAACCGCCGTGCGGTGCGGTCAATGCGGAACTCTTAGGCCAGCCGCGCCTCCTGCACGAAGGCCGCCGGGCCCCAGCCCGCGCGGATGCGCGCGACCACGGGAGCCGGCGCGAATCCCTCCCCCAGCACCGCGTAACAAGCGCTGCCGCTGCCGCTCAGGCCCACGGCCAGGCCGAACTCGCCGCGCAATTGGTCCAGCAGCACCGGCAGGGCGAGGTACTTGGCGAAAGCGACCCTCTCCATGTTGTTGAACAAAAGCCGCTCCACCGGCGCTTCCCCGTCCAGCCACGCTGCCAGCCGCGCCTCGGCGGCGGCGGCCGGCAGGTAATGCCGGGGGGCGGCCTGCGCCATTCGATCGTAGGCCCACGGCGTGCTGATGGCAAAACCCGGCTTGAACAGCAGGACCCGCCGCCCACGCAGCCGGGCCGCGGCGCCCGGCGTCAGGGTGGTGATCCGCTCGCCCCGGCCGCGCATCACGACCGGCGCGTCCGGCAGGAACAGCGCGCAATCCGAACCCAGGGTCGCCGCGACCTCGGCGAGGCGCGCGGCCGGCAACCGGCCGCCCGACAGGGCGTTCAAGGCCCGCAGGGCGGCGACGGCGTTGCTGCTGCCGCCCCCGAGCCCCGCGCCCGGCGGGATGCGCTTGGTGAGCTTGAAATGCACCCGGCCCGGCCAGCCCGTCGCGGCGGCAAAAGCCTCCGCCGCCCTCAACACCAGATTCGTGCCATCAACCGGGACCGTCGGATCGTTGCATTCCAGGCTGAAGCCGCCGGCCGTCTTCCGCGTTCCAGCTTCCGCCTCGACCGTCAGTTCGTCACCGAAATCCACCGGCGCCGCCACCGACACCAGATCGTGGTAGCCGTCGGTCCGCCGGCCCGTCACGGCGAGGAACAGGTTGATCTTGGCTGGTGAAAAAACCGGGGACACAGCCTCCAGAGGTAACCGCGAATCAACCCGAATAAACACTAATCAGCACCCCGGCGGTCCGTTGCTTTTCTCTTCTATTCGTGTCTATTCGGGTTCATTCGTGGTTACTCCAATTATGTCTTGCGACCTGATTCTGGCCCTTGATGTCCCCTCACGCGAAGCCGCCGCGCCGATCCTCCGCCAGTTGCGCGGCCAGCTCCGCTGGGTCAAGATCGGCCTGCAGATGTTCACCGCCCACGGCCCCGACTACGTGCGCGAAGTCGCCGGCCTGGGCTTCAACATCTTCCTCGACCTCAAGCTGCATGACATCCCCCACACCGTCGCCAAGGCCGTCGAGTCCCTTGCCCCGCTGCCCATCTCGATGCTGACGCTCCACACCGCCGGCGGCGGCGAGATGATGCGCGCCGCCCAGGCCGCCCAGCAACAGGGCAACCCGAACCTCCTGCTTCTCGGGGTCACGGTGCTGACCTCCATGGACACGGCCGGACTCCACGAGATCGGCGTCGCCACCCCTTCCGCCGAGCAGGTCGCCCGTCTCGGCCGGCTCGCCGCCGACTCCGGCCTGCGCGGGCTGGTCTGCTCGCCCCTCGAGGTGGCCATGCTCCGCCGCACCCTGCCCGCCGGCATGCAGCTGATCACCCCCGGCATCCGCCCCGCGCGCGAGGCCGGTCGCGATGACCAGAAGCGCGTCATGACCCCCGCCGCCGCCGCGCACGCAGGCTCGACTTACATCGTCGTTGGCCGTCCCATCCTGCAGGCCGCCGACCCCGCCGCCGCCGCCCGCGCCATCCTCGCCGAGCTCGGATATCAAAAAGGCTGAAGAACTGAATGACTGAAGGGCTGAAATCTCTCCCCCTATTCCACTGCGCCAAGATCACCCGCTTGGCCGGTCCGGTTCATTTGTGCTTCAGCCTTTCTGCCCTTCAGCCTTTCAGCCCTTTCTCCCCATGAGCCGCACCGCCGCCATCCTTCTCGCCGCCGGCAACAGCCGCCGCATGGACGGCGCCGTCGCCGACAAGGTCCTCGCCCCGCTCGCCGGCAAGCCCGCCTTCGCCCACTCCGCGGCCACGTTCTACCGCAGCGGCATGGTCGACACCTTCATCGTCACCTACCGCGACCAGGCACAGATGCTCGAGCTTTCCGGCTACGCACCCACCCCCACGCTCTTCGTTCCCGGCGGCAAGGAACGTCAGGATTCCGTCGCCGCCGCACTGGCCGAACTGCCGGATGACGTCGCCTATGTCTTCATCCACGACTGCGCCCGGCCCCTGGTGCGCGTCGAGCAGCTCGTCGCCCTGCACAAGATCGTCCGCCGCGAGGACGCCGTCGTGCTCGCCCACCGCGTCACCGACACCATCAAGGCGCACCGCGGCGAAGGCCGCCTGCGCACGGTGGACCGGAAGAACCTCTGGGCGATGGAGACGCCGCAGGTTTTTTCGCGCCAGCTGATCTGCCGCGCCTACGCCGCGGTGGCGGCGCGCAAACTCGTCATCACCGACGATGCGGCGGCGGTCGAGCTGCTCCACCACCCCGTCGCGCTGCTGGAGAACCCGCATCCCAACCCCAAGATCACCACCCCGGCGGATCTGACCTACCTGGAATTCCTGCTCACCCAGACCGGCTCGCGGGCTCCCTTCCCGTCATTCTGACGCCGCCGGCAACCCGCTTCATGACCCTGCGCATCGGCCATGGCTACGACATCCACCGCATCGCGGCCGGCCGGCCATTGGTGCTGGGCGGGGTGAAATTTGATGCCGGCTTCGGCCTGGAGGGCCACTCAGATGCCGACGCCCTGACCCACGCCATCTGCGACGCCCTGCTCGGCGCCGCCGGCCTGCCCGATATCGGCCACCAGTTTCCCAACACCGACCCGGCCTACAAGGACGCCGACTCGCAGGTGTTGCTGCAGCGCGTCATCGCCGCCCTGCGGGAGCGCGGCTGGACGCCGGTCAACCTCGACGCGACCTTGGTCGCCGAAAAACCCATGATCGCCCCGCGCCTCGCCGAGATGAAGGCCGTCCTCGCCCGGTCCACCGGCCTGCCGGCCGACGCCATCGGCGTGAAAGCCACGACCAACGAGGGCTCCGACGACATCGGCCGCGGCCTGGCCATCGCCGCGCACGCCGTGGCCTTGATCCGGAAGGTTTAGCCACGCCAAGCCACCCCATGCACAAAAAACAGGCCACGCACCGGCCGATCACAGATTTCTTTTGTTGGGCCTTGGTGGGCCTTTTGGTGGCCACCCTCGCCGGCTGCGCCAAGCGCGAGACCCTCGTCGAGCGGGGCAACCGCGAGGGTGTCTTCCATATGAGCATCGGCTCCGAGCCCTCCGACCTGGACCCGCACACGGTCACCGGCCTGGGCGATGCCAAATTGATCCAGGCCTTGTTCGATCCGCTCGTGAGCTTCGAGCCCGGCACGCTCGCCCCCGTGCCCGCCCTCGCCGAGCGGTGGGAGGTTTCCGCCGACGGTCTCACCTACACGTTCCACCTCCGCGCGGATGCGAAATGGAGCGACGGCACGGCCCTGACCGCCCAGGACTGCGTGGACTCGTGGCGGCGCATCCTCACACCCACCCTCGCCGCGGACTACGCGTATTTCCTCTATCTCCTCCGCGGCGCGGAAGCGTATCACCAGGGGCGGACCACGGATTTTTCCACGGTCGGCGCGGTGGCGCGCGACGCCCGGACGCTCGTGGTCACGCTCACGCACCCGGCCCCTTATTTTCTCCAGGCCCTGCTCAACTCTTGCTGGCGCCCGGTCAACGTCCGCGCCATCGCCGCGGTCGGCGATCCCTACCGGCGCGGCACTCCTTGGACGCGCCCCGGCCGGCTGGTTTCTAGCGGCCCCTTTGTGCTGAAGGAGTGGACCACGCAGCAGCGCGTGGTCGTCGAAAAATCCCCGACCTACTACGACCGGGACCGCGTGCGGCTCCATGCGGTCCATTTCTACCCGACTGACAGCATCGACGCCGAGGAGCGCGCCTACCGCTCCGGCCAGCTCCACGCCACCTGGTCGCTCCCCCTCTCGAAGGTCCTGCCGGCCCAGCGCGACCACAACCCCGCGCTCCGCATCGACCGCAACCTGGAGACCTACTTTTTCCGCCTGAATGTCCGGAAGTCGCCGCTCACCGACGCGCGCGTGCGCCGTGCGCTCTCCCTCGCTGTCGACCGCGACACCATCGCGGGCAAGATCCTCCCAGGCGGCCGGGCGCCCGCGCCGACCTTCGTCCCGCCGCTTCTCCAAGGCTATGTGCCGCCCGCCCGCCAGGCCTATGATCTGGCCGCGGCGCGCCGGCTCCTCGCCGAAGCCGGCCACCCCGGCGGCGCCGGCCTGCCGCCGATCGAGATCCTTTATAACAACTCCGAGATTCTCCGCCTCGTCGCCGAGGCCATCCAGCAGATGTGGCACCGCGATCTCGGCGTCGACGTGCGCCTGGTGAACCAGGAATACAAGAGCGTCTTCGCCAGCCGGCGCGCCGGCGACTATCAGGTCCTCCTCGGCAGCTGGACGGCCGACTATCTCGACGCCACGACCTTTCTCGACCTTTGGCGCAGTGACTCTGGCAACAACCATACCGGCTGGTCCGATCCCGCCTACGAAGCCCTGTCCGACCGGGCCAACACCATGGCCGATCCGGCCGCCCGCGCCGCGGTCCTCGCGGAGGCCGAGGCCCTCGTGCTCGACGCCGCCCCCATCATCCCGATCTATTTCAACACCCACGTTTATCTGCTTCATCCAGCGGTCAAGGGCTGGCAGCCCACCCCGACCGACCACTCCGACTTCCGCTATGTCTGGCTGGAGCGCTGACCCGGTGGGGCTGCCGCCGGTCGGCAGGCCGGCACGGCCCGGCCCGGCGACCAGCGCCGGCCCGGCCTTCTGTCTTTTGTGTTTGTTGTGCTGTTGGTGGCCGTTCCTCGCCTCCTGCGCGAAACGCGCCGCCGCTTCCTCCGACCACGTGCTGCGCATCAGCCAGCGCAACGAACCCGCGACGCTCGATCCCCAGCGCGCGACGCTGCCCGATGAATTTTTCATCATCCGCGCCCTCGGCGAGGGCCTGCTCACGCCCAATCCCGACGGGGGCGCGCCGCTGGCCGGCGCGGCGGAGAAATACGAGATCTCGCCGGACGGACTCACCTACACCTTTCACCTGCGGGCCGGCGCCAAGTGGTCCAATGGCGATCTGGTCACCGCGCAAGATTTTGCGTGGTCCATCCGGCGCGAGCTGTCGACCGCCACCGCCGCCCCGAAGGCCGCGTTGTTCTTCCCCCTGAAAAATGCCGCCGACTTCTACCATGGCCGCGTGGCTGACTTCGCCGCCGTCGGCGTGCGCACGCCCGACGCCCATACCCTGCGGTTGGAGCTCGCGCAGCCCGACGCCGATTTCCCCGCCATGGTGGCCAGCGGGCCCTGGATTCCCGTTCATCAGGCCTCCGCCGCCGGCCCCGGCCCGGCCCCGTTTCGTCCGGAAAATTACGTCGGCAACGGGCCCTTCACCCTGGCGGATTGGTCGCCCAACCAGCATCTGATCGTCCGCAAAAACCCGCTCTATCGTGATGCGGCGGCCGTGAAACTCGACGCCATCCGCTTCCTCGCCTTCGACAACGGCGACAGCGAGGAACGGGCCTTCCGGGCCGGGCAGGTGGACGTTACGATGGCCGTGCCTTTCACCAAGCTCGCCGGCTACCGCGCCGCCTCGCCCGCCGTGCTGCACACCGCGCCGCTGCACGAGACCCGTTACCTCGTCCTCAACACCACCCGCCCGCCGCTGGACGACGTCCGCGTGCGCCGGGCACTGGCGCTCGCGCTCGACCGCACCACGCTCGTGGAAAAGGTCGTCCAGAGCGGGCAACCCGCGCGCAGCTTCATCCCGCCCGGGCTCGGCGGCTACGAGCCGCGGGCGCAGATCACCGAGGATGCGGCGGAGGCACGGCGGTTGCTTGCCGACGCCGGCTTCCCCGGCGGCCACGGTTTTCCCCGGCTGGAACTGACCACCTGGCCCGTGAACCTCGCGCAACTCGAGGCGATCCAGCAAAGGTGGGCGCGCGAACTCGGCCTCGAGGTCACGCTCGCCGCGCGCGAGGCCCGCACCCACCTCGCCGCGCTCGCCACCGGTGACTTCGCCCTCGCCTACATGACGGCGATCCCCGACTACGACGGCGCGTCCGACCTTTTCCAACGGCTGCAGACCGGCCACCCCGACAACTACCCCCGCTGGAGCAATCCGGAATACGACCGCCTCGTCGCGGCCGCCGGCCGGCTCGGCTCCGTCGCTGCGCGCTCCGCCGCCTACCAGTCGGCCGAGCAGCTCCTGCTCGCCGACATGCCGGTCATCCCCCTCTACTTCAACGCCCAGAACTTTCTCGTCTCCCCCGCCGTCCAAGGCTGGCGGGCCGACCGGTTGTGGACCCGCTACTATCGCAACCTATCCCTCCATTGAATCCGATGTCATCCGCCATGAATTCCTTCCTGTGTCTGTTCACCGCCGGGCTGGGTTTGACCTCGCTCGCCCTCGCGGCCGACTCCACCCCCGCCATCTCGGCCGCCAACATCCTCGCGCACACCAAGGTGCTCGCCTCTGATGAATTCGTGGGCCGCGCCCCGGGTTCGCCCGGCGAGGAGAAGACCGTCGCCTACCTCGTCGCCGAGTTCAAGAAGCTCGGCCTGCAGCCCGGCAACCCCGACGGCACCTATCTCCAGAACGTCCCGCTGGTCGGCATCAGTTCGACCCCGACGCTCAGCTTCGTGCGCGACGGCGTCACCATCCCGATGGAGCACATCAATGATTTTGTCGGCCCCTCGAGCCGGATCACTCCCCACGTCGAAGGCAAGGACACTGAAGTCGTTTTCGTCGGCTACGGCATCGTTGCCCCCGAATTCGGCTGGGATGACTACAAGGGAGTCGATGTCCGGGGTAAAACAGTGGTCATGCTCATCAACGACCCGCCGGTCACCGACCCGGCCACCGGCCAACTTGATCCGAAGGTCTTCGGCGGCAAAGCCATGACCTATTATGGTCGCTGGACCTACAAATACGAGATCGCCGCCGAAAAGGGCGCGGCCGCCTGCCTGATCGTGCATGAAACCGCCGCCGCCGCCTACCCGTTCGCCGTGCTCATAGCCGGCAACACACGGGAAAATTTTGAGATCAGCGCCACGGATCGGAACGCCGGCCATGTCGGCCTGCAGGGCTGGCTTACGCTCGACGCCGCGCGCCGGCTCTTCACTGCCTGCGGACTCGACTATGATGTCGCGAAGCGCGCGGCCGTCTCGCGCGATTTCCGCCCGGCGCCGCTCGGAGCCAAGTCCTCTTTCTCCATCGACAACGTGCTGCGCAATGTCGCGTCCAAGAATGTTGTCGCGCTGTTGCCCGGCGCCGACCCGGTTTTGCAGGACGAATTTTTGATCTATACCGCGCACTGGGATCACCTCGGCCGCAATGCCAACCTGCCCGGCGACCAGATCTACAACGGAGCCGATGACAATGCCTCCGGAGTCGCGCAGTTCCTTGAAATCGCCCGGGCATTTGCCGGCCTGCCCTCCGACCAGCGGCCCAAGCGCAGCATCCTTTTCCTCTCCGTCACCGCCGAGGAAAAGGGCCTGCTCGGTTCGCGTTATTATGCACAGGACCCACTCTATCCGCTCACCAAGACCCTGGCGAATATCAACATCGACGGAGCCAACTACCTGGGCCGGACGAATGACGTCACGGTCATCGGCTACGGTGCCTCAACCCTTGATGACCTCGCCGAAGAGGCGGCCCGCGCCCAAGGCCGGGTAGTGCGGCCGGATCCTTCACCGGAAAAGGGCCGCTATTACCGCAGCGATCATTTCGAACTGGCCAAACTGGGCGTGCCTGCGCTCTACGCCAAACGCGGCCAGAGCCATCTCGGCCGGAGCGACGACTTCGGGCCGAAATTCGAGGCCGACTTCGACCTCAAGGACTATCACAAGGTCACCGATGAGGTCCGGCCTTTCTGGACCTTCGAGGGCGGCGCCCAGGATGCGGAGTTCCTTGTCGCGATCGGACTCCGCATCGCCAACGGCGACACCTGGACCGAGTGGAAGCCCGGCAACGAGTTCAAGGCCCGGCGCGACGCGATGATGAAGCCGTGAGGCGTGGAGGCGGGACTGATCGCCCCGACTCCAATCACCTCAACCCGGGCGGCGGCGTCCGGGTTTTTCCTTCTGGCATACTCCGGCTGATCTCTGTCATCTGACCGCTGGCTTCTGTCCACCATGCTCCGTTTCATCATCCGCCGGCTGCTGCAGATCATCCCCGTGCTGTTGGTCATCATCACGGCGACGTTCTTCATGGTCCGCTTCGTGCCGGGCGGGCCCTTCACGGGGGAAAAGGCGATCCCGCCCGAGATCCTCCGCAATCTCGAGGCTCACTACGGCCTCGACCGGCCGCTCTGGCGCCAATACCTGACCTACCTCGGGAGCATCGCCCGCGGCGATTTCGGGCCGTCCTTCAAATACTCGAACCGCTCGGTCAACGAGATCATCGCCCAAAAACTGCCCGTGTCGCTCGAACTCGGCGGCTGGGCGTTGCTGGTCGCGCTGGGCCTCGGCCTGCCGCTGGGCGTGCTTGCGGCCTCCCGGCGCAACACCTGGCTCGATTATGTCTGCAGCGCCGTGGGCATGATCGGCATCTGCGTGCCGACCTTCGTGCTTGGCCCGCTGCTCGCGCTGTTCTTCGGCATCTACCTGCAGTGGCTCAATGTCTCCGGCTGGTATGGCCCGACCGACCGGATTTTGCCCAGCCTGACCCTCGGCTTCGTCTATGCCGCCTACGTCATGCGCCTGACGCGCGGCGGCATGCTGGAGGTGCTCAACCAGGATTTCATCCGCACGGCCCGCGCGAAGGGCGCGTCCGAGCTCCGGATCATCTTCCGGCATGCGCTGCGCGGCGGGCTGCTGCCGGTGGTCACCTTTCTCGGGCCCGCCATCGCCGGCATCCTCACGGGCTCGTTCGTCATCGAGACCATCTTCCAGATCCCCGGCCTCGGCCGCGAGTTCGTCAACAGCGCCTTCAACCGCGACTACACCCTCGTGCTCGGCACCGTCATCCTCTACGCCAGCCTGCTCGTCGGCATGAACCTCGTGGTCGACGTGGTGCAGGTGTGGCTCAACCCGAAATTGAAATTCGACTGAACGGTTTCACCACGAAACACACGAAATACACCAAAATGAGACCTGACCCCGCTTTTCTTTCGTGTGTTTGGTGTATTTCGTGGTGACCCCATCTTGATGGCTTCACCCGCTCCATCGATCGCTATCGAAGCCGGCACCTCACCGTGGCGCGATGCCTGGCACCGGCTGCAGAAGAACCGCCTCGCGGTCCTCGGCGGCGGCGCGCTCGTGGTGCTCGCCCTGGCCTGCGTGCTCGGGCCGGTTTTCAGCGCCTACAGCTACGAGGAGCAGAACCTGTCCAACAGCTTCGCCCCGCCCGGGGCCGCGCACTGGCTCGGCACCGACCAGCTCGGCCGCGACCTGCTGGTGCGCCTGCTCTACGGCGGCCGCATCTCGCTCGGCGTCGGGCTTTGCGCCACCTTCGTCGCGCTGACCATCGGCGTCGTCTACGGCGCGGTCTCCGGCTACCTCGGCGGCCGGACCGACGCCGTCATGATGCGCCTCGTCGACATCATCTACGCGCTGCCCTTCACGATCTTTGTCATCCTCCTGATGGTCTTCTTTGGCCGGAACATCGTGCTCCTCTTCGTCGCCATCGGCGCGGTGGAATGGCTGACGATGGCGCGCATCGTGCGGGGCCAGGTCATGGCGCTGAAGAAGATGGAGTTCATCGAGGCCGCGCGGGCCCTGGGCTTCGGCAACCGCCGCATCATCTTCCGGCACCTGCTGCCCAACCTCCTCGGGCCCGTCATCGTCTACACGACGCTCACCATCCCGGCGGTCATGCTGCTGGAGGCGTTCCTCAGCTTCCTCGGCCTCGGCGTCCAGCCGCCCATGAGCTCCTGGGGCACGCTGATCAAGGACGGGGCCGAGAAGATGGAGGAATACTGGTGGCTGCTCATCTTCCCCGGCAGCATCTTCTCTCTGACGCTCTTCTCGCTCAACTTTCTCGGCGACGGCCTGCGCGACGCGCTGGACGTGCGCGCGGCGAAGGATTGAGGCTGGAGGGCGGGGTCGCCGAACCCCGCCAACGGGAGAAGGCGGCCTTCGGAGATGCCGCCCTACCCCCACGGCAACTTTTCCGTCTGGCCTCTGTCCTCGGTCCTCTGTCATCTATTTTCCGCCCGTATGCTCCGCCGCTTCCGCCCCTATTTCCGCTATCTCCGGTCCAACCGGGGCACGCTCACCGCCGCGATCTTCTACGGCCTGCTCTTCGGCGCGACCAACGGCCTGGGCCTGCCCCTGCTCATCAAGTATGTGTTTCCGGTCATCTTCGACCGCTCGGGGCCCCACGCGATGGCGATGACCGACGTCGTGCTGATCGCCGCCACCGTGCCGATGCTTTTTTTGCTCCGGGCCGTCACCAGTTTCCTCAACAGCTATTACGTGCAGCTGACCGGCGTGCGCATCCTCGAGGGCGTCCGGCTGGATTACTTCAGGAAACTGCAGGTGCTGCCGCTCTCGTTCCTGCAGAAGGAATCCAGCGGCGACCTGCTGTCCCGCGGCATTGCGGACAGCGCCCAGCTCCAGTCCACCCTGACCTTGATCGCCAACGACGGCGTCAAGCAGCCCATGGCCCTGCTCGGGGCTCTCGGCTTCCTTGTCTGGCAGGCGTTCAGCACCGACGGGGCCCTGACCGTGCTGGTCTGCCTCGCGATCGTGCCGCTGGCCGTCCTGCCCGTGCATTACGTGGGCAAGAAGGTCGTGCATCGCGCCCGCCAGGTGCAGGACCAGCTCGGCGACGTCTCGGCCCAGCTGAATGAAAACCTCTCCGCCGCGCGGGAGGTCCGCGCCTTCGGGCTCGAACAGCGCGAGGCCGAGCGCTTCGGCCAGGCCACCAACCGGCTGATCACCGCGCAGATGAAGGTCGTGAAGTACGCCCAGGCCCTGACCCCGGCCATCGAGCTGATCTCGGCCGTGGGCATCGCCGCCACCCTCATCTTTGCCTACTACGCCGGCGTGAAGCTGGAGACCTTTCTCGCCATCATCACCGCGCTTTACCTCTGCTATGAGCCGATCAAGAAACTCGGCTACCTGAACAGCGAGCTGAACCGCGGCGTGGCCTCGCTCGGCCGCCTCGAATACGTCCTCGATGAGCCGGTGACCATCACGGACCCGGTGACGCCGGCCCAGGTCGGCCACCTGCGCGGCGACATCGCGTTCACCGGGGTGGATTTTGCCTACGGGGACAATCCCGCCCTCCGCGACATCACCGCCACCATCCCCGCCGGCACCGTCTGCGCCCTCGTCGGCCCGAGCGGCGCGGGCAAGAGCACCTTCGCCAACCTCGTGCCGCGCTTCTTCGAGGCGGGCGCGGGCGCCGTGACGATCGACGGGATCGACGTGCGGCAGATGCGCCTGGCGGACCTGCGGCGCAACATCGCGCTCGTCTCCCAGGAGCCCGTGCTCTTCAACGACACCATCTTCAACAACCTGCTCCTCGGCGACGTCACCGCGCCGCGCGAGGCCGTGCTGGCCGCCGCCCGCAACGCCCACGCCCACGAGTTCATCACGCAATTGCCGTCGGGCTACGACACCATCGTCGGCGAGCGCGGCGCGCTGCTCTCCGGCGGCCAGAAGCAGCGCATCGCCATCGCGCGGGCCTTCCTGCGCGCGGCACCCATCCTGATCCTCGACGAGGCCACCAGCGCGCTCGACTCCGACAGCGAGGCCGCCGTGCAGGACGCGCTCCAGCACCTGGTCGTCGGCAAGACCGTGCTCATCATCGCCCACCGCTTCAGCACCATCCGCGACGCCTCGATGATCCTCGTGTTCGACCAGGGCAAAATCGTCGCCTCGGGCAACCACGCCACCCTCCACGCCGGCAACCCGCTCTACCGCTCGCTCTACGACCGGCAGACCGCCACCGGCGGCAAGTAGGACCAAGGCAGGTTAGCCACAAAAAGCACAAAACGGTCTATGTCTGCCATCCCTCATTTTCCCGCGCGCCTATAGGCGCCTTGCCAGCTTTATCCGCTCCCGGCTTCTTGTGTTTTTCGTGGCTACAATAAATCCGTATTAATCCGTGTCATCCGTGGCTAAAAAAACTTCAGAAGAGCCTAGGGAATTCTCGCGTGCGGTGGAAAACCTCGTTGCGGGACTGCGTGGATTGCCGGAGGACAAGAGCCGCTCCAAAAAGCGCAAGCCCACCGAGCTTTCGTCCGTCATCGACGAACTGCTGGTCAAATACCGCATCAGCCACGACTCGCTGGAACACAGCATCCGCGAAAAATGGCCCGAACTCGTCGGCGTCCCCAACGCTTCGTACTCCCACCCCGTCACCGTGGAGCGAAACCTCCTGGTCGTGCTTGTCTCCCACGCCGTGGTCCGCAACGAGCTCTTCCAGCACCGCGAGGGCATCATGGCAAAGCTCAGGCAATTGCCCGGCTGCGCGCACATCAAGGGGTTGGCGCTGCGCTCGGGTTGAGCCAGTGTGTCGCTATCGACTTCCGGCAAATTTTCTCTTGCAGGCGGGGCCGACGATTTAGTTAATGGCCTCTTACGTTAGTTGAATCCTGCTGGTCGCAGGGTCCAACCACGGTCAGTCCGGACAACCGGACACTAACGGTGCCGCCGGCCCTCCAAAAGCGGGCGGCACGGGTCCCGCCCAGGCGGGATCCGCCAAAGACCGCGTCATCAACCATATAAACCATGTCACAACCCGTTAAGTCAGAAGTCATCGCCCAATACAAAATCCACGAGAAGGACACCGGCTCCAGCGACGTCCAGATCGCGCTGCTCTCCGCCCGGATCAATCACTTGACCGAGCACCTGCGCACGCATCGCAAGGACTTTCACAGCCGCCGCGGCCTTCTCCAAATGGCCAGCCGCCGTCGCAAGCTTCTTGATTACGTCAAGAGCGAGGACCTCGCCAAATACAACGACCTGCTGCAAAAGCTGAGTCTCCGCAAGTAACCCGTTTTCCCGAAAGGCGGCCCACCCACGGGCCGCCTTTTGTTCCATCCCCCCGAAGCAGCCCTGAGAGACATTTCCGCTTACCCCTCTGAAGGTGGCACGCGCTGACCCCAGCGCGTTTTCCCCGAAGCGTCCTGAGGTCAGGCCGCTCCACCCCAGGAGCCGTAATCCGAAATTTCTCCGGTGCTGATTCAAAGGGGCCTCGAAACGGTCAACCTCCGACCCCGCGCGATCTCCGGCAATCCGGCCGGCTACCGCGCATAATCCGAAAAAGAAAATGAATCAGAAACACAATGTCACCGTGCCCGGCCTGGGCATGACCTTCTCCACCGGTTCCATCGCCCAGCTCGCGGGCGGCGCCGTCAACGTCAACGTCGGCGAGACCAACGTCTTCGTCACCGCCTGCGTCGCGCAGACCATGCGTCCCGGCCAGGACTTCTTCCCGCTCACCTGCGACTACCGCGACAAATATGCCGCGGCCGGCCGCTTCCCCGGCGGCTACTTCAAGCGCGAAGGCCGGCCCACCGAGCGCGAGATCCTGATCTCCCGCCTCTGCGACCGCCCCTGCCGCCCGCTCTTCCCCGAGGGCTTCCTCAACGAGGTGCAGATCATCGGCACGCTGATGTCAGCCGACCTCATCCATGATTCCGACATCGCGATGGTCAACGGCGCCAGCGCCGCCCTCGCCATCTCCGACATCCCGTGGAACGGCCCCATCGGCTGCGTCCGCGTCGCCCTGATCGACGACCAGTTCGTCGCCAACCCGAACATCGAGCAGATGTATTCGTCGGCGCTCGACCTCATCTACGTCGGCAACGAGAAGGACATGCTGATGATCGAGGGTTCCGCCGACCAGATCTCCGAGGAGAAGTTCATCGAGGCGCTCGCGTTCGGCCACCAGGCCATCCAGCCGGTCATCGCCGCGATCAAGGAGCTCCAGAAGCTCGCCGGCAAGCCGAAGGCCACCTTCAAGCTCGTCGGCGCCACCCCCGAGGCCCGCGCCATCATCGAGCGCGTCGTCCCGGCCGAGCGCGTCTCCGCCGCCATCTTCGGCTTCGAGAAGAATGTCCGCACCGCCAACGTGAAGCTCCTCAAGGAAGAGGCCAAGACCGCCCTCCTCGCCGAGCTCGGCGAGGGCAAGTTCACCGATGTCGACCTGAACGTCGTGTTCGAAGACCTGCAATACAAGGCCTACCGCGCCACCGTGCTCGCCAAGGGTGTCCGCTCCGACCACCGCGACGCCAAGTCGCTCCGTCCCCTGCAGGCCCAGGTCGGCGTGCTGCCCCGCGTCCATGGTTCCGCCATGTTCCAACGCGGTGACACCCAGAACATCGCCCTCGTCACCCTCGGGCCGACGAAGGAAGCCCAGGACATGGACGGCCTCACCGGCGGCGCCACGTCGAAGAGCTTCATCCTCCACTACAACTTCCCGCCATTCTCCGTCGGTGAAACCGGCCGCTTCATCGGACCCGGCCGCCGCGAAATCGGCCACGGCGCCCTCGCCGAGCGTTCGCTCGTCCCGGTGCTCCCCCCCGAGGATGCGTTCCCCTACTCCATCCGCGTCGTCTCCGAGATCATGGCCTCCAACGGCTCGACCTCGATGGCCTCGATCTGCGGCGGCTGCTTGGCCCTCATGGACGCCGGCGTGCCGATCATCGCGCCGGTTGCCGGTATTTCCTGCGGTCTCATGACCGAAATGGCGGCCGACGGCTCCATCACGAAGTGGACGACCATCACCGACATCCTCGGTGAGGAAGATCATTTCGGCGACATGGACTTCAAGATCGCCGGCACGACCAAGGGCATCACGGGCTTCCAGCTCGACCTCAAGATCAACGGCCTGCCCTTCGAGATTGCCAAGACCGCCATCCACCAGTGCCGCGAGGCCCGCGTGGAGATCCTCAAGGTCATGCTCGCGTCCCTCCCGGCGCCCCGCAAGGACCTCAGCCAATACGCCCCCCGCATCCAGACGATCCAGATCGATCCCGAGAAGATCGGCCTGCTCATCGGGCCCGGCGGCAAGACGATCCGCCGCATCACCGAGACGACCGGTGCGCAGATCGACATCGCGGACGACGATTCCGGCAAGGTCTTCATCTACTCGAACAACGCCGACGCCATGAACCGCGCTGTGCAGGAAATCGACTCCCTCTGCGGCGGCGGTTCCCAAATCGAGAACGGCAAGATCTATCAAGGTCGCGTCACCGGCATCAAGGAATTCGGCTGCTTCGTCGAATGTCTCCCCGGCAAGGAAGGTCTCTGTCACATCAGCGAACTAGCCGACATGCGTGTCCGCCGGACCGAAGACGTCGTCAAACTGGGCGAAACCATCTGGGTCAAGTGCGTCGGCATCGACGAGAAGAGCGGCAAGGTCCGTCTCTCACGCAAAGC
>JBKJTZ010000065.1:0-93120 GCA_046590295.1 Lacunisphaera sp.
GACGGGCGAGGCCGCGCGCCGGCGGGGTGGGGGCGCCGGGGGGCGGGTTGATGGGGAAGCCCGCGGGGGCCGGGGGGAGGGAGGGGGTGGGGGCGTTCATGGCGTGATGGGGGTGAATTCGATGCGGCGCAACTCGAGCTCGCGGCCCGAGCGCAGGTCGCCGGAGTAGTTGCCGCAGCCGGGGCAGCGGCAGATGAAACCGCGCCCGGCCGCAAATTCGCACGCGCAGGTCGGGCAGTAAGCGAGGGCGGGGACGCTCTCGATGTCGAGCTCGGCGCCCGCGGCGAGCGTGCCGGGTGAGCAGGCCTCGAAGGCGAAGCGCAGGGCCTCCGGCTCGACGCCGGACAGCACCCCGATGCGGAGCACGATGCGATCCACGTGCGCGGCGTGACGCGCCTCGGCCTCGCGCCGGACCGCTGCGAGAGTGGACTCCATGATGCCGACCTCGTGCATGAGTCGAACTAACACCCGCGGGGCCGGTGGTGTCCAGTGAACTGCCGCGTTTCACCAATCGGCGCGCAGCAATAGACAAGGGACGCATATACGGCGGGCCGGCATATCGGCTATGGTGCACCGGTCCCGAGTGACTTGCGCTGCCAACCCCCCATCGAAGCCCCCGCGCGGATGACGGGCTGGCTTCACCCTTCATATCATGCCAACTGAAACCGATACCCTGCCCGTCCAGCGGAAGGACGAGACGATCTACGAGCACCTGCTGGCCCGCGGCGTCACCCGCCGCGAGTTCCTGACGTTCTGCGCCTGGATGGGCGCATGCATCGGGCTGGAGAAATCCGGCGTCGCCCAGATGGTCCAGGCGCTGGAGACGAAGAAGCGCCTCCCGGTGGTCTGGATGCATTTCCAAGAATGCACCTGCTGCAGCGAGTCGTTCCTCCGCAGCTCGCACCCGATCGTCGCCGACATCCTGCTCGACAAGATCTCGCTCGACTACACCGAGACGCTGATGGCCGCCTCCGGCCACCAGGCGGAGCAGGCGCTGGCGGACACCATCGCAAAATACAAGGGCGAGTATCTCCTCTGCATCGAGGGCTCGGTGCCGCTCGCCGAGGACGGCGTCTATTGCTGCATCGGCGGCAAGTCGGCCAAGCAGATCGTCGAGGAGGTCGCCCGGGACGCCAAGGCCATCATCGCGTGGGGCAACTGCGCGTGCTCCGGCTGCGTGCAGGCCGCCCGGCCAAACCCGACCGAGGCCACGCCGATCCACAAGATCATCTCCGGCAAGCCCATCATCAACGTCCAGGGCTGCCCGCCCATCGCGGAGGTCATGGCCGGCGTGCTGGTGCACCTGCTGACCTTCGACGCCATCCCGCAGCTCGACAACCTCGGCCGGCCGAAGGCGTTTTATTCGCGCCGCGTCCACGACACCTGTTACCGCCGGCCCAACTACGACGCCGGCCTGTTCGTCGAGAGCTTCGACGACGAGAACGCGCGCAAGGGCTATTGCCTCTACAAGATGGGCTGCCGCGGACCCTCCACCTACAACTCCTGCGGCACGATCCGCTGGAACGGCGGCGTGAGCTTCCCGATCCAGTCAGGGCACGGCTGCATCGGCTGCTCGGAATCGAATTTCTGGGATAACGGGCCGTTCTACCAGCGCCTGTCCAATCTCCCGGGTTTTGGCATCGAGACCACCGCCGACAAGGTCGGCGCCGTGGCTGCCGTGGCCGCCGTGGGCGGGGCCGTCGCCCACGCCATCATGACCAACTTCCGCAAGCGCCAAGAGATCGGCGAGCAGGCGGGAGAAAACGCCGAGCAGGCTGAAGCCGCCCAGCACGCGAAGGACGCGGGCTCCGCCGACCGCAAATCCTAACCCCCGCATCCCATGAGCACCCGCATTGTCGTCGACCCCGTCACCCGCATCGAAGGCCACCTCCGCATTGAGGCCGAAATCAAGGATGGCAAGATCGTCGATGCCTGGAGCGCCGGCACGATGGTGCGCGGCCTCGAGATCATCCTCAAGGGCCGCGACCCGCGCGACGCGTGGGCGTTTTGCGAGCGAGTCTGCGGCGTGTGCACCACGGTGCACGCGCTGGCCTCGGTGCGTGCCGTCGAGGATGCCATCAGCGTCAAGGTCCCGCCGAACGCGGAGCTGATCCGCAACATCATGTTCTGCACGCAATACATGCAGGACCACGTGGTGCATTTCTACCACCTGCACGCGCTCGACTGGGTCGACGTCGTCAGCGCGCTCAAGGCCGATCCCGTCGCGACCTCGACGCTGGCCCAGAGTGTGTCGAAGTGGGCGAAGAGTTCGCCGGGCTACTTCAAGGACATCCAGACGCGGCTGACGAAGTTCGTCGAGAGCGGTCAGCTCGGCATCTTCGCCAACGGCTACTGGGGCCATCCCGCGTTCAAGCTCCCGCCCGAGGCCAACCTCATGGCCGTGGCGCACTACCTCGAGGCCCTCGAGTGGCAGAAGGAGATCGTCAAGGTCCACACCATCTTCGGCGGCAAGAATCCGCACCCTAACTACCTCGTCGGCGGCATGCCATGCTCGATCAACATCCAGGAGGCCAACGCCATCAACGCCGAGCGGCTCGCCATGGTCGGCGCGCTGCTGGAGCAGGGGAAGCAGTTCATCGAGCAGGTCTACATCCCCGATGTGCTCGCAATTGCGCCCTTCTACCTGGACTGGGCCGGCATCGGCGGCGGGCTGGAGAACTATTTGTGCTACGGCGACCTGCCGACCAATGGCTTCAACGACATCAGCAGCTACAAATTCCCGCGCGGCGCCATCCTCGGCCGCGACCTCACCACCGTGCACCCGGTCGACCCGCGGGTCGACACGGACATTCAGGAATTCATCGACCACTCGTGGTATGAATACGATAACGGTGCGGCCGGGCTGCATCCGTGGCAGGGCGAGACAAAGCTCAAGTATTCCGGACCCAAGCCGCCCTACGAGCATCTCGACGTGGACGCCAAATACAGCTGGCTCAAGACGCCGCGGTGGAAGGGCCACGCCGTTGAGGTCGGCCCGCTCGCGCGCCTGCTCGTCGGCTACGCCGCCGGCAATGCCGAGATCAAGGACGCGGTCACCGCGACGCTGGGCGCGCTGAAAGCGCCCGCGTCGGTGCTTTTCTCGACCCTCGGCCGCACCGCGGCCCGCGCCATCGAATCACAGCTCGCGGCGCGCTGGGGCATGGAATTCTACCAGCAGCTCCTCGCGAACATCAAGGCGGGCGACACCCGCACGTTCACCCGCGACAAATGGGAGCCTTCCTCCTGGCCGGCGCACTGCCGGGGCGTCGGCACCAGCGAGGCGCCCCGCGGCGCCTTGGCGCACTGGATCGTCATCAACGACCAGAAAATCGCCAATTACCAACTCGTGGTGCCGAGCACCTGGAACGCCTCGCCCCGTGACGCGAAGGGCCAGCGTTCCGCCTATGAGGCCTCGCTCATCGGCACCCCGGTGCACGATCCGCAGCAGCCGTTGGAAATCATCCGCACCATCCACTCCTTCGATCCCTGTCTCGCCTGCGCGGTCCACCTCTATGAGGACAACCAGGAAATCGCGCGCCATGAGCTGATGGTCAATTGAACCCGGAGGTCGCCATGAACAACAATTCACACGACTACCAGCGGGTCTATGTCTGGGAGCAGCCTGTGCGCTGGTTCCATTGGATCAACGTGGCGTGCATCTTGGTGCTCGGTGCCACGGGCTGGCTGATCGGCAATCCGCCGGCCTTCCAGAACGCAGGCGAGGCGGGCGACAGCTATTGGTTCGGCACAGTGCGCTTCGTGCACTTCGCGACCGCCTACGTGTTCATGTTCAATTTCCTCTTCCGGCTCTACTGGGCGGCGGTGGGGAACAAATACACCCACTGGCGGAACTTCTTTCCGATCACGAAGCCGCAGATCCGGCAGGTCCTGGCGGTGCTGCGGGTCGACATCTTCCAGTCGAGTCACAAGGCCGTGCACACCCTCGGCCACAACTCGATGGCGTATTTCACCTACATGGGCACGGGCCTGTTGACGCTGTTCCAGGTGTTTTCGGGTTTTGCGCTGTACGCAGCGATGAGTGACGCGTGGTTCCCGCAGCTGTTCACGTGGCTGGTGCCGCTGTTCGGCAGCGAGCAGAACCTGCGTCTCTTCCACTACGGGGCGCTGTGGCTGTTTGTCGTCTTCACAATCATCCATGTCTACCTCGTGTTCTATCATGACTATGTCGAGGGACACGGCGTGCTTTCCTCCATGGTCGGCGGATGGAAGTTCATGGAAAAGGGGGAGGCCGAATCCGAGCACTCCATCGGCTTGACCGGCTCCACCCCTCACCCCCACGCGGCCCCGCCGGTCAAATCCGGTTCCCGTGGACCCAAATCTTGATGCAACTCCTCGATTCGATTTTGGTCGGCGAAGACTCGCACCCGGCGCCACTCGTCACGGGTGACGAGCACGTGCTGGTGCTCGGCGTCGGCAATCTGCTCATGGGCGACGAGGGCGTGGGCATCCATGTCCTGCGCGCGCTGGAACGAGTGGAGCCCGTGCCCGGCGTGCGGCTGCTAGACGGCGGGACGGGCGGGGTCAACCTGCTGCGCGAGTTCGACGGCGCGGACGACATCGTCATGATCGACGCGACGCGCGACGGCCGGCCCGCCGGCACCATCACTTTCCTTCAGCCCCTCGACGTGGGCGAACTTCCGCGTGGGTTGGGCGCCCATGACTTCGGGCTGAAGGACCTTTTCGCCGCGGCCGCCCTGATCGGGCAGCTGCCGCGGCTCCACCTCTACACGATCGCGGTGGAGGAGATCCGTCCCATGTGCACGGAGCTCTCGCCCGCGGTGGCGGCGGCGGTGCCGGCAGTGGTCCGCACAGTGCTCGGCCACGCAGCGCGGCTCGCGGCCGGCGACCCGCAAACCGGACGATGACGGCCGACGTCATCATTAGCGCGCTCGCTTCAGCCGACGTTCCGGTGTTGCTGCTCGGCACCGCCGGGGTCGCCATATTGCACACGCTGGCCGGGCCCGATCACTATCTGCCTTTCATCGTGCTGGGCCGCGCCCGCCGCTGGTCCACCATGCGGACGGTCGGCTGGACCGTGGTGTGCGGCCTGGGGCACGTCGGCAGTTCCTTCGTGCTGGCGCTCGTCGGCGTGCTGCTCGGATTCGGGCTGGAGCGGGTGGGGCTGATTGAGGCGTGGCGGGGCAACCTCGCGGCCTGGGCCCTGATCGCATTTGGGGCGGTCTATCTCGCTTGGGGCCTGAACCGGGCCGCGCGGGGCGCCGTGCATGCGCATCCGCATCATCACGGGGGCGGCGGCGGCCACGCCCATCCACATGCGCACGACTCCGCGCACGCGCATCAGCACGGGGAGACGGCAGGGTTCCGACTCACGCCGTGGGTGCTGTTCACCATCTTTGTCTTCGGACCGTGCGAGCCCATGATCCCGCTGGTGATGTATCCGGCGGCGCAGCAAAGCTGGCCGGTGATCTGGCTGGTCGTCGCGGTCTTCAGCCTGCTCACGGTGGGCACGATGCTGGCGATCGTGCTGCTGGCGCTCAAGGGTATCGAACTTCTGCCGGTGTCGCGGCTCGAACGCTACAGCCACGCTGCGGCCGGTGGCACCATTCTGCTCGCCGGTTGCGCGATCAACTTCCTCGGACTATGATTTATGGATTTCACCTTCTGCGGATCCGGATTATCGGGGAAACACAGAGGACACGATCCAGCCGGGCCACGAGGACTATTACTTTAACTAACCGGGGCACAGTCTCAGCGCGCAACATTTATGTCGCTTATGCTACGCAGACTTTGCGCAATCAATGCATACACGTCCGCAAGGCATGCGGAGTAGTATGACCCGGAATCTGGGATACTGCTCATGCTGGGCCAGAGTCCGGCACTGAAAAAACACCAACCCGACCGCTCTCTCTTACCTATCCTTCAACTACCAACGCCATGAGCCACAAACTACATTGGAACAAAAGCACCATAATTTTCGGAGGAGCCGCCGTCTGGGCCCTTCTGCTGGTCGGCTGTGTCATGGCCGACCGAACCATGATCGCACCGCCGGCTGTCGCGGGCGCGACCTTTGTCGGCTCGGCGAAGTGCTCGGAGTGTCATGACTCCATCACCTCGAAATTCCACGACGCCTCCCACGCCAAGATGATGGCGCCCGGGGAGAACGCCAAGGACATCGGCTGCGAGTCCTGCCACGGCCCGGCCTCGCTCCACGTCAAGTCTGGCGGCGGCGCCGGCACGATCATCAATCCGCAGAACTCACCCGAGACCTGCTTCCAGTGCCACCTCGACAAGCGCGCCGAGTTCAGCCTGCCGAATACCCACCCGGTGCTCGCCGGCAAGATGGGCTGCAGCGACTGCCACAATACGCACACGGGTGACGCCGTCCGCGAGGGCAGCACCAACATGGACACCACCAACTCCTCCTGCCTGAAGTGCCACACTTCCCAGGGCGGGCCGTATGTCTTCGAGCATGAGGCCTCCCGCGAGGGTTGCGTCGTCTGCCACAGCCCGCACGGCTCGGTGAACCAGAAGATGCTCAAGGCGCGGAACGCGAACCTGTGCCTGCAATGCCACTTCCAGCAGCAGACTGCCCCGGGCGTCATCCTCATCGGCGGCCGCGACCACGCCTCGTTCCTCACCCGCGGCACCTGCTGGTCCGGCGGCTGCCACGAGGCCGTCCACGGCTCACACGTCAGCTCCTCACTCCGCTTCTAAACCACCCCCCAAGGGAAACTGCCATGAACACCACAGCTTTTCTCCACGCTTTCCGCCGGCCCGTGCTGGCGCTCGCTGCGGCCGGCCTCCTCGGCCTGCCCGGCACCTTGCCCGCCGCCGAAACCGGCAAGGTCAAGGAACCGGTCTACGAGAACTACATCAACTTCTCGTCCGGCTACAACCTGCAGAGCGGCGATCGCGCGGGCTTCCAAAAGGCCATGCAGAAGAACAAGGAGGGCGCCCTCGGCATCGAGGATCTCTTTTATACCAGCCAGCTCAACGACGAGACCGCGCTCAAGCTGCGCGGCCACGCGATGGCGGGCGACCACGACTACCTCCTCGACCTGGCCATCACCAAGGACGAGGTCGGGTTCCTGAAGTTCGGCTACAAGCTGTTCCGGACCTACTATGACGGCAGCGGCGGCACCTGGCCCTCAAACGGCCTGCGGTTCCAGCTCTACGACGAGGACCTGGCGGTCGACCGGGGCAACCTCTGGTTCGAGGCCGGCTACACCAAGCCCATGGCTGTGAACTTCGTGCTCCGCTACGACCTCCTGACCAAGAAGGGCAAGAAGGACTCCACCAGCTGGATGGACACCGGCCTGGCCGTCAGCACCTCGGCCACCCGTTACATTGTGCCGACCTATCTGACCTTCGACGAGAAACGGCACATCCTCAGCGGCACGCTCTCGCAGAGCCGGGACAAGTCGGATTGGGCGCTCGGCCTGCGCTATGACAAGGGCGACTACGAAAATGGCCGTTACAGCCGGCGCACGCCGTTCCAGAGCACGACCGACCGCTATGTCACGGCGAAGGAAGGGCAGGATTACGATATGTTCCAGATGCGGGGCAGCTATCTCACCCAGTTGACGGACCAGCTCAAGGTCAGCACCGCCGTCTCCCGCACCAAGATTGACACCATCCTGACCGGTAGCCGTATCACCGGCATGGGGTATGACGCGGAATACACCAACAACTATCCGACCCGGCAGCAGCGGGATGAGGGATATTTCGGCCTCCACAACAGCAATAAGCTGGGTGAGTCGCAGATGACGCAGACTGTTGCCACCCTCAGCGCGCTCTATTTCGCCAGCGAGACACTGCGGATTACGCCAGCCATGCGTTTTGAGAAGACCGAGTGGCACAACCTGATCGAGTTTGAGGAAACCAACTTCACTTCGGCCAAGGCTCCCACCATCGAGGAGATCGAAGCCGACAGCGAGAAGGACTGGAAGACCTATGCCGGCAGCCTGGAGGCGCGTTTCACCAGGATGAAGAACATCGCCCTCAACCTCAAGGCCGACTGGTCCAGCTCCGAAGGTCGCCTCACGGAAGAGCGGATCCTGGAGCCCGGTACCCCGCTGCAGGCCATTTCCATCGACCGCGACACCGATTTGGCGCGCGACACGCAGAAGTATGCCGCCACGGCCAACTGGTATATGCGGCCCGGGACGACCGTCGCCGTGCAATACTACTTCAAGGCCCGGCAGAACGACTACATTGCCGTCCGCGACAACACGGTCAGCACCGCCGATCGCTATCCCGCCTACGTCACCAACCAGGATTTTGAGACGAATGATTTCAACGTCCGCCTGTCCTGGCGCCTGTCGCCGACCGTCCGCACGGTCACGCGCTACGACTACCAGAAGACCACCATCCGGTCGCAGGAGGACGGACTGGCCTTTGGCGAGAGCATGAACAGCACCCAGCACATCATCGCCGAGTCGCTGAACTGGAGCCCCACCGCCCGCTGGTCCCTCCAAGGCAATGTCAACTATGTGTTCGAGACGCTGAAGACCCCGGCGGCCTCCCTCACGGGGTCGGCGACAAACCTGGTCAAGAACAGTGACGCCAACTACCTCAACTTCAGCGTCTACAGCAGCTATGCGATCGACGACCAAAGCGACCTCATGGTGGATTACATGCTCTACAAGGCGCTCGGCAACTACGTGGACAATTCCGCGGTCACCGTGCCGTTTGGCACCGACAGCCGGATGCAGACGGTTTCGGTCGGCTGGAGCCGCCGGCTTGACCGGCGCACGACGCTCAACTTAAAATACACCTACGCCAAGAACGAGGACGTCCCGTCCAGTGGCACCGCCAACTACGAGGCCAATCTGTTCTACGCCAAACTCCAATACCGCTTCTGACCGGGCCCTCCCGGCTGAAGGGTCTACCCATCCCTCCAACCTATGAAATCCACGACCAAGATTGCTCTCTCCAGCCTCGTGCTGTCGCTGTCCGCCGGGGTGGCCTTTGCCGCCCCCGCCGCGGAAAACTGGGACAACAGCTGCGCTTCCTGCCACGGCTCCGACGGCAAGGGCCAGACCAAGACCGGCAAGAAGCTCAAGCTGCGCGACTACACCGACCCGAAGGTGCAGGCCGAGATGACCGACGCGGAAATGATCAAAGCCACCACCGAGGGCGTAAAAATCGACGGCAAGGAGAAGATGAAGGGTTACGCCGAGGAATATTCGGCCGACGAGATCAAGGAACTCGTCGCCTACGTGCGCAAATTCAAAGCCTGAGCCGCCCTGCTGCGGCTCCCCGGCCGGCGAGGGCGTCAACCCTCGCCGGTTTTCCTTTGTAATCATCCACCACCCTGAACCGCCCGCATCATGAACCGACCGAACCCCAGTCCGAGGCCGCCCGCCCGCTCCCATTTCAACAACTGGATCAGCGCCAGTGGCGGCGTGCTGGCCGTCGGCGCGCTCTTCTCGTTTGCCCTGTTGGTGTGGATGGACCTGACGGGATCGCACCAGAATCCCTACTCCGGCATCTTCACCTATATCGTCGCCCCGGCCTTTTTGATCGCCGGCATTACCCTGGGCCTTTTCGGCGCCTGGGCGCAGCGTCGCTGGGCCATCATGCACGCCGCCGAGCCCGACAAGTGGCGGCTCGATTTTTCCAATGCCTCCCAGCGCCGCCTGCTGGTCCTGTTCGGCGCGGGCGGCGTGGTGTTCCTGCTTCTGAGCGCGTTCGGCAGCTACCAGACCTACCACTACGCCGAGTCGAACCAATTTTGCGGCCAGGTCTGCCACTCGGCCATGAACCCCGAGTTCAGCACCTACCAGCGGGGCGCGCATGCCCGCGTCGACTGCGTGCAGTGTCACGTCGGCTCCGGCGCGACGGCCTTCATCCAGGCCAAGCTCAACGGCACCCGGCAGCTCATCACCTACACGCTCGACAACTACAACCGGCCCATCGACACGCCGGTGCACAACCTGCGCCCGGCGCAGGAGACCTGCGAGAAGTGCCATTGGCCCGAGAAATTCCACGGCAACATCGACATGTCGTTCGACCATTATCTCTCCGACCGCAAGAACACCGCGGTGAGTGTCCGGATGCTGATGCATGTCAATTCCGGCCGGCAGGGCAGTCCCCTCGCCGGCATCCACTGGCACGTCAGTCCCGACAGCAGTGTGGAGTATTACGCCGCCGACGAAGACCGGCAGGACATCGTCTGGATGCGCGTCACCAACAAGAAGGAAGGCAGCGCCAAGATCTACCGCAACGAGGAATTCAAGGGCGAGCCGCCCGCGAAGCTCATCCGCACGATGGACTGCATCGACTGCCACAACCGCCCGGCCCACGTCTTCCCGACCGCCAATGACGCCGTGGAGCGCGCCCTGGGCCTCGGCACCCTCAGCACGACGCTCCCCAACATCAAGCGCAGCGCCGTGCAGGCGATGCTGCAGAAGGAAATCACCACCGACGCAGCCGCCCCGCAGCTGATCGCCGATTTCCTCCGCGGCAAATACAAGGACGCCCCGGAGCTGTCCGCCACGATCGCCGAGGTGCAGCGCATCTACGGCGAGACGATCTTCCCCGAGCGCAAGGCCGACTGGCGCGTCTACCCGGACAACATCGGGCACAAGGACTGGCCGGGCTGCTTCCGCTGCCACGACGACAAGCACAAGACCGCCGCAGGCGAGACGGTCCGCGCCAGCGACTGCACCTCGTGCCACACCATCATCGCGCAGGGCAAGACCGCCGAACTCGCCTCGATCTCGCCCAGCGGCCTGGAGTTCAAGCACCCCGGCGGGGATTATGACGAGGAGCTGAAGTGCGCCGACTGCCACAACGGCGGCATCCAGGGCAAGTAGGGCAAATAGGACGGGTAGGGCCCAACGACCGTTAACGCGGCCCACTGGTGCGGGGTTACGTACCAAGATACGCCCATGTCTCCGCAACCCGTGCGCAGTCACGGCGGGCCGATTGCCCTATACTCCGGCCCAAGGATTCATGCACACGGATATACCCCATCCGTCATCGTCGGTGCGGTCCGACCCGCCTGAGCCGGCTCCCGCTGGCCCCGGTCCGGTTGCGGCGGGTGATCTGATGCTCGAGGCGCGCTTGCGGCGCATGGAGAATTACCTGGGTTTCCGGGCGCTCAACGAGACTGACGCCGAGATGATTCTCCGGGGCGAGTCCGCCCCGCCACCCATTGCCGCGGACGGCGCCGCGGACGCGGGGTTGGAAATGGAAATCGGCGAGTTCTGGCTCGCGCGCGTGGGCGTGCTGGCGCTGAGCGTGGGCCTGGCCTTTCTGGTCGCCTATCCGTTTGGCGGTCTGCCGACGTTGCTCTCGTCCCTGATCGGTTATGCGGGCGCCGTCACCTTCTTCGCGCTGTCACGGCGGTGGCGGTCAAGCCTGCCCGACACCTCGCACATCCTGTTCGGGGGCGCGCTGTTCCTGCTCTATTTCGCCACCCTGCGGCTGCATTTCTTCACCGACAATCCGGTGTTGGCGGGACGCGGCACCGGCCTGGGGCTGCTCGTGCTGGTGCTGGGGGGGGAATTCCTTCTCGTCGCGCGCCGGCCGAGCCAGTTGATGGCGATCCTCGTGCTCGCGCTGGGCATGGTCACCGGCCTGATCGCCGACGAGCCGGTGTCCCAATTCAGCCTGTTGTTCGCGCTGGCGGTCACGGCGTATTATTTTGTGCGTCGGCACGGCTGGCCCTGGTTCGGCCTGGTGGCGACGGGCCTGCCCTTCCTGATGCACCTGGACTGGCTCCTGGGCCATCCCCTGCTCGGGCGGGGCCTGCACGGCGTGACGCAACCGGCCGGCAACCTGTGGTTCCTGGTGGCCTACGTCGCGCCGCTGGCGGCCATTGGCTTCCGCCCCGGTGCGGGGGAGGATTTCGTGGTGTGGCGGATCGGCCGGGCCCTCGTGATCAGCGGTGCGACCCTGTTGATCGCCCTGATCAATGTCCGGCTGTTCTCCGCCACGCTCCCGCCCTTGACCGAAGCCGCCGTCGCCGCCGGCCTGCTGGTCATGGCCTTCACCTACTGGCGGCACCACCAGAGCGTCTACGCCACCTCCATCTACGCGTGCGCCGGGTACCTCATGCTCAGCGTCGCGATCTTCCGGTTTTTTTCCGCCCCGGATTTCTACGCGTGGCTCGCCTGGCAGGGTCTGCTTGTGGCGGTGACCGCGGTCTGGTTTCGCTCGAAGATCATCATTGTGGCCAACCTATTCATCTTTGGCGGCATCTATCTCGCCTATCTCGGGCAGGGCCCCGCCGCGGGCCCGGTCAACCTCAGCTTTGCCGTCGTGGCGCTGCTCACGGCGCGGGTGCTCAACTGGCAGAAGGACCGGCTCAGCCTGCGGACCGAGTTCATGCGTACGGTCTACCTCGTGGCCGCCAGCGTGATCATTCCCTACGGGCTCTACCATACGGTGCCAGGCGGCTGGGTCAGCACGTCCTGGCTGGCGGCGGCCGGTCTGTACTTCGTGGCGAGTGCGCTGCTGCAGAACAGCAAATACCGCTGGATGGGCATCGGCACGATTTTGGCCACGATTCTCTATGTGTTTGTCGTGGATCTCGCGCGACTCTCGCCGGCCTACCGCATCATGTCGTTCCTCGTGCTCGGCGTGGTGCTGCTGGGCATCTCGGTGGCCTACGCGCGCCAGCGGCGCCGGCACCGGGAGAAGACCAAAGACTGATGATGCGGGATCAGGCGCCGCAGCCGCAGCCACCGCTAATCTCGCGCGTGCCGGGATCGATGCCGGTGCCGAGTTCATCGGCCAGCTGGCAAAGCGCGCCGTAATAGAGCTCGGGATCCAGGCCGAGGGACGCGGCCGCAAAGGCCTCGGCGTCGTCCGCTCCGGCAAACTCGCCATAGTTCACCACGACCAGCTGATAGAGCACGAGGTAGGGCACCATGGTCAGTTGCGTCATGTACACCGGGTGCACGAAGATCGTGAAACCTTCCTCGGGTAGGCCGCCGTTGGCCCGGGGGTAGGAAAATTCTCCGGGCTGGAGCGGGGCGGCATCAAACTCGATCGTGCACGGATAGCGCACGCAGGTGCGGTCCGCGAGCAGCGCTTGCAGCTCAGACCAGCCGAGTTGGGGACCGTATTTCGCAAACACCTCCGCGCCTTTGGCGGTGACGTGGGCGAGCAGCGACTGCTTGGCGGCGGCGGCGGTCAATTGCGTGGGCATGGCGGCGGGTCGGGTCAGTGGGTGACGGGGTCGGTCGCGGGCAGGTCATCGCCCTCCGCATCGGGTTCGGGCAGGCCCTCGTTGGCCTTGCTGAGCCGGCCCTGCAGGATCGGCACGGACATGCGGAGGAAGATGGTATAGCACAGGAAGCCGAAGGCCCAGATGCCGAGGCAGACCAGGGTCTCGTTGAGCGACGGTACATAGTCGACGACCGCGCCCAGCGGGGTGGGGATGAAGCCCGGGATGACCAGGCCCATGCCCTTCTCAATCCAGATGCCCACGATGCTGAGGACGCAGGCAACGTTGAGGTATTTCAGGCTGCGGCTGAGGGGCAGCGAGAGCAGGACCATGGCGATGAGGTTGAAAGCGATCGCGGTCCAGATCCAGGGCACCAGCGCGTGATGGCCCTCGAGGCCGACAAACAGATATTTAGCGGACAGGCCGTGGGCGGTGCCGGAATAGAATTCCTTGAAAATTTCGCAAACCAGCAGGAACACGTTGATGACCATCGAAACCTGCACGATGCTGCGCAGGGTGAGCAGGGCCTTGTCGGTGATCCGGTAGTGCGTGACGCTGCGGATGACCTGCAGGGCGAGGATGATGATGGCCGGGCCCGCGGTGAAGGCGGAGGCCAGGAAACGCGGGCCGACAATGGAGGCGTTCCAGAACGGCCGGCCGCCCAGGCCGACGTAGAGGAAGGCGGTGACGGTGTGGATCGAGACGGCCCAGACGATCGCGGTGAAGACGAAGGGAATGTAGAACCACTTGCCGGGCTTGCGGTCGTTGTAGCGGCAATAGAGCAGGTAGCCGCAGATGTGGACGTTGAGCAGCAGGTAGCCGTTCAACACGATGACATCCCAGCTCAGCATGGAGCTCGGAAAATTCATCTGCCCGAGCCCGGGGATCAGGTGCCAGAACCGGTCGGGCCGGCCCAGGTCGACCGTGACAAAGGCCAGGCACATGAGGATCGCCGCGACGGCGAGCAGCTCGCCGAAGATGACGAGGTCGTGCAACTCCTCGTTGTCGTAGATGTAGACGGGAATGACCATCATGACCGCGGCGGCCGCGACGCCGACCAAAAAGGTGAAGTTGGCGATGTAGACGCCCCAGGAAACCTCGTCGCTCATGCCGGTGACAATCAGGCCATGGACGAGCTGTTTGCAGTAGGCGTTGACCCCGAGCAGGATGATTGCGGTGAGCACCCCCATCCAGGCATAGTAGCGCCAGTCTCCGACGAACGCGATGCGCACGCAGCGCCAGAGGAACACGAAATAGTTGCGGATGGCGGTGCTCATTTGTCGAAGTAGTAGAAGAACCGGGGATTGGTGCCCATTTCCTCCTTCAGCTGGATGAACACCCTCTTTTCCCGGAGGATGTAGGATACCTCGCTCTCCGGATCGAGGATGTTGCCAAACTTGCGCGCGCCGACGGGACAGACCTCGAGGCAGGCCGGGTATTTCCCGACGCGGGTGCGCTGGATGCAGAAATGGCACTTCTCCATCACGCCCTGCTGGCGCGGGCGGTTGCCCAGGTAGGCCATGTCGGGATTGAGTCGTTCCGCTGGAATCTCGGGCTTGGTGAAATTGAACCGCCGCGCAAAGTAGGGGCACGCGGCCTCGCAGTAGCGGCAGCCGATGCACCAGTCGTAGTCGATGACAGTGATGCCGTCCTTCTCCTGCCAGGTGGCGTTGACGGGGCAGACCTTGACGCACGGCGGGTTCTGACACTGCTGGCATTGCACCGGCATGTAGAAAAAGCCCTTCTCCGGCACGGATTCCGGCGCGTAGTCGTGCACGGCCTTCTCGACATCCATCGAGCCGTGCGGCAGCCGGAGCACGCGGATATATTGGATCTCCGGGTTGCGCGACTGGTTGTTCTCCGCAACGCAGGCGTGGACGCACTTCCGGCAGCCGATGCAGCGCGTGAGGTTGAGGCAGTAGACAAATTCCACGCCGTCCATCGGCTTGAGGTCGCGGACATGCGGCCGGATGCCATACTGGCGCTCGACCTGGCGCTCGATGCGCTGGAGCACCTTGGCCATGTCAGCCGGCGTCATCTCCTTGTAATATTTCTGCATGAACTCGTCGACGGAGCTGAAATCACTGAGTTCACGCAGCGGCGACAGACTGGCGGCCAGGGCGCTGAGCCCGGCAAAGGCGGCGGTCGAGCGGAGAAAGGTGCGCCGGTTCATATCCCGGGTGGAGGCGGCGCCAGGATCGGGGGTGGGGGGCGTGACGAGGGGCATGTCAGGGCGTGGGGGCTGAATGTTCCGGGGTATGGCTGGTGGGCTTGGCGTGCAGCAGGTGCGGCCCGGGGGCCGGGGGGCGGTTGGGAATGCTGGGCGAATGGGGGTTGTGGCAGTTGACGCAATCGAGCCGGCGCGCCGCGCCCAATTCACGGTTCCAGTAGCCATTGATGCGTCCGTGCACCCCAGCCTCCCAGTCGCGCAAGTTGGGACCGTGACAGCTGCCGCAAAGCTGCGAGCTCTGGTCAAACGTCAGCTCATTGCCGTCGCGGATCGAAAAGGTCAGCAGGTTGGCTTCGTTGTGGCAGTTGTAGCAGAGGTTGTTCCGGTTGTGCGTACCGTGCCCCATCTTGATCGTCTCGGCGTGCTCCTCGGGGATGATGATGTTGTGCTGGGCGTCGAACTGGAGCACCGGCGGGCTTTTCTCGTCGTGACAAACATAGCATTTGAAGTCCGACAGGTCGGCCTTTTCGCGCACCAGATCCGCGTAGGACTTGCGCGAGGCAGTCTGGTCCAGAAACGCGACATCCACCAGCGGGATGCGCGGCTCTTCCCGCAGACGGCCCCAGAGATTGGCCAGCAGCGCCACCCCGAGGAGCAAGAACCCGGCCGTGATGCTTAGCAGGATCCAGTTGGTCTTGCGCACGGCCTGTTCCTGCGGCGGATGCGGAACGAGGCTCATAACGGCGGGGGGGAGGCCTATTTCTTCAGTGAACGCACATGGGCGACCAGGGCCGTGATCTCATCATCGGTCAGGCCCTCGATGGGCTTCATGATGGTCTTACCGCTCTCGGCCTTGACCCCGACCTTGATCGCGTTGACGGCAGCCTCATCCGTGAAGGATGCCTGGAAGACCGCATCGGTCAGATCCTTAATCTTGAGTTTTTTGCCCATCTTGGTGTCGCCGCGACCGTCGGGGCCGTGGCAGCTCGCACAGTGGTTTTCCCAATTCGAGGCAACGTCAGCCGCCAGGGCGGAGGACGCGACAAGCAGGCCGGCGGCAATCGTAGCGGGGATAATCTTCATGAGGGGCGGGGGTTTCGAAGCGGGGCCAGTATAGGAATTACGGGATTCCTGGGCTCCTCGGCGTTTGTGAAAGGCTGTGCATATCTTGTGGATTGCGGCCTGTGTTTTCCTTCGGTTCCGCATCGGTTGCTCCGGCAGCGGTTCGGGGCGAAGGGCGCGGCGGCCAGATTCTAGCGCAAGGAATGCTTTTTCAAAGCCAAGGCCTGCGCAGACACGTGGGCGCGAAAAGCGCATGATGAGAATTGAGGTAACCTATGACTGCCAACGTTCTTCCCGGTCTGCGGTCGATCCAGGCCGCTCTGAGCCTGATCTTGGCCGTCACCGCCGCGCTGGCGGCCCCACCGGCGGTGCCCAACAGCGAGTGCCTGGAGTGCCACGAGGCCGAGTTCAAGGCCCGCAAGCGCGGCCTGCCGCCCGAGTGGATCGGCGTGCGGCCCGAGCTGTTTGCCGCGTCGGCGCATGCCGGGGTCACCTGCGTGGCCTGTCACAATACCATCACCGAAACGCCGCATGACTCGAACCTGCCCCTCGTGCAGTGTGCGTCCTGCCACCAGGAGGCCGCCGCCCAATTCAAGCACAGCATCCACGGGGTTCCGCGGGCGGACGGCCAGCCGCCGGCGGCGGACTGCGCGACCTGCCACGGGGCGAACGCCCACGAGCTGCTCTCGGCGAAGCATGTCGATTCTCCGGTGGCGACCTTCAACCTGCTCACCACCTGCGCGCAATGCCACGAGGCCGGCGAGAAGGCCACCGCGCTCGGCCTGAAGACGAACGGTGCCCTCAGAGATTTCCGCGACAGCATCCACGGGCTCGGCCTCTACAAGATGGGCCTGAAAGTCGCGCCCACCTGCAACGACTGCCATGGCGTGCACGACATCAAGGGCATCAAGGACCTGGCCGCGCACACCAGCAAGGCCAACCTCTCGGCCACCTGCACGGCCTGCCACGTGGGCGTGGAGAAGACCTTCAAGGCCAGTGTGCACGGGGAGGCCCTGGTCAGGGCCGACGCCAAGGCCCCGGTCTGCACCGACTGCCACTCGGCCCACCGGATCGAGCGGCCCTCCAACGCGCACTTCAAGGCCACCAGCGACCAAAGCTGCGGCAAGTGCCATGACAAGCAGCTGGCGAACTATCACGATACCTACCACGGCAAGGCCATGGCCCTCGGCCGGGCCGGCAGCGCGCCGGCCGTCGCTGCGTGCTATGACTGCCACGGCCATCATGACGTGTTCAAGGCGGACAATCCCCGCTCGAAACTCCATGCCGCGAACATCGTGCAGACCTGCGCCGCGTGCCACCAGGGGGCGAATGCCGCGTTCACCCAGTATCAGCCGCACGCCGACCCGGCGGACGGCGAGGGCTACCCGCTGCTCAACGCGGTTTATCTTTTTATGACGTCGCTGCTCGTCGGCACGTTCGCGTTCTTCGCCCTGCACACGCTGTTCTGGGTCGGCCGGATGATCGTCGATTACTTCCGGGATCCGGCGGCCTTCCGCGCGGCGAAGGCGGCGGCGCACCAGGACGCGGAGACCTACCGCCGCTTCACGCCGTGCGAACGCTTCCTGCACATGTTGGTCGTGACCAGTTTCCTCGCGCTCGTGATCACGGGCATGCCGCTCAAGTTCTATTACACGGAGTGGGCGAAGGTGATGTTCAACCTCCTCGGCGGCCCGGAATCGGCCCGCACGCTGCACCACCTGGCGGCCATCGTGACCTTCGGCTACTTCGCGCTGCATCTCGGCAGCCTGGCCCTGTCCTGCTGGCGCAACCGCGGCACCGTGCGCGACCCCGCGACCGGGAGGTTCCAGCTGCGGCGCGTCTGGGGCGCGCTCTTCGGACCGGATTCCATGGCGCCGTCCTTCCAGGACCTGCGTGACCTGGTGGCGCACGTGAAGTGGTTCTTCGGCCGCGGCGAGAAGCCGCAGTGGGACCGCTGGACCTACTGGGAGCGCTTCGACTACCTCGCCGTCTTCTGGGGCGTGGCCATGATCGGCGTGTCGGGGCTCGTGCTGTGGTTCCCGGTCTTCTTCGCCAAGTTCCTGCCCGGCTGGATCATCAACATCGCGGTGGTCATCCACTCGGACGAGGCGCTGCTCGCGGCGGGCTTCATCTTCACGTTCCACTTCTTCAACACCCACTTCCGGCTGGATAAGTTCCCCATGGACACGGTCATCTTCTCCGGGCGCATCTCCAAGTCCGAGATGCTGCACGAAAGACGCAAGTGGTATGACCGGCTCGTCGCCGACGGCCGGCTCGACCAGCACCGCGTCCAGCATGACGATTGGGAGAGCCGCCGCCTGCTCTACCAGGTCCTCGGCTTCGTCTTTGTCGGCACGGGCCTGCTGCTGCTCGGGCTCATGATCTACGCCTTCCTGACGCGGCTGGGCCATTGAGTCATGTTCACCACGCCCCTCATCGACGCCGCGCTCATCAAGCTCTTCCGTTTCCGGACGAGGAAGTTTCTGCACATGGCGGAAGCGGACGGCCGGGTCCCGCCGATGCCGCGCGAGGGTGGATGCCACCTCTATGTGCACATCCCGTTCTGCGAGGTGCTGTGCCCGTTCTGCTCGTTCCACCGCGTGCAGCACTGCCACGAGCAGGCGCGGCGCTACTTCACCGCGCTCCGCGCCGAGATCTGGCAATACCACCTGGCGGGCTTCAGGTTCGACGGCGTGTATTTCGGCGGCGGCACGCCGACGACCGAGCCGGACGAACTGATCGAGACCATCGGGCTGGTGCGGCGGCTTTTCGGGGTGAAGGAGGTCTCGGTCGAGACCAATCCCAAGGACCTGGAGGAGCCGCTGCTCGGGCGGCTCCGCGACGCGGGTGTCACGCGGCTGTCGGTCGGCGTGCAGAGTTTCGACAACGACCTGCTCTGCGAGATGGAGCGCTACGACAAGTATGGCAGCGGCGAGGAGACGGCCGCACGCATCAAGGCCGCCGCCGGGATGTTTCCCACGCTGAATGTCGACCTCATCTTCAACCAGGCGCACCAGACGCAGGTCTCGCTGGAGCGCGACCTCGACATCTTTCTCTCGTCCGGGGCCAACCAGGTCTCATGCTACCCGCTGATGACGGCGCCCAGCGTGAAGCGCCGGATGGAGGGTGCGATGGGCGTGCCCGACCGTCGCCGGCTACGGACACTCTTCCAGGCCATCCAGCGCAAGCTGCTGCCGGACTTCACCGCCTCTTCCGCCTGGTGCTTCACCCGGAAAGGGCAGGGGACCGACGAATACATCGTCGCGTCGGAGAACTACGTTGGCGTCGGCAGCGGGGCGTTCAGCTACCTCGACGGCACGCTCTACGCCACGAGCTTTTCCCTGCTGGCGTACGAGCAACGGATCCGGGAGGGGCTGACGGGCATCGTCACGCGGCACCGGCTCAGCACCGGCGACAGCCTGCGTTACACGCTGCTGGTGAGGATGTTCGGCCTCGGTCTCGACCGGGACTGGGCGCGCCGCCGGCACGGGCGGAAGTTTTTCTGGCGGCTGTGGGGTGAACTGAGGACGTTGGAAATCCTGGGCGCGGCGAAGCGCCATGCCCGCGGCTGGCGGCTGACGCCCAATGGCATGTACTGGCTGATGCTGATGATGTCGGAGTTCTTCGAGGCGGTGAACACCTACCGCGACGCCATGCGCGCGCATGTGCAGGAGGAGCTGGAGGCTGCCGGCAAGCCCGCGCCAGTCCAGGCCCTGGCGCGCCCCAAGCCCGCGGGCGCGTGAGCCCGTGGGCTCGCTCGCTCGCTCGCGCCAAGCGTGCCCGCCAGCGGGCTGCCTACAAGAATAGAAGGCGTCCCCTTATGCGATCGCGGCCTTGGGGGCGAAGCTGCGCCATTTGTCCAGTGGCACCAAGGCGATGACCATGAAGAGCAGCTGCGAGGCGACGAAGGCGATCAGGGCGTAGAAGGCGGCGTCCATGAAGCCGTAGCTGTGCAGGCCGACGCCGAGCATGTTCGTGCCGAACCAGCTCCAGCTCGTGACGATGTTGCCGAAGATGGCCATGACCATCAGCCCGCGCGCGCGGACGATGCCGCCCCAGCGGGCGTGGAGGATGACGGCGTTCCAGATGACGATGAGCAGCGCGCCGTTCTCCTTCGGGTCCCAGCCCCAGAAGCGGCCCCACGACTGGTCGGCCCAGATGCCGCCCAGCACGGTGCCGACGAGGCTGAACAGCGTGGCGAAGCACACGATGCCATAGACCATGCGGGTGAGGGCGTCGGCCGTGGCCGTATCGAGCGAGCGGGTGAAGACGCCGCGGCAGACGTAGATCAGCGCCAGGAAGCCGGCGAGATAGGTGGCGGAGTAGCCGATGGTGATGACCACGACATGGGTCGCCAACCAGAAGTTGGAATCAAGCACGGCGCGCATCATCTCGAGGGTGTCGCCGGTCAGCGAAAGGTGGTGGGCGATGAGCAGGGTGGCGTAGCCGATGAGCCCGCCCGCGACGCTGCCGACACCGTTGCGGAACATTTTTTCCAAAAACAGACAGAGCAGCACCGCGCCCCAGCCGACGAACAGGGCGGAGGAATAAAGATTGGTGACCGGGGGCCGGGCTTCCAGCCACATGCGGGTGAAGACACCGACCGTGGTGGCGATCCAGGCGAGCGTCAGCAGCCAGAAGGCGGCGCGGGCGAGTTCCTTCGGCCACACCAGCCACGAGACCACGGCGAGGAGGAACGCCAGCACGTAGAGTGACATGCTGCTGTAGAAAGGCTGGGCGGAGTTGAAACGGGCCTCGATGTCGCTCTTGCTCATCTGCGGGGCGAAGCGCTTCGCCAGCTGGTCGTGCAGCGCAAGGGTGATGCGGTTGAACTCCGTGGCGTCGCCCTGGCTCCAGGCCCGGCCGAGGCGCGCGTATTCCATGACGGCGGGGTTGATGCGGGCGGTGCCGAACGAGTCGAGCAGCGTCGGGCCGACCGGCCGCCAGTTCGTCGGATCAGGATCGCCGGCGGGCGGCGGCACCATGCGCAGGTAGGCGAGCTGCTCCATGTAGCTGAAGCGGTCGGCCATCTCGCGCATGACCTTGACGGCGTCGGCGTCGTGCTCCTGGCCGCGTTGCTTGGCGAGGACGGCGGTGATGCCGGCGGGCAGGGCCTTTTCAAAGAGCTGCAGTTCACCGAGGAAATCGGTCGAGTCGGGCATCTGCACGGTGGACTTGAGCTGCAGGTAGAGAATGACCCGGTCACGCACCGAGACCACCTGCTTCTGGAACGGGGTGCGCAGGGGCTGCTCGACGCCGTCGGCGAGCCGCGCCTGTTTCTCGAGCTCGGGGAGCTTGGCGCGGAGCTGGGCGTAGGAGAAGCGCTTGCCGCCGTCGCCGTCCGCAGGCTTCTGGCCGAGAAGGTCGAGCACCTCGTGGTTCTCGATCAAGATGAAGCGGTACGTGTCGGCCTTGACGGGGGCGAACATCACGTCGGCCAGCCACTCGATGGGCGTGAGGCTGCGGCCGTCGGGCGTGACGAGGCGCTGGCGGCCCTGCAGGGTGAGCAGGGAGGTGCGGGCGACGGTGTCGAGCGGCTTGATGCGGCCGTTGACGAGCACCGGCACGCGGCCGAGGTCGTTCAGGCGTAAGTCGGTCTTGTCCCCCGCCGGCCGGAGGGTCGACGCGAGATAGGCGGCGCCGAGGACAAGGATGAGGAGGGGGAGAAATCGTTTCATTGCTGAGAGGAGTGGGTAGCGGGTAGCGAGCAGTGGGTAGAAGGCCTGAGGGCGCGGGGCGGGGCTGGGCGATGAGGGCTAGGGTCTGCCTGCAGCTGCGGCGACGGCCGCCGCCGCAGACCGTTTGCGGATGAAGCCGGCCAGGGAGAGGCAGAACTGGAAGGTGAGGCCAACACCCATCAGGATGCAGGCAATGTAGGGCATCAGCCAGCCGGGGTTGCTGACGACCTGGAAGGCCGACATCTTGCCCGCGGCGTTCATCTGGTATTGGTAGAAGGTCTGGCCGCCGTGGCGCAGGGGGTTGTTCATGAAGATCACGACCTCGCGGTCCTCGTGGCTGGCGTCGTCCCGCAGGCGGACGCGGCTGGCAAAATTCTTCGGGATCTCCGTGCCCGGGTATTTTTCGTGGGTGACCTGGAGCAGGCTGAGCGAATAAGGCAGGTAGTGGCGCTTCAACCGGAGCGCGACCTCCCAGTTGCGGCCCTGATAATTGAAGACCTGCGGGGCGGTGATCATCGGCGAGACGACCCAGGTGCCGAGTGTGCCCTCGGTCGTGATGATCTCGACGAAGGCGGCCGGCAGGTTGATCTCGTCGGGTTTATAGGTGAGCGGGAGCGGCAGGACCTGCACGCGCGGTCCGATGCCCTGCGTGGCGACGGGCGCGTCGGGCCGGCCGGAGGGGGCGCCCATCTGCATCGTGGCGTTGGCGTAATAGGTCTTCACGCGCACCTGAAAGGGCAGCTTGGGGTGCTGCACCGAGCCGGCATCCGCCAGCACGGCCTCGGGCACCGCGACGACTTCGTCAAAGGCCGGGTCGGTCTTGTCCAGGATCGCCAGCTCGTGGTCGCGGAAGCTCTCGGAGAAAGCGCGGGTCTGGCCCTCCTCCAGGCGCATCGAGCTGTCCTTTTGCATGATGCCGGTGACGAGCTCGCCGATGAGCAAAATGATGATGCCGGCGTGCGTCAGCTGGATGCCCGCCTTCCGCCAGGACAGTTGGAAGCGGTAGATGTGCGCGGAGATGAGGTTGATGAGCAGCAGACCGCCGATGAAGTAACCGCCCGGAAAAACCGGCAGGGACAGGTTGGAGCCGGGAAATTTCCAGAGCACGAAGAAGCTCCGGAAATATTTCTCCTGCACGGCCCAGATGCCGAGGTTCACCTGGTCGATGGTCGCGACAAAGACGAGGACGAGGGAGAGGATCAGGAGGGCGACCGTCAGCTGGAGGCTGACAAAAAAGTCGCGGAACTGGCGGGTGAAGGCGTTCATGGTCAGGGGGCCTTGACGGTTTGGAGAAACTCGAGGTAGGCGGGTTTTTCCGCCGCCACGAGTGCGTCCGGGCCGAGGAGCTTGAAGAACCAGCTGTTGCCGCCGTGGCTGGTGATGGCGCCGAGCATGCGCATGGGCGCGTTGCCCGTGCCGACCAGCTCGATGACGTCAAAGTGCACGCCTTGTCCGTCGAGATGCAGGATGGCGGCATCCAGTTCAGCCGGGCTGGCCGGGGGCAGGCCGACCTGGCCGCGCCAGCGGTTGAGGTTGGCGTGCAGGCCGCCGGTGTCGCCCGGGAAGGCGGTGATGCCGAGGTCGGCCTCGGTGCCGGACCCTTTCACCGCGTAGCTGCCCTTGCGCATCGAGCCGGGCGGCTTGGCGGTCCAGGTGGACGGAGCCGTCCAGGTGAGGGCCGAGGCATCGCTGGCCGTGGGCACGGCGGTGTTGGCCATGTTCGCCTCGGCGCCAGCTCCGGCCGGACCGGTGACGCCGCCGATGGGCGGGTGGCCGGGAGGCAGATTATTGGTGTCGGTAACGGCCGCCGTGGGCACCGGTGCGGCCGGCGCATCCTTGGCGGCGCGATAGGCGGTGATCTCACGGTCTTTGCAACCGGTGAGCATAAGCACCAGTGACACGACCATCGTTTGCGTGGAACGGCGGAGGGACATGGGCCTGTTTTGAATTCAACGGCCCCCAAAGCGCAACCCTAACCGGCCAAAGGCTAATATACGCAGTGTGTTGGCCAAAAAATGCATAATGCGGATTTTTGCTGCCAAGTAGCATTAACGACTTAGGAATTTTGTCATGCGCTTCACGCCACTGGGCGACAACGCCTTGATGCTGGAAGTGGGTGACGTCATCGACGAGCCCACGCACCGGCGTGTCCAGGAGGCTTGGCGGGCCCTGGCCGCAGCGCCGCTGCCCGGCGTGACCGAACTCGTCCCGACCTACACGACCGTGACGCTGTTTTACGATCCCTGGCTGGCCGTGCAGGCCGGTGCGCCGGAGGCGGGGCTGGTCGACTGGCTCACGGCGCTGGTGACGGAGCGGCTGAAGCATCCGCCCAAGATGGAAAAGCACCGAAGTCGCACGGTGGAGATCCCGGTGTGCTACGGCGGGGGGCACGGCCCGGATCTCGGGCTGGTAGCCAAGCACGCGAAGCTGACGCCGGAGGAAGTCATCAAGCGTCACGCGAAGCCGGAGTATCTCGTCTACCTGGTGGGATTCGCGCCGGGCTTTCCCTATCTCGGCGGCCTGCCCACGGAGTTGGAGACGCCGCGCCGCGCGAAACCACGGATGGTCGTGTTGCCCGGCTCGGTCGGCATCGGCGGGGCGCAGACCGGCATCTATCCGCTTTCGACTCCCGGAGGCTGGAACCTCATCGGCCGCACTCCGGAACGGCTTTTCCGGCCCGAGGATGATCCCCCGGTGCTGCTGCGCGCCGGCGACCGGGTAAAGTTCAAGGCGATTACGCCGGCGGAGTTCGACAAACTGGAGTCAGTCGGGGCGAAGCACCAACCTCCAACCTCCAAGCTCCCGTGAAACTCCAGACACAGCAATCAACGAAACAATCAGGTCGCATCTGCTGGTTTGAGGTTTGTCGGTTCTCGGGAGCTTGGAGCTTGGGGCTTGGAGTTTTCAGCCTCGGAGGTATCCGATGCTGACCGTGCTCCAACCCGGCCTGCTCACGACCGTGCAGGACCTCGGCCGGCCCGGTTACCAGCAATATGGCATCGTGGTCGGCGGCGCGCTGGATGGCTTTGCCGCGCGCGTGGTGAACCTGCTGGTCGGCAACCAGGAAAACGCCGCGGTGCTGGAAATGGCGCAGACCGGGCCGGAACTGCGCTTCGACCGGGAAACGATCATCGCGTGGAGCGGCGCTGACTTTGACGCCCGGATCGGCGACGAGCCGCTGCCCAGTGAGCGGGCGGTGCGGGTGGCGGCGGGCGAGACGATCCGCTTCGGCCTGGCACGGAGCGGGCTGCGGGCCTGGCTGGCCGTGGCCGGGGGCATCGACGTCCCGATGGTGCTGGGCAGTCGCAGCACCTATCGCCGCGCCGGCCTCGGCGGACATGAGGGCCGGCCGTTGCAGGCGGACGACCACCTCGGCGTGTTCGCTCACTCGGCCTGGGCCGCGCAGATCCTCACGTCCTTGCGCGCCGGCGGGAAGCGGGCGACGGCCTGGACCGTGCGGCCCGGCACCATGGGGCGGCCGGCGGCGGCCGGCGTGGTCCGCACCGTGCGCGGCCCCGAATGCACCTGGTTTACGCTGGACGCGCAACGGGAGTTCTTCGCAACGGAATGGACCGCGACCAAGGAAGCCGACCGCATGGGGGTGCGCCTGGCGGGACCGGTGCTGGAGCGCCGGTCCGGGGGCGACATGGTTTCATCGGCGGTCAACGCCGGGGTGGTGCAGGTGCCGTCAGCGGGCCAGCCCATCGTGCTGCTGCCGAGCCGGCAGTCGGTCGGCGGCTATCCGCGCATCGCGGCGGTGGCGTCAGCGGACCTGCGTCGGTTCACCCAACTGCGGCCCGGCGAGCGGATCCGTTTTCAGGAAGTCACCCTGGCGGAGGCGCAGAGTCTCTATTTGGCGCGGGAGCGGGATTTTAGTCGTGTCCGCACCGGGCTCGCCCGGCTCATGGCCTGACCCCATGCCCCGCCTCGACCTCAACTGCGACCTGGGCGAGGGGGCCGGGCACGACGCGGAGCTGATGCCGCTGATCACTTCGGCCAACATTGCCTGCGGCGTACATGCGGGGGATGGCAGCACGATGCGCCTCGCGGTCGAGCTGGCGCGGAAACACGGCGTCGCCATCGGCGCGCATCCGAGCCTGAATGACCGTGAGCATTTCGGCCGGCGCGAGCTGCCGGCGTCGCCGGCAGAGATCCACCTGCTCGTGCTGACGCAGACCCGGCTGCTGATGTTCATCGCCCGGCAGTGTGGCGGGCGGGTGGCGCACGTGAAGCCGCACGGGGGACTCTACAACATGGCGGCACGCGACCCCGCGGTGGCGGCGGCGGTGGCGGCGGCGGTGGGCGAAGCCGGCCCGGATCTGGTGTTGTTCGGCCTGGCCGGCAGCGAACTGACCAAGGCGGGCGCGGCGAGCGGCCTGCGGGTCGCCCACGAGGTGTTTGCCGACCGCACCTACCAGTCCGACGGCTCGCTCACGCCGCGCTCCCGGCCCGGGGCCCTGGTCGGAAGCGCGGAGGCCATGCTCGGGCAGGTACGCCAGATGGTGCGCGAAGGGCTGGTGACCGCCACCGACGGCAGCCGCGTGCCGGTCAAGGCCGACACGGTCTGCCTGCACGGCGACGGGCCGGAGGCGGTGACCTTCGCCACCCGGCTGCGGGCGGAGTTGCAGCAAGACCAGATCGAATTCAAGGCGTTCGGCCCATGATCAAGCTGCTGGGCATTCTCCTCATCGCGGTCGGCTTTGCCTTCCGCGTGAACGCCCTGCTCGTGGTGCTGGCGGCCGGCCTGGTGACGGGAATGCTGGCCGGTTTTTCCCTCAACGAACTCATGGCGATGATCGGGCAGTTCTTCGTGGAGCAGCGCAACCTGACCCTGCCGGTGGTGTTGATGGTGCCGGTCATCGGCCTGCTCGAGCGCCACGGGCTGCAGGAGCGCGTCGCGCTGCTGATCGGCCGGGCGCGGGCCGCGACGGCGGGGCGGGTGGTGTGGCTCTACCAGGCACTGCGCGGACTCAGCAGCATGGTGGGGTTGAACATCGGAAACCACGCGTCGATGGTGCGGCCGCTGATCGTGCCGATGGCCGAGGGGGCCGAACTCGCGCAACGCGGCGACCTGAAACCCCGGGCGGCAGCCGACATCCGGGCCCATGCCGCGGCGGCGGAAAACGTGGGCAACTTTTTCTCGGACGACATCGTGGTGGCGGTGGGCGCCATCTTGCTCATCAAGGGATTCTTTGACGCCGCCGGGGTCGAGGTGCCGCTGTCGTCGCTCAAGGTCTGGGGCCTGCCGACGGCCCTCTGGGTGCTGCTGGTCGGATGGTGGCGGGCCCGGCAGCTGGATGCGCGGCTGGCCCAAGGGGCGGCGCGGCCGGAGGAGGACAAGCCGTGACCATCCTCTCGCTGGAAACCTTCTTTGTCCTGATGGGCGTGGTCCTCGCGGCGCTGGCCGGACGCATCGCGACCAATGCCACGCATCCGACGCGCTGGGGCTCGGCACTTTTCTGGGGCATCCTCGCGGTGATTTGCGTGGGCGGGAAAGCTCTGCCGACAGTGGCGGTGGGTTACGCCGTGGTCGGGCTCGTGCTGCTGGCCGCGACGAAGCAGGTCGCGCCACCGCACTTCAAGCTGCCGGCGAGGGACCGCCTGGAGGCGGAGTCGGTGCGCCTGGGCAACTGGCTGCTCGGCCCGGTGCTGTTGGTGCCGGCGGTGGCCATCACGGTCGGGTTCACGCTCGGCGGCGTGAAGCTGGGCGGCTATATTCTGGTGGAGGCCAAGCCGGCGTCGCAAATCGCTCTGGGTCTCGGTTGTGTGCTGGCAATCGGGTGGGCCCTGCGGCTGACGCGGGAGCGTCCGGTGGTGGCGGTGGACGAGGGCGGGCGCCTGCTGCAATTGATCAGCTGGACCTTGATTTTGCCTCAGCTGCTCGCGGCGCTCGGCGGGATATTTGCCCAGGCCGGGGTGGGGGCGGAGGTCGCCAAGATCGTGGCGCTGCTGCTGCCGGTGCAGCATCCGCTGGTGGCGGTGGTGGCGTATTGCGCGGGCATGGCGCTGTTCACGATCATGATGGGCAATGCCTTCGCGGCGTTCCCCGTCATGACGCTGGGGGTCGGCCTGCCGTTCATCGTGCAGGCCCACGGCGGCAATCCGGCGATCATGGGCGCGCTCGGCATGCTCTCGGGCTATTGCGGCACGCTGGTGACCCCGATGGCGGCGAACTTCAACATCGTGCCCGTGCGCCTGCTGGAGCTGAAGGATGACTTTGCCGTCATCAAGGCGCAGGCGCCGTTCGCCGCGGCGATCTGGGTTTTCAATGTGGCGGTGATGTATGCGTGTGTTTATCGTTTCTGAGAAATGAAAACCGTCCTGCTCACCGGCTTTGAGCCCTTTGACGGCGAGTCCGTCAATCCCTCGGAGGAAATCGCGCGCTCCCTGCACGGCCGGGTGATCGGCCGGCACCGGGTCGTGGGGGCGCTTCTGCCCTGCGTCTTCGGCGAGGCGATCAAGGAGCTCAGGCACCAGATCCGGGTCGTCCAACCGGCGCTCGTCATTTGCGTGGGCCAGGCGGGTGGTCGCGCGGACATCACGCCCGAGCGCGTGGCGATCAATGTCGACGATGCCCGGATCGCCGACAATGCCGGCCGGCAGCCGGTCGACCAACCCGTCGTGCAGCGCGGGCCCGCCGCCTACTGGTCCACGCTCCCGATCAAGGCGATCGTGGCCGCGCTGCGGCAGCGCGACATCCCCGCGAGTGTCTCCCAGACGGCCGGCACGTTTGTGTGCAACCATGTCTTTTATGGCCTCATGCACGCCCTGCGGGCACGGCGCGCCGTGCGCGGCGGATTCATCCATGTGCCTTTCCTGCCGGGGCAGGCCAAGCCGGGCCAGCCGAGCCTGCCAATGGAGACCTTGATGACCGGCCTTGAACTCGCCATCGCCACCGCGGTGGCCGTCCGCCGGGATGTGCGCGAGACCGGGGGATCGACCGCTTAATGGGGGGTCGGATCCGGCCCTCAGATATCGAACGAGGTCGCCGGCCGCAACGCACAGGACCGGCCGGTGGACTCCACCGCGAGGGCGCAGAGGTCGTCGTCGAATTCCCGCTGGCCGGTGAAGGCGAGCACCTCCCGGATCAGGCGGTCGATCATCTCCCCGCCGGACTCGGCGGCCGGCTGGCCGAACAAGTCGCGCAGCCGGGCTTCCCCGAACATGTCCCCGGCGGCATTGTTGGCCTCGAAGATGCCGTCGGTGTAGACCAGCAGCGTGTCCCCAGGCTGGAATGGCGTGGTCTGGCTGGAGTAGGCAAAATCTTCCATGAGGCCCGTGGCCGGCTCGGGGTCGGCCAGGGCAAGCGAGACCACCTCGCTGTCTCCTCCGTGCCGGACCAGGGGAGCGGGATGACCGCCATTGGCATAGCACAGCGACGCGGCGGCGGTGTCGATGACACCGTAGAAGGCGGTGGCGAACAAGGGCTGGCCCGTCTTCTTGATGATCGGCAGGAGGGCCCGGCTGATCTCGGCCAGCACCTGGGCGGGCGAGGTGGCGTGCGGGGCGAATTCCTCGATGACGCCGCGAATGAGCGCCGTCAGCAGCCCGGCGCGGACGCCGTGGCCCATCACATCGCAGACCAGCACACCGCATTGCGTGTCGGACAAGGGGATGATATCGAAGAAATCACCGCCCAGCGAGGCCGCGGGCAGGTAGCGGTAGGCGAAGCGCAGTTCGCTGGCCTCGGGTGGCACGCCGGATGGAAACACGGGGAAGACCCGCGGAAAGAAAGCCTCCTGGATCTGTCGCGCCATGCGCAGGTCGGTCTCCATCTCCTCCGTGCGCCGTCGCAACTCCTGCTCGGTTTCCTTCCGCGCCGTGATGTCGTGGCTGATGCCGACGAGGCCGGTGATCCGGCCCTGCTGGTCAAGGAGCGGGACCTTGGTGGTGAGCGACCAATGGACGTGCCCCTCGGTGCCGAAATCGGATTTTTCCTGGCTCAGGATCGGGATCCCGGAAGCGAGCACCTTCTGGTCGTCCGCGAGGGCCTGCCGGCCGCGCGCGGTGGGAAAGAAATCACTGGTGGTCCGGCCGAGGGCCTCGGCCTGGCCGGCCACGCCCAGGGCGTCGAGGTGGGACTGGTTGTTGAGCATGTAGCGCGAGGCCGAGTCCTTGACGAAGATCCGGGCCGGGAGGTGATCGATGATGGTGCGCAGCAGATTGCGCTCCTCGGTGACTTTTTCCTCGGCCAGCTTGATGGCGTCGGCGTCGCGGGTGATGCCAAAGGTGCCGATGATGCGGCCCTGCTCATCCCGCCAGGCGAGCTTGGTGGCGGAGCCCCAGGCGACCGTGCCGTCGCGGCAGGTCAAACGCTCCATCTTGGCAATGAGCGGCCGGCCGGTGCGGATGATTTCCTGTTCCTCGGCGAAGGCGACCTTGGCGTGAATGTCGGCAAAGAGGTCGAAGTCGGTCTTGCCGATAACGTCGTCGGGCGAGGCGAGGCTGTGCCAGTCGGTGAAGGCGCGGTTGACCCGGACGAAACGGCTCTGGAGATCCTTGAAGTAGATCCGGTCGGGAATCGTCTCCATCAGCACGCGCAAGAGCGAGAAGTCGAGGGTCGGACCGGTCGGCGGTGGCCGGGAAATGGGGGAGTCGCTCATGACAGGTCGGGGGCGGGGCAATGGGCGGATGGTCAGCGGTCGTCACGGCCGGAGCACGGCCGGAAGGTCCAGCACCTGACCATGGTCCGGAACCCCCGGGATAATCAACGTTTCTCCCATGGAACCAGGCGGGGGGCCGTGCATGTCCGAATAGGGTGGTTAAGCCCCCGATCCCGAAGGCGGGAGCATGACGGCAGTTAGCCCCCCCCCACCCAGTTATGCCACCGCTGATCTTGGGCAATCGCGCGGATGCCCGGTGCAGGCGAGCAAGCGGCCCTGCCGCTTCAATGGGAAATCACCCCGGCCAAGAGCCGTCCTGGACCAGCGGTATTGCCGCCGGAACGAGGCGGATGCGACGTCCGCTATACCCATAGCCATGACCACAACATGCTAGCGCCGAGAAACATCCCTGCCGCCGACCGGTTGGGCCGTCAGGAATCAGTTGTTAAACCGGAACAACGCCACGTCGCCATCGGCAAAGACGTATTCCTTGCCCTCGAGACGGTATTTGCCGGCCTCGCGTGCGGCCGCGACGGAGCCGAGGCGGGTGAGGTCATCATAGGAGACGATCTCGGCCTTGATGAAGCCTTTCTCGAAATCGGTGTGGATGACGCCGGCGGCCTGCGGGGCCTTCCAGCCTTTCTTGATGGTCCAGGCGCGGACTTCCTTTTCACCGGCGGTGAAGTAGGTCATCAAGCCGAGCAGCGCGTAGGTGCCCTTGATGAGCGAGGACACGCCGGAGTCGTCGACGCCCAGGTCCTTCAGGAACGCCTTCGCCTCCTCGGCCGGCAGGTCGATGAGTTCGCTCTCGATCTTGGCGCTGATCGGCACATAGGCCGCGTCGTGATGGGTGCGCACATACTCCGCGACCTTCTGGACGAACGGATTTTGCTCGGCGGTGGCAAGGTCGCCCTCGGCGACATTGCAGGCGAAAAGCACGGGCTTCGCGGTGAGCAGCTGGAAAAGCTTCATGAGCGCGACCTCCTCCGGTGTGGCGGGAAGGGTGTTGGCGGTCTTGCCGGCGTTGAGGTGGGGCTCGAGTTTGTGCAGCAGCGCCAGTTCGATGATCGCTTCCTTTTCACCCGCCTTCGCGCTCTTCTGCGTCTTGATCATTCGCTTGGCGACGGCCTCGAGGTCGGCGAGCACGAGCTCGGTGGTGATGATCTCGATGTCGCGCACGGGATCGACGCCGCCCATGGTGTGGATGACATCGCCATCCTCAAAGCAGCGCACGACCTGCAAAATGGCGTCCACCTCGCGGATGGTGGCGAGGAACTGGTTGCCGAGGCCCTCGCCCTTGCTGGCCCCGGCGACGAGGCCGGCGATGTCCACGAATTCGATGGCGGCGGGGACGACGACGTTGGTCTTGGCGATCTTCTGGAGCGCGTAGGCCCGCTCATCCGGCACGATCACGACGCCGATGTTCGGGTCGATGGTGCAGAAGGGGTAGTTGGCCGCTTCCGCCTTGCGGGAGCGGGTCAGGGCGTTGAAGAGGGTGGATTTGCCCACATTGGGCAGACCGACGATGCCGGCTTTTAACATAAAATGGAGGGGGGAAAGGGTCGAATGCAGCGGGAGCACTGGGGGCTTGACAAGGGCAAACTTGTTCCGTCCATTCTGACCCTTTTCCAGACCAACTCCCGCTTCCCAAATAGCAACCAGACCCAACAAATGGCACTCAAAATCCGTCTCTCCCGCGTCGGCACCAAGAACGAACCGCATTATCGCGTGGTCGTGGCCGAGGAACGCTCCCGCCGCGATGGCGACGCCGTCGAGCAGATCGGTTTCTACAACCCGCGCGCCAAGGGCAACCCGATGACCCTCCGGCTCGACCGCGTGGACTACTGGCTGTCGAAGGGCGCCAAGCCCACCGCGACCATGCACTCCATGATCAAACGCGCCAAGCGCGCCACCACGGCGACCGCGACCGCCACGGCTTGAGTAAGAGGTTAACCGCGGAGATCGCGGAGGACGCAGAGTTCCACATCTAGCAGGGCAACCTCGGAGCAATCCGGGGTTTTTGTTTTCTCCGTGCTCTCTGCGACCTTCGCGTTTAAAGCATCCTTCCCATGCGCATCGACGTCCTGACCCTGTTCCCCGCCATGCTCGACGGATTTTTGTCCGAGAGCATGCTCGGGCGAGCCCAGGAGGCCAAGCTGCTGGAGGTCAAGGTCCACAACCTCCGGGACTGGGCGACCGACAAACACAAGGTCACCGACGACCGGCCGTTCGGCGGTGGCGCAGGCATGGTTCTGAAGTGCGAGCCGGTCTTTGCCGCCGTCGAGCAGCTTCAGACTCCGGGTTGCCGACGCATTTACCTGACCCCGGACGGCACGCCGCTCTCGCCCGCCCTCGCCCTGGATCTGTCCCGGCAGGCGCATCTGGTCATGCTCAGCGGCCATTACGAGGGCATCGACCAGCGGATCCGCGACCAGGTCATCGACCAGGAGGTCAGCATCGGGGATTATGTGCTTACCAACGGCACACTTGCGGCGGCGGTCGTCATCGACGCGCTGGCCCGTTTCATTCCGGGCGTGCTCGGGGAAGAAAAGTCGTTGACGACAGAAAGTTTCACCAGCAAGTTGCTCGACTTTCCTCAATACACGCGTCCCGCCGTTTACCGCGGCATGTCCGTGCCGGAAGTGCTCCTTTCGGGCAACCACGGCGAGATCGAGAAGTGGCGGCACGCGAAGCAGGTGGAAAAAACGCAGTCAGTTCGCCCCGATTTACTCAAATAACCAGCCATGAATCCCATCATCAAAGAAATCACCGCCCATCAGGTGAAACATAACGTTGCGCCGTTCAAAGTCGGTGACGGTGTCCGCGTGCACACCAAGGTCCGCGAGGGGGACAAGGAGCGCATCCAGATTTTCGCCGGTGTCGTCATCGCCCACAAGGGCAGCGGCATCCACGAAACCTTCACCGTCCGCCGCATCAGCTACGGCGAGGGGGTCGAGCGCGTGTTTCCGCTCAACTCGCCCAACCTCGAAAAGATCGAGATCGAGAAGAACGCCGAGAATGGCCGGGCCCGTCTCTACTACCTGCGCGACCGCAAGGGCAAGGCCGCCATGGCCGTCAAGGAGAAGCGCTATGATGCTGCGGCCGCCGCCGCCGCCAAGGCCGCCAAGGCCTGAGCTTCCCGCACCAGCCCTACCAAGCGAGCCCGCCCGGCTCGCTTTTTTTATGCCCCAAATTGGGCTTTGCACGGACGGCGCCCGCGGCGTAAATGAAGCTTCACCTTTTCGCCCACCTCATTCGCCCCATGAAACTCCAGACTGAGATCCTTGCCCAAGCCGCCAACCAGGCCCGCGGCCTCGCCATCGACGCCGTGCACAAGTGCTCTTCCGGCCATCTCGGCCTGCCGCTGGGCTGCGCGGAGATCGGCGCCGTGCTCTACGGCCATGCCCTGGTGCACAATCCCGACGAGCCCCGCTGGTTGAACCGGGACCGTTTCGTCCTCTCCGCCGGCCATGGCTCGATGTTTCTTTACAGCTGGCTGCACCTGAGCGGTTACGCTCTGTCGCTGGACGAGGTGAAGAACTTCCGCGTCCTGCACAGCAAGACGCCCGGCCATCCCGAGTTTCATGAGACCCCGGGGGTTGAGGCCACCACCGGCCCGCTCGGGCAGGGCATCGGCAACGCCGTCGGCATGGCCATGGCCGGCCAGATGGCCGCGGCCCGCTTCAACACGCCGGGCCACGAGATTTTCAACTACCACGTCGTCTGCCTCGCTGGTGATGGCTGCATGCAGGAGGGCGTGGCGATGGAGGCCTGCGAGTTCGCCGGCCACCAGGGCCTGGACAACCTCATCCTCATCTACGACTCGAATGACGTCACGCTCGACGCCATGGCGGACCGGACGCAGAGCGAGAACACGGCCGCCCGTTTCAAGGCGATGAAGTGGGATGTCATCCCGCTCGCCGCCGGCCACGACCTCACGGCCATTTTCAAGGCGGTCAACAAGGCCAAGAAGGCCAAGAGCGGCCGGCCGCAGCTCATCAGCGCCAAGACGATCATCGGCCAGGGCATTCCCGAGGTTGCCGGCACTTCCAAGGGCCACGGCGAGGGCGGCGCGAAATTCGCGGGTGCCGCCCGGGCAGGACTCGGCCTGCCGGCCGAGCACTTCTTTGTGAGCGAGCCGGTGCGCGCGTATTTCGCCGGCCACAAGAAGCGGCTCAAACGGGGCTACAGCAAGTGGAAGAAGGTCTTCGCCTCCTGGCGCGAGGCCAACCCCGCCCCGGCCGCCCTGCTCGACCGCGCCGGCCAGGCCCCGAGCGCCGCGCACCTGCTGGAAAAGATCCCGGCGTTTCCCACCGACGCGAAGCTCGCCACCCGGGCCGCGGGCAGGGATGTGCTCCAGCCGATCGCCGCGGAAATGCCGCTGCTCATCTCGGGCAGCGCCGACCTCCACGGGTCGACGCTCAACTACATCGCCGCCGACAAGGATTTCGACCCGACGAACCGCAGCGGCCGCAACCTGCGTTACGGCATCCGCGAGCACGCGATGGCCGCGATCAGCAACGGCGTGGCCTACGACGGCCTGTTCCGGCCGTCCTGTGCGACCTTCCTCGTGTTCGCCGATTATTCGCGTCCCGCGATGCGCCTCGCGGCGCTCGCGAAGCTGCCCGTTGTCTACATCTATACCCACGACTCGGTCGGGGTGGGCGAGGACGGCCCGACGCACCAGCCGGTCGAGACCGTCTCCGGCCTGCGCGTGATTCCAAACCTTGATGTCATCCGCCCGGCGGATCCCGAGGAGACCGCCGGGGCTTTCGCCGCCGCCATGGAGCGCATGGATGGTCCCACGCTGCTTGCGCTCACGCGGCAGGCGGTGCCCATGCTCAACGAGGCCCCGGTGCAGACCCGCCGCCACGGCGTGCTCAAGGGCGGTTATATCGTGATCCAGGAGAGCGATCCACTTACCACCATCCTGCTGGCCAGCGGCAGTGAGGTGCAATGGGCCGCCGCCGCCGCCAAGATCCTCGGTCCCGGCACCCGCGTTGTGTCCCTGCCGTCGTTCCTGCGCTTCGACGCGCAACCCAAGGATTATCGGGACGACGTCCTCCCTCCCTCCTGCCGCCGGCGCGTCGCTATCGAGGCGGGCGTCTCGGGGCTCTGGTACAAGTATGTCGGCCTCGACGGCAAGGTCGTCGGTATCGACCGGTTCGGCCTCAGCGCCCCCGGTGGCACCGCCATGAAGGAACTCGGCATCACCGCCGAGGCCGTCGTGGCCGCCGCCAAGTCGCTCTGACCCGGCTGTTTTTGTGCAAGCTCGCCCCGGCCGGGCTGGGCGGCGGCGCCTTGCGTCGAGTCGGCGTATGGCTTTGCTGGGCTGGTGTTCAAGCGCCTCGCCCTGCTGCTCTTCCTCCTCGCCGTGGCGCGTGGTCAGGAGCCGGGCATAACGGAGGCCGAACTCGGGCGGACACCGGCGGCGGCGCGGGTGGCGGCCCTGGTCGAGACGGCGGCGTCGCAGGGGTGGGGCCGCGTGGTGCCGGCCCTGCGCAAGGCGGCGCTGCAGGCGTATGAGGGCAATTCCGGCGCCGCGCCGGCCTGGTATTACCTTTACCGCTGGGCCGACCTGCTCGCGACGCCCTACAACAAGGCGATCGGGCAATGGGTCCGCGCGGTCGAGGAGGCGAAGCTGGGACACACCAACATGGCGTCGAGCTATCCGTCCCGGCCCGGGTCATTGTCCGCCGCGTTAGCGCGCGAACTCCAGCTGGTCCTGCTCGGCAACGCGGTGTTCTCCGAGGAATTTTTCACCCTGCTGTCCCCGGTGGACAATCCCGAGCGGGTGCTGGCGATTTTGCAGCAGGTCTCCGACGCGGAACCGGCGCTCTTCGGCGAGTACCTGAGCCTCGCCCTGGCCGTGGCCGTCGTCTACGACGTGCCGCCGCCGCCCCAGTGGCCACACGGCCAGGTCAGCGCGCGCCTGCTGCCGCGCACGCTGCCGCCGCCGGCCCAGGCCTTCGCCTATTGGGCGAAGCTGGACCGCGCCAACTTCACCCTGCAACGCCTGCGCCGGCTGCCAGCGAGCGAGCTCAAGTTTCTGGTCGATGTCGTGCTGCCCCTGGGCGAACTCGACTGGGCGCGCAAGAATGTGGGCCCGGGCCTGACCGAGCTGGGGAAGGCGTATGACCTGGTCAAATACCGCAAGGATCGCATTCCGCAGAACCAGTTCAGCTGGCCGGGCCCCGATTACCGGATGGCCTCCATCCTCGCCACGGGCGGGCTCTGCGTGGACCAGGCCTATTTCGCCAGCAACGCTGGCAAGGCGAAGGGCATCCCGACGATCATGTTCCGCGGCGCGGGCTTGGACGGGCGGCATGCCTGGTTCGGCTACCTGGGCGCCGGCGAGCGCTGGCAGCTCGACTGCGGGCGTTACGCCGACCAAAAATATGTCGTGGGCCTGGCCTTCGACCCGCAGACCTGGGGCGACCTCAACGACCACGAACTGCTCTTCATCACGGAGCGTTTCCGCGCGCTCCCGACCTACCAGCTCTCGGTCATGCATGCGAATTTTGCCGCGGAATTCCTGCGCGGCCACGACCCGGTCCGGGCCCTCCAGGCGGCGCGCGAGGCCGTCAACCGCGAGCGGCGCAACCTCGCGGCCTGGGAGGTGCTGGTGTCGGCGCAACAGGCCGCGGCGCCCGCCGATCTGCGGGTGCTGGAGGGCGTGTTGCGCGAGGCCGTGCTGGCTTTCCAGAAGTATCCCGACCTGGAAAGCGATTTCTCCGCGCGCCTCGGCGAGGTCCTGCGGGCCCGGGGCGAGACCAGCCTGGCGAATTTCGAGGCCCAGCGGCTGGCGAAGAAATACGCGTCCAGCCGCGTGGATTTGAGCGTCACGGCGGCGGCGGAGCGGCTCACCCGCAGCGTGCAGACCGAGGATCTGGCGACCCAGATCCGGACCTTCAACCAGGTGCTGGACACTTCCGGCCGGGACGCGTCGATTGATTTTTACGACAAGGTCGTGGTGCCCTTTGCGCTGCACCTGGCTGAATCAGGCCAGGTACCGGCCGCCCTGCAGGCGGTCGAGCGGGCCCGGCGCACGCTGCGGGTGGAACCGGGCAAACAGCTGGAAGCCGAGATCAATGGCCTGCTGGCCCGGCTGAAAGCGGGAAATAAATCAACTAAATGACCTGCGGGATGAACCTTTTCCGGCTTGTCCGCGTCTATGAGCCCACTTCACTCTTAATCTCCCATGCTTGATATTTTCAAAGGCGCCGGTGTCCTCATCTATCCTCTCGCCCTCTGTTCCATCATCGCCGTCTACATCCTGTGCGAGCGGCTCTACGCCCTCCGCAACGATGCAGTGCTCCCCAACGACCTCGTCGACGCCATTGTCGAGGGCAAGCCCGCCCAGGCCGGCCGGCATTCCGTGCTGGCGCGCATCGTGGAGTTTGCCGACCGGCACAAGGACGACCCCGAGGCGGTCAAGGCCTTCGCCCGCCTCGAGATCAACCGCATGGAGCGCGGGGTGCCCTACCTGGACGTCATCTACGCGGCGGCCCCGCTCATCGGCCTGACCGGCACGGTGACCGGCCTGCTGCAGGTGTTCTCGCAGATTTCGCCCGAGACCGGCCTGCCGGATCCGGTCGCGTTCACCAAGGGCGTGGCGCTGGCGCTCTCCGCGACGGTCATCGGCCTCACCATTGCCATCCCGTCGCTGGTCGGCGCCGGGTTCCTCCAGCGCAAGGTGGAGAACTACGCGGTGAAGATCGACCTGCTGCTTGAGCGCGTGCTCGCCCGCCACGGCAAGTCATGAGCGGACTCTACCAGAAGCGCCGCAAGCGGCCCGAGATGAACCTCGTGCCGCTCATCGACGTGCTCGTGATGCTGATCTTCTTCGCCTTCGTGACGATGCAGTTTCGCTCGATCACGACCATGAACCTGACGCTCCCCAAGGTGGAGACCGCGGGCAAGAGCGAGCTCAAGGAGTCGCTGACCATCAGCCTCGCCAAGGAGGGCACGGTGGATGTCAACGGCCGGCCCGCCACGATGGAGACGCTGGCAGAGCTCGTGCGGCAGATCGGCTCCGTGAGCAAGGACATCACCGTGGTCATCCGTTCCGATGAAAACACCCCGCTGCGATTCGTGACGCAGGCGATGGACGTCTGCCGGAAGCAGGGCCTGAACAAGATCCGGCTGCAATCCCGATAGTGGCGAATAGCGAGCAGCGGCTAGTGAGCCTGGAAGATCAGCACGGCTTTTCTACTCGCCACCCACTACCCGCCACCCACTACTTCGGCCCATGATCATCCTCATCACCGGCGTGACCAAGGGCCTCGGCCGCGCTCTCGCCGAGTGGTATATCGCGCACGGGCACACCATCATCGGCTGTGGCCGGAGCGCGGAGGTGCTCAATCTCCGTTTCACCCATCCGGCGCCGCATGATTTCACGGCGCTGGACGTGACGGAGGAGAACAAGGTGGCGTTGTGGGCCGTGAAGGTGCTCGGCACGCACGGCGCGCCCGACCTGCTGATCAACAACGCCGCCCTGATGAACGAGCCGGCGCCGCTCTGGCAGGTGCCGGCGCGCGAGTTCAACCAGCTGATCGACGTGAACATCAAGGGCGTGGCAAATGTCATCCGGCACTTCGTGCCCGCGATGGTGCAACGCGGCAGCGGCGTCATCGTGAATCTCAGCTCGGGCTGGGGCCGCGGCACCGCCGCCGGGGTGGCGCCGTATTGCGCCAGCAAGTTTGCCATCGAGGGCCTGACGCAGTCACTGGCGCAGGATCTGCCGGCCGGCCTGGCGGCCGTGCCGCTCAATCCCGGCGTGATTGACACCGACATGCTGCGGCAGGCTTGGCGCGAGGGCGCCGCGGACCATCCGAAGGCGGAGGCCTGGGCGAAGACGGCGGCACCCTATATTCTCAAGCTGGGCCCGAAGGACAATGGCCGGTCGGCCAGCGTGCCGTCAGCCGGGGACTAGCCGGCACCGGATCAGCGACCCCGGCGGCGGTTTTGGTGAAACCACGGCGGCGGCCTAATCGCGCCGCTGGGAGTCGATGATAAGGGTGACCGGACCGTCGTTGACGAGGGTGACCTGCATCATGGCGCCAAATTCGCCGGTGGCGACCGGGCGGCCGAGCGCGGTGCCGAGTTGCCCGATGAATTGCTCGTAGAGCGGCCGGGCGAGTTCCGGCTTGGCGGCGGCGTTGAATGACGGTCGCGTGCCTTTTTGCGTACTGGCGTGCAAGGTGAACTGGCTGATCAAAAGGATGCCGCCGTCCACGTCGGCGACCGATTTGTTCATGAGGCCGGCTTCGTCCGCAAAGAGGCGGAGCTTGACGATTTTCGCCGCCAGCCAGTCGCCGTCGACCGCGGTGTCAACCGCCGCGATGCCGACGAAGACCAGCAGGCCGCGGCCGATTTCACCAGCGGTCCGCCCCGCGATGGTGACGCGGGCCGCGCTGACTCTTTGAACGACGACACGCATGCTTCAGAAGCTCCAAATTTCAACAGCCATGCTCCAGAGCATCGCCAATGCCTCAATGCCCAGGAATTTGGAGGTGGGATGTTGCGAACCGGGAGCTTCCGTTCGACATCAGTCGAACGTCAGATGCGGCTCGACCTCGGCCTCGTAGTTCACGCCGGGCAGGCCGAAGCCGAAGAGTTTGAGGAACTCGGTGCGGTAGCCGGCGATGTCGGTGAGCGCCGCCAGGTTCTCCGTGGTCACCTTGGGCCAGATTTCTGAGACAGGGTTTTGGATCTCGGGACGCATCTCCCAGTCGTCCACGCGGACGCGGCCCTCGCGGTCGAGCTGAAGGGTGCTGCCATGGTACAACTGGGTGGCAAAGAGCCGCTGCATCTGCTCGATGCAGCCCTCGTGCGTGCCGGCGGTCTTCATGACCTTGTAGAGGATGGAAATATAGAGCGGGACGACCGGGATGGCCGAGCTGGCCTGCGTGACGAGCGCCTTGTTGACGGAGATGAAGGCCCGGCCGTTGCCGTGGGCCTGGAGTCTGGCGTCGATGGCCCGGGCGGCACGCTCGAGGTCAACCTTGGCGCGGCCGATGGTGCCGTCCTTGTAGATGGGCCAGGTGTGCACGGGCCCGATGTAGGAATAGGCGACGGCGGTCGCCCCGGGTGCGAGCAGCTTGGCGTCGGCCAGGGCCTGCATCCACATCTCCCAATCCTCGCCGCCCATGACGGCGACGGTGTCGGCGGCCTCGGCCTCGTTGGCGGGCTCGATCGTGATCTCGCTGACAACGCCCTTGTCGGTATCGACGGTCTTGTTGGTGTAGGCGGCGCCGAGGGGCTTGAGGCAGGACTTGTGGACCACGCCGGTCACCGGGTGGGTGCGGCGGGGAGAGGCGAGGGAATAGACGACGAGGTCGATCGGACCCATCTCCTGGGCGATGGTCGCGATGGCCTGCGCCTTGAGGTCGTGGGAGAAGGCGTCGCCGTTGAGGTTGCCGGCGTAGAGTCCGGCGGCGCGGGCGGCGCGGGTAAAGGCGATGGAATTATACCAGCCCGGCGTGGCGGGCCGGCCCTCCTCGGAGGGGCGCTCAAAAAAGATGCCGAGGGTCGCGGCGCCGGAGCCGAACGCCGCGGTGATGCGGGAGGCGAGGCCGTAGCCGGTGGAGGAACCGATGACCAGGACGTTTTTCGGGCCGCCCTGGATCGGGCCCGCGGCCTTGACGTGGTCAATCTGCTCCTGGATGTGCGCGGCACAACCCGTGGGATGGGCGGTCACGCAGACGAAGCCGCGGACCTTCGGTTTGATTATCATGCAGCCGGTAGTTTTTCCGCCTGAACGCTGGAGACAAGTGCCAAGTGCGGGCCGGAAGATTTTGCTCGCCAGCGGGTGCCGGAGGGGGTGCGCCGAGGGGTGGAAAAATTCCGCCCATCCGGGGAATCCAACCGCCGCACTTGTCCGTAATCTATGGACCGGGCCGGCACTCATGCCGGACCGCCAACCTGCCCCCTTCGCCGCCTTCTATGTCCACTCTCGCCATCATCGGCACCGGAATCTCCGGGCTAGGCTGCGCCCACTTTCTGCACCGGCACTGTGACCTCACGTTGTTCGAGCAGAATGCCCATGCCGGCGGGCACACCCACACCGTCACCACGCCCGAACCCGGTACCGGGCGGCCCGTGCCCATCGACACGGGGTTCATGGTCTTCAACCACGAGACCTATCCCCAGCTGACGCGGCTCTTCACCCTGCTCCGGGTACCGGTGAAGCCCACGGACATGTCCTTCAGCGTCCGCCACGAGGATACGGGCCTCGAATTCTGCGGCTCCTCGCTCAACCACCTATTTGCCCAGCGCCGGAATCTCTTCCGGCCCTCCTTCTATCGGATGCTGCGGGCGATCGACCGGTTCAACCGGGAGGCGGTGGCCGCTTTGGCGGATCCCGCCATCGACACCATGACGCTGGCCGACTACGTGCGGGCGCGGGGCTACGGGGCCGATTTTCTCGATCTCTATCTGGTGCCGATGAGCAGCGCGGTCTGGTCCACCCCGCCCGAGAAGATGCTGCTGTTTCCCGCCCGGACGCTCCTGCGCTTCTTCCACAACCACGGGTTCCTGGGTATGCACACCCAGCACCAGTGGTGGACCGTGGACGGAGGGGCGCAGGAATATGTCCGGCGCCTCACGGCCCCGTGGGCCGGCAGCATCCGTCGCAACACCCGGGTCGTGCGCGTGGCGCGCGGCCCGGGCGGCGTGCTGATCACCACGGCCGATGGCGCCGTCCAGCGGTTTGACCAGGTGATCTTCGCCACCCACGGGCACGAGGCCCTGGCCTTGCTGGCGGATGCCACGGCGGATGAAACCCGCCTGCTCCGCGAGTTCCGCTACCAGCCCAACGTCGCCACGCTGCACACCGATGCCGCGGTGATGCCGCGCACAAAGCTCGCCTGGTCGGCCTGGAACTACTCGCTGGCCCGGGACGCCGCGGGGCGGCTCCGGCCCATGACGATCTACTGGATGAACCGGCTGCAGGGCGTCTCGGATCGGGAGAATTACTTTGTCTCGATCAACCGGCCCGAGGCCATCGCCCCGGATCGGGTCCTCCGCACGATCCACTATGAGCACCCCTTGTTCACCCTGGAAGCGATCCGCGCGCAGGCGGAGATCCCCCGGCTCAACCAGTCGGCCAACGGCTCCACCGAGACCTACTTCTGCGGCGCCTGGACCCGGTATGGCTTCCATGAGGACGGCTTCCTGTCCGCCGTGAACCTCGCGCGCCAGTTCCTCGGCCGCGATCCCTGGTCGGCCTAGCCCCAAATGTTTCCCCTGCATCCCGCGAACGCGCTCAACCGTAACTCCTGCAGTGAATTCCTGCCTTTTTGAGTGCGAAGTCCTCCACGCCCGGTTTGCGCCCAAGGCGCACCGGTTTGCGTATCGCATTTTCCTTTTCGCGATCGACCTCGACGAACTGGCCGGGCTTTCCACGCGGCTGCGGTTCTTCTCCCGGAACCGGCGCAACCTGTATTCCTTCCGCGACGGTGATTACCTGCCCACGCACGAGCCCATCCATAACGCCCCGCCCCGCCCGGCGGCGGCCGCCCGCTCCACGCTGAAGGAGCGGGTGGTGGACCATCTGGCCACCCACGGGATTGATCTGGCCGGCGGCCGGGTGCTGCTGGTCACGTTGCCGCGGGTGTTCGGCTATCTCTTCAATCCCGTCTCCTTTTATTTCTGCTACGACCGGGCCGGCGCGCCGGTGGCGGCGCTCGCCGAGGTGACCAACACCTTCAAGGAAATGAAGCCGTTCCTGCTCGGACCCGAGGCGCGGGGATCCGACGGATTTGCCCTGCGCCTGCCCAAGGATTTCTATGTGTCCCCGTTCAGCGACGTGGATGTCGCCTTCGACTTCCGCTTGCGCGTGCCGGGCGACCGCCTGTCGGTCCGGATTGATGATTACGTGGGCGGGGTCCGCACCCTCACCAGCAGCCTCAATGGTCCGCGCCGGCCCCTCTCGGATGCCCGGCTCGCCTGGTTCACGCTGAAGTATCCGCTGCTCACGCTCCGTATCATCAGCCTCATCCACTGGCACGCCTTCCGGCTCTGGCTGAAGCGGGTGCCCTGGTTCGCCAAGGCCGCCCGCGGTGCCGGGCAGCGCGGGCTCTACCGGCCGCACGCGTCCCTGGCCGCGGCCCCGGACCCGTTGCCGCCGTCCGCCCTCATTTCTTCGCCCAAATCATGAGTTCCACCACCTCCCGCTCCACCCCATCCATCCTGTCGGCTGCCCGGCCGGAGTCCTTTGCCCAGCGCCAGCTGTTCGCCGCGTTGGCCGGCCTGCCGCTCGGGCGGCTGGTCGTGGAACTGCCCGATGGTTCCACCCGGTGCTTTGGCGCCGGGACCGAGGCTCATTTGGAAACGGTCCGGGGAGTGGATCACCGCGCCATGCTCCGCGTGCGGCGTCCTGACTTTTTCAGAAAATGCCTGTTGAACGGTGACATCGGCTTTGCGGAGGCTTTTATCGACGGCGATTGGGATTCCCCCGATCTCACCGCTGTCGTCGGCTGGTTTGTGCTCAACCACCGCCATGCCCCCACGCTCTCCGGTTCCAGCCGGGCCCGGTTGTTCGCCCTGAACGTCCTCCGGGCCTTCGACCGCCTGGGTCACCTGCTCCGGCCCAACAGCCGGGCCAACGCCCGCCGCAACATCGCGGAGCACTATGACCTATCCAACGACTTTTTCGCCCTGTGGCTCGACGAGTCGATGATGTACTCCGCCGCGAAGTGGGAGCGGACCGACGCCACGCTCGCCGAGGCCCAGGCCGCCAAGAACGAGGCGCTCTGCCGGCACCTGCGCCTGCGACCCACGGACCACGTGCTGGAGATCGGCACGGGCTGGGGCGGCTGGAGCCTGCATGCCGCCAAGTACCACGGCTGCCGGGTCACCACCGTCACCCTGTCCCGGCAGCAACGGGATCTGGCGGAGCACCGCATCGCGGCGGCCGGCCTGGCCGACCGGATCGAGGTGCGGCTCCAGGACTACCGTGACATCACTGGGCAGTTCGACAAGATTGTCTCGATCGAGATGCTCGAGGCGGTCGGGCACAAATACCTTCCCGCCTTCGCCGCCGCCTGCGACCGTCTGCTCAAGCCGGACGGGTTGCTCGCCCTGCAATATATCACGGTCCCGGACGACCGCTACGAGGCCCTGCGTCGCGGCGTGGATTTCATCCAGAAGCACATCTTCCCGGGCTCGCTCCTGCTCTCCGTCAACCGGGTCAACGGACAGCTGAGTGAGCAGGGCGGCTTTGTCCTGCATGCCCTTGAGGATTTTGGCGGGGACTACGCCCGGACGCTCCGGCTCTGGCGGGAAAGTTTTCAGGCCAAACTCGACCAGGTCCGCGCGCTCGGCTTTGACGACCGCTTCATCCGCAAGTGGCGCTATTACCTCTGTTACTGCGAGGCAGCTTTCGCCCGGCGGCACATCTCGGTCGTGCATACGCTTCACACCCGGGCCAACAACCCATCGCTCTGAACCGAAAGGAATCACCATGATCATATTTCTCCGTCTGCTTTTCGTCGTCGTCCTGGGCTCGATGCTTTGGGTCACGGGCCGGGCGGGCCTGCAGCAGCCGCTCGGCGAATTTGCCCGCAGCGCCGTCATCCGCGATCCGTGGGTGATCGCCACCCTGTTTGATGCCTACTGGGCCTTCATCACGTTTTATGTCTGGGTCGCCTGGAAGGAGCAGTCGCTGCCCGCCCGCCTGCTGTGGTTTGTCTCCATCATCCTGCTCGGCAACATCGCCATGGCCGTCTACATGCTGGCGCAGTTGTTCAGCGTTCCGGCGGGGGCATCCTTGGACGAAGTATTCACGCGGCGCCAGCCCGGCCGGCTGCCGCTGCCCGTGGTGCTGACCATCATCTCGCTCGCGGTCTACCTGATTGTATGAAAATCTCCGGTTCAACCCGCGCGCGCCCCCGACAATCTCCGGCATCCAGGCCGGCATCCCAGGCGTAGCTGTGGTGATGTCCGCCTGGTTTTTAATCCTTAGCGCTCTGGCCGGCTTGGGCGGTGCCTTCGCGGTGCTGTATCTGGCCTGCCGTCGGCTGGACAACTACGGTTTTGTCGACGTGGCCTGGTCCTATGCTTTTTTGCTGCTGGCCGGATTCTACGCGGTGGGCGGGACGGGGTGGGGGCCGCGGCGCCTGTTGGTCGCGACCTTGGCGGGGAGCTGGAGCCTGCGGCTGGGCACCCACCTTTTGAAACGCGTGGCCGGACACCATCCGGTTGAGGATGGCCGCTATGTGCAGCTGCGCCGGGACTGGGCGGGGAATTTCGGGCCGAAAATGTTCGGCTTTTTCCAAATGCAGGCGGCTTCCGTCGTGCTGCTCGGGGTGCCCTTTCTGCTCCCGGTGTTGAATCCCACCGCCGGCTTTCATGCGTTGGAAATCGCGGGCGCGGCGCTGTGGGTGCTGGCGATCGCGGGCGAGGCGGTGGCCGATGCGCAACTCGCCGCCTTCAAGCGCGCTCCGGCCAACCGGGGCGGCGTCTGCACCGTGGGTCTCTGGCGCTACAGCCGGCACCCCAATTATTTTTTCGAGTGGCTGGTCTGGGTCGCATATTTCCTCATCGCGCTCGCCTCGCCCGGGGGCTGGCTGGCGGTGATCGGTCCGGCCGCCATCCTTTTCCTGCTGCTGCGCGTGACGGGCATCCCGCTCACGGAAAAGCAGGCGCTGCGTTCCAAGGGCGAACCCTACCGCCGCTACCAGGCCACGACCAGCGCCTTCGTGCCGTGGTGGCCCAAGCATCTGCCATGATCGACACCCTGCTCACCAAGAACCTGCTGCCCGACTGGCTGATCCGCGCCGGCATCCGCCGGCTGTTACGCCAGCGGCTGCGCGAGATAGACCATCCTTCCCCGGCGGGGCAGATCGCCCGGTTCGCCGAAGAACTGCGGGGCAGGCCCATCGCGATCAACACGGCGGAATCCAAGGAGCAGCATTACGAGGTGCCGACGGCGTTCTACCAGCAGTGCCTGGGGCCCCGGCTGAAATATTCCTCCGGCTATTTTGAGACCGGGAAGGAATCACTCGCCATGGCCGAGGAGCGGATGCTCGCGCTGACCTGCGACCGCGCCGAGTTGGCCGACGGGCAGGCCATTTTGGAACTGGGCTGCGGCTGGGGCTCGCTGACGCTTTGGATGGCGGAGAAATTCCCGGCGGCACACATCATCGGGGTCTCGCATTCCCGCACGCAGCGGGAGCACATCCTGGGCGAGGCGCGAAAACGCGGGCTCGCCAACATCGAGATCATCACCTGTGACATGAACACATTTGACGCCCCGCCCGGCTGCTTCGACCGCGTCGTCTCGGTCGAGATGTTCGAGCACATGAAGAACTGGCCGCGCCTGCTGGGGCTCGTCGCGCGGTGGCTGAAGCCCGGCGGCAAGTTCTTCGCCCACGTGTTCACCCACTCGCGCTTCGCCTATCACTTCGAGGTGCACGATGAAAGCGACTGGATGAGCCGGTATTTCTTCACCGGCGGAATGATGCCGGCGCACGAGCTATTTCCGTGTTTCCAGGATGACCTGAAACTGGTGAAGGACTGGAAAATCAGCGGCCGGCACTATGCCCGGACAGCCGAGCATTGGCTGCGGAACATGGACCGGCACCGCACGGAAATCATGCCGCTGTTCCGTGCGACCTATGGCGAGGACGAGGCGGTGAAATGGTGGTGCTACTGGCGCGTCTTTTTTCTTTCCTGCGCCGAACTCTGGTGGTTCCGGGATGGCGGAGAATGGCTGGTGAGCCACTATCTGTTCCGCAAGCCGTAAGGCCTCGGTGCGACCCCGGCGCGGGCGGCGGGCCACCGGGTGTACCCGGGTTTACTTGCCCAAGAGCACGATCGGACCTTCGGCCTTGGGCACGCCGCCCTTCCTCTCGAGGCTGATGGCGAAGGCCGCGACCTGCGTCACGGGCTGGTCGGGCTTGAAAACGAGGATGGCCTTGCCGGCGGGGTCGACCGTGAAAACACCGCCGTTGACGGGATTGGGATACGCGGGGTCGACAATCCAGATCTGGTAGTCCTGGGAGGCGGCGATGGCGGGAAGTTGCTCGATGGTGAGGAGGCCGGATTGCTGTGCGGGATTCCACACGGCGATGGCCTGGGCCTCCTTGGTGTTGCCGGCGAGGGAGGCCAGGGCGGTGACTTTCAGCCGGGTGAGGTCCTCGGACTGGCGCAGCTGGCTGCCAAGGTCCGCGATCATGTGCTCGGCCAGCAGGGAGCGCTCGGCGAGCTGGTTCTGCGTCATCTGGTAGGCTAGTTCGGCCAGCTGACGCTCACTGCGCAGCGTGAGATTTTCCCTGCGCAAATTGAGATTCTGGCTGGCAAACCAGGCGGCGGCCACGGCCAGCCCTGCAGCCAGGGCCCACGGAGCCAGGCTGAGCAGCGGGAAGGCGAAGGCCTTGCCGGGGGCGGGCCCGGCCACCGCGGCCAAGACGCGGGACTTCAAGCCGGCGGGCGGTTCGATCTGTGGGACGGTCAGCGCCACGGCGGACATCGTGGCGGTCAGGCTGTCGCGCAGAGCGCGCAGCTCGGTGTTGCCGGCCAGTTCGGCATCGAAGGCGACGCGTTCCGGTCCTTCCAGCAGGCCGATGGCGCTGAGCGCAGCGAGTTCCTCCTGTCGCTCGATGATCATAACCGGGAGGGAAGTGTTTCGCGCAGCTTCAGAAGACCGCGGCGGATGCGGGCCTTGATGGTGCCGAGGGGTTCATTGAGCCGGATGGCGATCTCCTGCTGGGTGAGACCGCTGAAATAGGCGAGTTCGATGGCTTTCTGCTGGTCGGGGGCGAGTTGGGTGAGCGCGGTGCGGACGGCACCGGCCTTCTCCTGCACCCAGAGTGAACCGGCCGAGTCGTGGTTACCCTGCGGGCCGGCGGGCTGGAGGTCGGGGGCGGCCACGGCCAGCAGCTCGGCCCGGCGCTGCCGCATGCGGACGCGGTCGATGGCGCGGTTGCGGGTCAGGGTGGCGGCCCAGCTGAAGACCGTGCCGCGGCTGGTGTTGTAGTCGGACGCCTTGCGCCACAGTTGGAGAAACACGTCCTGAATGATGTCCTGCGACTCGGTGGCGTCGTTGGTTACGCGGAAGGCGAGCGAGTAGAGCGGCCGGGAGAGCGAATCGTAGAGTCCGGCCAGGGCGGCTTGGTCGCCCCGGGCCATGGCGGCCAGGCAGTCCGCCTGCACGCGGGCCTGGGCGGCATAGTCGGCCGGTTCTGTCGAGGCGGTTGTCATCCGGAGACGCGCCGGCTCCGCCCGGCGCGCGGTCGCGCAGACGAGCAGGGAAAACGGGTGGAGATGAGCCAGCAGCATTTCATAACATTACGGTCGGGCGGGAAAGATAGATGCCTACGGTTTTGATTGGGCCGTCGGTGGCAACCGCAATCTCCGCTAGGCGCCCAGCACCAGCCGGCCGATCAGGCCCAGCACGAGGAGGGTGGCGAGAATGGCCAGAATGATTTTCTCCTGTTTCGTGGTGGCAAAGGGCATGGTCAAAGCCCGACCCGGGCGAGGTTGCCGAAGATTTCGTGGACCAGCGGCTCCCCCGCGAGGTCGGACCAGGGCCGGTTGCTGGAGACCCGCACGAAGAACTGGTCGCCCTGCCGCCGGAAGCCGTACTGCAAGGCCAGCTGGAACAGCGCCGGTACCGAGTAGGGATCCAGGTAGTTGATCACGCGTCCATCGTAGATGTGCCAGAACCAGACATGCTGGGGGAAGCCCTCGGCGTTCTTGAACAGGCGGTATTCAGCCGGAAAAATGGTGATGCCGGGGAGCTGCGGCACCTCCTGCTCGTCGAGCACGGCCCGGGGGATCCAGCCGGCCCCGGGCCAGCAGGCATCGGGGGTGTGGGAAGCCACGCGGCTGACGGACGCCTGCCCGGCGGACCAGTAGGCGACATAGACCGTCAGCTGGGTCACTTTGCCCGCACCGGCATCCCGCACATAGGTGCGCTCGATCAGGTGGGAAGTTTGCAGGATGTCCGCAAACTGGTAGAGGTCGTTGGGTGTCAGCACGGTCCAGCCTTCCGGCTTGAGCGGCAGGATGTCGGTGAGGATTGGCGCCGGCCGGCCGGCGCGTTCCGCGGGACGGGAGTTGATGAAAAAAAACGTGGCGAGGGCCAGGGTGGCGGCGAGGCTGGACCAGAACACCTTTCGGGGCCAGGCCAGCGGTGGTTCAGGTGAGGGGGCGGGCGCCTCAGGCGGGACGGCCGGCTTGGACTCGAGCAGCACGGCGAGCCCCGCCAGCAACAAGGCGGTCACGCCGAGGATGGCGAAGCCCGTGGTATCGTGCCAGAAGCCGGTGATCTCCTTCCCGGCATTGGCGAGTAGCGTGAGGGTGAGCGACCGCAGGAAGTTCATGCCGAGGGCCAGCACGGGCGCAGCGAGGATCAGCACCAGCCGGGCGCCGGGCCGCCGCACCTGCCAGGCGGCAAAGAAAAACCCGGCGAAGACGCACGAGATCAGGCTGCGGATGCCGCTGCACGCCTCCTCGACCCCGACCGTGGTCGTAGCCAGTTCGATGATGTTGCCATGCTGCCGCGCGGGCACGCCGAGCAGGTGCAGGGTTTGCAGCACACTGCTGGTGACAAAGCCCTGGAGGGCCAGGGTGAGCCGCGCGTAGGTGCCATTGGGCACCGGGGTGATGAGCAGCCAGAGGAAAATGGCGGACAGGCTGATCCAGTTGAACGGCACCAGCCGCACGCGCTCGTCGGCGAGAATCAAGAGACCGCCGAGCAGGAAACAGCAGAGGGCGGCGGCGAGCACCAGGCAGACCACGGCGTGGTTCCAGGCGAGCGAGGCGGCAAAAATGCCGGCCAGGCCGAAGAGCACAAACCCCGCCCCGCAGGCGAAAACCAGGGTCAACTCGGGCAGGTAGCGATTCGCCGGCAACCACCGCAGGGTGCCGGAACGCCGGCTTTCCCAGACGAGGAGGAGAAAGATGACCGGGGCGAAAAACCCGTGCGAGAGGTCGGGGTTTTGCTGCCATTCCGGCCACAGCAGCACGCAGAAGCCGGCGATGAGACCCAGCAGCGTCACTTCCAGCGCCAGGAAACTGCGGGACGGGGCGGGAGCGGGCGAGGGCGGCGGGTTGAGTGGGGCGACACTCATGGGACCGGGGCGGAGGCGGATTTTTTGAGGATGGCGTAGATCACCTCGATGGGCAGCGAGACCAGCGGCAGGATGCGGCTCAGGCGGGGATCCCTTTTTCCGGACCGCAGAATTTCCACCAGTCCGTAGAGGACGCGGGCATCGGACTGGGTGTACCTCGAGATGTCGGCGCGGATGAGTTCGGTCCGATCCTTGTCACCGGTCAGGGCGGCGAGCAGGAAATTGGCCTGGAAAAGCGACAAGGATTCGGCGGAGATCACGGGGCCGTCGCGATTGAAACGGGCCAGGTAGCGGGCCACCAGGGTGGGGTTGGGATGCGCGATGAGGTAGGCGCAGAATTTCGCGGCCAGGCGCGGGGTCATCGGGTATTGGAGCAGGTTGTCGAATTCCTTGCTGATGAGGTCGGACCAGTCCTTGGCGTGGTAAATCCGGAGTCGCAGGAAAGCCGCCTCGTCGGCCGGCAGGTAGCTGCCGTAGGCGGTCAGGAGATCCGCGGCTAGATCCGGGTAGCCATGCAAAATCAGGCGGTCGGCCTGAAAATAGGGCAGGTAGGTCGCGGCGGGTTTCCGGTAAACCCGGGTGAGCCCGGGCAGGGTGCCCTCGACCCGGCCCTCCAGCAGGGCTTGCTCGAGTGTGATGATCTCGGTGCACCACTCGGGCAGATGCGGATTGTCGCGCAGGAGGTTGCGGAGGGGCTCGCTCTCCTTGCCGGGGCGCACGGCGAAGAGCAGGGCGTGCAGCCAGGCCCCGCTCTGCCCGGGATCCTCGCTGAGCATGGCGGAGGCCAGCGGGATGATTTTGGGATAATTGGCGCTGGCCAGCAGCGTGCCGAACCAGATTTGCGCGGTCTGGATGCGGTGTTCAGGCACGTCGCGCATGAGCCGCTGGTAGATATGCTCGGCCAGGCCGGGCTGGGCGGCCACCTGGGAAAGGCCGGCCAGGGCTAGTCCGGCGCTGTAGTTGCGCGGATTGAGCCGGCAGACAATCTCCAGCGAGAGAATCGCCTCCTGGTAGTTGCCCCGCGCCAGGGCCGACTGGGCGCGCGCGGCATAAAGCCGCTCCTGGGCGACGAGCAATTCCGGCCAGCGCGGTGGCCAGGCCACCGTCAGATAGCTCAACTCGTAGTGGGCCGCCCGCAAGGTCACATAGGTCACCGCGGTGCCCGTGAGGTAAAGCGCGACCAGCGCGCCGCCGGCAAACAGGAAGGCCCGGAGCCAAAACGGGCGCACGCGCTCGGCCTCGACCGAACAGCGCCAGCCTTCGGGGGTTTCCTTGAGCAACGGGCAGACCCGTCGAAACCGCCCCGGCTGGTGCCAGTGGATGACCGCATCGCAGCGGGTCTCGAGGGCCAGACCGGAATCACTGACATTCTGGCAGGGGCAATCGTCCCGGTGTGAACCGCGCAGGCGAAACCATGCCTTGCGTGTGTTCCAGTAGAACAACGCCCACCAAAAGCGGAAAAAATCGCCAATCCAGCCGGTCAAGGTACCTGCAACCTACGGCGACCGGGCTGCGCCGCAACGCGCAAATATCTGTCCCGTGTGACCTTGGAATGTTGCAGCAAATTGTAACCGCTGGAGTTTTGACTGCGTCTAGGGTCTGCGTAGGCTTAACCCCCATTCCCCCCATATGAAGACCATGATCAAAGCAATCCTGAGCAGCGCCGTATTCTTTGCGGCCTGGAGCATCGGGCAGGCCGCCACCGCCGAGGTGGGCAAAGCTGCACCCGATTTCACCCTGACCGATATCAACGGCAACAAACATTCCCTGGCAGAATACAAGGGCAAGACCGTCGTGCTCGAGTGGGTGAATCCCGAGTGCCCTTTCGTCGTCAAGCACTATGAAAAGAGCGGCAATATTCCGAAGACGCAGCAGGCCGCCGCCGCCGCGGGCGTGATCTGGCTGCAGATCAACTCCGCCCATCCGGGCGCGCAAGGTGACTATGATCCCGCCCGGTCCGCGGACTGGCAAAAGCGCAATGGCACGGCGACCACGGCCTACTTCCGCGACCAGGATGGCAAGGTCGGCAAACTCTATGCCGCCCGCACGACGCCACACCTGTATGTCGTCGATGGCGCCGGCACGCTGGTGTACGCCGGCGGCATTGACAACATCCGCTCGAGCAAGGTGGAGGACATCGCCAAGGCGACCAATTACGTCACGGCTGCGCTGGCCGACATGAAGAGCGGCCAACCGGTGCGCACCCCGACCTCCCAGCCCTACGGTTGCTCCGTCAAATACCGCGACTGAGCAACGGCTTGGTTCCGTCAAGGCCGGCGCGATCAGCGCCGGCTTTTTTCTTGGGGCGGGGAAATGGGTTCAGACCTTCTTCGTGAACAGTTCGGCGTGCAGCGTGCCATCCGCGACGCGGGTGACGGGACCGGTCATCCGGATGGCGAAGTCGGGTGCGATCTCGATGCCGATCTCGCCGCCGGGCATGTGCACGGTCAGCTTCGCGTCAACCAGGCCGAGCTTGTGCGCGACCGCAGCCGAGGCGCTGGAGCTGCTGCCCGACGCCAGCGTGTAGCCGGCGCCACGCTCCCAGATCTCAATCTGCACATTCTGCCGGTCGAGCACCTTGAGGAACTGGACGTTGATGCGGTTGGGGAAGTTCTTGTGCACCTCGATGTCCGGGCCGTAGGTCGTGGCGAGTGACGCGGAGATTTCCGGGAGGACGATCACGCAGTGCGGGTTGCCGATGCCGGCGGCGCACCAGGTGAACGCGCGGTCCTTGATCGTGAAATTTTCGTTGAGCACCTCGCGTCCCGGGCCGGCCACGGGGATCTGGTCGCTCTGAAAGGTGACCCGGCCCATCTCGACGGTGATGTGCTGGCCGCCGTCCATGACCCGGGATGCGACGACGCCACCGGGCACCTCGATGGTGAAGGGCGCGTCCCCGGCGAGTTGCTGGTCGAATAGATAGCGTGAGAAGATGCGCAGGCCGTTGCCCGACTTTTCCGCCTCGGAGCCGTCGGGATTGAAGATGCGCAGGCCGAACTGCGCCTGGGCGGAGGGGAGGGGACCCCAGAGGATACCATCGGAGCCGGCGCCGAAATTGCGGTGGCAGATGACGCGGATCTGCGCCGGCGTGGGGACGGACCAGCCGGGAAAATCGGCGGGATTCATCACGATGTAGTCGTTGCCCAGGGCGTGGTATTTGTGGAAACGCATGAAAGACCCCGAGGCTTGGGAGCGGGCCGGGGTTCCGCAAGGCAGCTTTTGCGGAATGGGGCGCGGCGTCGGGTCTCCCCTGCCGCCCATCAGGCCGCGCGGCCGTCTGCCCAACTAGCGGACCAGCAATCGCTTTTCGCTGGCGAAGGCGTCGGGGTTGCCTAGCTTCGCGGCATGAAGAACTTCTTCACTTCCTTTTTTGCCACGCTGGCGGCGCTGCTCGTTTTCATCATGGGCGGCTTCGTCGTGGGTTTCCTCCTGATTGCCGCCTTGGCGGCCATGGGCCAGAAAAAGCCCGTCGCGGTGGAGTCCGGCTCCTATCTGGTGTTCAACCTGTCGACGAACATCCAGGACACGCCCTCGCAGGCGGAGGGGCTGGAGGAACTCATGGAGGTTTTCGGCGGCGACGGCAGCCGGATGCTCCAGTTGCGTGAGGTCACGCGGTCCCTGCAGGCTGCGGCGAAGGATGACGACATCAAGGGCCTTTACCTGACGGGTTCGCTGCAACCTTCGGGCTATGGCGCGGGCTACGGCGCCTTGCGGGAAGTACGCGAGGCGATCGGGGCGTTCAAGGCATCCGGCAAGCCGGTGAAGGCCTACCTCGGTTTCGCCGGCACGCGCGACTTCTACCTGGCCTCGGTCGCGGATGAAATCGTCCTCGATCCCTACGGCGCGATCTTCATGCCCGGCCTGGCCTCACAACCGATGTTTTTCACCGGCGCCTTTGAGAAATTCGGCATCGGTGTGCAGGTCACGCGGGTGGGGAAATACAAAAGTGCGGTCGAACCGTTCACGCGCAAGGACATGAGCCCCGAGAACCGGGCGCAGGTCCAGAAGCTGCTCGACGATGTCTGGGGCACCCTCACCTTGGAAGTCGAGCACGCCCGGCAGCTCGCGCCCGGCGCGATCCAAAAGGCGGTGGATGAACGGGGGTTTATCCGCGCCGAGGACGCCAAAAAACTCAAGCTGGTGGACCGGGTCGCCTACCTCGATGAGGTGCTCGCCGACCTGAAGGTGGCGACCGGTCGCACCGCGACCAGCACCAAGCCCTTCCGGCAGGTGGCCCTCAAGGACTACGCCCGGCTGGTTCCTTCCGGCGGCCTCGTGGCCAGGCGGCTGGACGAGGGGAAGCTCGAACTCGGCACCGGCGGCAAGGGCAAACTCGCCATCGTTTATGCCGAGGGCGAGATCGTCGACGGCAACGGCCACGACGAGGGGTTGGTCTACGGGGACAAGACCTCGCGCCTGCTGCGGCAGATCCGGCTCGATGACAGCATCAAGGCCGTCGTGCTCCGGGTGAACAGCCCGGGCGGGAGTGTCACGGCCTCCGAAGCCATTTTGCGCGAGCTGCAACTCATCCACCAGACCAAGCCCGTGATCGTGTCGATGGGCACCGTGGCCGCCTCGGGCGGCTACTGGATCGCCACCGCCTCCGACCGCATCTTCGCCGAGCCCGCGACCATCACCGGTTCGATCGGGGTATTCGGCATGTTCCTGAATTTCCAAGGGTTGGTGAACGACAAGCTCGGGCTGACCTTTGACACGGTGAAGACCGCCAAATTCGCCGACGCGGCCACGGTGGTGCGGCCTAAGACGGACGACGAACTGGCCCTCTTCCAGACTTCCGTCGACTGGGTCTACGAGCAGTTCATCACAAAGGTCACCGCTGCGCGCAAACTCGAGCGCAAGACGGTCGAGGAGATCGCGCAGGGCCGCGTCTGGTCCGGCTCCGAGGCGCTCGCCCTGCACCTCGTCGACGAGATCGGCGGGCTCGGGGCGGCCATCAAGTATGCCGCCAACAAGGCCGCCCTCGGGGACGACTTCCGCGTGGCCGAGTATCCGCGCAAGAAACAGTTCGCCGAGGCGTTCAAGGACGCGCTCGAAGGCCGGCGCCGGGAGCAGAGCCTGGGCGGACCGCTGGGGATTTTCCTCAAACAGGCGACCGACGAACTCCAGACGTTGAACCGGTTCAACGACCCGCGCGGACTCTACGTCCGCCTGCCCTTCGACCTGCGCCTGAACCAATAACCCGACCATGCACCAGGAACACACCCTCACCTCCGATTGTCCCGCGACGGTAATACCCGCCGGCGACAAGGTCATCCTCAAGGGCGGCACGAACGTCTTCATCACGCAGACTCTGGGCGGGAATGTCACGGTGCGCACGGACGCCGGGCTTTTCCAGATTGCGCGGGAGAACGCGGGGGCCATCGGCGGCTATGCTCCCGCCCCCGCCACGGCGACGCCGGCGACCGCGCCAGGGGATTTTTCCGAGGCCGCCGTGTGGGATGCGCTGAAGACCTGCTTTGATCCGGAGATTCCGGTCAACATCGTCGACCTCGGTCTGGTCTATGATATCGCCTTCGAGAAGACTCCCGCGGGCAGGAACTCCGTGGAAGTGAAGATGACGCTGACGGCGCCCGGCTGCGGCATGGGTCCGGTCATCGCCGAGGACGCGCGCGCAAAGATCGCGGCGTTGCGCGATGTCGAGTCAGCCAAGGTCCACATCGTCTGGGACCCGCAATGGGCGCCGCAGATGATTTCCGAGACCGGCCGGAAGGTGCTGGGCCTGGAGTAACCCCCGGGGTGTTTCACCGCGGCGGCCGGAAGAGGCTTGGCTTGCCCGGAGGCGGGGGTTAATAACTGCCCGAGATCTACCATCATCCGTCATGCAACCGGTGTTAAATCTCCTCTTTGATCCCGAAGCCGACGCCAAGGACGGGATGACCCAGACACAGCGCGAGGCCATCGTGGATCTGCTGCATTACTGCATGTATGCCGACAACCTCGTGACGATCAGCGAGGCCCGTTTCATTGAGGCCAAGGTGCGGTCATACAGTTGGGATCCGAATATCTCCCGGGAATATTATCTGGGCAAATCGATCGGGGCGGCGCGCGCCGCCCTGGCGAATGCGGAGGCAAAGAAAAAGTTTTTGGAGTCGATCACCCGGCGGTTGGAGACCGATGAACTGCGCACGCAGGCCTTCGGACTCTGCGACAAGCTGTTCAGGGTGGATGGATCCAAGCCGGCGGAAGAGTATGCCGTGCAGGGCGAGGTGAGGCAGGCACTTGGCCTGGCCTGACTTCAGGCCGTCACGTTATCGAGCGAGCAGCTTTCCACCGGCGTCTCGCAGTTCGGGCGGGCGATGATGCCGGGATAGGGTTCGTGGGCGAATGGCTTGGCCGGTTCGGTGAGGAGGTGGCGGTCGCACACCGCGAAAAGCTCGGCCTCGGTCATGGCCCGGCGCATGTCGTGCAGGAAGGCGCCGGTCGCGTCCACGCTCTGGCCGACGAAGTTCAGGTATTTCTTCATCTTCGCGACGTGCGCCGCCTCCGGGACGCCGGGGGCCTGGGTCTCGCGATAGAGGCGGGTGACGTATTCGCGGACGTCGGCGAGGGTGGGTTGGAAGACGGTGGTGGAACGCGGTGACCCCACCGTGTTACTGGCGTCCGAAAGCGCGCGGAGGCCAGCGCGCTCCACCTCCAGGCGCTCCCGGCATTGCCGGAAGATCCACGGGTTGCGGATGGCGTGGCGGCCGATCATCACGCCGGCAGCCCCGGTCTCGGTGAGCACCGCGGCGGCGCGGTCGGCGGAGGTGATGTTGCCGTTGGCCAGGACCGGGCAGCGGACGGTGCGGGCGGCGGTGCCGATGAAGTCGTAGTGCACGTCGCTGCGGTAGCCTTCCTTGACCGTGCGGCCATGCACGCTGAGGAGGTCGACCGAGTGTTTGTTCACGAGGCCGAGGATGCGCTCGTAATGTTCCGTCGAGTCGAAGCCGATGCGCATCTTCACGGTGAAGAGCCCCGGCACGGCGTCGCGCAGGGCGCCGAGCAGGAGGTCGATCTTGGCCGGGTCGCGCAGCAGGCCGCCGCCGACGTTCTTCTTGTAGATCTTCGGGGCCGGGCAGCCCATGTTGAGGTCGATGCCGGCGACGGGATAGGGCAGGAGGTCCTTCACGGTCCGCACCATGTCGGACACCTGTTCGCCGATGAGCTGCGCGAAGACCGGCCGGCCGGTCTGGTTTTCCACGATGGAACGGAGGATGTGCTTCTCGGGCCGCGACTGGCCGTGCACGCGGAAAAACTCGGTGAAGAAATAATCCGGCGCGCCGTAATGCGCCATGACGCGCATGAAGGGCAAGTCGGTGACATCCTGCATCGGCGCGAGCGCCGTGAGCGGTTGGCCGGGTAGAATGGCGGAGGGAAGCTTGGCAACCGCGGCACTGCCCGTCCCGCCTCCCACGGAGGAAGTCATTGGTCCCCCTCGTCCTTGGGCTCTTCCTTCTGCTGCTTGAGCACGCGGTCGAGGATCTCGGTCATGTCCTCCACGAGGTCGAAGACCTTCTGGGCGACCAGAATCGGCCGCTTCTGCTGGAGGGCGAGCACGATGGAGTCGCTCGGTCGGGCGTCGAGTTCGAGGAATTTCCGGCCGAGCTCGTTCTGCATGTGCAAAATGATGCGGGCGAAATAAGTGCCGTCGTTGACGTCGTTGATGATGACGCGCTCGAGGCTGATCTCGAGGCCCAGCAGGAGGTGGCCGATGAGGTCGTGCGTGAGCGGGCGTTCCTTCTTCACGCCGTTGATCGTCATCGAAATGGCGCTCCCGACGCTGGGATCCACGTAGATGACGAACACCTTGTCGTCGTTGCCGAGGAACACGGCGCAGCCGTTGGCCGTGGGCATCAGGCCTTTGACGGAGACTTCGACGAGATCAGCGGGCATGGGGCAAAGGTGGGCGGCGCGGAGAAAAGTGCAAGGTTGGGCACGGTGCGCCCGGAGGACGCGCCTGGGCTCAAAAGCCGTGCAGGGTGATGCCCCATTCCTTCGCCTGCCTGAGCACGGCGGGCTTCTCGAGAATGATGACCTTGCCCGCCTCCAGGGCCGCGGCGCGCAGGCCGGCGGTGTGCATCGTCTCCAGTGTGCGCAGGCCGAACACGGGGACGTCAAAGCGGAAATCCTGGTTGGCCTTTACGGTCTTCACGAAGAGGGTCTCGTCGGTCTTGAAGAGGCCGGCGCGGCGCAGCATGTCGTCCGTGCCCTCAAAGGCCTCGACGGCGAGCACGGTGCCCTTGCGCACGACGCAGCCCTGGCCGATGTCGAGGCGGGCCATTTCGCGGGCGATGTGGATGCCGTGGTCAAGGTACTCGGGGTCGATCGCCAGCTTCTTGCCGGTCATGGCGCCGGGGGTCGCGAGCTGGTCGTCAATAAAGGCGCGGGCGTCGAGCAGGGTGACGCCGACCTTTTCGATCTCGGTGGCAATGGCGCCGAAGATGGTCTCGGCATTGCGGCGCTTCAGGGAAAACAGGATCGCGGCGGCCTTCAGATCGGGCACCAGGCCATGAAAGAGGCGCTTGGGTTTCACCTGGCCGGCCATCAGCGCATAGCCGGCGCCGAAGTCCTTGAGGGCGGTCAGCATCTTGCCCACCTGCCCGACATTGAGGGTGATGCGTTCAGCGGCGGGAAAGCTGGCCACGAGCTCGGCGCTGGTTTCATCGTCCATCGCGATGAGCCGCAGGGGCACGCCGGCGGCGCGGATGGCGGCGGCCGTGAGGAGGGGGTAGGCGCCCCGACCGGCGATCAGGGCGACGGGGCGCTGGGCATCGAAACCGGGTGGGAGATGGGCGGAGGGCATGGGCTCCCCCGGACTACGGACTACTGGCCACCGGACGACAACACCTGACTGCGCCCGGGGTCAACCTCACCGCGGCGCGGAGGTCCGCGGCCGCGGGTCCCGTGGTCCTGCTCACGACTGCGATCCGTAGTATTTCTTGTAGCTGCGGTAGTAGCGGTAATTGCTGTAATACTCGATGCGGCGGGCGGAGAGACCGTTGAGCACGATGCCGAGGAGCTCGTTCTTGCTCTCCTTGATCTGGCGGATGTAGAGCCGGATGTGCTTGCGGTAGGCGCGGTTGAACCGGCAGACGTAGATGACCTCGTCGGTGTTCTCCGAAATAAGGAGGGAGTCGGTGACGGCGCCCATCGGCGGCGAGTCGACGATCACGAGGTCGAAGTGCTGCTTCATGCCCTGGATGAACTCGCCGAAGATGGGCTTTTCCAGCAATTCGGTCGGGCTCTTGGAGCGGCCGCCGGAGCGGAGCAGGTAGAGGTTCTCGTCGACCTTGGCGAGACCCAGCGCCTGGTCTGTGAAGGGGTCCGCGGGGACCGGGGCGCCCGACTCGAACCAGGCGATGAGGCCGACCTCGTTGGTCAGCTTGAAGTGGCGGTGCAGCATCGGGCGGCGCATGTCGCAATCGATGATGAGGACACGCTTGCCGTGGCGGGCGAAGGAGGCCGCGAGGTTGCAGCAGATCATGGTCTTGCCCTCGCCGGGGATGGTGCTGGTGACGAGGATGGACTTCGGGAAATCGAGCTTGGACTGGATCTTGACCGCGCTGTAGACGCTGAGGAAGGCCTCGGAGCCGGGGGAGGTCTTGTTGCTGTTGACGAGCGAGTGTTTCTCGGTGTCGGGGACGTCGGCGAGGTCGGGGATGATGCCCAGCAGATGGGCGCCGATGAAGCCCTCGATGTCCCAGGCGCTCTTGACGCGGTCATCAATGAAACTGAGACCGACGGCCACACCGGCGAAGACGAGCAGGCCGAGGCCGAGGCTGGTCTTGACGATGTTGCGGATGTTGGGCGTGTAGGGCGCGCCGGAGGGCAGGGCCCGGTCGAGCGGCTTGACCGGGATGTTCTCGAGGTTCTTGGACGTGGTGGCCTGGTTGAGGCGGTCGAGGATCTGGATGTAGTTGCTTTTCGCGACCTGGGCCTGGTTTTCCAGGCTCTTGAACTCGACGGAGAGCTCGCCGAGGCGGAGCTGGTCCTTCTCGGCATCGTTGTATTCGCGCTGGTAGCTGGCCTCGGTTTCCTGGAGCTTGATGTACTGGGTGCGCAGGTCGGCGATGGACTGCGCGATGTTGCGGGTGATCTGCGAGCTGACGACGTCGATGGAGTTGGCGAGGTCGATCATCTTCGGGTGGCGCTCCAGGTAGCGCTCGCTGAGGATGGACTGCTGCTTGTTCAGCTCGGCGAGCTGGGCCTTGAGGCCGGCGATATTGCCGTACGCGGAGATGTAGCCGATCTCGAGGAGGCTGCCGCCCGACTTCTGCATGCGCTCGATCTGGCCGAGCAGGGTCTCGATATCGAGGCGGGCGAGGCGGGCGCTGGTGAGGGTGGAGTTGATGGTCTTGAGCCGGTCGCCGACGATGTTGATGCTGTTGTCGAGCGAGACGAGGTTGTGCTTGCGGCGGTAATCCTGGAGCCGGCCCTCGGCAGCCTCGGATTCCTTGCGCAGTTCCTCGCCGCGGTTCCGGAGGTAATCGACGGCGACCTCGTTTTTGCCGCCGGAATACTCGATGAGGTAACGCATGAACTGCTCGACGTAGCGGTTGGCGAGCAGGGCGGCACCCTCGGGGTCGCGGTTGGTGACGGTGATGCTGATGAGGAAACTGTTGCGGATGGACGCGATGGCGGCGCTGCCGATCAGGCCGGAGACGGAGGGCGGATTGACGCCGGGGGCGAGGTCCTTGAGGTAAGGGCGCTGCAGGATCTTCACCTCGTCCGGCGTCAGGGACTGGGCGATCATCGTCCGCAGGCGGCCGCTGTTGAGGATCTGGAGGTAGGTGTTGAGATCGATGTCGGACCGGACGGAGGTGTCCACGACCTGCTCGTTGAGCACCACGCGCTCGGCGCGCTCAAACTGCATGGTGGCGCTGCTCGAATACATGGGCGTTTCCTGCGCATTGTAATAGCCCCAGGAGAGGGAGACCAGGAGGGCCACGGGCAGCGCGATCCAGAGGCGCTCCCGGAAGATGATGTAATAGTCGCGCAACGAGCGCCGCTCGATGACCTGGTTGTCATTGCCGTGCAGGGAAGGTCCGTTGGACCTGGCGGGCCCGGTGGTGGGAAGGACGTCGGGGGCGGACATGGGATTAGATCAGGCGTTCGGGCACGTAGACATTGTCGCCGGCTTGGAGCAGGAAGTCCTCCGACTTGTTGTCCTTCTTGCCCTTGATGATGCTATCGACATCGATAGTGAAGACTTTCTTGGTCCCATCGACCAAAATGCGGGTGACGACGACCGCCGTGCCCTTGCCAATATCGGTGATGCCGCCGGCCTTGGTGACAAGCTCGACGACGCTGTAGGTGGACTCGGGCGGGAGACTGAAGCGGCCGGGATTGCGAATCTGGCCCTGGATGGAGACCTCGCGGGTCGCATACTCCTCGACATTGATGGTGACCTGCGGATTGCGGAGGAAACGACCCTCCTTATAGGCCTGTTCCACGGCGGCCTGGGCCTCGACGATCGTCAGGCCGCCGATGGTGATTTCGCCCAGCAGCGGCAGGTTGACGCGGCCGCGGGCGTCGATGCGGGTCAGGGTGGTGAGATCGTCCTCCTGATAGACCCCAACCCGCAGGCGGTCGGCGAGGGCGAGCAGGTGGACGTAGCTCTTTTTTTCCACCTTGATATTCCCGGACTGGGCCCGCAAAGCGGGCAGGCCGAGGGCAAGCAGGGAGGCGAGCAGGGCGAGGAGGAGGCGGGCGGGTTTCATGGCGGGTAGGAAATCAATAACGGCTGGAGATATCGAGGGAGTATCCGTGGCGGTCAAAATCGGAGAAGCTCAAAGTAGACCAGTTGCGAAAGTAGGTGTAGGAGGCGCCGACGTTGAGGTGCCCACTGAAGCGGTAGCGCGCGCCGACATCCCAGGAGAAAAAGGTGTCCTCGCGGGCCGGCAGGTTCCGCCCGAGGAAGGTGTTCCGCCCCCACGCCACGCCGCCGTTGAAATCCAGCTTGCGGTTGAGGGCATAGGTGACGCGCAGGGCGGCGCTGGTGGAATCGACCGAGGCCCCGGTGGCGATGGTGTTGAAGTCCCGGCTGATCTGGCTGGCGAGATAGAGCTTGCGGGTGACCGGCCAGTTGAGGGCGGCCAGCGCGTTCAGGTGGGCGAAATTCTCGGCGGCGGGGCCGCCGACCTCGCGGATCTGGTAGCCAAGGCGCAGCGTGCCGTTGAGCTTGGCAAAGAGACCGCCGGTGGCCCCCACATTGAACCAGTGGTCGGTCGTGTCGTCCCCGAACGAGGTCTTGGAAACCCGGATGCGATAGCCGCCGACCAGGTCGAGCTTGGAGGTGTAGACGTAGAAGAGATCGAGGCCCTCGGAATAATCGGTCAGGTTGGCGAGCACCGTGGAATCAGTGTAGCGGCGCTGGAGGTAGCTGGTGTTGGACGTGAGGTAGAGCTTGTCGTTGACCGGATACTTGAGGTTGAGGCCGAGCGGGAAATTCCAGGACTGCGTCCGCACATTGACGGCGCTGTCGGAGCGGCTTTCGCGAAAGGCGTTGATCGTCAGGGCCCCGGTGGTGCGGCCGGTGGTCTTGTTGAATTCGATGTAGAAGCTCGGGTTCAGCGAATTTTCCGAGGTGTAACTGCCGAAGCGCTGGTAATCGACCTTGGCGGTGGCATTGACGGCAATGATGCCCGCCCGGCGCTTCAACTCGAGGCCGGCCTGGGCGGTGACGCTATAGTCGCCGCGCCCGGTAGACTCGGAGAAGATGTTGGAACTGTAGCCAAAGGTGGCGCTGCCGAAGACAAACACCTGGTTGCGCGAACCGTCGATGTTCAGCAGGGCATGGCCTGGCGGCAGGCCATGCCCGAGAAGGAGGATGGCGAAAAGGCAGACCCGGATGTGGCGGCGGAATATCACTGCAAGGCGGTGAAGTTGTTCTTATCCGCCGGGCAGACGGTCTGCGCTGATGACGACATTGATGGGAAGCTTCACCGGCACCGTCGGCTTGACGACGATTTCCTGGTCGGATGATCCGTCGCTGCCCGACCCATCCGCGGTGGGGGTGCCGTTGGTCGCCGGGGTGGTGCCGTCGGCGGCGAGTTCCACCGGCGGCGCGTCCAGGCCTTCCTTCGCCTTTTGCTCGATGACCTCGAAAGTGACGGTCTTCTTGGCGTTGCAGGCGCTGGTGACCCGTTCATCGATGGTCTTCATGGCCTCGGGGGGAATCTGGGTGATGGTCATCGTCGGGGGCTGGCCCATCGGACCGGGGCGGAGGATCGCGCGTTCGCCCGGGCGAAGGATCTGGCCGCCAATGTCCTTGCCGCCGTTGCGCACCGTGACATCGCCTTCGACCAGGTCGATGATGGTTTCGTTGCCCTCGGTGGCGATCGAGACCTTGCCGCCGCGGATGTTCACCGAACCCTCCGGGGTGGAATAATTCATCTTGCTGCCGGACACCAGATCGCTCGTGCAGATCCCGACGGCACCCCGGGCCACGAAGACATCGCTCTGCGAGACGGAGGGCTCGCTGGGACCGTTCGCCGTGGCATTGCGCTCCGGCTGGAAGGGCTCCTGCACGAAGCGGTCGATTTCAACCCGGGTGTTCTGGTCGATGAACAGGCCGGTGCCGTTGGAATAGACGATGGCGTTGCTCGAGTCGGCCTTGGTCACGATGATGGTTCCGGGAGCATCAAACGCCGTGGCCTGGCGGGAGGCGTAAACCTTGTCGTTGGTCTGGATCTGGCTATCGCCTTTCGATTCGGCCACATACAATTTGCTGGTCGGGCCCTTCTTCTTTCCGAGCTGCCGCTGGGCCAGCGCACTCGGCACGGCCAAGGCCATGCTGACGGCACAAAGGAGGATGAGACTGGGTAGATTTGTTTTCATGGCAGATGGGTTTTAACATATCACAGACAAGGCAGATGCGCTTGTCCATGTGACTACCCATATTAAACTAGGTATTAATCCCTAGTTCAAGAATAAATCATGATAATCTGAAGTTTTATAGTGCTTTATACCAATAGGTTAATGATCCGCCTCTTGATGTAGATACTTCTTTTTATCGGTTTGCCCGCCACGTGTGGTGCGACTTTGGGATGTGCCACGGCCAAGTCAATGAGTTCGGGCTCGGTAATGTCAGCAGGAACGCTCACGTCACCCCGGTGTTTACCATTCACTTGGATGACGATCTTGATGCTGTCGGAGACCAGCTTGGCGGCGGAAAAAACCGGCCAGCCGGCGCCCGCGATCGAGCCTGATTCTCCCAGTCGGGCCCAGAGTTCCTCGGCGACATGCGGGGCAAACGGGGCGAGGAGGCGCAGTACATCCAGCATCACTGGACGCGGCACGGTGGTTTCCTTCTGCAGCGCATTGAGCAGAATCATCATCTGCGAAATGGCCGTGTTGAAGCGCAGGTTCTCGATGTCTTCACCGACCTTCTTGATGGTTTCGTGCCGCAGCTTTTCCGTTTCGGCGGAGAGGCTGCCGTCAGCGGACAGGCGCGGGTTGACGGTGCCCTCTTCCGTGAGGCATTCGCGCCAGATTTTTTTCAGGAAGCGGTGCACGCCCTCGATGCCCTTGGTGTTCCAGGGCTTCATGGCCTCGAGCGGCCCGAGGAACATGAGGTAGAGCCGCAGCGAGTCGGTGCCGTAGGCGCGGATGATGTCGTCGGGGTTGACCACGTTGCCGCGGCTTTTGGACATCTTCACGCCGTCCTCGCCGAGGATGATGCCCTGGTGAAAAAGCTTCTTGAACGGCTCGGGTTGCGGCACGACCCCGAGGTCAAACAGGACCTTGTGCCAGAAGCGGGCATAGAGCAGATGCAGCACCGCGTGCTCCGCGCCGCCGACGTAGAGGTCGGGCACGTCCCAATACTTCATGGCCGCGGGGCTGGCGATCGCGCCGGCGTTCTGTGGATCGAGGAAGCGCAGGTAATACCAGCAGGAGCCGGCCCATTGGGGCATGGTGTTGGTCTCGCGGCGCCCCCGGACCCAGTGGCCTCCGGCCGGCCGGGGGCTCGTGGCGGGCAGCGCCGCGCCGGTCGTGACCTCGCACCAGATTTCCAGCCAGGCGGTTTCGTTGGCCAGGGGGCTCTCGCCCGTGCCGCTGGGCAGATACGAATGCACCTCGGGCAAGGCCAGCGGGAGCGCCGCGTCCGGCAGGGGCAGGGCGAAATGCGCCACTCCGTGTTCCATGAACGTGACCGGCTGGGCGGGCAGATCCGTTCGGAGGGCGGCCGCCTGCCGGTAGTCTGTTTCGCTGACCCAAACGATCGGAAAGGGTTCGCCCCAGTAGCGCTGCCGGGAGAACAGCCAGTCGCGGAGCTTGTAGTTGACCGTGCCCTGGCCGAGGCCGCGGGCGGCGAGGTCGGCCGTGATTTTTTTCTTGGCCTCGGGCCAGCTGAGGCCGTCGTAGCCCGGGGAGTTGATGACCGTGCCGTCACCAACATAAGGCAGGGTCGCGGAATTGTCCGCCGCCGCGATGACGCGGATGATCGGGAGCTGGTAGCGCAGGGCAAACTCGTGGTCGCGCTCGTCGTGCGCGGGGACGCCCATGATGGCGCCGGTGCCGTAGCCCATCAGCACATACTCGGCGATCCAGACGGGCAAGCGCTCGTGGTTCACCGGATTGAGGGCGTAGCTGCCGGTGAAGACCCCGTGCTTGTCCTTGGCAAGGTCCGTGCGGTCGAGGTCGCTTTTGCCGGCGGCCTTCCGGCGGTAGGCCTCCACCGCTTCGCGCTGGGCCGGGGTCGTCAGGCCGGGCACGAGCGGATGCTCCGGCGCCAGGACCATGTAAGTGCAGCCAAAAAGCGTGTCGGGCCGGGTGGTGAAGATCTTCAGGTCACCGAGCGCGGCCTGCTCCAGCGCGAAATGCACCTCCGCGCCCTCGCTGCGGCCGATCCAGGCTTCCTGCATGCGCTTGGTCGAGTCCGGCCAGTCGACATCCTTGAGCCCGTCGATCAGCTGCTCGGCGTAGGCCGTGATGCGCAGCACCCACTGGCGCAGGTTCCGGCGCTCGACGGGATAGCCGCCGACCTCGCTCCGGCCGTCGACGATTTCCTCGTTGGCGAGGACGGTGCGGAGCTCCGGGCACCACCAGACCGGGCGCTCGTCCACGTAGGCGAGGCCCCGCTGGAAGAGCTGGAGGAAAATCCACTGGGTCCAGCGGAAATATTTCGGGTCCGTCGTGTCGATCTCGCGGTCCCAGTCGTAGGAAAAGCCCAGCGCCTTGATCTGCCGGCGGAAATTGACGATGTTGTTCTGCGTGTTGGCGGCGGGATGGGTGCCGGTTTTGACCGCATGCTGCTCGGCGGGCAGGCCGAAGGCGTCCCAGCCGATGGGGTGGAGCACATTGAAGCCGCCGGCGCGCTTGTAGCGGGAGAGGATGTCGGTGGCGGTGTAGCCTTCCGGATGGCCGATGTGCAGGCCCGAGCCGGACGGGTAGGGGAACATGTCCAGCACGTAGTATTTCGGCTTGGAGGAGCTGTTCTCAGCCTTGAATGCCTTGGTTTTCTCCCAGAAAGTTTGCCAATGAGGCTCGATTTGGAGAAAGTCGTAGTCTTTGCAGTTGGTAGCCATCGAAGTTAAAACCCGCCACATTGAGATATTCCCCCTCACCGTCAATCATCCGCCTCGCGGGCGCCGTTGCGCTCGGGTGCCTGCTCATGGCGCCCCCGGCCGGGGCGGCCATGAACCGGGGCTTCAACCGGATGCTGGAGGCGGTCGTCCGCATCGACGTGCGCGAAATCGAGTTCGACAAGGGGACCAAACGCTTCACCGGCGGCATCGGCTCCGGCGTGATCATCTCGCAGGACGGCTTGATCCTCACCAACGCCCACGTGGTCAGCCCGCAGGCCGTGGAAATCTCGGTCACCCTGGCCAATCTCGAGCGGGTGGCGGCCACGCTGGTCGGCTGGGACCATTGGACCGACCTGGCGTTGCTGCGGCTCGACCTCGCCGCGGTCAAGGCGCGCGGGCTCAGGTTTTCCGCCGCCAGTTTCGGTGACTCGGCCGATCTCTTCGCCGGCCAGACGGTGTATGCGGTCGGCACGCCGCACGGGCTGACCCGCACCATCACCCGCGGCATCATTTCCAACCATGACCGCTATTTCGAGGACAGCGGCGGGGTGAACGGCTACGAGACCGGGTCCTTCAACACGTGGCTCCAGACCGATGCGGCCATCAACCCGGGCAACAGCGGCGGACCGCTCGTGACCGAGGACGGCAAGGTCATCGGCATCAACTCGCGCGCCTACATCGGCGCGGAAAACCTCGGCTTCGCGATCCCGGCCAGCGTCGCCCGCGCGGTCGCGGCGGTGCTGGTGCGGGACGGCACCATCACGCGCAGCTACATCGGCCTCGTGCCGGGCGTGCTGCAGGACCTGGAGCGCTTCTACTCCCTGGCGAGCAACACCGGCATGCTCATCAACCGCGTCGACCCCGGCTCACCCGCGGCCAAGGCCGGCCTCCGGGCCGGTGATGTTTTGCTGACGCTGAACGGCCGCAAGGTGGACGGGCGCTTCCCCGAGCAATTGCCGCCGATCCAGCAGGTCATCGCGAGCCTGCCGGTCGGCGCGCCGGTGGCGCTCGAGGTGAAACGCGGCGCACAGACCGTCGCCTTTAAGATGGCGACCGAGAAGCTCGAAAGCCGGGTGGGCGTGGAATGGGCCTTCGAGAAATGGGGCCTCAGCGTGCGCCAGGTCACCCGCGCCTACGCCCGGGAAAACCAACTGCTCGACGCCGCGGGCTTTGTCGTCCTCGGGGCGCAGCCCGGCTACCCGGCGGCCGAGGCGGGCCTGGCGCGCGGTGACATCATCACCAAGGTCGGGGCCGAGTCCGTCACCACGCTCGACGGGCTGAAGAAAATCCACGCCGCCTACGAGGCCAGGCCGGAGCCGCTGCTGGTCGAGGCGCAGCGCAACCGTCGCATTTCGCTCTACGTGATCAAGCCATGAGGATTTTCCATCATTCCATTTTGCTGTTTCTCCTGGTCGCGTCCGCCGGTGCGGCGGCCTCGTTGCCGGTGCTCTTCAACGAGCGCCTGCAATCGGTCGTGGCGGTGGAATTCTTTGTGCAGACTGAGGTGGAACGCCAGCCGGTGACGGTGATGGGCACGGTGATCGACACGGGGGGCACGATCATTCTGCCGGCGGCGGCCATCATGCCGGGCATCCCCCCGGCGCAGCTCAGGGATTTCAAGGTCTACCGCCCCGGCAGCACCGAACCGGCCAATGCCGAATACCTCGGCCCGGATCCCGTCACGGGCTGGCACTACCTGCGGGTTGAGGAGAAGCTCCGGGCCGGCTTGGTCCCGATCACGCGCTTCGCCCCGATCAGCGGGGATCCGGCCCTGAGCGACGAACTGTGGGGCATCGGCCTGCGCAACCGCGACGAGGACTTCATGCCGTATTTCCTGAGTGCGCACGTCGCCCTCGTCATCAAGCTCCCGCAAAAGACCGCCATCCTCGGCAGCGATGTCGCGAGTCCCGGCCTGCCGGTCTTCAACGCCGCCGGCCAGTTCGCCGGCCTGGCCCAGACCTCGTTCGGCCAGAATTTCCTGCTGTTCTCCCGCAGCCAGCACGCCAACCCCGTGCTGCTGATCAATGTGGAGGAAAGCAGCGTCGTGCAGCTGGCCGACGAGGTGCTGCCCTATCTCGGCCGCGTGCCGCAGTCCGTGACGGGGCGCCCTCTCGCCTGGTTCGGCGCCTACGGCCTGCAGCCGATGGATCCCGAGGTGGCCAAGCTCCTGCAGCTCGAGAACCAGTCCGGCGTCGTGCTCAGCGACATCATTGACGGCAGCCCGGCGGCGCAGGCCGGCCTGCAGGAGCGCGACATTGTGCTGGCGGTGGACGGCCAGCCGCTGCCGCGGCTCAAGCCCGACCGCGTGGTCGTGGGTCACTTCAGCCAGCAGATCCTCCGGCGCCGGCCGGGTGACACGCTCACGCTTTCCATCCGCCGCGGCACCGAGCGGCGGGAAATCAAGGTGCGGCTGGGCGACGAGCCCAAGCTCCCGCGCGAGGCCGAACGGAAATACCTGGAGCGGCTCGGTTTCACCGTCCGTGAGTTGCTGCACACCGACGGCATCCTGCACCGGGCCCAATCAGCGGAACAATCCGGCGTGATGGTCCAGTTCGTGAAAGCCGGCGGTCCCGTTGCCTCCGCCGGCCTGCGCCCCGACGACTGGGTGCGGGAGATCGACGGGGAGGAAATCAAATCCTATCCGCAGGCGCTCGCCCAGCTGTCCGCCATCGAGGCGGACGAGAAACGCCCGGAGTTGGTCCTGCTCATCAGCCGGGGCGGCGAGACGGCCGTGCTTCGCATCAAACTTATCTGACCATGTTCACCGGCATCATCGAAGAAGTGGGACGCGTCGTGGCCTTCCGTCCGGAAGCCGGGGCCTGGCGGCTGGTGCTTACCGCCGAGGCCGTGCGGGCCGACGCGGCGCTGGGCGACAGCATCGCGATCAACGGCTGCTGCCTGACGATCGTGGCGCTCGAGGAGAACCGGCTGCACTTCGATGTCCTCGAAGAAACGCGCCGGCTGACCAACTTTGGGGCGTTCCGCGAAAACTCGCCCGTCAACCTTGAACGCAGTCTCCGCTTCGGCGGCAAGATGGGCGGTCATTTTGTGACCGGCCACATCGACACGACCGGGGTCGTCGCCGTGTTCGAGCCGCGCGGCCAGGACCACTACCTGCGGGTCCGCGTGCCGGAGGGCATGACCCGCTACGTGGTGCACAAGGGCAGCATCGCCATCGACGGCATTTCGCTGACGGTGGCGGAGGTGGATGCGCAGGAATTCGCCGTGTGGCTCATTCCCCACACGATGAGCGCCACGAACCTGCACGCCCGGCGTGCGGGGGAGGCGGTCAATTTGGAGTTCGATCTCCTCGCCAAGCATATTGAAAAGCTTGCCGGTCTCCGCGCTCCCTGAATCCCGTGCCGACCCGCGAACACTTACTGGCCCTGGCCGAAGAGCTCCGCCGCCTCAAGGCGGGCGGACAGCGTACCGTCCCGGTCACGGAGGCCAGCCTGGTGCAGTTGCGGGAGGCGGTGGCCGCGAGCCTGGGCACCGGCTCGGCCCCGGCCGCGGCCGAGCCGGAGAGCGCGAGCCCGGCCAAGTCACCCGCGGTCATGGCATCCCCCGTCGCCCGGCTGGCCGCCGTTGCGACGCCCGCGCTGCCCGGGCCGCCCGCGATCAAACTGCCTGACGGCGACAAGGCGGCACAATGGCAACACCTCCGCGACTTGGTGCTGAACGACAGTGTGTGCCGCGCCCGGGTATATCCGGGCAAGCAGGTGGTTTTTGGCGTCGGTTCGCTCGAAGCCGCGGTGATGTTCGTCGGCGAGGCGCCCGGCGGCGAGGAGGAGGACCAGGGCGAGCCCTTCGTGGGCCGCGCCGGGCAGCTGCTCAACCGCATGATCAAGGCCATGGGCCTGGAGCGCAGCCAGGTCTACATCGGCAACATCCTCAACTGGCGGCCGGAGATGCCGCGCAACCACGACGGGTCGCAGACGGGCAACCGCCCGCCGACCGCGGCGGAAATGACCTACTGCCTTCCGTTCATCCGCGCGCAGATCGCCATCATCCGGCCGCGCGTGCTCGTGGCCCTCGGCAAGACGGCCGTGGACGGCCTGCTGGGCGCGGACCAGTTCAAGACGATGGGCGCGGCCCGCGGCAGCTGGCATAGCTACGCCGACACGCCGCTGCGGGCGAGTTACCATCCTTCCTACCTGCTGCGCCAGGAGAACCTGACCTCGGCCAACGCCAGGAAGATCAAGCGCGACGCGTGGGAAGACCTGCTGGCGGTGATGGAACTGGCGGAGCTGCCGATCACCGAGAAGCAGCGGAATTATTTCCGCTAAGGCATGACGCTCCGCCTGCCAGTGTGTTGGGGTATCATCCTCGTCGCGGCGGCCGCGGCCGGACGGGCGGACGAGGCGTTTGACTACGGCCTGCTCCAATCCCGGGCCAAGGCCCTGGCAGCGCAACCCTACCGGGAAAACCAGCCGCCCGCGGCCGGGTGGCTGGGCCGGCTCTCCTATGATGAATATCGGGACATCCGTTTTGATGAGCAGCAAACCTGGTGGCGGGCCGAGACCCTGCCTTTCCAACTCCAGTTCTTTCATCCCGGCGGCAGCTTTATCCAACCGGTGCGGATATTCGAGGTCAGGAACAGTCTGGTGCGGCCCATTGCATTTTCGCCTCGGTTCTACGACTACCGCAAGGCCCGGGGCTATGAACCGCTGCCCGCCGGAACCGGATTCGCGGGATTCAAGGTCCTGCACGAGCTCAACCAGCCCGGGAAGTGGGACGAACTCGTGTCCTTTCTCGGGGCCAGCTATTTCCGCGCCCTCGGGCGGGGTCTGCACTACGGGCTCTCAGCCCGGGGCCTGGCCATCAACACCGGCGAGCCCGGCGGCGAGGAGTTCCCGGCCTTCGAGAAATTTTGGATCGTGCGGCCAGCGCCGGGGGACACCACGCTCGTGATCTTTGCGCTGCTGAATGGGCCGAGTGTCGCCGGGGCCTACCGGTTTGAGCTCCGGCCCGGGGCGGAAACCGTCATGCGCGTGCGCGCCGCCGTATATTTCCGGCAGTCGCCGATGGTGCTCGGATTGGCTCCGCTCACCAGCATGTTCGCGCATGGGGAGAACACGGGTTGGTCGCGGGAGGATTTCCGGCCCGAGGTGCATGACTCGGATGGGCTGCAACTGGAATCGGCCACGGGTGAGTGGCTCTGGCGTCCGCTCGACAACCCCAAGGCCATGCGGTTGACGGTCATTCCCGGTCCGGCCCCGCGGGGCTTCGGCCTGCTACAGCGGGACCGCGACTTCGAACATTATGGGGATCTGGAAGCCTATTATCACCAGCGGCCGAGTGCCTGGGTGGAGCCGGTCGGCGACTGGGGCCGAGGGGTGGTGCGCCTGATGGAACTGCCGACCACGGACGAATATGGCGACAATATCGTAGCCTGCTGGGAGCCGACGCAGCTGCCGGCGGCGGGTGAGGCCCTGGAATTTGAATACAACCTGCACTGGCGGGGTGAGACGGGGCTGTCACCGGCGGGACAGGTGACCTCGACCCGCACGTCCCTCGTGCCGGGCCCGGCGGGTATCCGCCGCTATGTCATCGAGTTCGCCGGCCCCGTCCTGGCCGGTCAGCCGGCGGAGGCGGACATCACCGCCAGCCTGACGGTGGGGAGCGGCGGCCGGCAGTCCGGCCGCACCGTGGTGCAGAAGAACCGGTTCAACGGCGCCTGGCGGGTGGTCTTCGAGGTTGCGGCCGACCCCGGCGCCACCGTGGAACTCCGTTGCCATCTGCGGCAGGGCCCGCAAGTGCTGAGCGAGACATGGAACTATCTCTGGAATCCCTGAATTCGTTCCGTCCGACCACGGGCACGCTGGAACAGTGGAACGCCGCCTACGTGCGCGTGGAGGATTACCTGCGCGCCCACCGCATGCACAACCGTCTGCACCAGAGCCGGCTCATCCAGGGTGTGCTCAGCGCGACCGCCCAACGGCACGCCCTCGATCCCGCGGCCGACCCCGTGAGGCTCGCCATCGCAGAGACGGACCGCCTGATGGACGAGTGGTTCGGTGAGCTGCTGAATGAAAAGGGTCTGCCGCACAACCGCATCGCCGCGGAGGGCCGGATCGCGCTGCTCGTCGCGGACGGCATGCAACGCTGGCCTTACGCCTTCCTCGACGTGCAGCACATCCCGCCGGAATTTGCGCTGGCCATGCAGCAGGGCTCCCTGCGGGCCGGGCCGGATCTCGCCGTCTCGAGCATGGTCGCGCGCGACATTGACCTGGGTGTGTTCACCGCGGCCGCCGGCCAGACCCTGGAACAGATCGAACGGCTGCCGATCGTGCGCATGGTGCTGCTCTGGATCCTGTTTCTCTCGGTGCTGGCCGCCGTGTTCTATTCCACCCGCTGACCATGGCCGCGTTTTTCACCGTCGACCAGGTTGACCGGCCACGAGTGCTGCGGCGCCGGATCACGTTCTTCACGCTCACCTTCCTGCTCACCAGCCTGGCCAGCTGGTTCATGGCCGACCTGCTGTGGCGCGACGGCATGGTGGCCGTGGATTGGGTGGTGCTGTTCCTGTTTGTCGTGCTCTTCGCGCATATCGCCGTCGGTTTCAGCACGGCCCTGCTCGGGCTCTATGTGTTCAACCGCCAGGGGGACCCGTATCGCATCAGCCGTTCCCTCGCGGCCGAGCCGCTGGCCAGCCTGCCCGTGGCGTCGACCGCCATCGTCATGCCCGTGTTCAACGAGGATCCCAGCCGGGTCTTCGAGGGGCTGCGCGTCATCTACCGCTCGCTGGAGGCGACCGGGCGCCTGGAGAATTTCGATTTCTTCATCCTCAGCGACTCGAACAATCCGAACAGCTGGATCCAGGAGGAGGTGGCCTGGGTCGAGCTCTGCAAGCAATTGAACGGTTTCGGCCGGATCTTCTACCGGAAGCGCCGGAGCGCCATCAACAAGAAGAGCGGCAACGTTGCGGACTTTCTGCGCCGCTGGGGCCGGAGCTACCGCTACCTGGCCGTGCTCGATGCCGACAGCATCATGACCGGCGAGTCCCTGCTCCGGCTGGTGGCGATGATGGAGCGCAACCCCCAGGTCGGGATCTTGCAGACCGCCCCGCGAATCGTGAACGGCGTCACCCTCTATGCGCGGCTCCAGCAGTTTTCCAATCGGCTCTACAGTCCGCTTTTTTTGGCGGGGCTGAACTACTGGCACCAGGGGGAGAGCAATTTCTGGGGTCACAATGCGGTCATCCGCGTGGCGCCCTTCATGGAGCACGCGGCCCTGCCCGAGTTGCCCGGGGCCGAGCCGTTCGGCGGGCGCATCCTCAGCCATGACTTTGTCGAGGCGGCGCTGATGCGCCGGGCCGGCTGGCGCGTCTGGCTGGCCCATGACCTCGAGGGCAGCTACGAGGAGGGGCCGCCGACGCTGATCGACAGCGCCAAGCGCGACCGGCGCTGGTGCCAGGGCAACCTGCAGCACAGCTGGCTGCTCTTCGCCCGGGGGTTTCACCCGGTCAACCGGATGCATCTGCTGATGGGCATCATGGGCTACGTGGCTTCGCCACTGTGGATGCTTTTCCTGCTGCTCAGCAGCATCCATACGATCCACCGGGTCGGCAGCGGCGCCTACACGCAGTTTCACCCCGAGGTCCACGCGGTCCTGTTCGGCTCGGTCGTGCAGGTGCCGCAGGCGCTCGCGCTCTTTGCCTTCACACTGCTGCTGCTCTTCCTGCCCAAGCTCATCAGTGTGGTCATCGCCCTGAAGGACCGCCGGGGCGCGGCCTTCGGCGGTCCGCTGCGCCTGGTGGGCAGCACGCTGTTGGAGATTATCACGACCACGCTGTTGGCGCCGATCAACATGATGTTTCACACCAAGTTTGTCCTCTACATCCTGCTTGGACAGGGCGTCGGCTGGGTGACGCAGCGGCGGGCAGCGAGCGAGGACACCGACTGGCGCGAGGCCATCATCACGCACTCCGGCCAGATGGCGATCGGCGGAGTGTGGGGCGTGTCTGCCTTCATCCTGGTGCCGTCATTTTTCTGGTGGTTGAGCCCGGTGCTGGCCGGCCTGGTATTAGCCGCGCCCCTCTCGATCCTGCTCGGGAATGCCAGCCTGGGCCGGCGGGCGCGCGAAATCGGCCTGCTGCTCACGCCGGAGGAAACCCAGCCCCCGCCGGAGCTGGCGCGGCTGGAGCGCAACCTGGTGGAATGCTACCGGCACATGCAGCCGATCCCGTCACTCCGGGATGACTACGGTCTGTTGCAGGCGGTGTTGGATCCCTACGTGAATGCCGCGCATGTCTCCCTCCTGCGCCAGCGGCAGGGCAGCCTGGCGGGGCGCGCCTATTTCGCCGGCCTGCGGAAAAGATTGCTGGCGGAAGGTCCGGCCAACCTGACCCCCCGCGAAAAGATGGCGCTTCTACGCGATGCCGATTCCATGATCTGGCTGCACGAGCAGCTCTGGCAGCAGCCAGCAGAGCAGCTGTCCGAGTGGTGGCGGCTGGCGATGCGGCAATACAACGTGCTCACGGCCACGCCGGTCACGGCCCTATACCGCTGATCATCACTGCACGCTGGCGTAGGCGCTCACGATGACGTCGTGGCCGGATTTTTCCCGGCCGGTCACCCGGATGGCGGCGCTCGCGGCCACGGCGGTGTCGCGCGGGGCGAGGCGCAGCCGGTAGCGGCGGCCGGGCTCCACGGTTTCCAGCGAGGCGGTGAAGGCCTCCGTGGTGGCGGCGGCGCCGGAGAAGTATATTTCCAGCCCGGCCGCGGGCACGATCTCCACCACCTGCGTGTCCGCCGGCCCGTGCAGATTCCAGCCGACGTGGCGGGGTGTCAGCGTGGCGGTCTCCGGCACCTCGATCCGCACCCGCAGGCGGATGGGGGTGGGCGTCTCGTCGGTCACCACGGTGATGAGCCGTTCAATCAGCCCGGCCCGCTCGCCGGTGGTGAACCGGGCCCGGATGGTGCCGCGGGCCCCCGGCGCGTAGACCTTCGCGTCCGCGGTGGCGTCGAGGCAGTCGCAATTGGTCTGTAGATCGAGCAGGGTGACCGGCGCGGGGCCTCGGTTCGTGAACTCGAACACCACATCGATGGTTTTCTGGAACGGGGCGGTGCCGACGGTCAGGGTGTCCGCCTTCCACTCCAAGGCCGGCGCGGGCAGCGCAAGGAGGGCCACGAGCAGGACGGGCAGAAGCTGGCGGCAGGGAGGCATCAGCTATGGGACCGGTTCGCGGCGCTCAGGTGCCGGCCAGGATTTTAAGGGCCGCCTCGACGCGGGCCAACTCGGCCTTGAATTCCGGCAGGGCCGCGGCGGCGGCGGCGAAGTCGGAGGATTTCCCGTGCGCCTCGAGGTCCTGGGCCAGCCGGGCCAGGGTGGTGGCCCCGAAGTTGCCTGAGCTTCCCTTGATGGTGTGCGCGGCGCGGACCAGGGCGGAGCCGTCTTTTTTGGCGAGGGCCGCATCGAGTTCCGCGAGCCGCCGTGGCGTGTCCTGCCGGTAAATTTCCACCAGCTCGCCGAGAAACCCGGGTTCGTCTGGACTCAGCGCCCGCAGGGATTCGATCGCGGCTGGATCAAGGGGTGGTTGGTCGGACATGGGGGCGGGATTCAAGTGGCCCACTCGAACGAGGTGTTTTGTTCAATCTCATCGATGGTAGTCAGGCCGAGCCGCACCTTGCGCCACCCCTCGTGGCGGGGCGGGTGGTAGCCGGGGAGGGCGGCGGCCGCGACCAGATAACCCTCGGGCTTCAGGATGCTCGATAAAATGCGCGCATTCAGCCGATCGTCATCCACGAGCAAGATCTTCCGACGCGGCAGGTCGGGATGGCTTGGCTGGTTGCCGGACGGAAATGACATGTTGGAATCAACAAGGGTTCAGCACTTTAAGGCAAGAACGGGAATGGTCCATGTCGGAAGTATCACAATCATATCATATAATTCAGATACGTTGATAATATACTTGCCGAAATCCTTTCCGGGCATTTAGTTGGCGGCTTATGGCAAACTCCTTCGTCTTCTCCTCCGAGTCAGTTGGGGAAGGTCACCCCGACAAGGTGGCCGACCTTATTTCCGATAGCGTCCTCGACGCCTGCCTGGCCCAGGATCGCACCAGCCGCGTGGCGTGCGAGACCATGGTCAAGTCCAACATGGTCATCTTGGCCGGTGAAATCACCACCAAGGCCAAGCTCAACTATGAGGCCATCGTGCGCGCGGCCATCCGCGACATCGGTTACGTCAACCAGGATGACGTCTTCCACGCCGACACCGTCTTCATCAACAATTACCTGACCGCCCAGTCGCCCGACATCTCCCAGGGCGTCGACGCCAAGAAAGCGAAGGGCAAGAAGACCGCCGAGCAGGGCGCCGGCGACCAGGGTCTGATGTTCGGCTACGCCTGCACCGAGACGCCCGAGCTGATGCCGACCCCGGTGATGTTCGCGCACCGTCTCGGCCGCAAGCTCACGCAGATCCGCAAGGGGGGCAAGGCGGACTGGCTCCGCCCCGACGCCAAATCGCAGGTCTCCGTGCGCTATGAGAACGACCGCCCGGTCGCCGTCGAGAATGTCGTCATCTCTACGCAGCACACCGAGGGGGTCACCCATGCGCAGATCGAGAGCTACCTCATCGAGCACGTGATCAGGAAGGTCATCCCGGCGCGCATGCTGACCAAGAAGACCCAGTTCCTCATCAACCCCACCGGCCGCTTCGTCGTCGGGGGACCGCAGGGTGATTCCGGGCTCACTGGTCGCAAGATCATCGTCGACACCTACGGCGGCTGGGGCCGCCACGGCGGCGGCGCCTTCTCGGGCAAGGATCCATCCAAGGTCGACCGCTCCGCCGCCTACATGTGCCGCTGGGTCGCCAAGAACATCGTCGCGGCCGGCCTCGCCGACCTCGCCGAGCTCCAGGTCGCCTACGCCATCGGTCATCCCGAGCCCGTGAGCGTCTACGTTGACACCATGGGCACGGGCAAGATCGCCGACGAGAAGATCGCGAAGGCCGTCACCAAGGTCTTCGGCTTCAAGCCGGCGGACATCGTGAAGCAGCTCAACCTGCTCCGGCCGATCTACCGCGCGACCACCAACTATGGCCACTTCGGCAAGGCCGGCCTCCCGTGGGAGCTGACCAACAAGGTCGCCGCCCTCCGCGCCGCCGTCAAATAACCGCAACCCTCCAACTCATCGCTTACATCATGCCTGCTTCAACCACCGCTTCCCGCTTCACTGATTTCAAGGTCAAGGACATCACCCTCGCCGACTGGGGGCGCAAGGAGATCTCCGTCGCCGAGCACGAGATGCCCGGCCTCGTCTCCGTCCGCAAAAAATTCGGTCCGGCCCAGCCCCTCAAGGACGTCCGCGTCACCGGCTCGCTCCACATGACGATCCAGACCGCCGTCCTCATCGAGACCCTCAAGGGCCTCGGAGCCGACGTCCGCTGGTGCTCCTGCAACATCTTCTCGACCCAGGACCACGCCGCCGCCGCCATCGCCCAGACCGGCACCCCGGTCTTCGCGTGGAAGGGCGAGACACTCGAGGAATACTGGGACCTGACGCTCCAGGCCGTCACCTTTCCCGGTGGCAAGGGTCCGCAGCTCGTCGTCGACGACGGCGGCGACGTCACGCTGCTCATTCACAAGGGCTGCGAACTCGAGGAGGGCAGCGACTGGGTCAACACCCCGTCCGAGTCCCACGAGGAGCAGGTCATCAAAAACCTCCTTAATAAGGTCCACAAGGAGGACCCGCTCAAGTGGACCACCATGGCCAAGGAATGGCGCGGCGTCTCCGAGGAGACGACCACCGGCGTGCACCGCCTCTACCAGATGCTGGAGAAGGGCAAGCTCCGCGTCCCCGCCATCAACGTCAACGACTCGGTCACGAAGTCGAAGTTCGACAATCTCTACGGCTGCCGCGAGTCGCTCGCCGACGGCCTCAAGCGCGCCACCGACGTCATGATCGCCGGCAAGGTCGCCTGCGTCTGCGGCTACGGTGACGTCGGCAAGGGCTCGGCGTTTTCGCTCAAGGGCTTCGGCGCCCGCGTCATCGTCACCGAGATCGACCCCATCAACGCCCTGCAGGCCGCGATGGAGGGCTTCGAGGTCAACACCATCGAGTCCACCCTCGGCAAGGCCGACATCTACGTCACCACGACCGGCAACAAGGACATCATCACCCTGGAGCACATGCGCCAGATGAAGGATCAAGCCATTGTCTGTAACATCGGCCATTTCGACAACGAGATCCAGGTCGACAAGCTCAACACGTCCGACGCGAAGCGGACGAACATCAAACCGCAATACGACCTGTATACGTTTCCGAAGGGGAACAGCATCTACATGCTCGCGGAGGGCCGTCTCGTGAACCTCGGTTGCGCCACCGGCCATCCGTCGTTCGTGATGTCGAACAGCTTCACCAACCAGACGCTCGCGCAGCTCGACCTGTGGAAGAACCGCGACACCTACAAGGTCGCCGTTTACCGACTGCCGAAGCACCTCGACGAGGAAGTGGCCCGCCTGCACCTCGAAAAGATCGGCGCCAAGCTGACCACGCTCACCAAGGACCAGGCCGAGTATCTCGGCGTGCCGGTCGGGGGCCCCTACAAGCCCGATCATTATCGCTATTAACTTCGCTCAAAACGCCGCGTTTCACGACGCGGCGTTTTTTTTGTAGGGCGACGGCCAGGACAAACACCGGGCTGGCAGCAGCCAGCAACGGTGTCCCACAGCCAACCCTCACCCTCCAACTCCCCATGGCCCGCCTCATCCCCAAACCCACCGTCATCGAAGCCGCCGGCAATAAGCCCAAGCTCATCGAGGAATATTTCGGCCGTGTGAACAGCGGCACGACTGCCACCAGCATCGCCCGCATGCGCAGCCCCGGCGGCTGGGTCGAGCCGGGGCAGGCGCCCGAGTTCGACGAATACACCATCGTGCTGCGCGGCGAGTTGCAGGTGAAGACCAGGACCGGCACGTTCGCGGTGCAGGCCGGCCAAGCCATTCACACCGCGCCCGGCGAGTGGGTGCAATACAGCACACCGCACCCGGACGGCGCCGAATACATCGCGGTCTGCCTGCCGGCATTCGCGCCGGGCACAGTGCACCGGGATGAGTGAGTTTTCTGACTGGAGGCGGGACTATCAGTCCCGCGGATTTCAGCTTTCGATGTTCATGCCTAGCAGGACTGATAGTCCCGCCTCCACCAGACCGGATTACCCCGAAATCACATCGTAACTCGCCCCGCGCTTCACGACCCGCAGCTGCGCCCCGAACAGCCGCGACAACACGGCCGAGGTGAGGATGCGACCTTTCGGTCCGTCCGCTACGATTCGGCCCTCCTTCATGAGGATGACACGCTTGATTTCCGGAATGAGGTCGGCGATGTGGTGGGTGATCAGGATCAAGCTCTTGCCAGCGCGCGCGAGTTTGCGCAACACAGCGCGGAATTCGGGCACCGCGCCGGGGTCGAGGCTGTTGGTCGGTTCATCGAGAATGAGTGCCTCCGGGTCATGCACCAGTGCCCGGCCGATGATGGTGCGGCGTTGTTCACCCGAGGACATCGCCGCAAGTGGTCTTGCCGCCAGGTGGCTGATCTCCAGAAAGCGCAGTAATTCACGCGTGCGGCGCTCGTGGGCCGGCGTCGGCCGGTGGTGCGGCCACAGTCCGAGGCTGTTGAAAAAACCGGAGAGGACCATTTCGCGGGCGGTCACCTGGCGGGCCATCACCTCGTGGGAGAGGTTCTGCAGCATGTCGAGGGCGACGATGCCGATGCGCTGGCGGACATCCTCCAGCGCCCAGTTGTCCTGGCCGAAGAGCTGGAAGCGGGTCTCGCGAAAACCGGTCTCGGGGTAGAGTTCGCAGGTAATCAGCTTGACGAGGGTGGATTTGCCCGAGCCGTTCGGTCCGAGCAGGGCGATATGCTCGCCGCGCCGGACCTGCAGATTGAAGCCGCGCAACACGCGCCGATCTCCGCGGGCGACGGTGAGATTCTGGAAATCGATCAGGAGCGGGGCGGGAGAGGGCATTTGTATGTAGGGTCGCCGCTTGCCGGCGGCCCGCGGCCCGGCGACGAGCGCCGGCCCTACATGAGCTCGGACAGTAAAGTGGCGGAGAGAGAGGGATTCGAACCCTCGATAGAGTTTCCCCTATGCAGCTTTAGCAAAGCTGTGCCTTCAGCCACTCGGCCATCTCTCCGGGGTGAGCCGGCAAGCAAAAGCCGGGGCCGGGCGAGTGCAAGGCATTTTCGGAATGTCTTGGCCAGGGCGGTGAGTCCCTTTGCCGCCCGGCGCGGATCGGAGTCCGCGCCCTACCTTCAGGCGTAAAACTTCGGTTTCAGCACCCCGATGCAGGGCAGGTTGCGGTAGCGCTCGTTGAAATCGAGGCCATAGCCCACCACAAATTCGTTGGGAATCTCGAAGCCCACGTAATCCGCCTCGAACGGCACGGCCCGGCGGGCCTTCTTGTCGAGCAACACGCAGGTTTTGACCGAGGCGGCACCCTTGGATTTGATCAAGCCGGCCACGGCGGCGAGGGTTTTGCCGGTGTCGAGGATGTCGTCCACCAGCAGCACGTGCTGGTCCTTCACGTCCAGCTTCATCTGATCGACGATGCGGGGCTCGCCGACCGCCCGCGTGCCGGTGTGGTAGCTGGAGGCGCGCAGGCAGTCGAGCCGCAGCGGGCTCCGCATCTGGCGCAGCAGGTCGGCGGTGAAGATCAGGGCGCCATTGACGATCGCCACGACCATCAGGTCCTTTCGGGCGTAGTCCTTGTTCAATTGGGCGCCCAGTTGGGCGATGCGGCGCTTGATGGCCAGCGGGCTGACGAGGACGTGGTCGAGGTGCTTGAGTTCGGGCGGGCCTTTCGGGGAGGGCATGCGGCGAGAAAAGGCCGGCCCGGCGCCGGTGGCAACCTGTTACAACCCGGCCGCGGGGTTTATTTTTTTGACTTGTCACGGGGCGGGCGGTTGCCTCGCCGGGACGCGCGTCCTCCCGCCACCGACCGACCTACCCTTCACGCAACGGACGATGATTTCCATCCAGGTTAAGCAGCTGACCAAGCAATTCGGGAGCGTCGTTGCCCTGCACGGCCTCGACCTGATGATCAACCCGGGCGAGCTGTTCTTCCTGCTGGGACCCAGTGGCTGTGGCAAAACCACGCTGCTGCGCAGTCTGGCGGGCTTCTACATTCCGGAGAAGGGCCAGATCCTTTTTGGTGACGAGGACGTGACCCGCCTGGAACCGCACAAACGGAACACGGGCATGATGTTTCAGAGCTATGCGCTGTGGCCGCACATGACGGTGGCGGGAAACGTCGCCTTCGGCCTCGAAGAGCGCCGCGTGCCTGCCGCGGAGATCAAGCAACGCGTAGGCGCCGCCCTGGACTCGGTGCGCATGGAGAAATATGCTGATCGCAAACCCAACCAGCTTTCCGGCGGGCAGCAGCAACGCGTCGCCCTGGCGCGCGCGCTCGTCATCCGTCCGCGCTGCCTGCTGCTCGACGAGCCGTTGTCCAACCTCGACGCCAAGCTGCGGCTGGAGATGCGCACGGAGATCCGCCGCGTCTGCAAGGAATTCAAGCTCACCACCGTCTACGTGACCCATGACCAGAAAGAGGCGCTCTCCATCGCCGATCGCATGGCCATCCTCGAAAGCGGCCACATCCTGCAGGTCGGCACACCGCGCGAGGTCTACAAGCGTCCGACGCGCAAGACCGTGGCCAATTTCATTGGCGAGACCGACTTCCTGCCCGGCAAGGTGCTGGGCATGGTCGGCACCTACGTGACCGTCGACACGGCGGTCGGCAAGTTCGACGGTGTATTCGGTGACCCCGCCAATATCCCCGCGGTGGGGGCCGAGGTGACGGTTTCCATCCGTCCGGAATGCTGGGAACTGCACCGCAACGCCGAGCAGCGCAACGTGGTCAAGGGCCGCATCGGCCAGTCGATCTACCTGGGCGAAGTCGCCCAATACGAATTCATCACCGGCAACGGCACCCATTTGAAGATCTTCGAGCGCAACCCGCGTTTCGTGGACGGAGCGTCCCGCGGCGAACTCTACGCCACGGTGGAGCCGGACGACGTCGTCGTGCTGGTCAGCTGAGGACTCATCATGAGCGGCACCTTGCGGATCGAAGGTGGAACCCGGCCTCCGGACGGGTTGGTTCGGGGTAGGGCGCGGACTTCCGCCGTCGCCGGGCCTATGGCGGACAGGCCGTTCCGCGCCACGGCGGCGAAGGGACTCGCCGCCCTACCTAAAAATCAGACCCACCCATGAAGCGGGCGCTCATCATCATCGCGCTGGTGGCCGTGGTCGGCCTGCCGTTCATCTTCCGCACCAAGCAGGCGACCATCGAGAATGCCGACGAGACGCTGGTCATCATCACGCCGCACAACGAGGCGCTGCGCCATGAGTATACGCGCGGCTTCCGTGAATGGTATCACGCCCGCACGGGCAAGACGGTGGCAATCGACTGGCGCGTCATTGGCGGCACCAGCGAGATCACGCGCTTTCTTGAGTCGGAGTATGTCTCGTCATTCCAGAATTACTGGACGAAGCAGCTCGGCCGCGCGTGGAGCACCGAGGTGCAGGCGGCCTTTCACAATGCCCGGCTGGGCCCGGATGAGACGCCGGCGGATGACACGGTGGAGATGGCCGCGCGGCGGGCCTTCCTCGATTCGAACATCAGCTGCGGTATCGATATCTTTTTCGGTGGCGGCAGCTTTGACTTCATCCGGCAGGCCAATGCCGGCCGCTTGGTGGACTCAGGCATCATGAAGCTCCATCCGGAGTGGTTTCGTGACGAGGTCATTCCGCAGTCCTTCACCGGCGAGCCCTATTGGGATCCCAAGGGCCGCTGGATTGGCGACGTGCTCAGCAGCTACGGCATGATCTACAACCGCGACTCGCTCAAACGGCTCGGCATCGGGCAGGAGCCGCGGGCGTGGGACGACCTCGCGAACCCGAAGCTACAGGGCGAAATCGCGCTGTGTGACCCGACGAAGAGCAGTTCCATCGCCAAGGCTTTCGAGAATGTCATCCAGCAACACATTTACCGGCAGTGGGCCCGGCTGGAGCAGGAGACCGGTCGCGACCGCCAGAGCCTGGAGACACAGGCGGTGGAGGCCGGCTGGGCCAGCGGCCTGCAATTGGTGCAACGCGCCGGGGCCAACGCCCGCTATTTCACCGATACCTCCCAGAAGCCGCCCATCGATGTGATCCAGGGCAATTCGGCCATCGGCATGTGCATTGATTTTTATGGCCGCGGCAGCTTTCAGGGCACGGCGCTGCGCCTCGATGGTTCGCCCGGGCGCATCGGTTATTATTCTCCGGCGGACGGCACGGTGCTTTCGCCCGACCCGATTGCGGTCATGCGGGGCGCGCCCAACCCCGCGGCGTCGCTGGCGTTCATGGAATATGCGCTGTCGATGGACGGTCAGAAACTCTGGAATTTCAAGACCGGCGTGCCGGGTGGCACCGACCGTTATGAGCTGAGGCGTCTGCCGATCCGGCGCGATTTCTACACGGCCGATTTCGGCAAATACCGCTCCGATCCCGACGTGAATCCGTATGCCGGCACCAACCCGCTCATTTACAATGGCGCTTGGACGGGTGGGGATACGTTCCGCGCGATGGCTTTTGTCATTCGCGTGATGTGCCTTGATACGCATCCCGAACTGGTGGCGGCGTGGAAGGAGATCATCCGGGCGGGCATGCCGGCCGACGCCGTGGCGGCAATGAGTGACATTTCGGTGGTGGCTTATCCGCAGATCAAGGCGCGCATCATCCCGGCGCTGACCTCCAAGAACAAGGTCGACGAGATCCGCCTCGCCAACGAACTCGCGGGCCAGTTTCGCGCGCAATACCTCAAGGCCGCGGAGCTCGCCCGGGCGGCCGCGCACTGATCATTCGTCATCGGGGGCGGCCGGTAGACGTGGTGTCACTTGGCCCATAAAGCCCGACCTACAGGCCGGCGATGGCGGCGGCGAAGGCAGCCTTGTCCGCAGCCTTGAAGAAGGAGGTGCCGGCCACGAAGGTGTCGGCACCGGCCGCACGGCATTCCTTGGCCGTCGCCAGGTCGATGCCGCCATCCACCTCGAGGCGGAACTTCAGCCCACGGGCGCGACGCCAGCCGTCGATTTCCTTGAGCTTGGGCAGCATGTCGCGCCGGAAGGGCTGTCCGCCAAAACCGGGCTGCACCGTCATGACGAGCACCAGGTCAACCTCGCCGACCAGTGCCTCGATGCTGGCGGCGGGTGTGCCGGGGTTCAGCACGATGCCGCACTGGCAGCCCAGCTGACGGATGCGGGCGAGCGTGCCGCGGTGGTCGTAACCGGGCTCGATGTGGATGCTGATGAGGTTGGCACCGGCTCGGGCGAAGGGCTCGATATACTTCTGCGGCTCGGCGAGCATCAGGTGGGTGTCGAGAAAGAGCTGCGAGCCGGCGCGGCGCAGCGCGGCCAGGGTTTCGGGGCCGAAGGTCAGGTTGGGCACGAAATGCCCGTCCATGATGTCACAGTGCAGCCACGTCGCGCCGCTGCCGGCCAGGGTCAGGGCGCTGGCCGCGAGGTTGGCATGGTCGCCGGCGAGGAGGGACGGGGCGATGAGAGACGGATGAGGCATGACGTCAGAGGACAGATGACGGAGGACAGAAAAGGCTCAATCCTTTGTTTCTTCGGTAGGGGCGCTTGCCCTCAAGCGCCCGGGCCGTTGAGGGCAACAGCCCCTACCAGGCTGCGGCCCGTCACAGACGGGCCCGGGCAACAATCACCACGTATCCAACACGGCGTGCGCCGCCTCGCTCGCGAGTTGCTCGGCGAGCAGGGACAGGGCCTGGTATTCGGCCGGCACCAGCCCGCTGTCGGTGAAGACACCGCGCTTGGCGGTCAGGGGACGTTGCGAAAAGAGGGCCTGCTTGGTCCGTTGGTCGGTGAGCGTGGCTTGGGCACGCAGATGCACATCAAACCGCCGCGCCAATCCGGTATCGTCCTGCCGTGAAACCGCGACGGTCCGGTCGTAACCGGTGAGTGAGATCTGGAGCACGGCCTCGGCCTCGGCCGGTGAGTCGACCAGCTTGATGCGACCGTCCTTGATGAAGGCCTCGCGCAGCTGGGTGGTGACCAATTCGCGGGCCTGCGGGATCAAGGCCTCGGTCGTGACCGGCGCGATGAAAAGCGTGGAGAACTTCTGCTGGGTTCCGGTGCCCAGCTGGTAGCCGGCGCAGCCGGTGAAGCAGAGGACAGAAAACAGAGAACAGAGGACCGTGAGCCAACTGTAGGTTGCGAGCTTGCTCGCAACGTGGCGCGCGAGCGCGCCACCTACACAGATCGACCGAGCGTGCATGGGCGCCTCCTTAGAACAGCCAGAGGCGCTTTTTCTTCTTCGGTTCGGCCGCCTTGGGTGCCGGCTGGCCAGCGGCGGCAGCGGCCTGGGCCTCGAGCTTCGCGTCAACATCAACCAGCTTGGCGCGGGCTTGCGTGGCCACTTCGGAATCGGGATATACCGTGATGGCCTCGTTATAGAAGACCTTGGCCGCCTTGTAGTTCCGGCGATACTTGTAGTAATAATCCGCGATGGTCAGCTTGCTTTGGGCCAGCACGGTTTTCATGTTGGCGAGACCGGCCTCGGCCTGGACCATGCCGGCGTCGCCCGGGAAAAGGATCATGTAGTCCTCAAAGTAGGTCACGGCCTGCTTGGTGGAAGCCTGGTCGTAATAGGGGCCATCCACCAGCGAGGCGTGCGTATCGGCGATCTTGAGGTAGGCGTCGGGCGTGAGGACGCTGCGCGGATAGGTGTTGATCATGCGGTCAAGCGCGTCGATCGCCGCCTCGGTCTCGCCGATCTGCTTGTAGCCACGCGAGGCGTTCATGAGCGAGAGCGGGGCGTAGTCGCTGTAGGGGGCGGTGGCCACGATGGTCTCGAAGTATTCCAAGGCCCGCTCGCGATTCTTGAAGCCGGGCAGCCAGCCGAAGATGCGGGCGCGTTTGCCGGCAAACAGCTCGGCGGCGATGCGATATTGTTCGCCGATAACCTGGGTGAATTTTTCCGAGCTCGGATAACGGGACACCATCAGCTGATAGGTCGCGAAGGCCTTGTAGTATTGCTGCCGCTGGTGCTGGATCCGGCCGGCGCGGTAGAGCGCTTCCGCGGCGAAGACCGAGTTGGGGTATTTCTTCTGGACGTTCAGGTAGGTCTTCAGGGCCGAGTTGGCGTTGCCGGCCTCTTCGGCGGCGCGGGCCTTGTTCATCGAATCCAGCGCGTTGCGACCTTCCTCACCGGCGAACCCGGCGAGTGCGCCGCCCTCGACCTTCCAGCCGTCCTGCGGCGTCCAGATCAGGTCGGCGGCGAGCCGGGTGGGGGCAAGAAGCAGCGCCAAGGTGGCTGCCAGGAGGGAAAGGAAGGGAAGGCGACGCATGAAACGAATGGTTACCAGCGAATAAGAGTGGCGCCGTAGGTCAAGCCAGCGCCAAAGGCGACCAGCAGGGTGAGATCGCCGGGCTTGATGCGACCGGCGCGGCGGGCCTCGTCCAGGGCGAGCGGGATGGAGGCGGAGGAGGTGTTGCCGTAGCGGTCGAGATTCACGTAAACGCGCTCCATCGGCACCTTCAGGTTGCCGGCCAGTGCCTCGATGATGCGGATGTTCGCCTGGTGGGGAATCACGAGGTTGATTTGGTCAGGCGTAAGGTTGTGTTGTTCCATCATTTCCCGGGCGACCGTCTCCATGACGCGCACGGCGCTCTTGAAGACTTCGCGGCCGTTCATGCGGATGCAGTGGGCGCGTTCCGCGACGGATTTGGCGTCGGCCGGGCGCTTGCTGCCGCCGGCCGGGATGTAGAGATTGTCGGCGAACTCGCCGTCGGCGCCGAGGTCGGAGCCGAGGATGCCGATGCCGGGCTGATCAACCTTGGTCAGCACCGCCGCACCCGCGGCGTCACCGAAGAGCACACAGGTGGTGCGGTCCGTCCAATCCGTGACCGTGGACAGTTTTTCAGCGCCGATGATCAGGGCGCGCTTGTAGCGATTCGTCAGGAGCTGGCCGTAGGCGATCTCGAGGGCGTAAAGGAAACCCGAGCAGGCGGCCGCGATGTCAAAGCAGGTGGCATGGCCCGGGACGCCGAGCTTGTGCTGCACGTAGCAGGCGGTGGAGGGCAGGGGGGTGTCGGGCGAGGCGGTGGCGACGATGAGCAGGTCGATGTCGCTGGCCTTGATCTTGGCGTCGGCCAGCGCGGCGTTGGCGGCTTTGACCGCGAGGTCGGAGCAGGCCTCGTCATCGCCGGCGATGCGGCGCTCCCGGATACCCGAGCGGCTGAAGATCCACTCGTCCGAAGTATCAACCATCTTGGAAAGGTCCTCGTTGGTGAGCACTTTCGGCGGAGCATAGGAGCCGACTCCGGCAATGATGACTGAAGCCATAAGGGAAATTAGTTGGCGACCGCTTCCGCGGGCGGAGAGGCGGTCATGAGCGCGTTGGCCCGGGCGACATCCGTTTCGATGTGGTGGTAAAGATCCTGGTGGATGATCTTGCCGGCGGCGCGGATGGCGCTGACCAGCGCGTGCCGGTTGCTCGAGCCGTGGGCCTTGAGAATGTTGCCGCGCACGCCGAGCAGGGGGGCCCCGCCGTAGGCATCGGGATTCATCCGCGCCCGCAGCGCATTGAACGCGCCTTTGGCCAGCAGGGCGCCACCCATGCGGAGCGGGTTGGCCTGCAATTCCTCCTTGAGCATCGTCGTGATGAACTTGGCGAGCGACTCCCAGGTCTTCAGCAGGGTGTTGCCCACGAAACCATCGCACACGACCACGTCCACGGTGTCCTTGAACACCTGAAACCCTTCAATCGGCCCCACGTAGTTTATGACCGAGGTGATTTTCTTCAGTTGCTCGTGCGTTTCCGCGGTGAGGGCGTTGCCCTTGCCCTCTTCGGTGCCGATCGTGATGAGGCCGACCCGGGGCGAGGCGACCCCGAGGATGACCTTGGCATAATTGGCGCCCAGGATGGCATTGTGGACGAGATGCTCGGGCTTGGCCTCGGGGTTGGCCCCGGCATCGATCAGGATGAAATGGCCGCCGGCGCGCGGGATGACCGCGGCCAGCGCCGGGCGGTCGACGCCGGTCATCATGCGCAGACGCAGCGTGCTGCCGGCCATGAGGGCGCCGGTGTTGCCGCAGCTGATGGTGACGCGCGCCTCGCCGGTTTTCACGAGGTCGATGGCGCGGACCATGGAGGAATCTTTTTTCCGCTTCAGGGCCTGCAGCGGCTTGTCCTCCATCGTGATCACCTCGGAGGCGTGGACGATCGAGACCTTGGCGTGGCCTTTCAGGCCGGCGGCGGCGAGCAGGGGCTCCAGCACAGCCTGGTCACCGACGAGTGTGATCGGGTCGATGGCGTCGTCGGCCAGCGCCAGTTTGACTGCCTCCACGACTTCGGATGGCCCGAGATCGCTTCCCATCGCGTCCACCGCAATCCGGGCATGCGCGGTCGTGGGACTGGCCGTCTCGGGATTAATGGCGGGAAGACTGAACCCGGCGGACTGTTCAGACCTCGACGTTGAGGACTTGGCGACCGCGGTAGATGCCCGTCTTCGGGTTCACGCGATGCGGGCGGAAGGAGCCGCCGTCGGTATCCTTGGCAAATTGGGGGGCCTTGAGGGCGTTGGCGGCGCGGCGGTTGGCGCTACGGCGCTTGGATTGTTTGCGTTTCGGATTGGCCATAAAGAAGGGTGGTAAGGAGTGCGGCGGGTCGCGAAACCCGGGGCTTTTTTGTTATATAAAGACGAGGGTCGTAAGGTTCGCCCCGGGGGCCGTCAAGAGTTATGTCGCCCCCGTCAGTCCGAGTCAAAGCAGGGAAAATAAAATCAGCACAAATGCCAGCGCCAGCCGGTAATAGGCAAAAAGGGCGAGTCCGTGGCGGGAGATGAAATGGACCAGGAATTTGACCGCGATCAGGGCGGAAATTGCGGCCACGCCGGCACCCAGCAGCACGTCCGTCCAGCCAAACACCTCGATCATGGCCGGGCCGGAGCGGGCGGCCTTGTAAACCGCGGCGCCCGCCAGCGTCGGCAAGCCGACCAGGAAGCTGAACTCGGCGGCCTTGGCGGCGCTCAAACCGGCCAGGTAGCCACCGACGATCGTCACCATGGAACGGCTGGTGCCGGGCCAGAGCGCCAGGCACTGCACGATCCCTATGCCTAGGGCCTTTTGGGGTGTCAGGTTCGACGGGTCGCCCTTGGAAAAACCAATGCCGGTGTTCCGCCGGCGCCAACGTTCCGCCCACAGCATGAGCACGGCGCCAGCGATGAGCGCGGCGATTACCGCCCACACCGAGAAAAGGTAACGGTCGATCAGGTCGTGCAGCAGCAAGCCGGCGACGGCCACCGGGAAGAAGGCCAGGAGGACGTTCCGTAACAGACGGAAACCGGCGCTGCTGCGGCCCAGCAGGCCGATCAACATGGCCAGCACCTGCCGCCAGTAGAGCAGCATGACCGCCCCGATCGCGCCGACCTGGATGATGACGGCATAGGTGTCGGCGGCCAGCTTGAGGGTGAGCGGCACACCCTCGGGATATTTTGACGAAGGGAGCTTGTGCCACAGGGGCCGGCCGGCCTTGTCCGTCAACTGCTTCTCGGACTCAAGCCCGAGCACGCGGTTGGCGATGATGAGGTGGCCGGTGGAGGACACGGGGAGGAATTCCGTCACGCCTTCCACCAGGCCGAGCACGACGGCGTCGCCCACACTGAGTTCGGCAATGGGCGGCGGCGCGGTTTCAGCGGCGGGCGCCGGGGGCGGGAGGGCCGCGGCCAGCAAGAGGCCGGCGCAGAGGATGCGGGGCGAAAAAGGCACGCGCCAGCTTCCGCGATAACGCCGGAGGCTGTCGAGTATTATGGTAGGGCGCGGACTCCGTTCCGCGCCACTCGAGCAGGCGGTGAGGGACTCACCGCCCTACCAGTCATACATCGCCGCTACGGTGGTTTTAAGCTTTGCGGCGTTGCGGGAAATGATTCTGCTCGGCGTCCTGATGGCCGCACTGACCGAGCTTACCGCCAAGCTGACCAACCGTCTTGATCTGGACCCTGCCGAAATCTCGGCCGCCGCCTCCGCGCTGAGTTCGCCCGACGTCACCGACGAGACCAAGGCCGCCTTTCTGGGTGCGTTGGCCGTGAAAGGCGAGACCCCGGCCGAGATTGCCGGCTTCGCCCGGGCGTTCCGGGCGTTGGCGGTCAATCCCGGCGTCGAGGCCTGGGCCTCGCGAGCCATCGACATCGTCGGCACGGGCGGCGATCACGCGGGTGGATTCAACATCTCGAGCCTCGTCGTGCTCGTCGTCGCCAGCGCCGGCGTGCCGGTGATGAAACACGGCAATCGCGGCATCACCTCGAAAAGCGGCAGCGCCGACCTGCTGGCGGCGTTGGGTGTGGATCTCGCCGCTCCGCCGGAGAAGCTGCACCGGGCGCTCGATCAGCTGGGCTACATTTTTTTCTTCGCGCCGAACTACCATCCGGCGTTCAAGCACATCGGTGCGGCCCGCAAGACGCTCGCCGCGCAGGGCCGGCGCACCATTTTCAACATCCTCGGTCCGCTCATGAATCCCGGCCGGCCGGCCCACATTCTCCTCGGCGTGTATGCGCTGCCCCTGGTCGAAAAGCTCGCCCGCACGCTGGACGAACTCGGTCAGGAGGCCGGCCTCGTCGGTCATGGTGTCATCACCCCTGAGCAGGGCATCGATGAAATCACCACCGCGACGGTCAACCACGTGAGCGGCGTTGGCCGGCTCCGCGGGGTGCAGGGCATGTGGCGGGCGGAGGACTTTGGCCTCACCGCCGCGCCCTTCACCGAACTGCAGGGCGGGGATGTCGCCGCCAACGTCGCCACGGTCGGGACCATCCTCGCCGGCCGCGGGCCCGCCGGATTGGTTGACACCATCGTGTTGAACAGCGCCGTGGCCCTGCACGTCGCCGGTCGCGTCGCTTCCATCCGCGAGGGTCTGGCGTCGGCCCGCGAACTCCTGCTCGGCGGTGCGGTGGCGGCCAAAATAAAAGCGACGAAGGAATTCTACGGCTCCCCCTGACTTGTCATTCTGAACGAAGTGAAGAATCCAGCTCAGCTCTCGAACCCAATCCCAAGCGGGATTTGCCGCAAAAAGGCGCAAGAACGCGTCGGCGAATTATGCTCTCAAGGCGCCTATAGGCGCGCGACAACCCGCCAGCACGATCAATCAGTTTTTGTGCCTCTTCGCGGCCAATAATTCCCCCATGAAACGCCTCTATTTCGGCACCGACGGTGTGCGCGGTCTCTACGGCAGCGCCACGATGAACGAGGACTTCGCGTGGCGGCTGGGCGCGGCGGCCGCCGCCTGGCTGCGGGCGAAGGGCGTTCCGGCCGGCGGCCGGATCCTGATTGGCCGCGATACCCGGGCCTCCGGCACTTCGCTGACGCAGGCCCTGGCCGATGGACTGGCCCACGGTGGCTTCGAGCCGGAGTCGCTCGACATCCTGCCCACGCCGGCCGTGTCCCGCGCGGTGCGGGTTCGCGGTGCCGTGCTCGGGGCGGTGGTCACCGCCTCGCACAATCCCGCCACCGACAACGGCATCAAGTTTTTCGGGCCGGCAGGCATCAAGCTCACCGATGACGAGGAGGCGCGCATCGAGGCGCTGTTGCCCGCGCGCCGCTCCGCTGACACCAGCCACCCCCTGAACATCACCGATGGCATCTCCGATTATCTTTCTGCGATGGCGGGCATCCTGCACGCCAGGCTCGACGGTTGGAAGATCGTGCTTGATACCGCCAATGGCGCGACCGTCCAGACCAGCGGAGCGGTGCTGCGCGACCACGGGGCCCACGTCATCGCGCTCGGAGCTGATCCGGACGGACTGAACATCAACGATGGGGTGGGCAGCGAG
>JBKJTZ010000075.1:0-36040 GCA_046590295.1 Lacunisphaera sp.
CCGCATCTTGCAGCAGGCCCGCGCCCATTTTTTCGCCCACGGCTATTGTCAGTGCAACATGGACGAGCTCGCGACCGAACTGGGCATGAGCAAGAAGACGCTCTACGTGCACTTTGGCCGCAAGGACGAGCTCATCGGGGCGGTGATCGAGGCCCTCAGCCGGGAGATTCGCGCCGACGCGGACGCCCTCCTCGCAAACCGGCGGCTGAACTTCGCGGAAAAGCTGCGCGGTTTCGCGGAGGGCATGATGCAGCGGCTGACCCAGTTGCATCCGCGCACCATGCGGGAACTGCAGCGCTTCGCTCCCGACCTCTACCAGCGCCTCGCTGAAATGCGGGAAAAGAACATCCCCTATGTCTTCAGCCGGTTCATCGAGGAGGGTCAACTGGCTGGCATGGTGCGGACCGATCTGGACACCGCCCTGGCCGTCCAATTTTTTCTGCAGGCCATGCACGGGCTGCTCCAGCCCGCCACGATGGACCGGCTCGGCTTGACACCGCGCGAGCTGCTGCCCCGCGCCATCGACCTCTTTTTCGGCGGACTGCTCACCCCCGCCGGCCGCAAAGAACATGAAAAACTATTCGCCCGCTAGATCCACCCTGGCCGCCCTCGCCCTCGTTGTCCTCGCTGGCTGCGGCCGGTCCGTGCCCGCCGGTTACCAGGGTTACCTCGAGGGCGACTTCATCTATGTCGCCGCACCGCTGCCGGGTCAGTTGCAGCAACTCGCGGTGCACAAGGGTGCGCGCGTGGCGGCCGGCGCGCCGCTCTTCGCCCTCGAGCAAGGCGCCGAACTCGCCGCATTGCGTGAAGCCGCCGAGCGTCTGCGCCAGTCGCAGGCCCGGCTGGCCGACCTGCGCAAAGGCTCGCGGCCCTCGGAACTAGCCACCCTGGAAGCCCGGCTCGCACAGACCCGCATCGCCGCGGAGCTTTCCCGCCGCGAACTGGATCGCGCCACCAAGCTCCGCGCGACCGCCGTCTTGTCCGACGATGATTTCGACCGCGCCCGGCTCAAGCATGAGGCAAACCAGACCCAGGTGGCGGAAATCGCCGCCCAACTGGTCACCGCCCAGCTCGGCGGCCGGGCCGACGCCCTCACCGCCGCCGAGGCCGAGACCGCCGCCGCGCAGGCCGCCCTCGACCGGGCCGGCTGGGCCGTGGCGCAAAAGAACCAGTCCGCGCCGCGCGCCGCGCTCGTGTTCGACACGCTCTTTCGCGAAGGGGAATTCGTCGCCGCCGGCGTCCCGGTTGTTTCACTGCTGCCGCCGGAAAACATGAAGGTGCGCTTCTTCGTGCCCGAGGCCGATTTCGGTGCGCTCAAGGCCGGCGACGAGATCGCCGTGGCCCTCACCGGCCTGCCTGCGCCCCTGACCGCGCGCATCAGCTACCTGTCGACCAAGCCCGAATACACGCCGCCCATCCTCTACAACCGCGAGAACCGTTCCAAGCTCGTGTTCATGGTCGAGGCCGTGTTCGAACCCGCGGCCGCCCGCGACCTCCATCCCGGCCAGCCGGTGGATGTGACCGTCAACCGCTGAGCGGCATGCGCGATCCCGCTCTCGTCATCGACGTCACCGGCGTCACCAAGCGCTTTGGCGACAAGACCGTCGTCGATGCGATCGACCTGTCGGTGCAGCGCGGTGAGATCTACGGCTTTCTCGGCCCGAACGGCTCGGGCAAAACAACGTTTATCCGCATGCTCTGCGGCCTGCTCACCCCCGACGCCGGCACCGGCACCTGCCTTGGCTTCGACCTGCGCACGCAGCAGGCCGAGATCAAGCGCCACGTCGGCTACATGACGCAGAAGTTCAGTTACTACGAGGACCTCAGCATCCGCGAGAACCTCGATTTCATCGCGCGCGTCTACGCCGTGCCCGACCGCGCCGCCGCGGTGCAGCACAGCCTCGAGCGACTCGGGCTCGCCAACCGCGGCGCGCAGCTCGCGGGCCAGCTGTCCGGCGGCTGGAAGCAGCGGCTGGCGCTGGCGGCGTGCCTGATCCACTCGCCCCGGCTGCTGCTGCTCGACGAGCCCACTGCCGGCGTCGACCCCAAGGCGCGCCGCGAGTTCTGGGACCAGATCCACCAGCTCGCCGCCGACGGACTCACGGTGCTCATCACCACCCACTACATGGACGAGGCCGAGCGCTGCCACCGGCTCGCCTATCTCGCCTATGGCAAGCTGCTCACGCAGGGCACGCTCAAGGAGGTGCTCGTCAGGTCCGAGCTCACCACCTGGAGCGTGAGCGGCCCGGGCCTGCGCCAGTTGGGTGAACGGCTGCGCGCCCAGCCGGGGATCGAGCAGGTCGTGGCCTTCGGCAACACGCTCCACGTAAGCGGCCGCGACGCCACGCGGCTCGAGGCGTCCATCGCCGCCGTCCGCGACCCCGCCCACGAGTGGCAGAAGATTCACGCCGGCCTGGAGGACGTCTTCATCAGCCTGATGGACGGGGCGAAGGACAACTACGCATGAGTTCGCGCCGCTTCACCTTCCACCGGTTCTGGGCCATCGTGCTGAAGGAATTCATCCAGATGAAGCGCGACCGCGTGACCTTTGGCATGATGGTCGGCATTCCGCTGATGCAGCTGATCATCTTCGGCTTCGCCATCAACTCCGACCCGAAGCACCTGCCGACGGCGATCCGCGCGGCGGACCAGGGGCCGTTCGCCCGCACGCTGGTGGCGGCCCTGAGGAACAGCGGCTACTTCACCCTGGTGCGGGAGGCCGCCACCGAGGAGGAGGCCCGGCGCCTGCTGCAACTCGGCGAGGTGCAGTTCGTCATCAACATTCCGGAGGATTTCTCGCGCCGCCTGCTGCGCGGCGAGCGGCCCACCGTGCTGATCGAGGCGGATGCGACCGACCCGGCGGCCGTCGGTCCGGCCGTGTCCGCCACCCGGGCGCTGGCCGACACCGTGTTCAACCGCGACCTGCCCGGCCCGCTGGCCCGGCTGCACGCTCGCGCCGGGCCGGTGGATTTCCGCCTCCACGCCCACTACAACCCGGAGAACCTCACCCAATACAACATCGTGCCCGGCCTGATGGGCGTCGTGCTCACGATGACGATGGTCGTGATCACTGCTCTCGCCATCACGCGCGAACGCGAACGCGGCACGATGGAGAACCTGCTCGCGACCCCGGTGCGGCCGTTCGAGGTGATGGCCGGGAAGATTTTGCCCTACATCGCCGTCGGCTACATCCAGATGACCCTCATTCTGCTGGCGGCGCACTTCATCTTTCATGTGCCGATGACGGGCAGCTTTGTGCTGCTCTATGGCGTGTCCCTGTCCTTTATCGCCGCCAATCTCGCGGTGGGCATCACCTTTTCCACCCTCGCCAAGAACCAGCTGCAGGCGGTGCAGATGGCCTTCTTTTTCTTTCTGCCCTCGATCTTGCTCTCCGGCTTCATGTTTCCGTTCCGCGGCATGCCGGAGTGGGCGCAGTGGATCGGTTCCATTCTGCCCAACACCCATTTCCTGCGGATCGCCCGCGGTATTCTGCTGAAAGGCAACGGCCTCGCCGAAATCCTGCCGCACCTGTGGCCGTTGCTGCTTTTCCTCGTCGTGGCGATGACCATCGGCGTGAAGCGCTACCGGCAGACGCTGGATTGAGAAGGTAGGGCGCGGACTCCGTTCCGCGCTTCGGCGGCGAAGGGACTCGCCGCCCTACCCTTTCTTTTCCGGCAGCGTGGCGACGTGCACCGTCTGCGTCGGGAAGGCGAAAGACAGGCCGCGGGTTTCGACGGCGCGCATAAAGGCCAGGCTCAGCCGCTGGCGCAGCTGCATGTGCTTGTGGAAATCCGGGTCCTTCACGACAAACACCATCCAGATGTCGAGCGAGGAGGCGCTGTAGTCCCGGAAGTAACAGACGACCGAATCCGGATCGACTTCACCCTCCGCAAGGATGAGCCGGCGGAACTCGCCCACGAGCTCCTCCATCTGCCCGGCGGTCGTGTCGTAGGTCAGGCCGAGCGTCTGCTCGACGCAACGCCCGGTGAAGCGGGAGAGGTTCACGATGGATTCGGCCGCGACCATCTTGTTCGGCATCACGATGAGGGACTTGTCGAGCAGCCGGAGCTTGGTGGAGCGCAGGCCGATGTCCTCGACCATGCCGATGTTGCCCTGGACCTTGATGGTCTCGCCCACCTTGAACGGCTGGTCGATGGCCACCACGACGGAGCCGAAGATGTTGGCGATGGTGTCCTGCGCCGCGAGGGCGAACGCCAGGCCGCCGATGCCAAGACCCGCGAGAAAGGCCTTCACATCGGCGCCAAGGCTTTGGGCGATCATGAGCACACCGAAGATGCAGACGATCGTGAGCAGCGTCTTCTTGATCCAAGGCATGAAGGGCGCGAGGCCGAGTTGCCGGGCGCGGGCCACCTCCTGCAAGTGGTCGAGCACCGTGTTGAAGGCGCGCAGGAAGCCCCAGAACAGCACGAGCGAGAACGCCGCGGTATAGGCATAGCCGATCGTGTCGTCCGCCGTGGGCGAAAGTTTCAGCACCTTGATCGACGCCACGGTGCCGACGACCACGATGGCCGCCTTGACCGGTCCCTCCAGCGCCGGGAAAAGCTTGTCATCCAGGGTGGTCTCGGTGCGGGCGGCCAGTTTCTTGAAAAAACCGAAAAGCAGCGTCGTGACCACCCGGCGCAGGATGTAGGCGACGAGCGTGATCAGCAGGGCGATGCCATAATGCGCCGCCGTGTTGCCGCTGCTGCGGATATCAAAGACCTCCAGCATCGCATCGACCAGGTGCTCGAGGATGTCCGGCGTGCGCGGGGCGGCATGTCCGGCGGCGACGGCGGCGGCCGCCTGGGTGGTCTGCTGGGCAGCCTCCGCCGCCTGGTCCTGCGCCAGCACGGCTCCGCCAGCGGCGAGGAGAAACAACCCGAGGAAAATTTTTCGAAGGCAGTTCATGAATCCGGGGAAACTAGGGAGGCCCTCACCCTCAAGTCAAAGGGTTTGCCAACCACCGCCGGTGGCGCCGGATGGAAAAACCCCGGCCAATTCCACCCACTCCCCGCTTGCCCCGGTTGCGCGGGCCGGCCAACACTGGCCCCACCCATGCTGCCCGTCCTTGCCCTCTTCAGCTCCATGCCCTGGTGGGCGTGGACCGGATTTCTCGCCTTCGTCAGCCTCATGCTCGCGCTCGACCTCGGCGTGTTCAACCGGAAGGCCCATGTCGTGTCCCTGCGCGAGGCCCTCGCCTGGTGCGCCGTGTGGTTCGGCCTGGCGATGGCCTTCAACCTCCTCGTCTCGCTGAAGATGCCGCCGCCGGCCGGGCTCGAGTTTTTCACGGCTTACATCGTCGAGTTGTGCCTGAGCGTCGACAACGTCTTCGTCTTCATCGTCATCTTCCAGTACTTCCGGGTCGAGCCGAAGCACCAGCACCGCGTGCTGTTCTGGGGCATCCTTGGCGCGGTGGTGATGCGCGCGATCTTCATCTTCGCCGGCATCAGCCTGATCAATTCGTTCCACTGGATCATCTACGTCTTCGGGGCCTTCCTTGTTTACACCGGCATCAAGCTCGCCCTCCCGAAGAAGGCGGACGGCTTCGATCCCGAGAAAAACCCCGCCGTGAGGCTCGCCCGGCGCTTCGTGCCGGTGACCAACCAGTTTGAGGGCGGCAAGTTTTTCACCCACGTAGGCGGCAAACTGCACGCCACCCCGCTCTTCCTCGTGCTCATCATCGTCGAGACCACCGACGTGATGTTCGCCCTCGACTCCATCCCGGCCGTGATCGCCATCACCCGCAACGAGTTCATCGTTTTCACCTCGAACATCTTCGCGATCCTCGGCCTGCGCTCGCTCTACTTCGCCGTGTCGGGCGTGATGCAGCTCTTCCGCTACCTCAACGTCGGGCTCGCCGTCATCCTCATCTTCGTCGGCGGCAAGATGCTGGCGTCGCACTACGTGAGCATCCCGATCAAGATCTCGCTCGGCATCATCGGCACCGTGCTCGCCGCCTCCATCCTCGCCTCGGTGCTGATCCCGTCGCAGCGGAAGGAACCGTAGGCGCCTGCCCTACCGCCGCGCCGAGACCTCGGCAACATCCGCCAGGTCCTGCAGCAACGGCAGCTGCGCCGCCAGCCGCCCGACCGCCGCGGCGGTCAGAGGCCCGTTCTCCGCGTAACGCACGACCTCGTTGTCCAGCTTGTAGCCGGCCCCACGGCGGTTGGAGATCTCCCCCATGAGCCGCGTCCGGATCGCCGGCACCAGGGCCGCGGCCAGGTATTCCGGCTGGTTGGTCCGCACGAACCACGCCGCATCGAACGCCGCGTCGCCCACCTGGATCTCGCGGACACCGAAAAGCTCCATCACCTTTGTGCCGAATCCCTGCCGGGTGAGCTCGAATTGCAGCGTGGTCCCGGCGGGCACCCGCACGCCGGCCGCCACCCAGTGCGTGCGCGACTTGCCGCTGCCGGTCGTATAACTCCAGTAGCGGATGAACCGGCCCTGCTGCTCCCCCTCCATGCTCTCGACCGTCGTGAACCCCAGCACGGTTTTTTCCACCAGCCGCAGCCCGGCCTGCTCCGCCCACGCCTGCAGTTGATCCCGCGTCTTCCGGGCCTGCTTGGAGGCCGCCCAGAAAAGCAGGCCCACCAAGCCCGCGAAAACGGGCAAAATCAACAGGGCGGGATTGAAAGTGGCGAGCATGAGGAAAACCAATGGCACAACCCGGGTGGCGGCCAATGTTTTTTCGCCGGCCGCGGACTGGAAGAGTAAAGATCCCAGGCCACCTGTCAGCCATAGGCTCGGCGACGGCTGAAGCCCGGGGCGCTTGATCACTCCCACTTCTGTAGCCGGGGTCGGTGACCCGATTCTGCGCATCCCAGATCAGTTCTCAACTCCCGACCGGCCTCACCGAGACCGGCTACCAGCGATCCTGCGCAAACCCCCGGGCCTCAGACCCACCACGAACTAAAACCGCCGGACACGCGAAGCGCATCCGGCGGCGTTGCACCCTCTCTCCGCAGTGGCGGAGAGCATCACCCAAGTTTAGTTGATGGTGATCTTGCGGGGCTTCACAGCCTCCGCCTTCGGCAGAGTCAGTCGCAGCACACCGTCCTTCAGCTCGGCGGCGATTTTGTCGGCCTGCACCGCGTAGGGCAGCGTGAAGCTGCGGGCGAACGCGACGCTCTGCTCTTCCCCGGCGCCGGATACCTTGCGGGTGGCGCTGAGGCTGAGGACTTCGTCAGTCAGCTCGACATTGATGTCCTCGCGCGCGACGCCGGGCAGTTCGGCGGTGACGCGCAGGTTGTCCGGGTCCTCGGTCACGCTCACGGGAATCGAGCGGGTCGCGCCCGGGGCGTAATCGGCCAGGGCGGAGGCGAAGAGGGAGTTGATCTCCTGATCAAGGCCGGACCAAGGCGAACGATAGGCGCTGGTGGCGAGAGGCTGGGCATAACGGATGAGGCGATACATGGTATTGTTTTCCTTGTTTAGTGTTGGTTTAACGTTGTGCCACCATTGAGCATCGCGCGTGCCGGAGTGCCGCCGCCGCAAGTCACGGAAAATCCGGCATTTGCTTCCCGCGCCAATCCGCCACCGGGAAATTTTGTCCGCCGGTGTGACGGCCGGTAGGGAAATTCCGGCACGGCGGTCACTGATCCGCCCTTCCCTCAGGCAGCCGGAAAATGGAGGGTCACAAGCGTGCCGCGGCCCGGTTCGCTGGCGATCGTCACCTCCCCGCGATGCAGCTGCATGATGGACTGGACGATCGTCAAGCCCAAGCCCGCCCCCTGCGAGGTTTGGTCGCTGGACTCCTTGACCTGAAAGAACCGGTCAAAAACATACGGCAGGTGCTGGGCCGGGATGCCGGTGCCCGTATCCTCGACCTGAATCACCACTGAACCGTCCGGTAGATCTCGCGCCGAGAGGGTCACCCGACCGCCGGCCGGGGTATGCTTGAGGGAGTTGGCCAGCAGGTTGCTGATGGCCCGGCGGACCAGCATCGGGTCCGCGCCCAGCTGGGCGTCACCGCGGCAGAGGATGATGATGGCTTGGTCCGCGGCCAGCGCCTCATAAAATGCCCGCACCGCGGATAATTCCACCCCGACCGCGAAGCGATTGTGCGCGATGGTTGCCGCCGGATTGTCGGTGCGGGCGATGAAGAGCAGCGCGTCAATCATGCGGGTCAGGCGGTCGAACTCCTCCAAGGAGGAACCGAGCGTCTGCTGATACTCGGCCGGGGTTCGCCCCCGGGCGAGGGCGATCTCGGCCTCCCCCCGCAGGTTGTTGACCGGGTTGCGCAAGGCATGCGCGATATCGGCGGAGAAACCCGAGAGGCGCGCGAAGGATTCCTCCAGCCGGTCCAGCATGGCATCAAACGCCAGGGCCAGCTCACGCAGTTCGACCGGCCAGTCCAAGGCCACCAGTCGCTCGGAAAGCTTGCTCGCCGTGATCTGCCGGGAAGTCCGGGCCATCGCCACAAGCGGACGCAATCCCGTGCGGGTGATAAAAACCCCGAACAAGGCGGCCACCAGTACGCCCCCCCCGAGGACCGCGATTAGCTTCATCCGGTAGTCGGCCAGTATCTCATGGTTGTGCGCGACATCCAGGGCGACATGCACCAGGCGCCGGTCGTTCCCGTTTGTTCCGGCCGCCACCTCGGCCGCGACCAGCAGGTAGCTGCGACCCGTCCCGGATACCCGTACGATCACCGGCGGTGGCCCGGCAGAGATCGGCGCGGGCGCGGGGAAAATTGCAACCGGCAGGAGCCCGGCCATTTCCGGCGTCTCAATCAGCGGCCGGCCCGCCGAATCCAGCACGCGCAGATAGTATTTGAGCAAACCACCGTCGGCCGCCTCGTGTTCGATTTCACTGGCGAGCGCCTCGGTCTTGTCCGCGTGATCCCGGAGCAGCAACTGGAGTACATTGAACTTGCCCAGCACCAGGGCGTGGTCCTGCCTCGCCAGGCTTTCCCGCAGTCCCCAGTAAAGGTACCCCGCCGCCAGCAGCAGCAGGACGGCGGTGGTGCCCGCATAGAGCAGGGTCAGCCGGCTGGTGATCGACCAGGGGTGGCGCACCAGGGCCGGCAGCGGCAGGCGCGGCTGAAGCTCAGTTGCCATCGATGGTATAACCCACGCCCCGGACCGTGCGGATGAGTTTGCGCGGGAAAGGATCGTCCACTTTGCCGCGCAAACGGCGCACGGCCACATCCACGACGTTGGTATCACTGTCAAAATGCATGTCCCAGACCAGCTCGGCGATCAACGTGCGGGAAAGCACCTCGCCTGGGCGGCGGGCGAGCAGGGAGAGGAGCGCAAATTCCTTGGGCGTGAGATCCAGTCGTTGGCCGCCCCGCGTGGCCCGGTGCCGCAGCAGGTCCATTTCGAGGTCGCCCAGCCGCAACTGCTCAGGCTGCCGGGTCGGCCCGCGGCGCAGGATGGAGCGCACCCGCGCCAGCAACTCGGAAAAGGCGAAGGGCTTGACCAGATAATCGTCCGCCCCGAGTTCGAGACCTTGTACCCGGTCATTGACACTGTCCCGGGCGGTCAGGAACAGGACGGGCGTCTGGCGACCGGCGCGCCGGAGGCTTTGGAGGACCGACCAGCCGTCGCGACCGGGGAGCATGATATCGAGGATGATCAGGTCATAATACTCCGAAAGCGCCAGATGGAGTCCATCGTCGCCGTTGTGGGCCTGATCGACGACGTAGCCGTTTTCCGTCAGCCCCTTGCGGAGGTAATCGGCGGCTTTGAACTCATCTTCCACTACCAAAATGCGCATGCGGACGGACATAGGCGAACGCCGGATCAAGGCGAGTGATATTGCAAGCGGCCGGGGGCTGCCCGCGGATTCCCGTAGCGAATAAAAAGCCAGCGCGGGGCTATAATCCCGTGCTGGCTGCCTTCACAGAACATCGGTCTTAATCTCTTTTCTAGAAAGCCCAGGTGAGCTGGGCGGTAATACGGTTGTCCGTGTATTTGGTGGTGCCCGCCGAGACGATGCTGCCGCCAAGATAGCTGGCTTTGTTCGTATATTCCACCCCGAAACGGACAGCGGCATTCTCCGACTGGAAAAACAAGGTGTTGAAACCGAGGAGCACCATCGTAACCTCGTTATTGCTTATGCTGGTGTTTGGATCGAGCCGGTCATAGCGGGCATAGACCCCGTATTTGTCCGTGAAGTTGTAGTCGATGAGCGCGTAGTACCCCGCGTTGGTCGCCTCGCCACCAAGGGCATTGATGGTTTCCTTCCCGGTGAAATAAGCCCCCATGACGCGCCAGTTGTCGCGGATGAAGCGGCCCAGCAAGCCGGTGCGATAAAAATCATTCTTGTAGAGCAAGGCGGTGGAGAAGTCCTGCTTCGCCGTATAGATCGAGAACTTACCCTTGTAGTAAAAGGCGCCGATCCCTGATTCGTTCTCATCGAAGTTATAGATGGCAGAGACGAATACATCCTTGTTGCTGTCGGCATCGATTGAGTTGGTCGTCGAAGTGTCGGAACCGTTGACGAGGCCAGCCGCAACCTCAAAGTGCTTGCCCACAATGGTGGCGTCCAAGCCCTGCTGCCGGCTGAAGGGCCGGTAGGTGTTGAGATTGCCGGCGAGGGCCTCGTTCAACACAATGGCCCGTTGTTCGGCGCTGCGGGCGCCCACGCCGAAGACATGCAGGATGGCGGGCACGATCTCACCGGCGCGAACCGCGAGGAACATATCACCGGTGTCATCCAAAGGATGGTTGTATTGCAGGAAGGCCTCCGCCAGTTTTTTGCGCGCAGCTTCTCCCTGCACAATGTTCGCTCCCGAGGTGGAGCCGCTGTTCTCACTGAGGTAGATCTCAGTGAAATAGGAGAAGCGGTCGGCGATCGCCCCGCCCGTGTAGAGGGCGAACGAGTGCTGCTCGAGATTGGTCGTCGGCTTCTGGGTGTTGCCGAGACCGGTGCGGGCACTGTCGAGGTCCTCATACCAAGCCCGGCCCTTCCAGATCAAACTCAGGAAGTGATCCCACTTGAGCTCCGTGGGCTTGGTCATGGGCTCGGAACGGTGACCATTCTTGAGGAAATCCAGTCCGGTGGAGTTAAGCTGCCAGGTCGGCGTGGCGTGGCAGCTGTTACAGGAGACCCCGGCCTGGCGTGACCAAGCGGGTATGGCGAAGGTCGTGACGGGCACGATCGTTGCGATCGCCAGCAATGCGATGATGTTTCTGTTTTTCATGGTATTATTCTTGGTGGGAAATTATTTGCCGTTGCCGGGGAATTCCTTGAGCCAGGACAGATCAATGTCCTTGGCCTGGCGTTTTTCCTGCTGTTCGACCATCCACTGGCCTCGCTCGGTCAAGGGTTCACCCTTCTTTTTTGGTTTCTCATTCACATGACAGGAGGTGCAGCTGGTGACTCCGGCGTCGTAGACCCGGGCCTTTTTGTTCCAGGCCAGCTTGGCCTGGAGTGGTCCGGCCAGCAGGGCCAGCAAGGACAGCACCGCAACGAATTTCAGGATTTTCATGGGAGGAGGATTGCTCTGGGTTGCACCGCTGCCTGTATCTCCCGGCAAGACGCCGAGGGAGGGGTGAATACGGGCAAGTCCGCGGCTTTCATGCGCGCAGTATGCCTAACCCTCGCGCTCAAATTGGTGACATTCCCATTACAACTTCGTAATCTGCGGGCCGCTGGGCCCCGCCGGACTTCGTGGTGGCACATAATTCATCAGGACCGAGCGTAATTTTGAATTACCCCGGAGGCAGCGCCGCTCGCCGAGGGCAATTCAAGTCAGGTCAAGACGGAGAATAATTTTCACCGCCCTACAACCGGTAGCTCAACCACGGCACCTCGCGGCGAATATTGCCGAGCAGATGATAGACTTCCAACCCGGTACGCACCGCGCCCCTCTTTAGGTAGAACGCCTCCGCGTTGGGATCGGACTTGATCCGCAGCTCGGTCGCTCCTGCCGCGCGAGCCTGCTGCGCCGCCTCCGCAAAAAGCGCCCGACCCAGCCCGCGACCGTGAAAAGCAGGGCGCACCCACAGGTGTTCGAGCTGCCAGTGGCCTTCCTCAAGGAGCAACCCGGAGAACCCGACCACCGCATCGTTCAGTTCCGCCGCTTCGACCGGCGAGCCGCTGATATAACCCGGCGTGATCGTCAGGTCGGGCCGCCATTCGGCCAGCCACGCGTCCGGGTAGCCCCACGATTGCTTCGCTTCCAGCGCGATCCGCGTCAGCTCCTCCGCTTCCGACGGCCGCGCGTGCCGGAACACCGGGGTCTCGTTCATGGCGGCACAGTCAGGCGGTTTTTGACGGGGGCGTCAAAAATTTCCGTGCCACCGCCCGTCCGCCCGTGTCAGCCTGCCCGCCCACCCGATGAACTTCGATTTCGACACCGTCCCCGACCGCCGCGGCACTGACTCCCAAAAATGGCAGAAATACGCCGGCCGCGACGTGCTGCCGCTCTGGGTGGCGGACATGGACTTCCTGTCCCCGCCCGCCGTCACCGCCGCGGTGCAGGCGCGCGCCGCGCATGGCCTCTTCGGCTACGCCCGCCCGCTCAAGTCCAGCGTCGACGCGTTGGTCGACGCCCTCGCCGCGCGTTATGGTTGGAAAATAGACCCGGCCTGGATCGTCTGGCTGCCGGGCCTCGTCGTCGGGCTGAATGTCACCGCCCAGGCGTATGCAGACGCCGGCGACGAGGTGCTGACCCTCACGCCGGTCTATCCGCCGTTCATGAGCGCGCCGAAGAACAGCGGCCGCGGGTCGGTGCAGGTGCCGCTGCGGCTCGATGCCGCCGCCCGGCGCTGGGAGATCGACTGGGACGCCTTGGAGCGCGCCGTCACGCCGCGCACCAAACTTTTCATCCTCTGCAATCCGCACAACCCCGTCGCCCGGGTCTGGCGGCGCGACGAGCTCGCGCGCTTGGGTGAATTCTGCACCCGGCACAACCTCGTGCTCTGCTCCGACGAGATCCACTGCGACCTCATCCTCGACGACCTGCCTCATGTGCCCACGGCGCTCCTGGGCGAGGAGATTGCCCGCCGCACCGTCACCCTCATGGCGCCGAGCAAGACCTACAACATGCCCGGGCTCGGCATCTCGATCGCCATCATCCCCGACCCGCAGCTCCGCGCGCAGTTCCTGCGCGCCAGCGCCGGCATCGTGGCCGAGGTCAACACCCTCGCCTACACCGCCTGCGAAGCCGCCTACCGCGACTGCGAGCCGTGGCGGCACGCGTTGCTCGTCTATCTGCGCGGCAACCGCGACTTCGTGCTCGATTTTGTCGCGCGCGAACTGCCCGGCGTTTCCATCGAGGCGCCCATCGAGGCCACCTACCTGGCCTGGCTCAATGTGTCCGCGCTCCAGCTCGCCGATCCCATCGCGCATTTCGAGGCCGCCGGCATCGGCCTGAGTGACGGCGCGTTCTTCGGCGGGCCGCGCGGCTCGCACGTCCGCCTGAACTTCGGCTGCCCCCGCGCCACGCTTTCCGAGGCGCTCGCGCGGATGAAGCGCGCCGTCACTTCCGGCCGCTGACCCACTCCGCTGATCATAATTCCGATTGCCCCAGGTCACTAGTAACCTATTGGGTTACAAGCATGTTTCCCACCCACCCCCGCCTCGCCTTGTGGTCGGCTCTTGGCGAAGCCCTGTTTGTCGCCGCCGAAACCGGCGCCCACCGGGTCCGGCTCGCGCTGCGCCCGAAGCGCAAGGGCTCCTACAAGACCCGCCGACCCGGCTACGACACCCCACTCTGGAATGTCTGCGCCACGTTGCTCAAGTCCGAGCTCAAAGTCCGGGGCACCAAGGTTCGTCTGGCCCGCTACCTCGGGATACCGCGGCAGCGGCTCCAGGACTTCCTGAAGGGGCGGTCCCGCCTGCCCGACGCCGAGCTGCTTCTGCGCATGCTGCACTGGATGGCGGAGAAACGCACCGGGCGCGACCTGAGCTTGTAACCTATTAGGTTACCAGTGCCTTTCCTTGCCACGGGCCGGGCGGGACCGCAACTTGGCCGTCATGCGCATCGGGGCCTGCGAGCTTTCATCCAACCTGTTTCTCTCGCCGCTGGCGGGCTACACCAATTTGCCTTTCCGGCTCGTGGTGCGCGAGATCGGGGGCTTGGACTGGACAACCACGGACCTTGTCAACGCCCGCTCGCTGATCGAGAAGAACCCGCGCGCCCTGCAGATGATCCGCACCTGCCCGGCGGAGAAGCGGCTCGCCGTCCAGCTCTTCGGCGCCGTGCCGGAGGAGATGCGCGACGCCGCCGTGATGGTGGAGTCGCTGGGCCTCGCCTCCGTCGACATCAACATGGGCTGCCCGGTCAAAAAGGTCACCGGCATCGGGGGCGGCTCGGCCATGATGACCGAGCTCGACAAGACCGCCGCCCTCGTGCGCGGCATGGTGGCTGCCGTGAAGATTCCCATCACCGCCAAGATGCGGCTCGGCTGGGATGAAAACAACCTCACCGCCCCGGATCTCGCGCGCGTGCTGGAGGACGCCGGCGTCGCGGCCATCTTCGTGCACGGCCGCACCCGCGCGCAGGGCTTCAGCGGCACCGTCAACCTCGCTGGCATCCGCGCCGTCGTGGCCGCGGTGAAAAACATTCCCGTCATCGGCAACGGCGACGTCACCACGCCCGAAGCCGCCAAGCACATGTTCGACGAGACCGGTTGTGCCGGCGTGAGCATCGGCCGCGGTGCGTTCTACAATCCGTGGATTTTTCGCGACACCCAGCATTTCCTGGCCACCGGCGAATCACGCCCCGGGCCGGGCTATCCCGAGCTGGTCGCGGTGATGCGCCGGCACCTCGACCTGATGATCGAGGTGTTCGGCGAGGACCATGGCTGCCGGCTCTTCCGCAAGCCGGCGTCGTGGTATGCCAAGCGCTTCGGCCCGGCGAAGGAGTTCAAGAAGGGGGTCACGCAGTTCCGCACCCGCGCGGAGTTTGAGTCCCTGCTGGCCAGCTACGAGGCGTGGCGCGCGCCCTTCCTCGACGAAACGGGCGAACTCCGCGCGCAATACCGGTCCGCGCCCATGGTCGCGACCTTCATGCTCGATCCGGATGACCCGGCGGTGTTGCGCCGCTCCGCTATCCCCGTGCCCAAGGGCCCGGTGGATGTGTGGTGATAAATCCTTCTCTTTCTCTTTCTCCTACTCATTCTCTGGTTCCACCCCAAAGCCTGACGAACGAGAATGAGAACGATTTAACCATGTCCCACGTCACGCACCTCTGGGTGATTTTCCTCGGTACGGTCATTGGCCTTCTGCCGATCATCAACCCGTTGTCGGCGGGGCCGACCTTTTTGGCCATCACCGATGGCGACAGCGACGAGCGCCGCCGCGAGCAGGCGCGCAAGGGCTGCCTCTACATGGTGGCTATTTTGGTGAGCTTCCTCGTCGGCGGCAGCTTCATCATGAGTTTTTTCGGCATCTCCATCCCCGGGCTGCGCATCGCGGGCGGCATCTTGCTTACCGGCATCGGCATGGACATGCTGCGGGCCCAGCAGGGTGCCAACCGGAACGGCCAGGAGGAGCACGAGGCGGCGCGCAGAAAGGAGGACATCTCCTTCTCGCCGCTCGCCATGCCCATGCTCAGCGGCCCGGGGTCGATCGCCGTGACCCTCGGCTTCACCTCGCTCGCCACCGACTGGGTGGACTACTTCGCCATCATCGCCGGCATCATTTCGGTCGCGCTGCTCACCTACGTGGTGTTGCGGTTGGCGGGAAAACTGGTGAAATTCATCGGGCCGGTCGGCGTGAACGCCATGACGAAGATCATGGGCTTCCTCATCATGACCATGGGCGTGCAGTTCGTGGTGAACGGCGTGATCAACATCGCCACCGACCCCGAGCTGCTCGGGGCCATCCGGGCCGCGCTGGCGGCCCATTGAGGCGGCTCAGTTGCGGCGCTCGACGATGGCGCCGGTTTGGTCCTTGAAGCTCAGCATGCGCGTCTCGGAATTATAGCCCTCAAAGGTGATGCCGAGCTGGGGGTTGACGAGGTCGCCGACCGCGTAGGAGGTGCGTTCGATGAAGACCCGGGTGGTGGAACCGGCGCGCACCCCGCTGATGTGGAGATTCTCCACCCAGGCCTTGAACGCGGGGGAGGCGGGCGGCGGGGGCGGCGGGGGCTTGGGCACGACCGGCGCCGCCTCCACGACCACCGGCTTTTCCACCGGCGCGGCCTGGACGACCACGGATTGCTCCACTCCCGGGGCGGGCGCCGGTTCAATCTTGGGCGCCTGCACCACCGGCTCGGGCGCCGGCTTGGCCACGACCTTGGGCCGGGGCGGCGGGGGCGGCTCCACCTTGGTCCGGAGAAAGAAAAAAGCCCCGCCGCCGAGCACGAGCAGCACGGCGAGGGCGCCGCCGCCGAGCCGGATGAGTTTCTTTTTGTCCAAGGCCGGGGCCTTGGTCTTCGGCACCCCGGCGGGGCGCGGCGGGAAGCTCGCATCCTCCTCCGCCGCCAGCTGATTCTGTTGGAGTCCCGGGGGCGTGGGAAAATGGGCGGCGACTGGCGGTTCAAACTGTGGATTCGAGGCCTGGCGTATCGCCGTGATCTCGGCGGGCTCGCCCCCCGCGCCGTGATCCGTCTCCGGCTCCGCCTCCTGTGCCGGCAGCAGCGGTGGGGGCGGGAAGGGCGGTGGGGCCGGCGTGGGTGGCGGGAAGACCGGCGGCGGTTCCGCGGCAGCGACCGGCTGGACCGCCGCACTCTTCGGCTTGAGGCTGAACTTGACCGCCGGTTTTTCGGCCGAGGCTTCTTCCGCCGGCGCCGGCGAAGGGATCGGCGCGGCCGCCGGGGCGGCCTCGAGCGGCGGCGTGCTGACGGAAGCCGGCGGCGTCTCCTCCGGCATCGGAGCGACGGAGAGCCGGGGCTTGAGCCGGACAGTCTTGTTCTCTTCCGTGGCCAGAGCGCCGTCGGCCGGAACCGCCTCGACCGGGGGCGTGCTCGTCGCGGCCGGCGGTTGCGCGGCGTCCGCGGAATCTGCGGCCAGCTTTGGCTTCAGGCGGAGCTTCGGCACGGATTCATCGCTCATGCCTGCAGTCCTAGCAGTTTCGCCCCGCCGCGGAAACAAAAAGATTCGACTCCCTGCCATCAGCCTTGTCGCCGGCCCCGGCGTCCATCACGCTGGCGCAATTGATGAAGCGCAAGGAGGACAAATTCGGGGGCATCAGCTCCGCCGCGGTCGACAAGGCCACCGGGCGGACCTGGCCCGGGTGGCTGGCGCTGCTGGACAAGGCCGGCGCCCGGAAAATGTCTCACCGGGAAATCGCCCTCCGCCTGCACACCCGCCACAAGGTGCCGCAATGGTGGTCGCAGATGGTGGCGGTCGGCTACGAGCAGGCCCGCGGCTTGCGCGTCCCGCACCAGAAATCGGACGGCTTCGAGATCAGCGTCTCCAAGACCATGGGCGCACCCGTCGACCGGGCCTTCGCCGCGTGGCGGGAGCCGGCGCTGCGCGAGAAATGGCTGCCCCGCACGCCGCTGACCGTGCGCAAGTCCACGCCCCACAAATCCATCCGCATCCTCTGGCCGGATGGCACGACGCTGAGCGTCAATTTCTGGCCGAAGGGTCCGCTCAAGTGTTCGGTCGTGCCGCAGCACGGCAAGCTCTCCACCCCGGAAGCCGCCGACAAGATGAAGGCCTACTGGTCCGAGAAGCTCGAGTCGCTCCGCAGCTTCCTCGAGAAATGAGACGAGCGCTCCTGCTGATTCCCGTCCTCGTGGCGGCGGCCGTCCTGGCGCCCGCCCGGGAGGTGGAGCGCGCCGGCCCCGGGTTTGAGCAATGGGTGCGCGACACCTTCTTCCCGGGCTACATCCCCGCCAGCGACACCCAGCGTTGGGACATCCCCGCCAGCGAGAACCGGGACCACGGCGGCCTCCCGGTCAAGGTGCTGGCCGGAAGGCAGGACACGGCGATCGACCTCGGCGACGCCTTCCGCCACTATGAGATCCATGATCCCTTCATTTTGGTCGTGGGCTTCTGGCAGCCGGAACGCGACGGGCGGCGCATCGTGAACATTGTGGCGCCGGAGACCCGGCCCGAGTTCTGGCGCCGGCTCTGGGCGCCGGTCACCTACGCCGACCTGCTCAAGCTCGACGCGATCATCAAGGACACCGGCCGGCCCGTGGAGGAAATCCGCCGGCTCGCGCTGAAGATCAAGAGTTCACCGCCCTTTTCCGAGGCCGTGATGCAGGTGAACCCCAAAATCGACACGCACGGCCAGCGCCGCCTGCTCTGCAGCCTGCGCTACACGGATTTATTCGCCCAGTTCCTGCCCGGCACCGATGCCGGTCCGCCGGCCCAGCCCACGCTCTGGGGCGTGCCGTTCCCCGGGCCCATCGCGGCGCCGCCCCGCGGCCGGTGAGCCGTCAACCGCGAGCATGAGCCCGACCGACCGCCAGCCCCCTCTCGTGCGGGTGCTTGGCCGGTGGACGCTGACCGCCCTGGTCATCAACGGGGTCATTGGCAGCGGCATCTTCGGCCTGCCCGACGACATTGCGCGCGAACTTGGCCCCCGGGCCTTGTGGGCCTATGCGCTCGCGGCGATCGGGGTTGGCTCCCTCATGGGCGTGTATGCCGAGCTGGGCTCGCAGTACCGCGAAGCCGGCGGCTCCTACCTGTGGGCGCGCGACGCCTTCGGCCGCCTGGCTGGCATCCAGATGGGCTGGTTCATCTGGCTCACGCGGCTCGCCTCGGCCGCGGCGGCGGCGAGCCTCTTCGTCGCCTACCTCGCCGAGTTCTGGCCCGGCAGCGCCCAGCCCCTGCCGCGGGCGGCGCTGCTCGCCACGCTGCTCGGCGGGCTAACCTTCGTGAACTACCGGGGCGTGCGGTCGGGCGCCCGCGTCTCAAATTTTTTCACGGTCGCCAAGCTGCTGCCGCTCACCGCGCTCGTGGTGGGCGGCCTCCTGCTGGCCCAAAAATCCCCGCCGGCCGCCGCCACCCTCGCCCAGCCCGGCGCGCTGAACTGGCTCAACGCCTTCGTTGTGCTCATCTTCGCCTACGGCGGCTTTGAGACCGCGCTCATCCCGCTCGCCGAGGCCAAGGAGCCGCGACGCGACGTGCCGTTCGCCCTGCTCACCGGCCTGATCGTCATCGCCGGGCTGTACACCCTGCTGCACTACGTGGCGATGGTGTCGGTCCCGCACCTGGTCGCCAGCGAGCGCCCGCTGGCCGATGCCGCGCGCGCCTTTGCCGGGGACAACGGCGCCCGCTTCATCGCGATCGGCGCCATGGTGTCGACCTTCGGCTTCCTCTGCGCGCAGCTCGTCGCCGTGCCGCGCCTGACCTATGCGTTTGCGGAGCACGGCGATTTTCCCGCGGTGTTCGGCCGCGTGCATCCCGTGTTCCGCACGCCCCACGCCTCCATCCTCCTGTGGGGGGTGCTCGTGTTCCTGTTCACGCTTTACGGCAACTTCATCTGGAACGCCGTGCTCTCCGTCGCCGCGCGCATCGTCAGTTACACCATGGTCTGCGGCGCGTTTGTCGTGCTGCGGCGCCGTCGACCGGCGGCCGAGGGCTACCGCCTGCCGGCCGGCCACTTTTTCGCCGCCGTGGCGCTGGGCTTCTGCCTGCTGCTGTTCACCCGCATGACCCGGGAGCACCTGCTCATCGTCGCGATGGTGGGCCTGCTCGCCGTCGGCAACTGGCTCGTCGTACGCGGGAGAGCGCAACCGCCGGATCCACCGTAAGCCTCGGCTCCGGGTCGGTCTAGCCCGAGCCGTTAGGTTGCCAACACCCCGGCGATCCAGCCGTCGCCGGACCTATGGCTGACAAGACGCGCCACCCCTCTCCAATGCGGATTTTTTGTCGGCGTAGGTTTGCGTCCCCCTTGGAGCCGGAATCATTTGGTCGAAATTAACCACGGATGCCACGGATAACACGGATCTGGAGCCAGACCGCAGGAGAAAGCACGCCGGACTTGGAGCCATCATTCGGTTATGCTGTCCACGGATTATTTCTCAGACTCATTTCAGTCTGCCTTGATCCGGTTTGATCCGTGAAATCCGGGGTTAAACTGTATTGTTCCAGATGGAGAGAAGCGGCCTGGCCTGAAAGGCGGGTGGGTTGGGGCATGCGCTTGCATTTATCGGAGCAGGGCTAATCCAGCGTCTCGTCCCGCCGCGCCGCGAGCGTCGTCCACCAGACCCAGGCGAGGAGGAGCGCCTGCAGCGGCAACCGGACCCACTGGAACCAGACGGGCACCGTCAAACTGGGCAAGGCCACCTGGTTGAAGGCGAGGTGCAGGTTGGCCGGAAAGACGGCGACGAGCAGCGCAATCAAGCCCCAGCCCGCGAAGCGCCGCGCGCGCGGCACCAGCACGCCCAGGCCGCCCAGAATCTCGGCCACGCCGCTGATCAGGATCAGGGCATCCGGCCAGGGCAGCCACGGGGGCATCATCGCCTGGTAGAACGCCGGATGGCGGAAATGATTCACCCCGGCACCGATGAAGAACACGGCCAGCACCCAGCGAAAAATCGTGCGCCAGGGCATGGCTCAGGCGACGGCGGCTTTCTTCCGGCCGAAGCCGAAGGCCTCGCGGATCCAGCCCCAGGCCTTGCGGAGGCCGACGTCGCAGGTGCCGGAGATGCGGTAGGTCTGGGCAAACAGGTCCTCGTGCCCGCGGTAGCGCGGCGGCAGCAGCAGGAGCGTGCGGTTGTCATCGGCCGCCGCGTCGTAACCGAGCACCTCGGAGAAAAACACGCCCTTGCCGACCACCAGGCCCTCGCGCGGGATCTCGATGGTGCGCTCAGGCAACACGAGCCACGGACGGAAGTGGAAGATCAGCCGGCCGCCATCCACCTGGCAAAGGCGGCCGTAGGTACGCATCGGCACCCCGGCGATCTCGCGGGCCGTGAAGAGCTTGTTGCCGTCCGCGAGCAGCTGGAAGCGGGCGGCGCGGAACGTGAAGAAATCCCACGTGAACTCCGTGCCGAACACCATCAGCCGGAACGCCCAGCCGGCCAGGAACCAGGCCGCGAGGACGATGACGGCCGACAGCGTGACGCCTACGACCGGATCGATGTAGGCGGTGCCGGCAACGAGTGAGAGCACCCCGGTGCGCAGGCCCTTCAGCGCCGTGTCCACCCCACCCCACGGGCTGAGCAAAATGAGCACGTTGATCGCGTGGCCCACCACCCACACCACGGCAAAGACCGCCACCGAGAGCGGCACCATCAAGATCGTCAGCACCCACGACAGGTCGATCGCCCCGAGCTGGATCATGCCCAGCCCGCCCACGACCGCCGGCGCGTGGTCGAGCCCGGCGGACGACAGGAAAAGCTTCGATCCCAGTGCCACCAGCGACGGTATGACCGCCCCCGCCGCCACGAGCCCGCTGATCTTGTTCTCCAGCGCCTCGGCGATATCGAGGGGTTTCTTCATGCCCGGAGGCATCATCGCCGCGATGGTGTCCTTGAACGCGCATACGCCCACCAGCAGCATCGCCGGCAGCCAGAACGAAACCCGCGCGAACCAGGGCAGCGCCGCCTTTTCCTCCGGGGTGCTCGCCTTGAAATACTGCCACGCCCCGACCCCGCTCACGCCCAGCATCGGCGAGATGGCGATGCCCGTCACCTGCGAGGCCAGGGTGGCCAGTTCAAGGCCCGGAGCCTTGCTGGACGGGACGGTCTTTTTCGCCTCCGCGCCGGCGGACACCAGCGGGAAAAAGGCACAGCAGAACGCCAGCAAGAGAGGGGTGAATCGCTTCATATGTGTCTTCACCCTAACCAGGCCCGGAACTTTGCAAAGCCTGCAAATGCGCCGCCACAAAGCTTTGCCATGCCGGCAGCGGCTTGCCTAGCTCGGGCATGCCGCTGACCAAAGCCGAGCTCACCCGCCTGCGCGACCTGCGCGACAAGAAGCACCGCGAGGCCGCGGGACTCTTCGTCATCGAGGGCGAGAAGGTCGTCGGGGAACTGCTCGCGGCGGCTTTCCCCCTCACCACGATCTATGCGACGGCGGAGTGGGTGGGTAGGGCGGCGAGTCCCTTCGCCGCCGCGCGGCGCGGAACGGAGTCCGCGCCCTACCCAACAATCCACACCCTCACCCCCGACGAAATGGCCCGGGCCAGCCACTTCCCCACCCCTTCCACCGTGCTGGCGGTGGGCCCGATCACCCGGGTGCCGCTGGCCGCGGGCGCGCTCGATCGCGGCCTGACCCTTGCGCTCGACGGCATCCAGGACCCGGGCAATGTCGGCACACTGCTGCGCGTGGCCGACTGGTTCGCGCTGGATCGCGTGCTGCTCTCGCCCGACAGCGCCGATCTGTTTTCCCAGAAGGTCATCAACGCGAGCATGGGCTCGTTCGCCCGGGTCAAGGTCCACACCGCCCCGCTCGCGGAGGCGCTCGCCGGGACCAAGGTGCCGGTGCTCGGTTGCGACCTGGCCGGCGACGATATCCACACACTGCCGTCGATCCGCGACGCCGTCATCGTCATCGGCAGCGAGGGCCGCGGCCTGTCGTTCGAGGTGGCAGCCCGGGTGACGCAGCGGGTGACGATCCCGCGACTCGGCAGTGCCGAGTCGCTCAATGCCGCCGTGGCCGCCGCGATCGTGTGCGACAACCTGCGGCGGGTGGGGAGCTGATGGAGGGCTGCCGCTAGCCGGCCTGCCGCGGCCCGGCTACACCGCACCGCCTGAATCGCGAGCGACGTCGCTCCCACCTTTCCCAGCCTAGCCGGAGAGAGGCATGCAGGTTAAACGCGAAGGTCGCGGAGCGCGCAGAGTCGGGTGCTTCCAGTCACAGCGCCCTTCGCGCCCTCCACGTTTCACTGCCTTGGCGGGAGTGCTCGAAATCAACCACGGATTGCGCGGATAGCACGGATCAGGAACCAATCCGCCGGAAAAGGCGCGCCGGATTGGGCGGCATCATCCGGTTGTTCCGCCGGCGAATTATCTCCCGGGTTGTTTTAGCCCTGCCTTGATCCGGTTTGATCCGGGAAATCCGTGGTTAAAATACCTTTCGGTTTTCGGGTGTTCCGTGGATTTCGTGCGCAAGCGCGCGACCTCGGCCCGGCGGCGAGCGCCGGCCCTGCCGTTTTATCCTTTCGTCCGCGCGATCCAGGCGCGGACATTCTCCTCGAGCAGGTTCATCGGCAGGGCGCCGTCCTTCAGCACGAGGTCGTGGTATTCGCGCAGGTCGAACTTCGCCCCGAGTTCCTTTTTCGCGAGTTCGCGCAGCTCGAGGATCTTCAGCATGCCGATCTTGTAGGAGGTCGCCTGGCCGGGCCACACGATGTAGCGGTTGGTCTCGGAGAAGCTCTCGCGCTCCGACGTCGCCGTGTTCGCGCGGAAATAGTCCATCACCTGCTGACGCGTCCAACGCTTGGCGTGCAGCCCGGTGTCCACCACCAGCCGGACGGCGCGCAGCAGCTCGTCGGAGAGCCGGCCGAAATCCTGGTAGGGATCCGCGTAGAAGCCGAATTCCTTGGGAAAGTATTCCGCATAAAGCGCCCAGCCCTCGTCGTAGGCGGTGTTGCCGCCGAATTTCCGGAACCTGGGCATGTTCTCCAGCTCCTGCGCGATCGCGATCTGCATGTGGTGGCCGGGGATCGCCTCGTGGTGCGCCAGCGTCTCCATCTCCCAGATCGCCTGGGCGCGCATGTCGATGGTGTTGATGTAATATACCCCCGGCCGGGAGCCGTCGGGCGCGGGCTGCGAGTAGAACGCGTTCGACGCCCCCTTCTCGCGGAACGGCTCGACGACGCGCACTTCCAGCGGGGCCTTGGGCTTGACGTGGAAAAACTCGTCGAGCCGGCCGCGCATGGTGTCGATGATCTCGTTGGCACGCTTCATATAGGCCGCCTTGCCCTCGGATGTGGTCGGGTAGAAGAACTGCGGATCGTCCCGCATGAACTTCAGGAAGGCCGCACGGTCGCCCTTGAAGCCAACCTGCTCCTTGATGCGGGTCATGCCCTCATGGATGCGGGCCACCTCGCGCAGACCGAGCGCGTGGATCTCGTCGGCGCCCAGGTTCGTCGTCGTGGAGCGACGCAGCCGGTAGGCATAGAATTCCTGCCCGTCGGGCAGCTTCCATACACCGTCGTCGTCGGTCGCGAGTTTCTCGTGCGCCTCGAGCAGGGCGATGAGCCGGCCGTAGGCGGGTTGCACCACCCCGGTGAGCGCCGCGCGGGCGTCCCACAGCAAGCGGGCCTTCATCTCCCCGTCGACCTTCGGCAGGGCCGCGATCTTGCCCTCGATGTCCTCCAGCAGGGCGCTCTTTTTCCCGGACTGGTCGAAGGGCTCGCCCGCGATGACCTCGCGGCAGGATTCCCGCACGAGCCCGTAGACGAAGCGCGGCGGCAAAACGCCCTTGGCGGCCCGCAACTGCACACCCTCGATCACCTGGTCGAACATCGGCCCCATGCCGCGCAACCGCGCGATGTAGGCGCGGGCGTCGTCCACCGTGTCCACCCGGTGGAAATTGATCAGGAAGGCGGGCGCCTCCGAGTGCGGGCCCGACATCTGGTTGAGCGGATAATCGTGGTAGCGCCAGCGCCAGCCCTCGATCCGGTGCTCGGCGGTGCTGGCAAAGAGCCGGTAGCTCACCTTGGCCTGGTCGTCGAGCAGGTCGAAATTGATCGTGCGATTGAGTTCCGCCAGGTGCTGGGCGTTGAGCACGAAACCCTCCAGCGCGTGCTGTTCGGAAAGATCGTCCCACTTGTCGTAGTCCGTCTTCATGCCCAGCTGGGTCATGAACTCGGGACTGCGGGCCAGGTCCTCGTCAAAGACGCGCTCGAAAAAAGCGTTGGCCTTGGCGGTCTCGGCCGCGTTCTGCTCGGGGGAGGCGGCGGCCGCCCGACCGGTGAGCAACAGGATGGCCACGCCAGCGGCCAGCAGGAAGCGGGGATGGGTTTGCATGGGAGTTTGATTTGCCGCGATTTCAGTCCCGGCGCAAGCCCGGGGCGGGGCCCAATTCAAGCCGTAACAAAAAGATTTGACCACGGAGGGCACGGATCAAACCGGATCAGGGCCGCATGAAAAATAACCGGGGAAAATTCAGGTGAAACGCGAAGGTCGCGGAGAACGCAGAGGAGCCGGCCTCGTTGAGGCCGGACCGGGGTCCCCGACCCCGGCTACAGTCCAACCCTGTCTCACTCGCCGTCGTAGCGGACGCCCACCGCGGCGCGCCAGGCGTCGAGTGCCGCCATGTTACCCAGCGAGTCGTCCAGACTCATGGCGGCCGACTCCCGGTCGCCCCGCGCGATCGCCTCGCCCACGACATCCGCCTCAAGCGTGTAGATATCCCCGACCGCACCGCAGCTGATCTCCTCGGGGGCCGCCACCCCGGGACGGTGCACAATGATCCGCCCGGGACCCTCGGCCGGGGTGCCGGGATGGAACGGCACGGGCAGGTGCAAGATGCCTTCGGTGCCATAAACGTGCACCGAGATTTCCTTGGCCGTGGTGGTGCCACAAGCCAGCTGCGCGATTGCGCCGCCGGAAAACCGAAGCGTGGCGGCCGCCAGCTCGTCAACCTGCGCGACCGGATGGATGCGACCCGTGCCGTGGAACACGGCCGGCTCGGCGAACGGCCGGCCCGCCGCGGCGCCAGCCACCAGCCGCGCGATGGACACCGGGTAGCAGCCGATGTCGAGGATGGCGCCGCCGCCAAGGGCGCGGTTGTAGAGCCGCAGCTTCGGATCAACCGGACGGTTGAAGCAGAACACCGCGGAGATCAGCCGCAGCTCGCCGATCGCGCCGGCCCGCACCAGTTCCGCGAGTTTCGCCGTCTGCGGGTGGCAGCGATACATGAACGCTTCCATGAGGAACACCCCGTGCGCCCGTGCCGCCGCGACCGCGCGCGCGGCGTCGGCGTGGTTGAGGGCGAGCGGCTTTTCGCACAGGACGTGCTTGCCCGCGGCCGCCGCGGCGATGGTCAGCGCAGCGTGCGAGTCGTGCGGTGTGCTGATGTAGACGGCCGACACCTCCGGGTCCGCCAGCAGCGCCTCGTAGGTGGCATGCGCCCGGATGCCGCCGTGGTCCGCGGCGAATTTTTCCGCCGCCGCCCGCGAGCGGCTGCCCACCGCCACGAGCCGGCCGGTGCGCGAGGTGGCGAGCGCGGTGGCGAACCATCCCGCGATGCGCCCGGTGCTGAGGATGCCCCAGTTGAGTTTGGCGGCCATCAGTGGCTCCACTCGTTGGTGGCGTCGTCGACCATCTGCTGGAGCACGGGGAACCGGATCTCGCCGTAGTTGAAGGCTACCCGGAGCCGGCCGTCGCGATAAATCCACGTCGTGGGGAGCCAGGTCAGCGGCAGGCCGAGGAAGGTGTTGAGCCGGCTCTCCTCCAGCCGCGAGGGGTTCGGGTGGGTGAGCAAAAGCAAATTGGGCTGCGCGCCGAGGCCGGCCGTCGTCAGACGCGGCGCTGGGTCCTGTTCCTTGTGCCAGATGTTGAGGAAGACGACCTGCACCGCCGGGTTGTCCGCGATGAATTTAGCCCAGCCGGCGGTGGGATCCATCTCCGCGCGACAGTTCGGACACCACGGCGCCCAGAAGTGCATGACGGTGACCTGCGGACCGGCGACGAGCGCCTTGACCCTCGCCTCCATTTCCGCCGCGGGGTCCTGCGCCGACAGCAGCGGTGCGCCGGCAAGGGCGAGACAAAGGAGGAGACGCTTCATGCGAGGGAAGATGCCCACGATGCCCATTTATTCCAGTCTCGAACCTTCAGGCCGTAATCGCAATTGGGAGTTATCGGTCGGGGCGCCCCCCGACTGGCTCGGGGCCTTGAGCCCGTCGAAACGGCGTGCCCTCAAGCACCCACAACCCGGGACGATACAGGGGCAACGGCCCCTACCGGAATCGCCCGCGGGAGCACGGTAGCCGGCCTCGTAGAGGCCGGGCCGGGGGCACCGACCCCGGCTACAACCCAACCCGCGTTCCGACTCAGAGCCAGGTCGTGATATCCGCGAGCGGTTTCTTCTGCGCGGCCATCGCGGGCACCTGCGCCCCGTCGGCCGGATAACCGACGACCAGCAGCAGAAACGGCTTCTCGTGCGCCGGGCGCCCGCAGCTATCATTGAGGAAATTCATCGGGCTGGGCGTGTGGGTCAGGGTGGCCAGTCCCGCGTGGTGGAGCGCCGCGATCAGAAAACCGCAGGCGATGCCGGTGGATTCCTTGGCGTAGTAGGTCTGGTGGCGGGCCCCGTCGGTTCCGGCAAAGCTGTTCACGGCGAAGATGGCGATGAGCCACGGCGCGGTCTCGAGGAACGGCTTGTGCTCATCGGTGCCCAGCGGCGCGAGGGCGTCGAGCCAGGCCTGCGGGGCCTTGTACCGGTAGAATTCCCTTTCCTCGGCCTCGGCCGTCTCGCGGATGCGGCGCTTGACCCCGGGATCACCGATCACCGCAAAATGCCACGGCTGCAGGTTGGCCCCGTTGGGCGCGGTGCCGGCCGCGGCGAGGCAGGTCTCGATGATGTCCCGCGGCACGGGCCGGGCCGAGAAATCCCGCACGGTCCGGCGGCGCCGCATTTCCTCGTGGAACGCCCGGGCCCGCGCCTGCATCTCGGCCTCCGGCAGTTCGCGGAAGTTCAGCGGGATGGTTTCCATGGGGGTACTCCGGTCAGCGGTAGGTTTGGCGCAGTTCGACCGGCGCGGTCTGGTGCCGCAGGCGCAGGTTCAGCATCTCCACGCCGAAGGCAAAGGCCATGGAGAAATAGATGTATCCCTTCGGGATGTGTTGCCCGAGCGACTCGCCCACCAGCATCACGCCGATCAAGATCAGGAAGCTCAGGGCCAGCATCTTCAGCGTCGGGTGGCGGTTCACGAAGTCGCTGATGCGGCCGGCGAACGCGAGCATCACGCCGAGGGCGACGATGACCGCGGTGATCATCACCCAGAGCTGGTTGGCCATGCCGACCGCGGTGATGACCGAGTCGAGGGAGAACACGATGTCGAGCAGGAGGATCTGGATGATCGTGCTCCGGAAGGTGGCGCCCTTGCGCCCGCCGCCAGCGTGGCCGTCGACCCCTTCCAGTTTCTCGTGGATCTCCAGGACGCTCTTGCCGATCAAGAACAGTCCGCCCAGGAAAAGGATGATGGCCTTGCCGGTCACACCGAGCCCGAACCCCGGCAGGACAAACAAGACCTGGGTCAGGCTCATCACCCAGGTGATGCTGCAGAGCAGCAAAATGCGGGTGACGAGCGCCAGCATCAGGCCGGTCTGCCGGGCCTTGGCCTGCTGCTCCGGCGGCAGCTTGCCGGCCAAGATCGAGATGAAGATGACATTGTCGATGCCGAGAACAATCTCGAGCGCGGTCAGCGTGAGGAGGCTGATCCAGATTTGCGGGTCGGTGATCCAATCCATGCCGGGAGCAAGCCGGCTTGCGCGGCCCGGGTCAACGCACCAGCGCGTGGAAAAACCTCCGCCGTTTCAAGCCACCCGCTGGTGCGATGGCCCATTCATGGTTCCCTGCAGGGGCGGCGCTCGCCGACGCCCGAGCCGCGGGCGTCCTCGAGGGACGCCCCTCGACCGGCTCGGGGCCTTGCGCCCATCGAGCCGGCTTGCCCTCAAGCGGACGAAGGCCGTTGGGGGCAACGGCCCCTGCCCCAACAAGCCAGCCTCCCGGCGCCACCCCCGCTTATTCCTTGCGGACCGGTTTCGAGAAAAACAAAAACAGGGCGACCACGATCAGGACGTAGGGCCAGAACGGTTGGACCGCCCGGAACCATTGCCGCGCGTCCGGGCCGGTCAGTTGCACCAGCCCCGCGAAACCCAATCCCGCCGCCGGCCAGAGCGGCCAGAGCGCGCCTTTCTTGCCGCGCCCGAACATGAGGGGATGGAGCGCCGCGATCAGCAGAAACCCGCCGGCCATCGCCAGCAGGAAGGCTCCGCCACCGTATTCCGCCCGCAGCAGTGTGCCCGTCCCGATCCCCGTCAGCACACCCCCGGGCACCAGCAGGCCCGGCGACCGCGCCAGGGCCGACCACACAATGAACCCGACGCCCATCAGCAGCAGCATGCCCTCGCGCCAGTTGAAAGGCAGATGCGGTCCGGCCAGCGCCACCCCGGCCACCACCAGCAGCACCCCGGCGGCGACGCGACGGCCGCGCACGGCGTCCCCGCAGGATTTTACTTCAGATTGTTCGTCCATGATGGAACCAGACTAGCAGAACACTCCGTCGCTGTCATGTGCCGAAAGTCATGCCCGGGGTCACGGCGCGAGGCAACCGGACTCCTTGAAGGGGCGTCGCTCGCCGACGCCCGGACCTTGGGCGATCACGAGGGACGCCCCGGCCCCAACCGCCTGCCTCACGGCGCCAGACCCGCAAACGTCAACCCAAAGCGAATCCACAGCGGGATCGTGAAGAGCGCCACCACCGTCGTGCCGAGGATGATCTGCACCGCGACCAGCGGCTGCCCACCGTAGAGCCGCGCCACGATGATCGACACCACGGCGGAAGGCATCGCGGCCTGCACGACGAGCACCCGCTTGAGTTCCACCGAACCGGGCAGATACCGGGCCGCGAGCAGGTAGACAAAAGGCAGCAGGCCCAGCCGGAGCAGCCACGCCATGAGCGTTACCCGGGTGTCGACCAACTGCTTCGGGTCGTCGAGGTGCGGCTGGATACTGACCCCGCTCATGATCAATCCCAGTGGAATGGCGCAAGCGGCCAGCGCATGCACGAATTTCATCACCAGCTCCGGCACCTGGGGCGCCGCACCGCCGAGGTTGACGGCCAGCGCGACGAGGAGCGCGATCACCGGCGCGTTGATGAGCTTGCGCCAGCCGGCCAGCGGGGAGAGTCCCGTCACGACCAGCACGCCACCCGTCCAGATGGCGGCCTCGACGCCCACGTTGTGCACGAGCAGAAGCGCGCGGCTTTCGGGTCCGAACATCGCATCCATGATCGGCAGCGGCAGGTAACCGTAATTGGTCAGGCCCACCGCCAGCGCAAAGGTCCGCAGCCCATGGCCGAGCGTCAGGCCCAATGCGCGGGCGACATACCAACCGACCGCCATCGACGCCAAGGTCAGGCCGAAGCCCAGGGCGGGTGCCCCCAGGAGGTTGCCCGGTTCGCGCAGGTCCGGGTTGGCCGCGACCGCCTCGAAGATGAGGCACGGGGTCGTGACGTTCACGACCAGCTTGAGCAGGCTGTCCTCGCCCGCCTCGGTGATCCACGACCATCGGCGCAGCCCGACGCCGAGCGCGATCATCGCGAACACCGGCAGGAGGACGAAAAAGAGCTGGCCGTAGGAAGTCATGGGCGGAGGTCAGACGACAGATCACCAAGACCTAAAAGGCCAACCTTGATTAAGCCCCCGCCATCGCCCGGCCGGCGAGCCAGCCGGCGGTCCAGGCGGCCTGGAAGTTGAAGCCGCCCGTGATGCCGTCGAGGTCGAGCACCTCGCCCGCGAAGTGCAGGCCGGGCACGAGGCGGCTCTCCATCGTCTTGAAATCCACCTCGCCGAGCCGCACGCCGCCGCACGTCACGAACTCCTCCTTGAACATGCTCTTGCCGTCCACCGCGAACTCCCCGGCGCACACCTGCATCGCGAGTGTCCGCAGCGCCGCGCCGGGCACCACCGCCCATTGCGTCGCGGGCGCGAGGCCCGCCGCGACCAGCAGCTTCTCCCACAGGCGCAGCGGCAGGCCGACGGGGCACCAGGTGCCAATTTGTTTTTTCGGATTGGCCGCGCGAGCCCGCTCAAGTTCCGCGCGCAGCGTCTCAGGGTTGAACGCCGGCGCCCAGTTGACAAGCAACGTGAACTTGTAGCCGCAATCGTGCAGCGTGCGCGCGCCCCAGGCCGACAATTTCAGGATGGCCGGGCCGCTGAGCCCCCAGTGCGTGATGAGCAGCGGGCCGTTCTCTTTAAGTGTCGTGCCGCGCACCGCCGTCGCGGCGGCCTCGACCGAGACGCCGGACAGGCCCCCCAGCCGCGCGTCCTTGACGTGAAAGGTGAACAGCGACGGCACCGGCGGCTCGATCGTGTGGCCGAATTTTTCCGCGATCGTGAAACCCGCGTTGGACTTGTTGCCGCCCGTGGCGAGCAGCAGACGATCGCAGGCGACGGTCTCGCCGGTGGTGAGGGTGACGTGAAAGGCGGAACGCGCTGACCTCAGCGCCTTTTCTGTCGACACAAGCGCGCCGGGGTCAGCCCGCTCCACCTGTTTCACCCCGCAATTCGTCCGCAAAATGACGCCGGCCTTTATTGCCGCGCCCTGCAGGCAGTCCACGATGGTCTGCGAGTCGTCGGTGACGGGAAACATCCGGCCGTCCGTTTCGGTCTTCAGTTCCACGCCGCGCGCGGCGAACCATCCGACCGTGTCGCGCGGCTGCCAGCGGCTGAAGGCCCCGAGCAGCTCGCGGGCGCCGCGCGGGTAGCGCCGGACCAGCTCGCGCGGCTCGAAGCAGGCGTGCGTCACGTTGCAGCGGCCGCCGCCGGAGACCCGTACCTTGGCCAGCGGGTGGGCCGTGGCCTCGTCGATCGTCACGGCGCAGCCGGGGTTGGCCTCGGCACAGGCGATGGCGGCGAAATACCCCGCCGCCCCGCCGCCGACCACGATGATTTGCCGTTTTTCCATGAGCCGGCAGCGTGCGCCGCCCCCCCCGGGTTGTCCAAAAATAAAAGCGCCGTGACCCCACGTCACGGCGCTTTATTTGCACACTAATCTGCTACCCTATAGCAGAAATTGGTCAGTTGTTCTTGGGCTTATTCGGGCCGCGGTCACCGCCGCGCTCGCGCATTTTGCCGCGGAGCTCGTCGAACTTGGCGGCCTGGTCCGGCGTCAGGAGGGCCCGGCGCTGGTTGGCGAAGCCCTGGTTGATTTCCATCACCTTGGCGCGGCGGTCTTCCTGGGAGAGGGCGGTGTCATCCCGCAGGGGCTTGAGCGCCTCTCGCTCCTGTTTGCCGATCTCCTTCCACTTGGCCTCCTGGTCGGCGGTCAGGCCGAGTTCCTTGGCGGCGCGGTCCATCATGGCGCCCGGGCCGCCCTGACGGCGCTCCTGGCGGTTGGCTTTGTCGCCCGCAGCGGGGGCATCGGCGGCTTGGAGGAAGGGAACGGCGAGCAAGAGCAGGCCGGCGAGGGAGAGAATATGTTTCGGGGAGGTTTTCATGAATGATAGTTTTGGTTACAGGCGTTACGACGCGGGGCCGGCCCTAAGGTTTCATTTACCCGGACGGCCCGGGGTGATATATTTCTCACCCGGCCGGTAACCTCCCCTGCCCCGGATCGTCCATCCGCCGCTTTACTCCGCCCCCGGTTTCACCCAGCTTGGGCGGCCATGATTGAAATCGCCGGCCTGACCAAGCGTTACGGGGAATTCACCGCGGTGCGCGACCTGAGCTTCACCGTCCAGCCGGGCGAGGTCCTGGGCCTCGTCGGCCCCAACGGCGCCGGCAAGACCACCACGCTGCGCTGCGCCACCGGCATCATCCCGCCGACCCTCGGAGGGATCCGGATCGGCGGCGTCGACCTCCGGGCCGATCCCGTGGCGGCGAAACGCCGGCTCGCCTTCATGCCGGATGAGCCGCGGCTCTTCGACCACCTCACGGTCGACCAGCACCTGAACTTTGTCGCCCGGCTCCATGGCGTGGCCGACTGGCGCGACCGGGCGACCACCATCCTCACGGACCTCGAGATGGCCGACAAGCGCGCGCTCCTCCCGGGCGAACTCTCGCGCGGCATGAAGCAGAAGCTCGTCATCGCCTGCGGGCTGCTCCACGCGCCGAGCGTCATTTTTTTCGACGAGCCGCTGACCGGCCTGGATCCCGGCGGCATCCGCCGCATGAAGGAGACCATGCGCCGGCTCGCCCGCGACGGCGCGGCCATCATCCTCAGCTCCCACCTGCTCAGCCTGGTCGCGGAGGTCTGCACCCACGTGCTCATCCTCAAGGGTGGGGTGAAGGTCGCGGACGGGTCCATCGCCGACATCCGCGCGCGCTTCGCCGTCGCGCCGGAGGCCAGCCTGGAGGACGTGTTCTTCCGCGCCACCGAGGAGGCGGCCGCGCCGCCGGTCGCGCCGCCATGAACGGCGCCTTCCTATATCTTTACGCCACCACGGTGCGCAACGCCGTGGGGCAGCGCCTGCACCGGCTGCGCCAGCCGAAATACCTGGTCGGCGCGATCGTCGGCGCCGCCTACTTTTATTTTTTCGTGTTCGGACACGCCTTCGGCCGGACCCCGCGCGGGCCCGGGGCGGCCAACTTCGCCGGTGGCGGGCTCGATGCCATGGCCTGGATCGAGCCATTCGCCGCCCCGGCCCTGGCCCTCGTGGCGGTGGGCGCATGGCTGTTCGGCAACCGCCGCGCCGCGCTGCAGTTCAGCGAGGCGGAGGTCGCCTTCCTGTTTCCCGCCCCGGTGTCCCGCCGGGCGCTGATCCACTACAAGCTGCTGCGCAGCCAGCTGGGCATCCTGTTCTCGGTCCTCATTTTGACCCTGCTGTTCCGGCGCGGCCCGCTGTCGGTCCATACGCTGCAACATGCCGCCGGGTGGTGGGTGGCGTTCTCGACGCTGAGCCTGCATTTCATCGCCGCGTCGTTCGCCCGCCAGCGGCTGCTCGAGCTCGGCGTGAACCCGCGGCGGCAGCGACTGGTCCTCGGCGGCGGCCTGCTGCTGCTCGCCCTGGCCGTCTGGTGGTGGCTGCCCGCCCCGCCGCCGGCCGCCAGCTTTGCCGGTTTGCTCGAGCACGTGCTCGAGTTGCTCCAGCAAGGGCCGCTGCGTTGGCTGCTGCTGCCGTTCACGATCATGGCCCGGCCGTTTTTCGCGCCGGACCCCGGGGCCTTTTTGCTCGCGTTCGGGCCGGCGCTGCTGCTCGCCGTGGCCCACTACTGGTGGGTGGTCCGCGCCGACGTGGCCTTTGAGGAAGCCTCGCTGGAACTCGCCGCCCAGCGCGCGCAGCGCGTCGCCGACGCCCGCGAGGGTCGCTGGAACACCGGCCGCGGCGGCCCGAAGAAGGCGAAGCCCGAGCCCTTCCGCCTCGCGCCGGTCGGCTGGGCGCCGCTGGCCTTCCTCTGGAAAAACCTGATCGCCCTCGGCCCGCTCTTCCGGCTGCGCACGTGGCTCATTGCCTGCGCGGCGCTGATCGCCGGCACCAGCTGGCTGGCCGCCGACCGGGGCCGGGCGGACTACCTGATCCTCGTCTCCGGCTTTTCCCTCATGTTCACCCTCGCGCTGCTGGTGGGCGGCCCGCTGTTCATGCGGCGCGAGGTGCAGCAGACGCTGACCCACCTCGATATCACCAAGGCCTACCCGCTGGCCGGCTGGCAGATCGTGCTCGGGCAGCTGCTCTCGCCCATCGTCCTGCTGACGTTCCTCGAGTGGTTCCTGCTGCTTGCGTTCGCGCTCTCCCTGGGCGCGATCAAGCAGAAGCTCGCCCTCCTTGCCCTCCTTGGGGCCGGCGGCCTCGGCGGCGCGGCCCTCGTGGTGCCCCCGCTGGTGGGGCTGCTGCTGTGCCTGCCCTACGCCGGCGTGCTGTATTTCCCCGCCTGGGCCGCGACCCCGGCCAACCAGGCCGGCGGCGCCGGCCTCGAGGTGCTCGGCCAGCGGTTGATCTTCATGCTGGGCTACCTCATCGTGCTGGTGGTGGCCCTGCTCCCGGCGGCCGCCGCAGGCGGGCTGGTGTGGTTCATCGCGCAGGCGCTCATCGGGCCGGTCACGGCCTTCCTTTTGACCCTTTTGACCATCAGTGCGATTTTGACGGCTGAACTGGCCGGCTGTGTCTGGTGGCTGGGGGAGAAGCTGGAGCGCTTCGACCTCTCCACCGAACTGCCGCGCTGACCGCCGCATGGACTTCGCCCGCCTCAGCACCCTCGCCCAGCCGGTCGTCGCCGCCGCGCAAAAGCGCCTCCCCTCCGAGGTGCGCGCGGCCGCCGCCAGCGTGGTGGTCTGCTTCGAGCCCCGGCCCAACGCCGCCCTGCAGGCCGACGGCTGGGAGGCGGACATCCTGGGTTTGTTCATCGGCCACGAACACCACGGCGAGCTGGCCGAGGCCGACCCGTTGCCGCCCCAGATCCTGTTGTTTCTGGAAAACATCTGGGACTACGCCGAGACGGACGAGGAGATCTACCGCGACGAAATCCGCCTGACCTACCTGCACGAGCTCGGGCATTACCTCGGCTGGGATGAGGACGAAGTCGCCCGCCGGGGACTGGAATAATCGGTGTTCTGGCTCTCCGGGGCGAACTAGGGCTTTCTTTTAGGGTCTGAATCTGATTATTCCCCTCTTGGAAAACAGCTTTGCGCCCACGGGGCGCGGGCCCATTATCGCACCCAAACCATGAAGAAGTTCCTCCTCACCCTTTTCTGTGCCACCGCCTGCGCCGGCCTCCTGTCCGCCGCCAAGACGGATCGCGCGACCGTCGTCAAGCACCTCGATACCTGCGAGGCCATCCTCCAGGACATCCAGGGCAACAACAAGACCGCGATCCCGGCCGACATCCTCCGTCGCGCCAAGGGCATTGTCATCGTCAACCAGTTCCAGGCCGGCTTCATCTTCGGCGTGAAGGACGGTTATGCCGTCGCCCTTGTGCGCCGGCCCAACGGCAAGTGGTCGGTGCCCGCCTTCCTCAAGGCCGGCGAGCTCAGCTTCGGCCTCCAGGTGGGCGGCAAGTCCATCAACGCCGTCTACGTCCTCATGGACGACCAGACCGCCCGCCTGCTCTTCAAGAACCGCATGAACCTCGGCGCCGAGGCCAAGGTCAATGCCGGCATCCGTGCCGCCGAGGGGGAGAAGGTGACCGAGGCCCTGCGCACCGAGCCCAACGTCTACGTCTACAGCGCGACCGAGGGATTCTATCTCGGCGCCGCGATCAAGACCGGCTACATGTCGCCCGACGAGTCCGCGAACGAGCTATTCTACAACACGAAAAACCGGCTGCCCGAGCTGCTCTTCAGCGACTGGGTGACGCCGCCGGCCGAGGCCCGGTTCATCATGGACTACGTGACGCGCATTTCGCGCTGAGCCCGTAACGAAATCACTTCCGGGCAAACCCGCCGCGGCACCGGCGGGTTTTTTTGCGCCCGGCGGGAGGAAGCGGCGCCCCGACAGGTGCCCGCTCATACCAACGTCCCTTTTGTTTTGGACTTTGCGGTGCCTGAGCCGGTAGGGGCGGTTGCCCTCAACCGCCCTCGGTGAGACCAGGGCCGTTGAGGGCAACGGCCCCTACCTAAAGCGT
>JBKJTZ010000149.1:0-10593 GCA_046590295.1 Lacunisphaera sp.
GGAAGCCCAGGGTCGAGCCCCAGAGCAGCAGGTAGAACAGGTAGGCGGCGGAGAATTTTCCCAGCACGACCTCGGCGGTGCTGACCGGCGTGGTCAGCAGGGTCTCCAGCGTGCCGAGGCGGCGCTCCTCGGCGAAGCACTTCATCGTGAGCAGCGGCACCATGAAGAAGACCGGGATCCAGAAGACCGAGAAGAAGATGGCGGCGGGCGGCGTCTCCTGCGGGGCCTTGCTGTAGACCTCGAGGATGCCGGCGAAGATGAAGCCCATCACGACCAAAAACAGCACCGCGGCAATGTAGGTGCTCGGGCTGAAAAGCAGCGTGCGGATCTCGTGCGAGAGGATGGTGAAGTAGTGGCGCATCAGAAAAGGCAGGGACTACGGACCACGGACCACGGACTACGGACTGCCGGTCGGCGGGCAATTCGTGGGCTTGGCGTTAAAGATTTCATCGGGGTTGGTGGTCCAGAGGTAAGTTGTCTTGGAGTCCGTGGCCCTGGTTTTTTCAGGCTTTCGGCAACGGGGCGCGGTTGTCGCCGTTGAGGGATTTTTTGTCGGGCAGGCGGGCGTCCCAGCTGCGGCGGGTGGCGGCGAGGAAGACATCCTCCAGCGACGGCTGCGTGCGGACGAGCGCGCGCACGCGGTAGCCGCGGGCGGGCAGGAGGGTGAGCAACCGCTCGCCGAGGTCGGCGTCGGACTCGGTCTGGAGCGTGACGGCGCAGAAACCGTCGGGGCCGCAGTCGGCGGCGGTGGCGACCTTGAGGGTCGGCTCGATGGCGGCGAGATCGGCGTCGAGGCCGGCGCGGTCGCCGGCCAGCTCCACGCGGTAGCTGGTGTGGCCGAAGATCTCGAGCCGCAACTCGGCGGGCGAGCCCTGGGCGACGATGCGGCCGCTGTTGATGATGAGGACGCGGTCGCAGGTGGCCTCGATCTCGGGGAGGATGTGCGAGGAGATGATGACGCTCATGCGGCCGCGGAGGCTGGCGATGAGGTCGCGGACGATGATGATCTGGTGCGGGTCGAGGCCGATGGTCGGCTCGTCCATGATGATGACGGCGGGCTCGGCGAGGATGGCCTCGGCGATGCCGACGCGCTGCCGGTTGCCCTTGGAGAGGCGGCCGAGGATGCGGTGGCGGTTGCGCTTGAGGTCGCAGAGCTCCAGCACCTCGTCGATCCGCGCGCGGAGCTGGGCGCGAGGCATTTCCTTGAGGCGGCCGCGGAACCAGAGGTATTCGGAGACACGCATGTCGTCCGGCAACGGGTTGTTTTCCGGCATGTAGCCGATGTGACGCTTGGTGGCCTCGGGCTGGCTGGCGACGGGCAGGCCACAGATGCGCACGGAGCCGGAGTTGGCCGGCAGGTAGCCGGTGAGGATGCGCATGGTGGTGCTCTTGCCCGCGCCGTTGGGGCCGAGCAGGCCGACGATCTCGCCCCGCTTCACGGTGAAGCTGAGGTCGTTTACGGCCGTGAGGGAACCGTAGGTCTTGACGAGGTGGGAGACCTCAATGGTGTTGTCGGGAGATTCGGCCATGCAGGCGGTTGCGCAGGTCATTTACACGGGGATTCCTCCCCGCGGGCAAGCCTGCTCATCAGGCCGCCGGGGCGGTGTCCTTGCTGAGCGTGACCTCGCCGGCGCGAAAGCGTTCCGTGCGGCCGGAAGGCAGGCGGACCAGGAGCGAGCCCTCGCGGTCGATGCCCGTGGCGGTGCCGGCGACGGTGCGCGTGCCCTGCACGACGCTGACGGGCCGGCCGCGGAGGACATCGTAACGGGCCCACAGGCCGGCCAGCTGGTCGCGGTACCCGCCGGCGGTGAACTGCTCGTAAGCGGCCAGCACCCGGCCGATGAGCGCGGCGGCGAAACGGTTTACATCGACGGGGGTGCCGGTGGCCTCGGCGAGCGAGGTGGCCGTGCGGGCGAGGTCGCGCGGCAGGTCGGCAATGCGGCCGTTGAGGTTGAGCCCGAGGCCGAAGACGAGGTCGCGGACCTGGTCGGCGTCGACGCGGGCCTCGGTGAGCATGCCGCCGGCCTTGCGGCCGGAGAGGAGGAGATCATTGGGCCACTTGAGGCCGGGCTCGATCTTGCAAAAATTGCCGACGAGCTCGCAGACGTTCAGCCCCATCCAGATCGTGAAGTCCTGCAGGCGGGCGGGCTCGACCTGGGGCCGGAACACGAAGGTGGCATAGAGGTTGCCGGCGGCGGGGCTGTGCCAGGGGCGGCCGCGGCGGCCGCGGCCGGCGGTCTGCGCGCGGGCGAGGATGACGAGCGGCACGGGGGTGCCCGCCGCGAGCTGGCGCTCGGCCTCGCTGTTGGTGCTGTCGACAGTGGCGAGGCAGACCAGCTGCGGCGTGCGCGGCCGGCGGCTGAGGTGGGCCGCCACCAGGTCCGCGTGGAGCTCCGCCGGCGGGGAGACGAGCCGGTAGCCGAGGCTGCGCTGCCCGGCGAACACGAAGCCCTGCTGCGTGAGCTTGCGGAGGTGATGCCAGACCGCGACCCGCGAGGTGCCGAGTTTCTTGGCGATGCGGGTGCCCGACACGGGCCGGTCCCCGCCGGCCAGCAGTTCGCGCAAGATGATGATTTCGGTCTGGGGCATCGGGAAAATTTCGTCGCGCGCGACGGGTAGTCCGTTAACGAATCAGAGAACCATGACCGCGCAATTGTCATTTCCGGATTTCAAGAAATCCACGGCCGGGGCCGCGGCGCCGGCCGGGCTGGGCGGCGTCTGGCTGGCGCTGTGGCATGACGCGCGCGGCGAATGGGACGAGGCGCATGCGCTCGCGCAGGCCGTTGGCGGAACCAACGGGGCGTGGGTGCATGCCTACCTGCACCGGAAGGAAGGCGACGAGGGCAACGCCCGCTACTGGTATGCCCGCGCGGGCCGGCCGGCAGCGGCGGGCGATCTGGCGGCGGAGTGGGAGGCCATCGCGCGGGAGCTGCTGGAACGGTGAGGCGGGGTGGAACGCGACTTCCGGGCGCGTTCGGAGAAGCCCGCCCAGAGGTCGGACTCCATCTGCTCAACTCACGGCTTGGCCACGGCGTCGCGCAGCGCCTTGGCCTGCGCGGGGTCCACGGCCTCGACCGCCTTGGCAATCGTGTCCACGTCCTGCGTGAGCGCGGCCTTGCGCTGACGCTGCTGTTCCTCGCGCGCCCGGTCGGCGGCGGTCTGGCCGCCCATCCAGCCGGGCAGGGTGAACTTGTTGAGCAGCTTGCCGTCGAGCGGGCTGGATTTTTCGTCCAACCCCTTGTTCGTGATGACAATGTCGGGCGTGAGGCGCGGCCGCTGCTTGGGGCTCACCTTGATCTTGGGCAGCTCAATGGCGTCCGGATGAGGTGTATTGTGGGTGCCGGCCTCCTTGGGGGCGTCCGGATTGTAGGCCGGCAGCTTGGCGTTCACCTGCTGTTGGGCGGGCGAGAGGGGGCTCTCGGCGGGGGCGATGATGAACCGGGGCGCGGCGGGCGTGGCCGGAGCGGGCTCCGCCGCGGGTTCCTCCGCGCGGAGGAAGGTGGCGAGGCACAGGGTCAACAGAAAGGCCGGTTTCATCACAGGGGAATTGACAGCATTCAGGCCGGAAGGGTGCACCTTGCCGACAAAAATCTTCAGCGAGGCCGGCCCCCCGCCGGGCGTTTCCGCCATTCTTCGGCCTGTTCCATCTCGTTCACCGACTTGATCAAGATGGCTGATCCCGTGGGGTCGGCCAATTGCAGGACTTTCCCGAGGTGGTTAAGTTGGGCGACCTCGGCGGCGGCCTTTTTCTCCTCATAGGCCGCCCGGGCCCGCACGGAGGCGGGTGCGCTGAAGAGGGGAATGAACCAACTGTTCATCGCCCATTCCAACGGGGTCATGGAGTCCTTGTAGGCGGCCATGGCCCTTTGCTGGATGGCCCGCTGGCTGCGCCAGGCATCGGGATCGTTGGTGGGAATGCGTTTCTCCTGCACGGAAAACGTGGGCAGCACGAGCACATCGGGATCGGGGGCCACGAGTGGCGCGGGGGTGTCCTTCGGCCGGGCCGGGGGCGGGGCATAGGCGGGCAGGTGGGTGCGAATCTCCGCCTTCAGGCGGCCTGACATCACCGGGGGTGGTTCCTCGGCCGCACCGGTTCCAGCCGCGACGAGACAAAGCAGTAAGGGGCCGGCGGCTTTCATGGGGTGCACCTCCCTGAGACACTCGGCCGGATGATTGTTTCCCGCAAGCCGGTGATAGCGGCCGCAGGGAGGGGATCAACCCCGCTTCAACGTCTGGGCGAGGGCACGCAGGCGCGGCCAGTACATCTCGGGAATGGCCGGACCGAGGTGCTGCACGCACTCGGCGCCGAGGGCGGAGCCCAGCGCGCCGGCACCGGCGAGGCTGAGGCCGCGCAGGTGGCCGTAGAGGAAACCGCCGGCCCAGGCGTCGCCGGCACCGGTGGTGTCCGTCACGCGCTCAGCCTGGACCGGCGCGATGCGGTGTAACTCGGGGCCGCGGGCGACCCAGGCGCCGTCCTTGCCGATCTTCACGCAGGCGATGCCGCCGAAGCCGGCGAGTTCACGGGCGTAATCTTCGTAGGTGGCCTCGTGCCGGAAAAGCGCGCGGGCCTCGTCCTCGTTGGCGAAGACGATGTCGACGCCCTGCCTGAGCTGCCCCAGGATCCAGTCGCGGGCGATGTTGACGACCTCGAAGGAGGAGAGCTCGAGGCTGATGGTGCAGCCGGCGGCGCGCGCGGTGGCGGCGACTTTCTCGGCGAGGGCCGGGTTGAAGAGCAGGTAACCCTCGATGTGGGCGTGTTTTGCCCCGGCGAAGTCTGCCGCGGTTATCTCGTCGGGGCTGAGCGTCATGGCGGCGCCGAGGTGGGTGCGCATCGTGCGCTGTCCGTCGGGCGTGACCAGGGACAGGCAGCGGCCGTTGGGCATCGTGGCGCGCTTGAAGCGTAAACCATCGCCACCGGCGGCCGTGAAGTTGGCGAGATAATCCGCCGCGGTGCCATCGCTCCCGATCTTGCCGACGTAGGTGGAGCGCAGACCGAGCTTGGTCGCGCCGAGCACGGCGTTGGCCGCCGAGCCGCCGGGAGTCATGGCGTATTGGCCACCGAGCTTGGTGACGAGGGACGCGATGTCGGACTGATCCACCAGGACCATGCCACCCTTGTCGCCGGCGACGTGGTCGCGCAGGAAGGCGTCGTCGACGTGCGCGAGCAGGTCCATGATGGGATTGCCGATGCCCAGGAGCTCGAAGTTTGCCATGAAGGAATTCAGTTAACCACGAAACACACGAAACACACGAAAGGGTAAAGACGTCTGCTCCCGGTCCGTTTCGATTTCGTGTATTTGGTGTATTTCGTGGTGACGATTCTGAACCTCAGCTCACCGTCAGGCTGGTCGCCAGGATGGGATCGTCGTCCACCTCGATGACAATGGAATAGTCGCCGGGCTGCTCAAAGCGGAGGTTGCGGAGCTCGTTGATGAGATTGATGCGGTGCAGGGGGCTCTGGGACTCGAATTCGCGGTGGAGCAGTTCGCCGGGGTTGGTCGGATCGAGGCCCATGGACATCTTGATCTTGTGCACGCCCGGCTGGACATCGGTCAGGGTGAGAAACCACACCATGTACGGGTGCACGACCGGGAAGGAGCGGGCCTTGATGTTGGAAAACACCCCCAGAATGGTGTGCTTGCCGGACGCGGGGTCGATGTGGACGCCGTCACAGGTGATCCAGGCCAGGAGGGAGGGTTTCGACTGCACGCCGGGAGGATGGGCGCGGGCGGGGGAGCGGCAAACTATTTTGCGCGGTTTCGCCGCGGAAACGACGGCGCGGCCACCTTTTTCTTGTGTCCGGTTCGCAGGCCGCATTTACCCATGGGCGATGAAGTATATTTTCGTCACGGGAGGCGTGGTTTCTTCTTTGGGCAAAGGGCTCACGGCGGGGGCGCTCGGCGCCCTGCTGGAGATGCGCGGCCTGAAGGTCCGCATCCAGAAATTCGACCCCTACCTCAACGTCGACCCGGGCACCATGAGCCCGTTCCAGCACGGCGAAGTCTACGTGCTCGACGACGGCGCCGAGACCGACCTCGACCTCGGTCACTACGAGCGCTTCACCTCGGGCCAGCTGTCACGGAACAACAGCCTTTCCTCCGGCCAGATCTACGAGGCGGTCATCGCCAAGGAGCGCCGCGGCGACTACCTCGGGAAAACCGTGCAGGTCATCCCGCACGTCACGAACGAGATCAAGCGGCGCATCTACGGCGGCGGCAGGGGCGTGGACGTGCTCATCACGGAGATCGGCGGCACGACCGGCGACATCGAGGGCCTGCCGTTCCTTGAGGCCATGCGGCAGTTCGCCCTCGAGGTCGGGCCGGGCAACTGCATGTTCATCCACGTCACGCTCATCCCGTTCCTCAAGGCCGCGGGCGAGCTGAAGACCAAGCCCACGCAGCAAAGCGTCGCCAAGCTCCGCGAAATCGGCATCCAGCCGCACATGCTGGTGTGCCGCTGCGACCACCCGATGACGCCCGAGATGCGGGAAAAACTCTCGATGTTCTGCAACGTGCCGACGAAGGCCGTCATCGAGGAGATGGACGTCGAGTCCTCGATCTACGAGCTGCCGATCATGCTGCAGAAGGAGGGCATGGACCAGCTCGTCGTGGCGCACCTCGGCCTCAAGGCCCGGCCGAACCCGAAGAACATCTGGGCCGAGGTCGTCCGCCGCATCAAGGCGCCGAAGCACGAGGTGAAGATCGGCGTGGTCGGCAAGTACATCGAGCTGCAGGACGCCTACAAGTCCGTCTACGAATCGCTCAGCCACGCCGGCATCGCCAACCATGCGCGGGTGCAGATCATCCGCATCGACGCCGAGAACCTCGAGACGAAGGCCGGCCTGGCCCGGCTCCGGCCGCTCGACGGCATTTTGGTCCCCGGCGGCTTCGGCGACCGCGGCATCGAGGGCAAGATCGCCGCCGTGCGGTTCGCCCGCGAGAAGAAGGTGCCCTATTTCGGCCTCTGCCTCGGCATGCAGGTGGCGGTCATCGAGTATGCCCGCAACGTCCTGCGCCTGAAGGACGCCAACTCGGTCGAGTTCGACCTGAAGACGCCCCACCCGGTCATCGCGCTCATGGACGAGCAGCGGCACGTTGTCCTGAAGGGCGGCACGATGCGGCTTGGCGCCTATCAGTGCAAACTCAAGCCCGGCACGCTTGCGCGCAAGGCCTACGGCCAGGAGATCGTCTCCGAGCGCCACCGCCACCGTTTCGAGGTGAACAACGAATATGTCCCGCGGCTGGAGAAGGCCGGCCTGGTGTTCAGCGGCTGGAATCCCAAGCGCGGCCTCGTCGAGGTGACGGAGCTGAAGAAGCACCCGTGGTTCCTCGGCGTGCAGTGCCACCCGGAGTTCCAGTCCAAGCCGAACAAGGCCCACCCGCTCTTTGCCGCCTTCATCGCCGCGGCGATCAAGCGCCGGAGGAAGAACGGCGAAAAGACGGGATGACGGAAAGGCTGAAGCAGCAGGCAAACCCAGCTTCCTCTCGATTTTCCTTCAGTCTTCCCGCTCTTCAGTCCTGCAGACATTTCTCAGCCATGCTTTTCGACAAATCCAAACTCCTCCTCATCGCCGGCCCGTGCTCGCTGGAGAATGAAAAAGTCTGCCGCGCGGCCGCGGCGACCTTGACCAAGCTCGCGAAAAAGCACCCGGAGCTGAACATCGTTTTCAAGGGCTCGTTCGACAAGGCCAACCGCACCTCGCTCGGCAACGAGCGCGGCACGGGGCTCGACGAAGGCCTGGCGCTGCTGGCCCTGATGAAAAAGGACTACGGCTTTCCCGTCCTGACCGACTTCCACGAACGCCAGCAGGCCGTGGCCGTCGGCCAGGTCTGCGACGTGCTCCAGATCCCCGCCTTCCTCTGTCGCCAGACCGACCTGCTGCTCGCCGCCGCCGCGACCGGCCGGGTGGTGAACGTCAAGAAGGGGCAGTTTCTTTCTCCGCAGGAAATGGAATTTGTCGTCAGCAAGCTGAAACAGGGCAAGGCGAAGGAAATCTGGCAGACGGAGCGCGGCACGACCTTTGGCTACCAGAACCTCGTCGTGGACATGCGTTCGTTCATGCAGCTGAAGGCGCTCGGTCATCCGACCCTCTTTGATGCCACCCACAGCGTGCAGCAGCCCGGTGCGGCGGGGGGCAAGACCGGCGGCCGGCGCGAGTTTGTGCCCCCGCTGGCGCGGGCCGCGCTCGCGGCCGGAGCCGACGGATTGTTTATCGAGACCCATCCCGACCCGGCGAAGGCGATCTCCGACGGTCCGAACCAGATCCCGACCGCCGCGCTGCCCGCGCTGATTGATTCGTGCCTGAAGGTGTGGTCGGCGGTGCGCAGCTAAAGTGCGACGCGACCTCCGGGCGCGTTTAAGGCAGGGGCACTTGCCCCCAAGCGCCCTGGCCGTTGAGGGCAACGGCCCCTACCGAATTGACGCACCGCCCGGTCGGAGCATCTTGGCGTTAACCAAAGCCCCCCCATGTCCACCTTCATCATAGACGTGCCCATGCCCGCCATGGGCGCCACGGTGAGCGAACTCACCATCATCAACATCGTCGTGGCCCCCGGCGCCAAGGTCGCCAAGGGCCAGAAACTCGCCGAGTTGGAAAGCGACAAGTCCGCCTTTGACTTCGAGTCGCCCGCCGAGGGCACCATCACCGCGGTCAACGGCCAGAAAGGTGACGTGAAGTCATCCGGCCAGTCACTGTTCCGCATGGAGACGGCCGATGAAAGCCTGCGGCATTTGGAGGCGGGAGGCGTGAGGCCGGAGGCGGGAGGGCAGTCCGCCACCCCCTCAAGCCCCAAGCCTCCGACCTCAAGCCTCATCTGGACCCCCCGCGCCATCAAGATGGCGCAGGAAGCCGGGCTTGATCACACGACGGTCACGGGCATCACAGCCACCGGCCCCGGCGGCCGCGTGTCCGGCGACGACGTGACAAAGTTTCTCGCAAGCCGGAAGTGAAGGGAGAGGTGCTTGCCCCCAAGCGCCCTTGTTTGGGCCGTTGAGGTAGGGCGGCGAGTCCCATCGCCGCCGCGCCGCGGACGCCGATCCGCGCCGATGCACGGCAAACGGGTAGTGGAATGTAGGGCCGGACCGCCGGGGTTGCATCAGGTAGGGCGAAACCTCCGGATGAGCCGGTGCTGCAGGGCGCGGCTCGTCGGGGACGACTCGCCCTACCTCAAGTGCCAAGCTCGTAACTCAAAATGCTCAGCGCGTAAATCGCCGCCGTGTCGCAGCGCAGCACCAGCGGCCCGAGCGTGATCGGCTGGAAGCCCGCGCTGATCGCCGCCGTCATTTCCGCCGGGGAAAAATCACCCTCGGGGCCGACGAGCCAAAGAACCTTGTGCGGGGGGCGGCCGTGCTTCGCGGCGTAGCCGGCGAGCGATTTTTTGAGCGACGTCGTGCCGGCGTGCAGGCTCGCGACGAGTTTCAGTTCGTAGTCGCCGGTGGCCGCGATAAAGGCGGCGAGATTTTGCAACGGCGAGATTTCCGGCAACCACGGATTGCCGCACTGCTTGGCGGCCTCGATGGCGACAGTGTGCCACTTGGCGATTTTCTTTTCCGCGCGGTCGGCGTCGAGGTGGACCTGCGTGCGCTCGCTGAGCAGCGGCACGATGCGCGCGGCGCCGACCTCCGTGGCCTGGCGGACAATATCGTCCATCGTCGAGCCCTTGGGCAGGGCCTGGCCGAGCGTGATCTTGTAAGGCAGGGCCGGAGACAGCGTGGTTTCCTTCACGCGCAGCACGGCGCCGCTCCGGCTGGGGTCGGTGCACTCGGTGACCCACTCGCGGCCGCGACCGTCGAAGGCGGTGACCGGGTCGCCGCGGCCGCAACGGTTGACCGTGACCAGGTGATGGCTCTCGTCCGGGGCCAGGCGGAGTTCACGGGCGTCAGCCGTGGCGGCGGGAGCATGGGCGCGAAAGTCGGGCATGGGGAGAGGTGACGGTGAAAGTGAAAGGGAAGAGGAGAAGGCAGACAAGCGAAGACCCGGCATCTGTTTCTGGAGGCCGAACAAACAGGCGGAGTTTTTGGCCACAAAAAGGCACAAAAAATATTACACCTACCGGCCTTCATCTTCCGCGCGCCCAAAGGCGCCTTGACGGTCACCTGCGCCGTCGGATTCTCGTGTCATTTTGCGGCTACATTCCTGACAAAATCAGGGTGGACTTTGCCGGGGCTCCGGATTTGGTTCGCGCCTCGGTTAGTTGCCCGGGTGGCGGAATTGGCAGACGCAGCAGACTCAAAATCTGCCGATCGAAAGGTCACTGTGGGTTCGACTCCCACCCCGGGCACCATTTTTCTCGTTTGCAAGTCGCCATTCAGATGCCCGTTTGCGGTGCCGGATAGCCTCGGCGGGACTAAGCCGCGACTGAGGCCATGGCGCAGACACGCCGGGTTGTGAGGTGGACCCCATCCGTTGCGCTCCCGCCCGTGCCTAACCCGGCGCGACTGCTAGAGCCTATTGTGGTGGAAGGCGGCGCATCCGGTGGCTCGCATGCTCGCCACCCGCTGCGCTCCACCCCGCTTAGGAGCGGACCTTTCAGTCAGCATCGCTTGTTAATAGGCGTGTATGGAAGGAGAAATTCAGGGAGCGTTGGCAAGCCG
>JBKJTZ010000146.1:0-5186 GCA_046590295.1 Lacunisphaera sp.
GGTGGAGGACCAGCGGCTGGTGGCGGAGTTTTTTACCTATCACTGCCGTGACCTTGGACTGGAAGTGGTGCAGCACTGCAGCACCTGCCGGGAAGGGCTCACCGCCATCCGGGCGCATCACCCGGACCTCGTGCTGATGGACATCTCGCTGCCGGATGGCGACGGGCTCGAGCTGGCCAAGACCATTCTCGACGAGCTGCCCGAGGTAAAAATCCTCGCCATCTCCTCACACCGCGATCCATGGACGATGCTGCAGGTGCAGCGCATCGGCCTGCACGGCTTTGTGGACAAGAACGACCAGCGGCCCGCGGTGCTGACCGACGCCATCCATGCGGTCCTCGCGGGGCGGGTCTATTACACGCCCATCGTCAATGAATCCAGCGCCAGCATCCGCCGCGACCCAAAGGCATTCATCCGGGTGCTGTCGGACTATGAGACGCGGATTCTCTCGATGATCGGCGAGTCGAAGACGGACGAGGAAATCGCCACGGTGTTGAACATCAGCCCGGCCACGGTGCAGTCGCGGCGTCGCGACATCATGAGCAAGCTCGACATCCACACGACGCCTAAGCTGATCCACTACGCCATCGTCAACGGCCTCACGCGCGTGGAGCAACTGGGCCAGCGGAAGCCAACCTGACCCGCAACCCGGCCACCTGGGTGGCCAGCACGGCGAGCCGCTGGCGCACCCCAGCCCATTGCCCGATGGCGGACTCGGCCTCGATTTTTCGCAGGTTTTGCTCGAGTTCTTGTTCCCCGATGAAGGCGCAGCGGCCGTAAAGCCGGTGGGCGCAGTGGGCGGTGGCCGCCACATCCTCCGTCTGCACCGCGGTATGCAGCAGGTCCAGCTCGACCTCGAGCTCGGAGAGAAAAAGCGCGAGTTCCCCGGCGAACGGGGCGCCCTTCTTCTTCGCCAGGAGGCGCAGGTTGGCCAGACCGTCGGCGGCCGGCCGCGGGGCGGCCGGGGCGGGGCCGGCGGGCATGGCGGCCGCGAGGGCCGTGCGCAGCCGCTCCATCGTCACGGGTTTGCCGAGGAAGGCGTCCATGCCGGCGTCGCTGCACTGCTGGCGTTTTTCGGGCGTGTTGAAGGCGGTCGTCGCCATGATGACGGCCCGGGCGGATTGGTTGGGCAGGGCGCGGATGCCGCGCGACACATCGAGGCCGCTCAGGCCGGGCAGGTTGTAATCGAGGAAAACGACATCAAAATCGTGGCTGCCGGCCAAGGTCAGCCCGGCGGTGCCGTCCCCGGCGTTGTGCACGGTGAAGCCGAGCGTTTCGAGGAGGTCGGTCAAGACCACGCGGTTGAACTCCTGATCGTCCACCACGAGGGCGGTCTTCGCCCCATGGGCGTGGGGTGCCGGGGCCAGGCTGGCTGGCGCGGCCGCCGCCGGCGCGTCGGTCAGGGTGAACATGGCACTGAAGGAAAAACACGAGCCCTGGCCGGGCTCGCTCTCCAGCCAGAGCCGGCCGCCCATTTTCTCGGCGAGACCCTTGCACAGAGCCAGCCCGAGGCCGGTGCCGGGCACCCGACCCTGCTGGGCCGCGGCACCGCGCTCAAAGCGCGTGAACAGCCGTTTCTGCTCCTCGGGTGAAATGCCCGGGCCCTCGTCGGACACGGCAAAAATCACCTCGGTCGAGGCCTGGCTGAGGCTGTTGCACCAGACGGTCACGCTGACCTGGCCCCGGCCGGAGAATTTCAGGGCGTTGCTCACGAGATTGAGCAGGATCTGCCGGATGCGCTTGGGATCGCCGACCAGATCGGGCGGCACGGCGGGTGAGACCGCGATTTCAACGGGGATGCCTCGCTTCTCGCTGTCGGCGGCCGTCATGGCACTGATGGAATCCATCAGTGCGGGCAGGTTGAAGGGCCTGGCCTCGATCTCGACGGCCCCGGCCTGCACCTTGGAAAAATCGAGAATGTCCTCCAGCAGCGAGGAGAGATGCGTCGCACACTGGCGGAGCAGCCCGAACTTGCGCCGGCCCTCCGGATCGAGGGTGTCGGTGCGGAAATTGTCGGCGATCCCGATGACGCCGTTCATCGGGTTGCGGATCTCGTGGCTGATGCTGGCAAGGAACTCATCCTTGGCGGCATTGGCCTTCACCAGTTCGGCGGTGCGGACCATGACGAGCCCCTCGAGTTCCTCGTTGCGGGCCCGGATCCGGCGCTCGCGGACGCGGATGACCACCACCACCGCCACGCCGACGATCATGAAATAACCGGCGAGGGCCCACGGGGAGCGGTACCAGGGCGGCATAATGCGGAAGGTGAAAACCGCGGGCTCGCTGGCGAGGCCGGCCGGATTGACCGACCGGACCTCGAACCGATAACTGCCCTCGGACAGATTGCTGAATTCGAACGAACGACGCGTGGCCAGAGCGGACCATTCGCCGGCGCCATCGCCCAGGCGGGTTTGCACGAGCCAGTCCTTGGAGCGTGAATATTCACCCGTAAAGACGTGAAAGCGAAGCCGGTGATTATGGAACCTGAAAGCGAAGCCGGAATCATCCGCAATCGCCCCGGGGGCTTGCCGGTTGAGCCTGATAAATGGCGGCGAGGGTTTCTGCACCGTTGTCAGGGTGTCATAGTCCAGTCGCAACGCGCCTGCACTGCCTCCGACCCAGAGGACATCCCGGTTGTTTTCCCGGATGAAGGCCATGGTTTTGACCGAGCCCACGGTATCCAGGCCGGGTGCTTCCAATTCACGCCATTTGGTCTGGCCGCCGTCACCGAGCGTCAGCACTCCCAGTGCTTGGGACAAAGGGTTCGCGGCGTCCCGCTGGAAGGCGATCAGGATTTCCCCTTTGGCCGCAGCGGGCTGCGCCGTATAAAGGTCGAGCGCCGGGGCTCCAGGCAAGGTCTTCAAGCCACTGCCATCTGCCTTGGCTTGAAACACCTTATTTTGGGTGAAGAGCAACAGGCCCTGAGGCACGGGCATGATAAATACCCGGCCGGACAACGGTTCCCCGGTGGCAGGATCGTGGAGCGGGGATAGCTTTTGGGTTGCCGGGTCGTAAAGAAAGGCGCCCTTGCTGAAAGTGCCGAGCCAGATTCGGCCCGTGGTGTCCTCGTGCAGGGTGAAAATATAATCCGGCGGTTGGGCCAGAAGATTGAATGCAAAAGTGCCGTCCGCCTGTTCCGCCAGGACGGAGAGCCCGCGACCTTCCGTGCAGTAATAGGTTTTGGCGATGGTTCGGGCAGGCATGATGCGATAGATGCCGTTGCCCGTGAGGGAAAGAATCGTGCGCAATGTCGCCCCATCATAAAAGTCGATGCCACCATGGCGGGAGAGCAGCCAGCCGCCCGGGACGGGCAGAAGATGATTGTAGGTGGCCGTGAGTTCGGGCACCGGCTGGAAATTCCCCCCATCGGCGGGAGTTTCCTCCAGTCGGAAAGCACCCTGCTGCGTAAGGGCCAACAGCCGGCCCTCGGGCAACCGGGCCAGGCTCACGATTTCCCCTTTCAGACCGTTTAGAGGGTTAAAGACCGTTGACCGGCCGGAACCTTCGAAGTTGAAAAGTCCGGTGGGGGTGGGGCACCACACCCGGCCGCTGGAGTCCACCCGCATCGTATTGACCGCCCGGTTGGGCAGCCCATCCGCCAAGCCCAGCATACGCAGAGTCATGCCGGTTGGAGTGACAATGATCAGTCCACCGGTCAGGGTGGCGAGGGCATAGTTCCCATCCGGCAATGGGGTAAATGAAGTCAGCCGGTGTTCAGTGATGTATTGGCTCAGGTTGCTGTCGGACACCTCGCTGGCCGGGTGGCCGGGCCGGAATATCCCCAGGCCACTTGCGACCAACAGACCGTCCGCATCCCGGGCGAGGCCGAGAATGCCCGTAGAGGGCAGCGACGCTGCGGCCTCTTCCAGCCGGGGGCCTGAATTTGTCAGTCGGTAAAGCCCGGTCTCCAGGTGGTGGAACCAATGCTCGTCACCCAGCTTGATCGAGAACAGCCGGCTCGCACCCGGGAAGGTCTCGACCTGCATGGCTGTGCCATCCCAGCGCAGCACCTTGTCGCGATAGATAAAATAAACGACTCGTCCCAGCACCGCGCAACCCCAGGCGGTTCCCAAGGTTTGATGCTCCTTCGGGAGGTGGGACATAAGCGAGTGATACTTGAAAACACCCGGTTCGGGCTCTTCGAAGAAACCAACCTCATTCACCGCTCCCGCCCAGAGCCGGCCATCTTCGCCGGAGGCGAGCGCGCCCAGCAGGTAGCTGTTGCCCATCGGAAACGTGCGCCACGACTCGCCGTCGAAGACCTGCAACCCGCTGCCGCCGACAAACAACCGGCCGAAATTATCCTCCAGGGTGGTTAAGGTGATCTCGCCGGAGGCAAAGCCTTTGGCGGAAAAATTTTCAAGCAAGGGCAAGCCGGTGGTTCGGTCGTTCCATCCCCCCATCAGCGGGGATAGGATTACTCCAAGGACAAGGGCCAGACAGGTGGCTAGAAGCCTGATGCGAAGGGCGCTCACTGGGCCGGTGATTAATACGCTAATTCACGGCACCGCAGCAACTTTCTCAGAAACCTTGCTTTAGGTGAGAACTTGTCGCCGGCGACCGGGTCCGCGTTGCCCGAAATCAGGTTATTTGAAAAATAGGCTATTCCGCCCGGTTGTGAGATACTCTGGCCGATGAACACAATCAACAACACCCTCACCGGGCTCGTTTCGAGCCTTTTTCATAATGTCGGACTCGCCAGCGCGGCGGAGAAATTCGACCCGATGCGGAACCGCTCCGAAAACATGATTCCGGGTGTGGTGGCTTCCGAGCCCTGCGCGCCGTGCTCCTGGGCCTGCAATTTCACGGCTGAGACCGGCGAGTAAGTCGGCTTTGGCGTCGTGCTCAGTTTCGCCGCATTCCGTTATCGGAACGTGCTGGTGTCTGCGGGAGGCCCGATCGAAAGGTTGGAGGTCGCGGATGCCACGGTGTTCGGCAAGCGTTGCTTCCTGGCCAACGCCTATCTCAGCCAGGGCCTGGCGGGCAATCGGGAGGAGAGCGCGCTTTACAGCCGGGCCAACGGCAGCGGAACGGACGCCTCGCCGATGGTGGCGAGATTCAAGGCCATCTCGGAGGCGATGGAACGCTGGGCTCACTGGCAGCTGCATGCCAGTCCCGATCGGGCCAAGTATGGGTTTGACGTCGATCCCTCCAGCAATGGGCTGGCCGCATTTCCCGGATTTTGG
>JBKJTZ010000140.1:0-2790 GCA_046590295.1 Lacunisphaera sp.
GCGGGGCCCGGGGGGGGGGGGGGGGGGGGCCGGGGGGGGAGGGGGAGAAGCGGCCGTGGTATAAAATGGCGGTTGCGCCGGTCGCGGCGGAGAAGGCCGGGTGGCGGACTGCCTGAGGAAGTGAAACCCAGGCGGAGGGGCGCCAGGGTTCAGGCCGGTCGCTGACGGATGGAATCCACCGCACGCCACGTGACTGCGCCCAGGACAATCGCGCCGCCGAAAAGGGCCAGCGGGCTGGGTTTTTCCCCGATGACGAGCATCACCCAGATGGGATTGAGGATGGGCTCGACGACCGGGATGAGCACCGCTTCCAGCGCCGTGACGTGCCGGATGGCGCGCGAATACAGCAGATAGGGGATGCCCAGCTGGAAAACGCCGAGCACCAACAGCGCGACCACACTGCCCTGGTCGGGCCACGGGGCCGACAGGATCCAGGGCAGGCCGATGAGAAAACCGAGCAAGTTGCCGAGGATGACCGGCTCGATCGTCGACACCGCCCGTTGTTTCCGCAGCAGCACGATCATCGCGGCGAAGGACACGCCGCTGGCGATGGCGAGCAAGATGCCCGCGAGGTCATTGAGCCGGAGTCCGTCATAGAGGAAGATGGCCATGCCGACGAAGGCCGCGGCCATCGTCCACCAGTCGGCGCGCGTCGCGCGCTCCTGCAGCAGCCAGGCCCCGAACAGCACGACCCAGACGGGCGCGGTATATTGGAGCAATATGGCGTTGGCGGCGGTGGTGAGCTTGGTGGCGGCGGCGAACAGCACCGTGCAGCCGGTGTAGGCGAGGGCGGTGGCGAGCTGAAGCGGCGACCACGTGAAACGCAGGTGGCGCCCGCCGACCAGCAGCAGGAAGACCGCGGCGACGAGGCCGCGCCCGCCACCGACCGCGAGCGGCGGCCAGTCCACGGATTTCATCAGCACGCCGCCCAGGCTCCAGCCGAAGGCGGTGATCAGCAACAGGCCGACAGCTTTGCGGTGCGCGGGATCGGTCACGAGCCGCCACCCATGCGGGAAACACCGGGGGAGCGCAAACCCGGAAAACCACTGGCAGGGTTGACCTCGGGCGCCGCCCGGTTGTGATCAAGCGTCATGGATGACGCCGCCGCCCAGTCGGACCTGCCGGGCTTCTCGGATAAATTTCAAGCCTGCCTGATCGCGGACGCGCACGTGCGCGCCGAGGCGCGGCAGCTGAAAATCAGGCTGGAGGAGGCGCAGGCGGCGGCCGTACAGGCCCGGGAGGGCAGCGCGTTGCCCGGCCGGCTGCTGGCCGCGCTCGGCCGGAGCAACAGCCGGCCGCCTACTCCGGAACAGGCCGCGGAGATCTTTGCCTGTGAAAGCGGATTCCGGCGGCGGTATCAGGAATGCGAACTCGTCGGGCAGCATTTCACCCGTGAGCTGGACGCCCAGCTCCACGACTACCTGCTCGCCCAGATGCCGGCCTACGCGATGCTGAGCCGGGCGCGGCTGCAGCTGGCCCAATGGTCGGACACCATCCTGGACCTGCAGGCCGATTTGCGCGAATTGATCAAGGCGCTCGGGCAGGCGCGGAACAATGCCGTGACCGGCTACGACCGGAGCACGCACCAGATGTCCGCCACCGCGCAGGACCTCTTCGCCCGGGCCGGGACCCTGATCACCAGGGTCGAGCAACGGGTCCAGCGGGCGAACGACCAGGCCACCGAACTCGGCGGCCTGCCCGGCGTGACGATGATCCCGCTGCGCGAAACCGTCCAAAACCTGACCAAGCTTGACATGGCGACGCTGCAGCTGGATGCCGACCGGCTGGCACGCGAGTTGGAGCAATTTGAGCAGAAGCAACTGGCCGACCTGCAGGTCCCTGCTGGACAGGCGGCCGAGGCGCAGGTCGCGCAGGCCCGCGCCTACCTTGAGCAATACCGCGAGCAGCTCCGCGCGTATTACGACGGGCAGGTCAGCCCGGAGGCCACCGCCGCGGAAATGCCGGGCATTCTCGACCGGTTCCGGCGGGGTTGAGCGGAGGCTCGGGGTGCGCGAACCTAACGGAATCGTGATAGGGTGTAGGGGCGGCACGTCGCCGCCCGCGGGCGTCCACCAGGGACGCCCTGCATCTGAACGGCATGAGCCGGCTTACTTTGCTGCGGCCTGCGCGAGCGCCTCGAGCACGAGGCCGGGCGTCAGCAACTCCGGCAGCACGACGGGGGCGGGCTTGCCGGGGGCGTAGATCAGGTTGAACGGCACGGCGGAGCGGTTCCAGCGGGCGAGTTCGGCGGTGATCAACGGGTCGCGGTTGGTCCAGTCGCCGCGGAGGAGCACGACGTTCTTTTTCGCCAGCTCGGCGAGCACGTTGTCATTGTGGAAGACGGTGGCCTTGTTCGTCTGGCAGGTCGCACACCAGCGGGCGGTGAAGTCCACGTAGACAAACTTGCCGGCGGCCAGCGCGGCGGTGATCGCCTCCGGGCTCCATTTTTCCCAGGTGACCTGGTAGCTGCCGTCCGTGATGACCGGCGCTGTCTTCGGCCAGCCGGTGTAGAGCCCGCCCACGAGGAAGACCGCGGCGAGCACGCGGCCGAGCCGCTGCCGGCCCGGCTGCCCGTGCGCCTGGCCGAAGCGGCCGTAGGCCCACGCGGACATCGCGATGAGCACGAAGCCGAACGAGATCAGGAGCAGCGCATTGTCGTCATCCTTCGTCTGGCCGGCGAGCACCCAGAGCAGCCAGCCGACCGTGGCGTAGAGCGGGAAGGCCATGAACTGCTTGAAAGTCTCCATCCACGCGCCCGGCCGGGGCAGCAGCTTGATGGCCGACGGGAAG
>JBKJTZ010000154.1:0-2871 GCA_046590295.1 Lacunisphaera sp.
GAACCGCTGGGCCACCAGCAGCAGGGCTTCCTCGCTCAGGGCGCGGTGTTTGGTCATGCGACCGAGAAAACACATCCTTGACATGATGGCAAACAAATGCGTATATACGCATATATAGTCAAGCTTTCCCTTATGCAAATCGACAACCTGATCCGCGTCCTGGCCGGCAGCATGATCCTGCTGAGCGCGGTCCTCGTCACCTTCGTCAGCCCGTGGTGGCTGTTGCTCACGTGTTTCGTCGGCGCCAACCTCCTCCAGTCGGCCTTCACCGGCTTCTGTCCGCCGAGCCTCGTCCTGCGCAAGCTCGGGTGGTTGGGCGACGACGGTATCGTACGCTGGGGTGGCCGCCGGTAATCCTGAACCGCCATGTCCTGCCGCTTCCTTTCCTTCCTGGGCCTGGCCCTGCTGGCGGCCGCCGGCCTCCCGGCGGAATCCTGGACGCTGGACCGGGCCGTCGCGACCGCCTTGGAGCACAGCCCCGACGCCCGGGTCGCCCGGGCCCGGGTCGCGGGGGCCCAAGCCTACGTCGAGCAGGCCGGCGCCGCCTGGCGGCCGCAGCTGTCGGTTTCCGGCCGCTACACCGACACCAACAGCCCGATGCTGGCTTTCGGTTCCATCCTCAACCAGCGCGCCTTCAATTTCGGCCTCGATTTCAACCACCCGGGCCGGATCGACAACCTGAACGCCACCGGCACGGTGGCCTACAATATCTACAGCGGTGGTCGGGCCACCGCCGGCCTCGCCGCCGCCCGGGCCGGCGTCGCGGCCGCGGAATTCGACCTGCACACCGCCCGGCAGCAGCTCGTCACCGAGGTGGTCCGGGCCGTCCTCAACCTCCGCAAGGCCCGCGAGGCCGTCATCGCCGTCGAGGGCGGCGTGCAGGCCTACGCGGCCGCCGTCGCCGCGGCGCTGGCCCGGTTCGACGCCGGGCAGCTGCTCAAGGCCGATCTGCTCAGCCTCGAGGTCCAACTCGCCCAGACCCGGGAAAACCTCAGCGGGGCGAAACACGGGGCCGCGCTCGCAGGGCTCGTCTTTTATTTTGTCCTGGGCCTTGAACCGTCCGGGGCACCGGTGGAACTGGCCGCGGACGACCCGGCGCTGGCCCGCCTGGCCCCGCCCGATACCCAAGATTTTTCCCGTCGGCCCGAACTGCTCGGGTTGCAGGCCCGCGTGCGTGCGGCCGGCGCCCTGGTCGAGGCCGCCCGCGGCGCCCGCCGCCCGACGGTCAACGCCTTCGCCAGCTACCAACACGACCAGGGTTGGCAGACCGACCGCCACGGCGACAGCTGGCTCGCCGGCCTGTCCGTCGACGTGAACCTCTTTGACGGCGGCCAGACCTCCGGAAAAATCCGCCAGGGCATCGCCGAGCTCGCGCAGGTCAAGGAGATGCTCCGCCAGGCCACCCTGGGCATCGGCCTGGAAGTCGCGCAAGCACGCCTCGCGCAGGCCGACGCCGCCGAACGTCTCGCCGTCAGCGCCCGCGCCGTCGAGCAGGCGGAGGAAAGCGCGCGCTTGAGCCGGGCCCGTTTTGCCAAGGAAGCCCTCCTCATCGCCGACCTGATCGGCGTCGAAAGCCGCCTTCTCGAGGCGCATCTCCGTCGCACCATCGCCGCGGCCGACGAGCGCCTCTCGCTGGTCGACCTCCGGCGTGCCCTCGGCCTTGAACCTCTCCCCCAACCTTGACCCCCGGCCCAGAATGAAATCAGTCCTTTATCTCCTCCCGGCCCTCGCGTTGTTCGCGGGCTGTTCCAAACCTGCCGCCCCGGCTGACGCCGGGACCCATTTGCCTCCCGCCAAGGTCCGGACCGCCCTCGTCCGCGCCGAGAATATCGCCAGCCACATCGAGGTCAGCGGCACCGTCCGCCCGGTCCAACGGGCCCAGCTCGCCGCGAAGCTGATGGGCGCCATCGAGGAGCTGCCCGTCACCCTCGGCCAGCACGTGCGCGCCGGCGACCTGCTGGTGAAGATTTCCGCCGGGGAGATCACCGCCCGCCTCACCCAAGCCCAGACCCAGCTCAATGTTGCCCGCCGCGATCTCGAGCGGGAGCGCGACCTCCTGCCCAAGGGCGCCAGCACGGCCGACATGGTCCGTGGGCTCGAGGACCGGTTGGCCATGACGCAGGCGATGGTGCGCGAGGCCGAGGTCATGCTGGGCTATGCCGAGATCCGGGCGCCCTTCGCCGGCGTCGTCGCCCGCAAGTCCGCCCATCCCGGTGATCTGGCCGCGCCGGGGATGGTGCTGCTCGAAGTCGAGGGCACTGGCGATTTTCAGGTCGAGGCCGCCGTGCCAGATTCGCTCGCCGCCGGGCTGGTCCTTGGCACCGAACTCACCGTTGGCCGGCCCGCCGCCGGCCGGCAGTTCACCGGCGCCCTCGCCGAGCTTTCCTCGGCGTCCGACCCCCAGACCCGTTCCGTGCTCGTGAAAATTTCCGTGCCCGCCGGCACGTCGGTGCGCTCAGGCGAGTTCGCCCGGGTGCTGCTGCCCGGCGCCCCGGTCCCCACCCTCCTTGTCCCGGCCTCCGCCCTGTCCGTCCTCGGGCAGATGGAGCGCGTGTTTGTCGCGGGGGCTGATCACCGCGCCGTCCTGCGCCTCGTCAAATCCGGAGCGGTCCGGGGTGACCGGGTCGAGATTCTCTCCGGACTCGATGACGGCGAGTCCGTCGTCGTCAACCCGCCGGCGGGGCTCCGCGAGGGCCAGCCCCTCGAGCTCCTGCCGTGAGCACCGCCCCCTACTCCGTGTTTCCCGATCAGAATAAATATGGCTTCGCGGGCCGCCTGGCCGCGATGTTCATCAATTCAAAGCTGACGCCGATGCTCGTGGTGGCCTCGCTGCTGCTCGGCTTGTTCGCCATCCTCATGCTGCCCCGCGAG
>JBKJTZ010000131.1:0-35056 GCA_046590295.1 Lacunisphaera sp.
TGATGGGCACCGCGCTGCTGATCTCGATGATCCGCCACGGGCGGATGTGAATTCCCCGTCTGGCGCGGTTGCTTTCAAACGGTAGCCGGGGTCGCTGACCCCGGTCCGGGGCCGTAGGGGCGTCGCTCGCCGACGCCCGCAGGTGCCCGACAAGCGACACCCTGCAAAACCAATCCGTAGGGCATAGATATTACCCAGCCGCTGTTTCCTGGGAGCCGAAATTAACCACGGATCTCGCGGATCAAACCGGATCGAGGCAGAGTGAAAACAGTCCGGAGACAATCCGCCTTCGAAGCAACCGGATGATGACTCCAAAACCGGTGCATATCCTCCGGCGGTTTGGCTCCTGATCCGTGCTATCCGCGCTATCCGTGGTTAATTTCGATCGAATGGTTTCGGCTCCAAACCGTGGGTAGAGCCGGCGCTCGGCGCCGGGCCGTGCCACACGCGTGCTGACCCATCCGGAACAAATCCCCCGAATCCAAGCTCGCGTGCCCGTGATGGTTCCAGAAAATAAGCTCGTGACCCTGCCCATGTGGATCGTGCTCGGAGTGATCGCGGCGACGTTTGCCATCATCGCTTCGGGCCGGCTGCGTCCGGAACTCGCGGCCCTCGGCGCGTGCGGTGTGCTGCTCGTCACGGGCGTCCTGCAGCCGGGCGAGGTGTTTCCGATCTTCGGCAGCGAGGCGCTCATCACGGTCGGCGCCATGTTCGTGCTCAGCGCCGCGCTCGAAAGCACCGGGGTCATCGACTGGGCCTCGCGCCTGCTGCAGACCCTGCCGGGCCGCAGCGAGCGGGCGGTGCTGTTCCTCGTGCTGCCGCCCGTGCTCGCGCTGTCCGCCTTCGTCAACAACACGCCCGTCGTCATTGTGTTCCTTCCCATCCTCGTGACCCTCGCCCGGCAGCGCGGGCTCGCGGCCTCGCAGCTGCTGATGCCGCTGTCGTTCGCCTCCATCCTCGGCGGCTCGCTGACCCTGATCGGCACCTCGACCAACCTCGTCGCCAGCAGCGCGGGCCAGCGTCTCGGCCTGGCGCCGATCAGCATGTTTGAGCTGGCGCCCGCCGGCCTCGTGCTGGCGGCGGTCGGGCTCGCGTTCCTCTTTGTCTTCAGCCCGCGCCTGCTGCCGCGCCGCGACACGGTCACGTCGCTGCTGGAGGGCGCCAGCGAGCGGCGCTTCATCACCGAGGCCTTCGTGCCGGAAAACTCCGCCCTGATCGGCCGCACCGCCAAGGAGGCCCTGGCCGGGCCGTTGCAACAGGGCAGGTTGCTGGAGATCGTGCGGCACGGCGAGGTGAAGCGCGGCCCGCCGGGCAAGATGCCGCTCGCCGCCGGCGACCTGCTCCGCATCAGCCTGCCCGCCGCCGCCGTGACCACGCTGAACGACCATGCGGGCCTGCAGGTGGACCCCTCGGCCACCGGCCTCGCCATGGGCCGCCCCGAGGAGGCGCGCATCATCGAGTGTGTCGTCACGCCCCTCTCCAACCTCATCGGCCACACCTTGAACGAGGCCAGCCTGCCGCGGCGCTTCGGCGCGCGCGCCCTCGCCCTGCACCGGCGCGGCCACAACGTGCGCGACCGGCTGGACGAAACCCGGCTCGACACCGGTGATGTGCTCCTCATCGAGGCGGACAACGACGCCCTCGCCCGCATCCAGAAAAGCCCGGACATTCTGGTGCTCGCCGGCGGCCGCCGCACCTTCCGCCTGCACCGGCGCACGCTGGCCGTGACGGTGGGCATCGCGGTGGTGGCCGTGGCCGCCCTGCAGATCATGCCCGTGTCGGTGGCCTCGATGATCGGGGCGCTGATCGTGATCGCGTCCGGCTGCGTGGATTCGGAGGAGGCCTACCACGCCATCGACTGGCCCTGCCTGTTCCTGATCGCCGGCATGCTCGTGCTCGGCGTCGCCCTCGAAAAGACCGGCACCGCCGCGCTGCTGGCCGGGAACATGGTGAAGATCGTCGCGCCGCTCGGCCCCTGGGTCGCCTTGAGCCTGGTGATCTTCGCCGCGTCCGCGCTGACCAACTTCCTCTCGAACAACGCCGTGGCCGCCCTGCTCGTACCGATCGCGGTGCAGACCGCCATCTTGCTCGACGCCAACCCGCGCGCCTTCCTCGTGGCCGTGGCGCTCGGCGCCTCGGCCTGCTTCGCCACGCCCATCGGTTACCAGACCAACACCCTGGTCTTCACCTCCGGCGGCTATCGTTTCAGTGATTTCCTGCGCCTCGGCCTGCCGCTCAACCTGATCCACTGGGTTCTCGCGAGCCTGCTCATCCCCGTCTTCTGGCCCCTGTAGCAGGGGCGTCGCTGGACGCCGCCCGCAGTTGAGCGGTCGCCAAATCTGGAGCATGCTGAACAATACCATGGCCATAGGTGATGGCTGTAGCCGGGGTCGCTGACCCCGGTCTGAGAGGGAACGAGCGGGCACCGGGGTCACACTGCGGATCGTGATATGCCAGGCCCAAACCAGAGGACCTTCGCAGCCTTCGCTTCTAAGGCGTAAACTGCTCTTCCAGTGCAAAAACCAAACAACCGGATGCGGCCAACCCACTCCACCGTTGCCTCCGGCCACCGGCCGGGCAACCTTCCCGCCACGGGCCAACGCCGCTGCCGTCCGCAGCAAAGCGTCAAGTTGCCCGCCATGCCCGTATCGCCCGACCCTCTCTCCGGCCGCATCTTCGTCATCCGCGACCACCGCGTGATCCTCGATGCGGACCTTGCCCGCCTCTATGACGTGCCGACGAAGCGCTTCAATCAGGCGTTCAAACGCAACCACACGCGTTTTCCCGACGACTTCGCCTTCCAACTGATCGCCGAGGAGGTCGAACACTTGAGGTCACAAATTGTGACCTCAAGTTTGGGGCATGGTGGGAGGCGCTATCTTCCTTGGGCCTTCACCGAACATGGGGCGCTGCTGGCCGCGAATATTCTCCGTTCGGATCGCGCCGTGGAGATGAGCGTCTTTGTGGTCCGCGCCTTCGTAAAGCAGCGCGAGTCTCTCGCCGCCAATGCCAACATTCTTAAGCGCCTGGCCGAGATCGACAAAACCCTGATCGAACACGACAGCGCCCTGCAGATCCTCTGGAAGCGCCTCCAGCCTCTCCTCGCTCCGCCACCTGATCCCTCAAGGCGCAGAATCGGATTCAATCCATGAACCCAGTTACCTGTTCAGCCTGACGATTCGGTCAGGGGACGGGCTGCGCCCCAATTCGCGGCATCAGGTGCCGCCCCGGCACCAGCGGTGGGAATACCCACGTCCCGAAATAACTGGACTTATCGTAGGGGGGCCGTTGCCCCCGACGACCCTTGCTCCAACGAGGGCGGTTGCGAGCAACCGCCCCTCCCGTTTCGACCGGCGTGAAGTCCGGAAATGACCGGGCGTTGGCCTACCGCCCGGCCGCCACGAGCGGAATGATGGTGGTGGCGAGCCCCATGAGGAGCAGCACCAGGGAGGTGCCCAGCGCCCACTTGATCGTGAACTTCTGGTGATCGCCGAACTCGATGCCGCAGAGCCCGACCAGCAGGTAGGTCGACGGCACCAGCGGGCTGAGCAGGTGAACGGGTTGGCCCATGAGCGAGGCCCGGCCGATCTCCGCCGCCGTGATGCCATAAACGGACGCCGCCTCGCTGAGCACCGGCACGACACCGTAATAGAAGGCATCGTTCGAGATGAAGAACGTGAACGGCACACTGAGCACCGCCGTGATCACGGCGAGATATGGACCGAGGGCCGGCGGGACCACGCCGACCACACTCATCGCCATGGCGTCGATCATCTTTGTGCCCGAGAGGATGCCGGTGAAAACCCCCGCCGCGAAGATGACCACGACCACCGCCAGCACGTTGCCGGCGTTGGCGGCGATACGGTCCTTCTGTTCCTCGATCTTCGGGTAGTTGACGACGAGCGCCAGCGCCGTCGCGATCATGAAGAGGATGGCGAGCGGCAGCACGCCGAGGAGCAGTCCCAGCATCAGGCCGGCGGTCAGCGCCACGTTGAACCAAAGCAGCCGCGGCCGGCGGATCGCCCGCTCGCGGTCATACTCGGCCTTGTTCTGGGCGCTGGCGTGCAGGTCCTGCAGGTCGCCCGCCGGCAGCACGCCGAGCCGCTGGCGCTCGCGGCGACCGAATCGCCAGGCGACAAAAACCACCCAGGCGGAGCCCACGAGCATGGCGGGGATCAGGGGCACGAACAGGTCGGCGGCGTCCACCTTGAGCGCCGCCGCCGCCCGCGCCGTGGGGCCGCCCCAGGGAAGGATATTCATCACGCCGCCGGCCATCATGATGATGGCCGCCAGCATCAGCCGGCTCATCCTGAGGCGCTGGTAAAGCGGCAGCAGGGCCGCCGTCGTGATGAGGTAGGTCGTCGAACCGTCGCCGTCGAGCGACACCGTGAGCGCCAGCACCGCCGTGCCGACGCAGATCTTTACCGGGTCGCCACCGACCAGCCGCACGACCTGGGTCACGACCGGATCGAACAGCCCGGCGTCGATCATCAGGCTGAAATACAGGATGGCAAACATCAGCATCACCCCCGTCGGGGCGATGGCACGCACTCCGTTCAGCATCATCGGCCCGATGCCCGCCCCGAAGCCGCCCAGCAGCGCAAACGCGATCGGCACCACGATCAGCGCCGTCAGGACCGACAGCCGCTTCGTCATGATCAGCACCATGAACACCACGATCATTGCATAGGCCAGCAGGGTGAGGGGCATGATCGTGGTGACGGTTCAGCCCAGAGTCGGGTGGCGCCGGCGGCGAAGATACGACCAGGTCCCCGTGACGGCCAGCACCGGCACGCAGAGCGTGGCGAGAAAGACGAGCACTTGGGTGACCGGGCCACCGGCCTGTCCGAGGTGCCAGGCCAGCATCCAGAAGAACAGCCGGTGCCCCGCGCTGGCCGCGGCCTGCGGGGTGGCGCGGAGGAGTTCGCCGGTCGCGGCGTCCACGTAATACTGGCTGCGCGCGTGCGGGTGCGGGGCGTCGGCCCCGACGATCCAGATCTCGGTCGCGTTGCTGCCGGCCTTCGGGAAATAGACGTTGGCCGACTGGAAGTCGGGCAGCTCGGCGTGGGCGCGCTGCCAGATCTGCTCCAAGGCCACCAGCGGCGTCCCCGGCACCACCGGCGAGGCTTCGGGTGCCGACGGCAGCGGCGAACCGGCCACGCGGTAGACCGCGTGGTCATACCAGTCGTAGGCGTGCGGCAGGCCGGTCAGGGCGCTCAGCAGCACAAACACCGCAGCGTAGGCGCCGAGCGTGCGGTGCCAGTTGAGCAGTGCCGCCCGGCCGGAGAGATTAAACCTCAGGGTCAGGGCACCCCGCAACGCGCGCCAGGCCGGAGGCACCCAGAGCACCAGGCCGCTCAAGATGATGAAGATGAAGCCAAATGCCGCCACCCCCGTGACGTGCGTCCCCACGGTAGAGCCGAGGCCAAGAAACCGGTGGATGTCCTCCGCGCGGCCAAAGAGCCCGCGATAGCGGTTCTGCATCCCGAGCACGCGGCCGGTCCACGGGTCGAGATAGATCTGGTCGCTGTTGGCGCAACGGATCATCACCGAGCGGGCGGGATCCGACCAGAAGCGAACCTGGGTCATCTTCCGGCCCGGGTAGACCGCCGCAGCGTTAGCCGCAAGAATGTCGAGCGACACGCGCTGCGTCCCGGGTTTCACCGTAAACAGCTCCGGGTAGGCCAGCGATTCCAACTGCGGGCGGAACACCATCCAGGCCCCAGCCCCGGCCATGATCACCAACACCAGCCCGACCGTCAGGCCGGCGAACAGGTGCAGTTGGAGAAGTCTCTGGCGGAACAGCGTGTTCATGGCTGTGGCAGCAAAATAGCGTCGGCGTGGAACATGGCCCGGTCGTCACGGATGCTGGCCTTCGAATCGGTGTAGGACTTGAAGACGAGGTCGGTGGCGTTGAGCCTGGCACGGGCGGCCCACTTGATCTCGTCGCGCCGGGTGAAGGCCGCGAGGCCGGCGTATTCCATGATCAGCATCGAATCCCACGGCGTGTTGAAGGAGGTCGGATTGTAGAGCATCGCGTAGCCCGTCAGCGGGCCCGCGGCCATCCAGTCCTTCATCTGCGGCACGGTGTAGCCGTGGACATACTTGGCGTAGTCGGCGGCAGAAACGTGCGTGGCATAAGTGACCACCAAATAGACGGCCTTGGCCGGGTCGCGCCGGGCCGCGACCGCGCGGGCGAGCGGTTCGCCGTAGTTGCCGGACTCGACACTGGCGAGCTGGAGCGCCGCCGGGGTGAGACCGCCGGGCGAGGTACGCTCGATCTCACGCCAGCGGGCGGTGTCGGTGAAACGGGCGAAATCGAGGACGATGATGAGGTCAGGATTGGCCGCCGAGGCAAAGGTGCTGAACAGCAGCTGGGCGTCGGCGATAACCCCTTCCTTTTTCCACGCGGCAAAACGCGCCGCACCCTTGGTCTCGACCCACGTCCGAAAATCGGCGCGGGCCTCGGGCCTCGCCTTGTAGGTCAGCACGATGCTGACCGGGCCGTTGACGGCGGTTTCGGCGGAACGCGCGACCGGCAGCAAGGCGGCGCACGTCAGGGCAAGCAGGAACAGTTTCGTTTTCATGGAAATAATGTCACCAACCGATGGCATAGACGGAATCGGCCGGTCCCCACCAGCCGGGCTCATGGCCCCAGCGCCGCGGATCGGCGCCCCCGTAAAGCAAACCCGTGGCCGGGTCTCGCTGGACGCCGTTGACGCTGCCTTCGTCGTCGGGGATGAGGTCCACCGTGTAGCCGCGGGCGCGCAGCGCGGCGGCGGTGGCCGCGGGGATGCGGTCCTCCATCTTGACCAACGCCGGCGGATCGAGGGCCAGGCGGGTCGGGCCGCCGTGCAGCATGCGCGGCGCGGCCACGGCCTGCTGCATGTCCATCTTGAAGTCGATGACATTGACCAGCACCTGCACGAGGCGCTGCCAGATGCCCTCGGTGCCGGGCGTGCCGAGCGCCATCACGGGTTCGCCGTCCTTCAGCACGATGACCGGCGACTGGTTGGAACGCGGCCGGCGGCCGGGCCCGAGCTGCGACGGGCTGTCCGCCACCGTGTGCAGGTGGCGCATCTGGTTGCTGAATAAGACCCCCGTGTCGGCCGCGACGACCCCCGAGCCGAACCAGGCGCCGAGCGTCTGGGTCAGCGAAACCATGTTCCCCTCGCCATCAACCACGGTCAGGTGGGTGGTGTTGCTGCGTTCAGGCTTTTCGGTCGGGTCCGGCGGAGGCATCGCCGCCATCGCCCGGCCGAGGGTGATGAGCCGCCGGCGGCTGGCGGCGTATTCCTCGCTCAGCAGGTGCGCGACCGGCACGGAGATCACCTCCGGATCGGCGACGTAGCGGTTGCGGTCGGAAATACCCAGCCGCTGCACCTCGGCGACGAGGTTGAGGTAGTCGGGCGAATTGTGACCGAGCTTCGCGAGGTCGTAGCCTTCAAGGATATTCAGCTGGAGCAGCAAGGCCACGCCGCTGCCGTTGGGCGGCGGCGTGTAGATGTCGTAGCCGCGATAGTTGGTGTGCAGCGGCTCGACCCACTGCGGTTGATAGCCGGCCAGATCCTCGTAGCGGAGCAGGCCGCCGTTCTTTTCAAAAAACGCGCCGATGCGCCGGGCAATGTCGCCCTGGTAGAAGGCGGCGGCGCCCTCGTCGGCCACCGTCCGGAGCGTGCGGGCCAGATCGGGTTGCTGGAAGAGATCGCCGACCTGCGGCGCGCGACCGCCGGGGAAAAACACCGCGAGCGTGGAGGGAAAGTCCATCTCCGGCTTCATGAGGGCGACGATCCCCGCGAAGTCCTCCGTCACGGCGAAGCCCGACTCGGCCAGCTCGAGCGCCGGCTGGACCACGTCGCGCCACGGCAGACGGCCGTAGGCCTGGTGCAGCGCGGCATATCCGGCGAGACATGAGGGCATCACCGGCGAGAGGTAGCCGTGGCTGTAATCCTTGCCGCGCACGGCCTCGATGGTCGCGAGTTGCGGCGACGGCCCGAAGAAGTTCAGCGCTCGCACCCGTTTCTCCTTCGCCACATAGATCGTGGCGAAACCTTGGCCGCCAATGGTGGAGTTCTTCGGGTCAACCACGGCGACCGCCATCGCGGTGGCGGCCGCAGCGTCAAAGGCATTGCCACCCTGGAGCAGGATCTTCATGCCGGCCATCGACGCCAGCGGATGCAGCGACGTGACCATCCCGTGCCGGCCGGTCACGAGTGGCCGCGCGAAGGTAGACTCGTTCGACGGCAGATCGTCCGGCATGTTGCGCGGTGGTGACACCGGCGCAGCGGAGGCCAGCGCGGACAACACCAGCGCCAGCAGCGCGCCAAAGACGGGGCGGATTCCTGGAACAAACATGACAAAGGTCGCGCTGGGCGTCAGGGCTTCAGGTATTTGGCCAGCCACTCGAAGGTGCGGCGGCGGGCGTCGAGGGCGTCGGCGTTGTCCCCGAAGATGAAACTGTGGTTGCCGGGAGCGTTTTCGTAGAGCGCCGTCTCGTGGATTTTGCCGTAGGCCTTGAGCGCTTCGATGAAGCGCTTGTTGTGCAGCTGGTAGGGCACCGTGGTGTCGCCCGTGGTGGAAATCACGAGGACCGGTGTCTCGATCTTTTCAACGAAAAAGGCCGGGGAGACCTCGATGTAGGCAGCAAGGTTCTGGTTGGGCAGCTTGCCGCCGTAATGTTTGTCGGCGGCGATCTGCTGGCGGCGTGCGTCCGTCTTGTAGCTCATGAACGCGACCATGTCCTTGAGTCCCGCGACATCCACGGCGGCCTGGAAGCGCTTGGGTTCCTCCTGGAGGGTCCGCATGCTCAGCATGCCGCCGCGACTGTGGCCGAAGATACCGAGGCGGTCCTCGTCGACGTAAGGTTGCGCGGCAAGATAGGCCGTGCTCGCTCGCACGTCGGCGAAGTCCGAGACCCCGTAGTTGTTGTCGTAGATGCTCTCGCCGTGGCCCGAGCTGCCCCGGTATTCGGGGAACATGACGACGTAGCCGCGCCGCACGGCCTCCTCGATCAGGTCAAACCAAGACTCCGACAACTGCGTGTGGTTGCCGCCGTGCACCATGACCAGCCCGGGATATTTTTTCCCCGCCGGCATGTCCTTGGGCATGAAAATATAACCCGGGATGGATTCACGCTCCGGCGCCAGTGTCGGAAAGGAAACCCGCTTCATCCGGACGTGGTCGCCGTATTCCTGGCGGAAGTTACTCACGACGAGCTCGGTCTTGAGCAGGAGTATTTCCTGCAGCATGTAGGCGAGCTGGCCGCTGGTTTCCTTGGACTCGCGGTCGAGATGATTGGCGGGCGAGACCTCGACGGGCGGAGTCTGGGCAAAGGCGACGGCGGCGCCAGCCACCGCGAGAAGGCAGCACAGGCGCGCGGGGAATCGGGCAAGAGGTAATTTCATGGGTGGTGGGTCCGTCGTCCCAACGCGGGGGGCGACCGGGTAGACGGAACGGGTTGGGTCGTGGATTTCTTGGGAAACGGAATCGTGACGTGTCCTGGCCAGAGGCCCCGCGGAAGATCCGCGGAACCGGGGGCTCAGAATTTCACATTCACGGAGGCCTTGAACAGGCGGGGAGTCAGGGCGCTCGCGAGGTTTCCGCCCACGCCAGCCCAGGCATTCTTGTTCGCCAGGTTGTCGGCATTCAGCCGGACCGTGTAGGTCGCGCTCGCGATCTTGAAGCCGTAGGAAATACCGGCGGAAATCGTGGAGTAGCCGCCGCCGAAGCCCTGATTATTGTTATCCAGCGGGCGCCGGCCGATGTAGTAGACGCCGGCGGAGACGGACAACCCCTTGAACTGCTCCACCCGCCATTCGCCAAAGAGCGAGGCGGTGTATTTGGCCGTGCCCTCGGGAGTTTTGCCGAAGGTGGCGGCGTTGGCCGCGTTGTCCTGGGTGGCGTCAAGGACGGTGCCGGAGGCGATCAGCGAGACGTGCTTGCCCGCGTCGCCGGAGACAAACATCTCTGTGCCCTTGTAGCTCGCCACGCCGTTGGCCGTGAGGAAATTGGCGGAATTGGTGAAGGCGCTCGGCCGCTCGATGTTGAAATAGGAGACCTGGTAGAGGATCCCGCGGAAATCCGCCTTGGCGCCGACCTCATACTGGCGCGACTCAAGCGGCGGCAGCACGAAGCCCGGGTTGGCGGCCGTGGTCGGGGCGGTGGCGCCCGGCTCGAGCGCCCGCGTGTAGGCGAAATACAAAGAGGTTTTCGGCGTGGGCTTGAAGGCCAGCGAGGCCATCGGCGCCACTTTGTTCTTCGAGTTGTAAAGCGTGGTCACGACTGTCTTGGCGCCGGTCGTGTTGTTGGTCGTCGTGACAATATTCCTGCTGTCGTAATCGGCGTAACGCACCCCGCCGATGACCTGGATCCGGTCATCAAACAATACCATGCGGTCGAAGACATATTTGCCGGTGTCCTTGATGGTGTTGTCCGTGAGTGTCGTCGTGGCCGTGGGGAGGGTGGGTTCGGGCAGGACCACCGGGTTCAGATAATTCTGCACCTGGGTGACGTTGCCGTTGTTGTAGACCGGCGCGGTGCGCTCGTTATAGGTATAGCCGACCGACAGGTTGTGCTGGATCTTCGCCAGCATGAAGCGTCCGAAGAGCTCCACCCGGAGATTGTCGTTGGAGTAATACATCGACGGGTTGAAGGTGGTGACGAGCTGGGCGGCGCCCGTGGTCAGATTGTAGTTCCGGATGTCCGACGAGCGGCGGGAGCGGTGGGTGACCGCGCGGCCGGCCTCGGCCACGATGGTCCACGACCGGGAAAGCAGCACGTCGGAGCGCAGGACGTAGGACCGCATGTAACCCTTGTTCTCCTGCCACGTGGCGCCGTAGTTGCGGGATTGCGGCGGAATGGGCGGCATGGTGATGACCCCGCCGACGGCAGCATAGCGGATGTTGGCCTGTTCGGCGGTGTTCTTCCGGAGGCTCTCCGCGTCAAAGCGGAACAACAGGCGTTCGCTCACCTTCCAATCCAGGGCGATGGAGCCAAAGCGGCGCTCGCCGGAATGCTGGTCGATGCCGATATTCTCCTTGCCGGCTGACGCGTTGACGCGGACGCCGAACTTGTCGCCGGCGCCAAAGCGCCGCGAGACGTCGGCCAGCCCGGTCACCCCGCCGTAGTTGTTGGCGAGGACGCTGAACGACGTCAGGGGCTTGGGCGTGGCGCGTTTCGTCACGAGGTTGACGATGCCGCTGGGGGGCACAAAGCCGTAGTAAAGCGACGCGCCGCCCTTCAGGACCTCGACCCGCTCCTTGTTCTCCAGCGTGAGATCGATGAGATTGATGACCGGCAGCGTGCCGTTCAACCGGTAGTTGCCGCGGTTTTCCACCGTGATGCCGCGAATCGCGATATTGTCGGCGGCATTGCCGTTGCTGTTGGCGCGCGTGACGCCGGCGGTGTTGCGCAACGCCTCAAAAATGGAGCGGGCGCCCTGGGCGTCCAGCACCTCGCGCGTGATCACATTGACCGTCACGGGGACATCCACGGGATCCATGTCGCGAAACGATCCGACCTGCACCCGCTCGGCCTTGAAACCGAGCTTCTGCTTGTCGGTGACGGTGAAAGTCTCGAGCTCGACCGGGGGCGCCTCGTTCTTCGCGCCCGCCGCGGCCTGCTGGGCGAAAATCTCCCGGGGAGCGGCAATGGTCAATGCAAGGAGGGACATCGCGCCAAGGCGGCGCCACAAGGCGGGCTGAATCGGTATCATGGTTTGGTGGGGTGTGGGGGTTTGAACCAGCAGGGCTGCACCGGCACGGGCTGGGTGCCCGACTGGTGACACAGCAGCAGTGAGGAACGGTGGTTGGCCGGCAATGACCGGAACTAGACCTATAGGACTAGACCGGGCCGTTGCACAGCACCGCGCCGGCGCGGTTTCATGCCGCGCTCCGCCCTCCCCCGCACCCGCGCCTTTGAAAACCAGCATCACCCTTCGCACGGTCCTCGGCCTCTGCGTGTCCGCGCTGGCCGTTCACGCCCAGTCCGCGCTATCCGAACTTCCGGCCGACCTCATTCTGCACCACGGTAAGGTCTGGACGGTGGACAACCGGCAGCCCGTGGCGGAAGCCGTGGCCGTCCGCGGCGATCGCATCGTCCGGGTCGGTTCCGCCGCCGAGGTGCTGGCGCTGCGGGGTGCGGCCACGCAGGTCATCGACCTGCAGGGGAAACTCGTGCTCCCGGGTTTCAACGACGCCCACACCCATTTTGAAAATGCGGTCAACTGGTTCTTCCAGGTGATGGTGATGGCGGTGAACGACCAGGCCGATCTACTGCGTGAACTGCGCGCGGCTGCCGCGCGCGTACCGCCCCACCTGTGGATCACCGGCGGCGATTGGAGCACCTTCGCCTGGCAGGCGGCACAAAAGAAGGGCGTCCCGGGCTGGCAGGCCCTCGTACCCGACCTCGCCACCATCGATGCGGTGACCCCCGACCATCCCGTGCTGTTGCGACGGTTTGACCATCGCTACTTCATCAACACCGCCGGCATGAAGCTGGCGGGCATCACGGAAACCGGGGCCACCGATGCCGGCTACGAACGCGACCCGGTGACGGGCCGGCTGACCGGCATGCTGGGCCTCGCCGCCGGTGAAAAGGTGGAGAAGCTGCTGCCTCCCTTTACCCGGGCATTGAAACTCATCGGTGCCCGCGGCGTGCTCCGGGAATTGAACCGGGTCGGGCTCACCTCCATCCACGACGTCGCCCGCGTCGACGAGATTTCGCAGCGGCACACTTTCCCCACGTTTATCGAGCGTAGCTACTCCGACATCGGCCTCTTCCGCGCCCTAAAAGTACGCGACGAACTCACCGTGCGCGTGCACGCGCTCACGCCGCTCGAGACCTGGGCGGACCTGGCCGATTTTGACATCCACCCGGGCTCGGGTGACGAACTGCTGAATTTCGGCACGCTGAAAGATATCCTCGACGGCACGTTGATGTTCGCGCCGCTCAACGGCCAGACCGGCAGCTACACCTTCCGTTACAAGGGCGCGGCGGCCATGCAGCGCAACATCACCGCGGCAGACCACGCCGGCTACGACGTCGGCATCCATGTGCTTGGCGACAAGGCCCTGCACCAGTTGCTCGACTGGTACGAAACCGCGATAGCGGCCAACGGCCCGCGCGACCGCCGCTTCCGCCTTATCCACGCCTGGTATGCGACCCCGGCTGACCTCGCCCGGGCCGGCCGGCTGGGCCTGACTGCAGACGTCACCCCGCACCAGTTGCTGGACCAGAATCTACCCGTGCTGGAGCGCAATCTTGGACCCGAGCGGTCGAAGACGACCTTTGCCTGGCGCACCATGATCGAAAGCGGCATGCGCGTGAACATTGTCTCCGATCTGCCGGGCCTCTTCAACCGGACCTCGCTTTCGCCCTACGATCCGCTGGAGAACATGTATTCCGCCATCACGCGCAAGGATCCCGCGGCCCCCGCCGGCACACCCGCGTGGCATCCCGAACAGGGCCTGACCATCGAGGAGGCTGTCCAAGCCTATACGATCAACCCGGCCTACTCCTCGCATGAGGAAACCCGGAAGGGATCCATCACTCCCGGCAAGCTCGCCGATCTGGTGGTGCTCTCCCGCGACATTCTCACGCGTCCGGTCGAGGAATTGCTGCAGACCAAGGTACTATACACCATTCTCGGCGGCCGTATCGTCCATCAAGCCGATTGAGCCCCCACGCCAAGCACCCCTGCCCCACCATGCCCTCCCTCCCCTCGTTACGTCCTGTCCGCTGGTTCGCCCGGGGGGCATTCCTGCTGGTCGCCGCCTCGTTGATCGGCGTGGCGACGCCGCTGCCTGTGGGTAACGGCCACTTCATCCTCGGCAACAACGGCGAGCCCATCGAGGTCTTCAGCTACAAGCCGCCCACCTACACCGACGGTCCCCTGATCGTCGTGATCCACGGCTCCGACCGCAACGCCGAGGAGCACCGCGACTGGGCGATCAACATGGCCGAACGCTTCGGCACCATTGTCGTGGCTCCCCTCTTCGACAAGGCCCGGTTCAGCGACGAACGCTACAAGCGCACCGGCGGCGTGCTGCTGGAAGGCAAGCTGCAGCCGCGCGAGACCTGGACGTTTAACATCCTGCTCCGCCTCGTGGCCGAGGTGCGCGCGCGCGAGGACAAGCCATCGCTGCCGTATTACCTGATCGGACATTCGGGTGGCGGCCAGCTCGTGGTCCGCATGGCGCTTTTCATGCCCGGTGAGGCCCGGCGTTTCGTGGCGTGCAATCCCGGTTCCTACCCCTTCCCCGATCCGACGGTAAGCTTTCCCTACGGCTTCGGCGGACTGCCCGACGAGCTGACCGACGACGCGGCGCTGCGGCGCTTCTACGCGCAGCCGCTTACGCTTTTCCTGGGCACGGGCGACGTGTGGCAGCTCGCCACCGACTACTTCGACCTCAGCCCGGATGCCATGAAGCAGGGTCCGGTCCGGCTCGCGCGCGGGCAGAATTTCTTCGAGACGTCGCGCAAAAATGCCGAGGCGCACGGCTGGCCCTTCCACTGGCAAATCGTCGAGACACCGCGCATCGACCACGACGCCCAGCGCATGTTCGCCGCCCGCGAGCTGGCCGAGGCTTTCTTCGGCCCGGAACCGTCGGCTTGCCGGTGGTGACTCCGCCGGCCCGGTCAAGGTCGGCCGCCGACCGCGCCACGTCCTAGGCCTATAGGACCAATCCGCGCCATCCTTAGAACTCGCGCGGACCCGTTTGCCGCGGCAAGCTTCCAACCGTGACATTTCTCCGTCCATGGCGCATGAGGTTTCCGGCCCGGCTGGCCGCCGCGCTGCTGGCCGCCGGCCGCCTCACCGCCGCGGAGGTAGCCGATCGGATCAACTATCAGGGCATGGCCATCCTTGAGTATCCCGAAGGAAGCCGCTCCTTTGTGAACGGCGCTGTGTCCGCCTTCGCCCGCAGCACTGATGGGACCCTGTTCGTCGGTTCGAACCGGCTGGCGGCGTTCGACGGGGCGGAATGGCGCCACATCAAGGTGCCGGACGCCGCCCAGATCATGGCCCTCGCCTCCTCCGCTGACGGACGCCGCATCTGGGTCGGCACCGACCAGAATGCCGGTTACCTGGAGAAAAATTCATCCGGCGAATGGAATTACACCTCGCTGCAGCCGCAAATGGATGCCGCCGGCATCACCGGCCTCATCAACGTCCGGCTTATTCACCCCGAGCCGGGTGGCGCGGTGTTTGTCGCCCGCGCGAAAGTAATGCGATGGGATGGATTAGCTCTCTCCGCCTGGAACCTGCCGACCCCGGTCCGCCTCTACGGCTATTCAGAGGGGGGAGAATGTTCCGTTTACCAGTCCGGGGTGGGACTGCTCCGCATGGCAAGCGACGGCCCCGAGCCCTACCTGCCGCTGCCCTCGCTTCCGGTGCGAACGGCGCTGGTTTCCCATGTCGCGCTGGCGGGGGGCGGATGGCTGGCGGTCTTCTACGACGCCATCTACCTCCACCGGGACGGCCGGTGGCAGCGGCTCGAGGATGCATCCAACCTGCTCGGCGATAAGCGGGCCATGCGCGCCGCGCGCATGGGCAACGGCATGATCGCCATCGCCACCGCCTACGGCGGCGTGATCCTCCTGAATCCGGACGCGTCCGTCGCGCGAATGCTGAACAACCTGAACGGCCTGCCCGATGACAACGTCACCTCCCTGCTGCCGGGCCGCGCCGACGAGCTGTGGATCGGCATGAGCACCGGACTTGTGCGGTTCACCGGCGCGGGGCTCGCGTCCGCGTTCGACCCGCGGCTCCGGCTTCCTCCGCAGGGCATCTGCCGGGTGCTGCTGTTCGATGGCAACGTCACCGTGGTTTCCTCCCAACGCGTTTACACGTTGGCGGGCTCCCCGCCCGGCGAACCTGCACACTTCAACCGGCCCGAGATCTTCTGGAAGCACGTGCGCACCGCCACGGTGGTGGACGGCCGGTTGTGGCTGGGCGGCCACGGCGGCATTTGGGCGCTCTCGGCGGACGCGATTGAGCAGCACGGGGACGAAGCCAGCGACGTCCTGCAGCTGATTGCGCCGCGGACATTGCCGCACGGCCTGCTCGGATTCACCGCCACAGGCGCACGGATGATAATCGCCGATCCCGCCGGACGGATCGTCAAGGACCTGCGCCCGGCCTTCGCCAGCGCCCCCTCCTCGGTCATCGAAGATGCGGCAGGCCGTATCTGGGTCGCCACGACGAACGGCGAACTCCAGGCCTTTGTCTGGGAGCCCGCGGCGCGCGAACTGCGCCCGGTGATCCATCTGGCCCCGGGCCGTGGCCTGCCGCCGGAAACGACCCGCCCCAGCCTGTTCCGGCACGACGACATGCTGCTGGTGCTGACCGATGGCACCCCGCTGCAATGGGACGAAGCGCATGGAAAATTCCTGCCTGTCCCGGAACTCACCGGCTTCAGCGTGATTGCGGCAATGGATTCCACCGACCGGGTTTCTTACTGGATCGTGCAACGGGAGGAGCTGGGGGAAGCCGCTCCTCCGGCCATCATCCGGTTGGAACGGGCACCCGGCGGGCGATTCGCCGTGACGCCGTTAATCGCACCAGGCCTCGACCAGATCGGCGAGATCTACAGCATCAACCGGCTCGTCAGCGCCGATCGTGACGAGCTGTGGATCAGCGGGGCGAACGCGCTGTTTCGCCTCGATGCACCGCACCTGCAGGGCCTCGAGCCGGTGCCCTGCGCTCTGCTGCAAAGGATCCAGGTGGACGAACACGATTTTGCGGGTCCCGCCAGAACAGCGAACGCCATTCTGGCCGCCGGCACCGGCCGGCTCCGGTTTTCCTTCTCGACCGGCGCCATCACGGGCAACGACGACCGGTATTTCCACCAGACCCGGCTGCAGGGGGCGGAAAACGAATGGTCCCCCCCCCGGATCGCCACCCAGCGTGAATTCACCAGCCTGGCGCCAGGTGATTACGTCTTCCAAGCACGCGCGGTGGATCGCTTCGGTCGCATCAGCCCCGTCACCGCCTATCCTTTCGCGATCGCCGCGCCGTGGTATCGCAGCGCTCCGGCCATGGTCGTCTGGGCGGGACTGCTTCTCCTTGCCGTCCGCGGGCTCGTGAAATGGCGGACGCGCCGGCTCAAGGTCCAGGCGGTCCGGCTCGAACAGCTGGTCAACGAGCGCACCCGTGAGCTGTCGCTCTCCAACACTGCCCGCTCGGATTTCCTCGACAGCTTCAGCCACGAGGTGCGCCGGCCCATCAACGGCATCCTTTCGCTGCTGCACCAGCTCGAGGACAGCAACCTGACGGACCGCCAGCGCGAGCATGCGAACCTGATGCGCCAGGGCACCGAAAGCCTAGCCCGGGTCTGCGACGAGGTGCTGAATTTCTCGTCGATCGAATACGGCGCCATGACACTGGAGGAACGGCCCTTCCGGCTCGACGAACTGCTCTCCTCCACGTTGGGCGGCACCGGCGAAGGAGGACCGCGCCCCGCGGTGCGGTTGCCGGCGAATTTCTGCGATGGGTTCACCGGCGACGGGGCCAAGCTCCGGACTATCGTCGGCAATTTCCTCGCCAACGCCCTCAAGCACGCGGCGGGTGCGCCGGTCGAGCTCGTGGTAAGTTGCAACGACGCCGGGACTGACCGGACGGATGTCCTTATCGAGGTGACCGACGGCGGGCCGGGCGTGCCACCGGAGGAACAGGAGCTGATCTTCAAGCGGTTCGTGCGGGGCAGCCAGGCCAAGGAGACCGGTGTGCCGGGCACCGGCATCGGCCTGGCTTCATGCCGGGCGCTCGCGCGGCTGATGGGCGGCAGCGTGGGCGTCGAGAGCCCGTCGGAATCCGCGCGCCAGCACGGCTGGCCGGGACCGGGCAGCACCTTCTTCGTGCGCCTGCCGCTATCCCGCACGCCGGTGGCGCCCGCTCAGGATGCCGGCGCGGGCCCCTCGGGGATGCGGGTAAAGCCCTTTTCGATCGCGTAGCGGATGAGCTGCGGCGTGCTGTGCATGTCCAGCTTCGCCATGATGTTCAGCCGATGATTCTTCGCCGTGCTCACGCTGATCTTCAGCCGGGTTGCGATCTGGTCGTTGGCCAGGCCCTTGCCGATCAGCTGCAGCACACCCTGCTCACGCTCGGAAAGGATCTTGTTGAACGCGGCGGGATCAGCGCGCACCGAGGCCTTCAGCCGCTGCACGAACGATGAAATATACTGCCGGCCGGCGAGCACGGTGGTGATGGCCTCGCGCAGGATGCGGACCGGCTGCTCGTTCTTGTCGAGGATGCCGTGTACCCGGGAACTGAGCGCCCGGTGCAGGGTGAACTCGTCGATGTGCGAGGAGAGCGCGATGACCTTGGCGGTCGGCGCGATGGCAAAGATATCTGGCAGCAGGTCTAGCCCGTCGCCATCCGGCAGCACGAGATCGAGGATGACCAGGTCGGGCGGAGCCGTCTGGCACAACGCGAGGGCCGCGGCCCTCGTGCCCGCGGTATTAACCTTCGCCCTGGGCAGGGCTTCGCCACAGGCCAAGGCCAGTAGTTCACGCACCATCGTCTGATCTTCGATCACGAGGACGTTCATGGCCCGGGGCGAAAATCCGTCAGCGCAAACCGGCGGCTTCGGGTTTCAGGCCGCGGGCCTTGAGGGCCTCGGCGACCGCCTTCAGGTCGAGCTTCGCGCCGGCGCGCACCCCGCTGCGCTTGAACCAGCCCTGGTTCATCTCGAGGCAGAACTGGATGTCGCGACTGCGCGACGTCACGGACTTTTCATCGAGCGGATACAGCGGGTAGATCTCCTTCAGCTCCCCCGTCGGATCAATGTAGCCGATGTCGAGCGGGATGGTGGTGTTGCGCATCCAGAAGCCTTGCGGCTGCGGCGCGGTGAAGACGAACAGCATGCCCTCATCCTCGCCCATGGCCTTCCGGAACATCAGCCCCTGCTGCAGCTCGGCCGGCAGGGCCGCGACCTGCATCTGCACGGTGCGGTCGCCGATCTTGATGGCAAAGCGGTCGTCCACCGTCCTCGGCGCAGCGACTTTGGCCGTGTCGGAACCGCCGCAGGCGGTGAGCAGCAGGGCGGCGGCGAGGGCCAGGGGCGGCAGGAAGCGGGGGCAGGAAAACATTTTTGCGTTTTGGTGTGTTTCCTAGCTAATGCCGGGCAGACACAACTCAACCCTTCTCTGGGCCGTGCCCCAATCCCGCCACCAGACTTAAAATCGTTCTCCTTCTCGTAATCGTTCCTTGTGCCCGACGGTTTTGAGAACGAGAACGACGAACGAATCGATTCACCAACCCGCCGGCAAAGTGCCAAACCCGCCCCTTACCCTTTCACCTTCATCTTCACTTTCACTTATTCCCATGCCCACCACCCCCGCCCCGCTCCTTTACGCCGACACCCACGCCAGCGCCGACCTGCTCTATTTCGGCCGCGTCGAGGTGCACGACCCGTTCATCGCCCTCGGGGTGCGCGGCAAAAAGGTCACCGTCCAGAGCGCGCTGGAGTTCGGCCGGGTGAAGAGGACCGGCGCCTTCGACGTCGTCCTGCCCCGCGAAAAATGGCTCGCCCGCGCGCAGGAGGTCTACGGCGCGAAGGCCGGCGTGGCGGAGATCATCGCCGCGCTGTCCGCCCACTACCGGCTGCGCCATTTCCGCGTGCCGGACGATTTTCCCGCCTCGCTTTATGTGCAGCTCACCAAGCTCGGGCTGAAGCTGGGGTTCGCCAACGGCCTCCTGTTTCCCGAGCGCGAGATCAAGACCGATTGGGAGGCGGACTGCATCCGCGAGGGCAACCGGCTGTGCGCGGTCGGTTTCGCGACGGCGGAAAAGATCCTGCGCGCGGCCAAGATCAAGGGCCGCGGCCTGGTCTGGCGCGGCCTGGCGCTCACATCCGAGTCACTGCGCTTCGCCTTGGAGACCGCCATCATGGAACAGGGCGGCAACCCGCAGGACACCATCGTGGCCGGCGGCAACCAGGCCTGTGACCCGCACGATCGCGGCTCGGGCCCGCTCCGGCCGCGCGAGCTCATCATCCTCGACATCTTCCCTCGCGTCACCGCGACGGGTTATTACGGCGACATGACCCGCACCTACCTCAAGGGCCGTCCCTCCGAGGCGCAGCGCAAGCTGGTCGCCACCGTGCGCGAGGCGCAGCTGGCCGCAACCAGGACCATCCGCGCCAACGTGGACGGCCGGAAGGTGCACCAGGCATGCACCGACTGCTTTGCCGCGGCCGGCTATGTCACGCGCCAGACCAAGCAGGGGGCCGTCGGCTTCATCCACGGCACCGGCCACGGCCTCGGCCTCGCGGTGCACGATCCGGGCCGCATGTCGCCCGCCACGGCTTACCCGCTGAAGCAGGGCTCCGTGCTGACCGTCGAACCCGGCCTCTATTACCCCGGCCTCGGCGGCTGCCGCTGGGAGGATGTCGTGCAGGTCACCGCCAACGGCTCCAAGCCGCTCTCGAAATATCCCTACAACTGGGAGATTCTGTGACGCGCAGAAGATTCAACCACAGATAAACACAGATGATCACAGATTATAGATCCCAGGTCCCCTGTCCCGCGCTTCTCCTAGGCTGGGTGGCATTTTGAGTATCTGTGTCCATCTGTGTTCATCTGTGGTTAACAAGTTCCTTTTCTGAGCCGTGCCCGAACTGGCTGAAGTCGAATTTTTCCGCAAGCGCTGGAGCACGGGGCACGGGGCCAAGGTGACCGGCGTGCGCCTGCACGAGGGGAAAAAGGTCTTTCGCGGCACGGGTACGGCGCGGCTGAAGCGAAGGCTCATCGGTGCGACGCTCCTCGACTCGGAAACCGCGGCGAAGCAGATGCTCTTCCGTTTCACGGGCGGAGGCCTGTCCCGGACGGACGCCATGGGTTGGCTGGGCATCCATCTCGGCATGAGCGGCGAGCTGCGGGTCGAGGCGCCGGACTATGCGCCCACCAGGCATGACCATTTCATTTTGGTCCAAAAACAGCGGCAGCTGGTCTTCAACGATCCGCGCATGTTTGGCGGCGTGCGCTTTGCCACCGGGCCAACGCCGCCGGAATGGTGGACGCGCATCGCCCCCGCGATCCGGTCGCAGGCGTTCACCGTCGGGGCCGTAGCGCAGTTCCTGACCCGCCGCGCCCGGGCCCCGCTCAAGGCTGTGCTGCTGATGCAGGAGCAGTTTCCCGGCGTCGGCAACTGGATGGCGGACGAGATCCTCTGGCGCGCGGCGCTCCACCCGAAGCGGCCGGCCGGATCCCTCACGCCCGCCGAGGTGCGCAAGCTGCACCGGGAGTGCCAGCAGGTCTGCCGGCTGGCCCTTGAGACCATCGCCGGCAAGGGAAGATACCTTCCCCCCGACCTCAACCATCACATCCCGCGTTCGTGGTTGTTCTGGCACCGCTGGGCGGACGGCGGCCGCTGCCCGCGCACGAGGCAACCCCTGGTCCGCGAGGAGGTCGGCGGCCGCACATCATGCTGGTCGCCCGCGCGGCAAAAGCTACGCTGATCCGCATGGCCGCCAAACTCCGCCTCGACGAACTGCTGGTGGCCCGCGGCCTCTCCCCCACCCGCGCGCAGGCCAAGGCGCTCATCATGTCCGGTCGCGTGCGGCACGGCACGGCCCGGCTCGACAAGCCGGGCAAGGAATACCCGGCGGATTTCGACCTCACCATCGACCAGCCGCCGCGCTTCGTCAGCCGCGGAGGCGAGAAACTGGCCGCCTATTTGGAGCAATTCCCCCTCGATCTGACCGGCGCGCATCTGCTCGATGTCGGCGCCTCGACCGGCGGCTTCACCGACTGCGCGCTGCAGGCCGGCGCCGCCTCCGCGACCTGCGTGGATGTCGGCCACGGCCAGCTGCACGAGAAGATCCGCCGCGACCCGCGCGTGACCAACCTCGAGAAGACCAACGCCCGCCACCTCACCCCCGGCAGCCTGCCGCGCGCCGCCTACGATGCCGTGGTCATGGACCTGTCGTTCATCTCCCTGAAAAGCGTGCTGCCCGCCGTGTGGCCGTTCCTGCGGGCCGGCGGGACGCTCGTCGCGCTGGTGAAACCGCAGTTTGAGGCCGGCAAGACCGAGGTGGACAAGGGCCAGGGCATCATCCGCGACGACGCCGTGCGCGAACGCGTGCTGGCCGAGGTGAGGGACTTCGCCCTGCGCGAACTGGCCGGCGCCCGTCTGGTCGGCGAGCGGGAATGCCCCGTGCACGGGACCGACGGCAACCGCGAGTATCTGCTGGGATTGAACAAGGCCCCGGGCCGCGGATGACCCGGATGAACGCGGCCAGATTGATATTCCAATATCGGCGTTTATCCGCGTAATCAGCGGGAAATCACCATGCCCCCGTTCCAGAAACTGGCTTTTGTCTATAACTCCGAAAAACCGGGGGCCGCCGAGCTCGCGCAGGAGCTCATGGAGATCGCGCGCCTGGCCGGGGCGAAGAAGCTGAAGCTCACCGGTGACCGCAAGCTGCCCCGCAGCTTCTTCCGGGGCTGCGACGCCTGCTGCGTCATCGGCGGCGACGGCACCCTGCTCGGCACCGTGCGCGGCGCGGCCGCCGCCGACCTGCCGGTCATCGGCGTCAACCAGGGCAGCCTCGGCTTCCTCACCACCTTTTCCGCGGAAGAGGCCCGCGCCCAGTTCGCCGCGCTGATCGGGGGCGACTACCGCATCGCCCGCCGCGCCCTGCTCGACTGCAAGACCGGCCCGCGCCGCAGCGATGTTGCCCTCAACGACGTGCTCATCAAGGACGCCAAGCCCTCGCAGATCGTCCGCCTTGAGGTATTCGCCAACGACAAGCTCGTCACCGACTACACCTGCGACGGCCTCATCTTTTCCACCCCGACGGGTTCGACCGCCTATAACCTCGCGGCCGGCGGGCCCATCGTGCACCCGGGCGCCGGCGTCATTGCGATGACCCCCATCTGCCCGCACACGCTGAGCAACCGCACCATCATCTTCCGGGACGATGTGAAGCTCACGGTCGTCAACCAGAGCAAGGTGTCGCGGCTGCTGGTGGCGATGGACGGCCAGCGCAACATGGTCGTCACGCAGGGCTCACCGGTGGAGATCGCCATTTCCAGCCGCACGCTGTCGCTGGCGCAGCGGCGCGATTATTCCCACTTCGAGGTCATGCGCGCCAAGCTCAAGTGGAGCGGCGGGTTCATGGAGAAGAAGTAGGCGGTCGCAAACCACGCCGCCGCCGCCTCGCCGGCAGGGTCGTCCGCGCTCCCGCTGGTCTTCAGCAGCACAAATCCTGAATGACGCCCTGATAGGGCCAGGCCTCGGCCCGACTGGCCAATCCGGCGCGCACCGGATGGTGGGATATGTAGTCCCATTTCGCGCCGTAGCTTTCCCTTGTGCGCAGCAACCGGTCGCAGTAGTCACGCTGCCAGATGGGTGCGGGTGCGTTGTTTCCGGCCACCAACTGAAGGGCGGAGATTGATTTCCACGTTGCGACCCAGTCAGGCAGCGGCATGGCCGTTTCTTCGTCTCCCGCCATGGCAAACAGGTGCACAAGATCCGGCATGATGGCATAACGACCAACCCACCAGCCGTGGCGCTCCCGGGATGCGCGCCACAGGGTCGTCAGGATGGCGTGGACGGAATCGTTGGCCAGAATCGGCGCCCGGTTGGCGGTGCACACGGTCAGGAAGATGAGCGGATGACGAACGAAAGGTTCGAGCGGTGCGAGCGGCATGGGATGGGCGGACAATTCGCGAGCGGGGTCGCCCGCGCGCCAAGGGAAGAAAACCCCGGGGCGTTTGACCCCGGGGTTGGTGAGTGGCAAACGAGGCTGGTGCTCCGTTATTTTTTCTCCCCGTCCTTCGCGGATTTCTTGGCGGCCTTTTCTTCCTTGGCCGTGACCTTCGCGGCATCCGCCTCCGCCTTCATCTGCGCCTTCTCGGCCTCGTCCAGCTTGCCGTCCTTGTTGGCGTCGTAATTGGCGAGGTTCGCCTCCTTGGTCGACTTGGACTTGGCCGCAATGTCGGCCTTCTGCGCGGCGAGCTCGGCGGCGTCGAGCATGCCGTCCTTGTTGGTATCATACTTCTCCAGGGCGGCCTTGGAGGGTTTCTTTTCCTTGGCGGCGTCCCCGTCGGCCGCGGAGGTGAAGGTGACAGCAAACAAAAGCGCCAGCAGGCCCAGCGCGAATCGAAGGATGGATTTCAGGTCATTCATGGCGCGGCGAGCCTAGCCTGACCTGCCGCCCGCGGACAAAACCGGCGTTGGCCTAAAATCAGGTGCTGTTTCAGGGTTTCACCACCAGCTGGACGCGCTGCGCCGGCTGGAAATATTTCCGGGCAAACGCCCGCACGGCGGCGAGCGACACGGCGTCGACGCGCGCGTCGTAGGTGCGCCAGTCGTTCACCGGCAGGCCGTAGACGGCGTTGAGCGCCGACTGCATGGCGCGGGCCGAGTTGGTCTGCAGGCCCATGCGCTTGCCGGCCTTCAGACGGACCTGGCAACGGAGCAATTCCTCCGCCGCCACGCCGCCCGACTGCACGCGCGCGATCTCCAGGTCCAGTTCCGCGATGACCTCTTCGTAGCGCTGCGGGCTCGTGCCGGCATAGAAGTAGAACATCGCCTGCCCGAGCCCGACGATGCGGCTGGAGCGCACGAAATACGCCAGGCTCTTCTGCTCGCGCACGCGCTCGAACAGGTGCGACGACATCCCGCTGAACAGCTCGTCCATCACCTCGCTCACAATGTAGTCGGGCGCATGCAGGCCCGGCCCTGGAAAGGCCTGGAAGACGATCGCCTGCTGCCGCGGCTGGGTCTCGGTGAAATCGCCCGCCTTGAGGCGCAGCTTGGCCTCCGCCGGGGGCACGGTGCCCGCGGGCAGCGACGTGAGGAACGCCTTCAGCCGGGGGACGAGCTGTTTCGGGTCGAAATCGCCCGAGACGGCGAGCACCGCGTTGCCGGCGACCACCAACCGGCCATGCAAGGCGCGCAGGTCACCGACCTGCAGCGCCTTCAGCCCGGCCTCGTCGCCGCCGCTCTCGATGGCGAAGGGATGGGGACCGAAGAATTTCTCGCGCATCTTTTTCCGCCCGACGGTCACGACGTCGTCCAGGCCCTCCTTCAGCGCGGCGAGGGACGACTCGCGCTCGATCTCGAGCCGGGCCGCCTTGAAGGCCGGCCGCAGCACCGCGTCGGCGATCAGGCCGAGGGCGAGGTGGGCGTCGCCGGGCATCACCTCGGCCGCGAGGCCAAAGCTGTTGTTGCCGGAGAAATCGCCGAACGTGCCGCCGACCTCCTCGATGGCGCGGGCGACCGCCTCGGCCGAACGGCGCGTGGTGTCCTTGGCGAGCAGCGCGGCCATCAACGCGGTGAGGCCACGGCGGCCGGCCGGCTCGAACATCGGTCCGCCGGCAAACGCGAGGCGCAGGTGGAGGTTGGGCAGCTGCCGGTTCGGCTGGAGCAGGAGCTTGGCGCCGTTGGGCAAAATCAATTCCTCGAAATCGAGGGAGGAGACCGCGCGGGCGCCGGGCGTTCCGACCGCGGCCGCGGAGGCGGCGGGGTTGGACGAGACGACGGTCAGGCGGTCGGGCACGAGGTAGGTGCGCATGACGCGGCGGAGCGTGGCCGGGGTCAAAGCGAACAGGCGCTCGAAGTAGGTGCGCGTGTAGTTGATGTCGCCCACGACCACCTCGGCTGAGCCCAGGCGCGCGGCCTGGCCGGACATGGTCTTGCGCATGTTGATCTCGGAGGTCACGGCCTGCCGCACGGCCTTGGCGAGCAGGTCGGGGCTGATGCCCTTGGCCGCGATGCGGTCGAGCTCGCGCAAGATGGCCGCCTCGGCCGCTGTGCGCCGCGCGGGGTCGGCGAGGTAGGAAATGTAGAACAGCCCGCTGGTGCCGGGGCTCCAGCTCATGGCGTCGATGTTGTGCACCAGCCGGGCTTTTTCCCGGATGCTCTGCCAGAGCAGCGAACTGTCCCCGTGGCCGAGCACCATCGAAAGCAGGTCGAGGGCGGGGGCATCGGGGTGCGTGAGCCCGGGGATCTGCCAGCCGAGGCCGGCCCGCGAGACCTGGACGTCCTCGAGCAGGTGCATGTCGCGGCGGGAGAGCTGCGCGGATTCGTCGGGCACGTGCACCGGGGCGAGCCGGACGCGCGGGCTTTTGCCGAAATGCTCCGCGATGGCCGCCCGCGTGGCGGCCGGGTCGAAGTCGCCCGCGATGACCACCACCATGTTGTTGGGCACATAACGGGCGCGGTAATAGGCCAGCAGGTCGTCGCGCGTCACGGCGGCGAAGACATCGCGATGGCCGATGATGGGCTGCCGGTAGGGATGGGTGCGAAAGGCGGTCTCGAACAGCGCCTGCGCGAGGCGCTGGTCGGGGTCGTCAAGGCACATGTCGATCTCGCGCAGGATGACATCCTTCTCCTTGGCGACCTCCCCGGCGGGCAGGGTCGAGTGGAGGGTGGCGTCGGCCAGCAGGTCGAGGGCGACGGCGGTGTGCTCCGACGGCATGTCGATGTAATAGACGGTGCGGTCAAAGGTCGTGTAGGCGTTGATGTAGCCGCCGTGCGCCTGGACGGTGGCCGAGATCTCGCGGCCGGCGCGCCGCGCCGTGCCCTTGAAGAGCATGTGCTCGAGGTAGTGCGAGAGGCCGGCGCCGAGCGCCCCCGCCTCGTGGATGCTGCCGGTCTTCACCCACACCTGCACGGAGCTGACGGGCGCGGCGGTGTCGGGCTTGAGCAGGACGGTGAGCCCGTTGGGCAGGGTGTAGCGCTCGATGGCTTCGCGCCAGAGGCGGTTGAGCAGGGAGAGATCGCGCGAGCGCGCGGACGGTGGCTTGGGCATGAAGGGGCGGCCGGGACTCAGGCGGGGCTGGGCGAACCGCCGCGGCTGCGGCGTGCGCGGGTCGGCGTGAAGGGTTTCACGAACGCCTCGTCGAAATCGTAGATGTCAGAAAAATCCTCGCGGCGATCGCTGTCGGTTTTGCTGAAGACATTATACTCGATCAGATTGAAGACGATGTCGCCGAAGTCGGTGCAGCGCGTGATGCCCCAGGAATTCAGCACGGTCTTGGTCAGCGGCCCGAACTGCTCGAGGGCGTGCGCGCGGATGCCCAGCAGCAGCTCGGCGCCCGAGACGTGCTGGGATTTGCCGGTGCGCTCGGGGTGCTTTTTCTTCAATTCCTTCACCGTATGATCCAGCGCCAACCGCACAAAGTTGTAGGCCTTGCGGTCGAACCGGGTGTCCTCCTTGCAGATCAGCCCGACGATTTCGGTGAATTCCAAGTCTTGCATGAATTTCAGGCACAATGGCTAGCACAGGTAGGCGCCGCCCGCAACCATGCAGCCACCCCGGACAGACCGGGTGGGTGGGGGCGGAGCGGGCGGGCGACGGAAGGCATTTCACCCCCATGCATTGGGCCATTCCGGCAAACTTCAACTCGCAATCTTACAGCATTTCTGCATTAAGGATTGCACCCCCTTTAACCCATGATTGCTGCGACCCAGTCCAACCACCCCCTGGCGGCATTTACCGCTGCTGCCCCCGCGACCCTCCCCCTCACCGAGGCCCGCAATCGCATCCACGCGGCCGGCATGCGCATCACCAAGCCCCGCGTTGCCATCATCGAGTCCCTCCTGCGGCACACCGGCCCCATCAGCATCGAGCGCATCCACCAGGAGATGGGCGTCAAGGTGTGCGACCTTGTGACGGTTTACCGCTGCCTCGCCGCCTTTGAGAACCTCGACATGGTCCGCCGCAGCTACCAGCACAACGGCACCTGCCTGTACGAGGCGACGATCGGTTCCGCCCGCCACTATCACATCGTCTGCAAGGCCTGCGGCCAGACGGAGCGCATTGACTACTTTTCCGTCGAAGGCATGGAAGGCGTCCTCAAGGAGCGCGGTTACGCGCAGGTCAGCCACATCGTGGAATTTTTCGGCGTCTGCCCCGCCTGCCAGCAGGCCGCCGGGGCCCGCGGCACCAGCGTCAAGCTCCCGACCGAAACGCACGTCTGAAGCCCGGCGCAAGGCGAGCTACCCGAGGCGCGGCTGAGGCCGCGCCTTTTCATTGGCGGTGGGTTCGATACGCCGGAGCAAGCTCCGGCTTGTCGGGAAAGTGGCATCGGCTTCCAGCCGATGAAGACTGCGGCTGGAAGCCGCAGCCACGGGTCGCCCGTCCGGCATAGAGAGTGAAACCGCGGGCATTTTGAAATGCCGTTGGCTTGATCAAAATCCCCGGAGCTTGCTCCGGGGATCTTTACTTCCGGAGGAATCTTCCCCCTCAGCGCTCGACCTTCACGCAGGTCTTGGCGGTTTCATGCACATCGACGCGCGAAACCATCTGCGCCGGCAGCCGCCCCGACCGGTCGAGCTGCCCCATGATCCACTGGCCCACGTTCTCCGCCGTCGTCAGGCCCGGCAGCACCGCGTTGAGATTTTGATGATCCAGCTGGGCGATGATGGGCTTCACCGCCGCGCTGATTTCGGCGTAGTCGACCACAAAGCCGCGCGGATCGAGCGGGCCGGTGCAGAAAACCTCGATCACGTAGGAGTGACCGTGCACGTTGCGGCACTTGTGGCCTTCCGGCAGGTGCGGCAGCGAATGCGCCGCCTCGAAGGTGAATCGTTTGGATACGGTGAATCTCATGGGCGGATGCCCGGAGTGATACACCCCCTCGGCGCGCCAAGGCAACTCCGGGAACACCGCCGCGGCAATCGCCGCCACCGCGGCTACTTGCCGGCCAGCGGGTTCACCGCCCGCACCCATTCGGCCACGGGCTGGCCGCCCTCCAGATGCTCGCGGCGAATGCGGTCGAAACGGGCGGGCGTCACTTGCGCATACCACGTGCCGTCGGGATAGACGACGAGCCACGGGCCGTCGTGGCACATGCGCAGGCACGCGGCCTTGGTCCGCATGGCCGGGATGGCGTGCTCCTTGAGTGAACCCTTCAAATGCTCCCACGTCGCCAGCCCTTGCTCCGGCGCGCAGCAGTCGGGGCCGGTGCAGAGGAACAGGTGGTGCCGGGCCGCAGGGCCGTCGATCTGCTCGAAGGTTTTAGCACCCATGATTGGAACCACCGAGGCCCGGACATTTAAACGCAGAAATCGCAGAGTTCACGAAGCAGGAAAAATCCCGCGAGTCCGGTCCTGCCTCTGCGCTCTCCGCGTCCTCCGTGTTAAAAATCATGCTTTCAGCGCGGCGGCGTAGTTGGCCTCGGCTTGTTTCCAGTCGAGGACGCTCCAGAAGGCCGTGATGTAGTCCGCGCGACGATTCTGGTAGTGCAGGTAGTAGGCGTGCTCCCAGACATCCAGGCCGATGACCGGCGCCGCTCCGTCGGCCAGGGGCGAATCCTGGTTGGCCGTGGAGTGGACCTGCAGCCGGCCGGCCTTGACGCTCAACCACGCCCAGCCGCTGCCAAAGCGCTTCAAGGCGGCGCCGGCGAATTCCGCCTGGAATTTTTCACTCGTGCCAAATCCGTCAGTGATTGCGGCCGCCAGCGGGCCGGCGGCGGCGGCGCCCCCGGGCGTGAGCAGCCGCCAGAAGAAACGGTGGTTCACGTGGCCGCCGGCGTTGTTGCGGAGGCCCGTGCGGAGGGCCTCCGGCACGCCGGCCAGGTCGCGGACCAGGGCCTCCGGACCGCGGGCGAGCAGGTCGGGGTGGTCCTTGAGCAGGGCCTTGGCATTGTTGATGTAGGCCTGGTGATGCTTCGTGTGGTGGATCTCCATCGTCCGCGCGTCGATGTGCGGCTCGAGGGCACCATAGGCGAAGGCCAGCTTGGGCAGCTCCCAGCCGAGGGCGGGCACGGTGACGGGCGCAGCGGCGGCGGACGCCTGGGTGAGGCCGAGGCCGGCGAACATCGCGCCGGCACCGATAATCTTCAACGCCTCACGGCGGTTCATGGGGGAGGTTTGTCCAGCGTTCATGCCTGCGAGTGTATTTGAAATTTTCGGAGGGGCAAGCGGGCAGGACTTGTTTTGTGCGCGAAAGAACGCTATCAAGCCATCCGTGCTTCTTTTCAGACGGATATTTAATTTCGAGCCGGTCAACGTCGCGCAGATGACGGAAAACCGCCTCAATGCGCGACATGCGCCCGGCGCCGCATTCCCGCTGCAAGCCAGCCTGAGCCTGGCGGACCATGACTGGCGGCCGGTTAGGGTGCGGAACATGTCGGGCCACGGCATCGCCCTGCTCGCCGCGCGCGATGTCGAGGCGACCGAGGGGCAGGACGTGAAGGTGGAGCTCGAACTGGGCGAGCACCGGCTGGAACTCGAGGGCCGGCTGGCCCATGTGGAGACCAGCGAGCAGGGCCTCCTCTGCGGCATCGGTTTCAAGTTCACCGATTTCCTGGCCCAGAAAGCCTACCTCCAGCTCCTCCAGCCCGTCGCCATCGGCCAGTCGCTCGCCGCGGTGCCGGCGGAGCGGGTCGTGCAGAACGAGCCGCAGTTCATCAAGCAGGTGTTCCGCGGCGAGGAGGGTGCGGTGCTCACCGTGTGGCTGGCCCAGGCTCCCGGCTGGCCGCTGCACAGTTTCGAGTTCCGGATGCACGACTACTTCTGTCACGGTGACGCACAATCGGGCGTGCTGGACGCCTACCTGCGCGAGGCCAGCGACTCCCACAAGGGCAAGCTGACCAACCCGGTGTTCGACCAATCCGGCGACCTGCACGACGAAATCCGCCAGCTCGTCCGCTGGCTGTTGCCCAACCTGTCGGCGGCGGTGCCGGACGACATGCGGGTGTTTCTGCAGCGTTTTGCGGGATGAGTTCGGAACGACGGGCCCCCGGACGGCTGCTATTCAAATTTGCGATCTCAGATTTGAAACCTCTCCCTAACCGACCTGCTTGCGCACAATCTCGTCGACGAGCTTGGGATTGGCCTTGCCCTGGGAGGCCTTCATGACGGCGCCCTTCACGGCGTTGATGGCCTGTTCCTTGCCGGCCTTGAACTCGGCCACGGCCCGGGGGTTCGCGGCGATGGCGGCGGCCACCCATTGCTCCAGTTCGCCGGTGTCGGTGGACTGCTGCAGCCCTTTGCGGTCGACGAGGGCGGCGGGCGGCTCGCCGGTGGCGAACATCTCCCCAAACACCTCCTTCGCGATATTGTTCGAAATCACGCCGGTCGCGACGAGCTGCACCAGGCCGGCAATGTGCGCGGGACGGACCTTGCTGTCAGCGAGCGCCACCCCGGCCGCCGCCAGCTCGCGCTGGAGGTCGTTGGCGATCCAGTTGGCGGCTGCCTGCGGCTGGCCGCAGAGCCGTGCCGCCTCCTCGAAGAACTCGCTCAGCGCCAGGTGCGGCACGAGCACCGATGTCAGGGTGTAGGGCAGCTGGAAATCCTGCAGGTAACGCCGTTGCCGGTCGAACAGCCGCTCGGGCAGCGTACCGCGGATCGCGGCGAGCCAGGCCTCGTCCACCTTCACCGGCATGAGGTCGGGATCGGGGAAATAGCGGTAGTCGTGCGCCATCTCCTTCGAGCGCATGGCGGCCGAGGCGCCGGTCTCGCCGTCGTATTGGCGCGTCTCCTGCACGATGGTGCCGCCCGCCTCGACCACGGCGGTCTGCCGGCGGATCTCATGGGCTATGCCGTCGCGGACGAAAGAGATGGAGTTGAGGTTCTTCAGTTCGACCTTGGTGCCGAGCTGCGTCCCGCCCACGGGCCGGATGGAGATGTTGGCGTCGCACCGCAGCTGGCCCTTCTCCATGTCACAATCGGAGATGTCCGCCTGGACGAGGGACAGACGCAGGGCGGTCAGAAACGCGAAAGCCTCGTCCGCACTGTGCAATGCGGGTTCCGACACGATCTCCATCAGCGGCGTGCCGGCGCGATTGAAGTCCACGAGCGACTCATGCGCACCGTGCGTGAGCTTGCCGACGTCCTCCTCGAGGTGGATGCGGGTGAGCGGGATGTCCTTGTGCTCGCCCATGACGTTGCGCGCCGCGCCGGGCAGCTCGATCTCGACGGCGCCGCGGAGGCAGAGGGGCTGGTCGTATTGGGAGATCTGGTAGTTCTTCGGCGAGTCCGGATAGAAGTAGTTTTTGCGGTCCCACTTGCAGACCGGCGCGATGTCGCAACCGAGCAGCAGCCCGGTCTTGATGATCAGGTCGAGCGCCGCCTTGTTCATGATCGGCAGCGCGCCCGGCAGGGCCAGCACGACGGGGTCGGTCAGGGTGTTCTCCGGCTCGCCATAGCCGGAGGCCACCCGCGTGAACATTTTCGACTTCGTCCGGAGCTGGACGTGGACCTCCAGGCCGATGACGGCTTCAAATTTCATCCGAAAGAATGGTCACCACGAAATACACCAAATACACGAAAGGCATAACCTTCCGGACAATTCGTGTGTTTCGTGTGTTTCGCGGTGTCACAGGTCCGGGTGTTTGGTGTGCCACTCATGCGCCTGCTCGTAGCTTTGGGCGATGGCGAGCATGGTGGCTTCCTCGAAGGGCTGGCCGATGACCTGCAGGCCGATGGGCAGGCCGCCGCTGGTGAAGCCGCAGGGCAGGGAAAGGGCGGGCAGGCCCGCCAGGTTCACGCCGATGGTGTAGATGTCGTTGAGGTACATCGCGAGCGGGTCGGCGGATTTTTCCCCGAGCTGGAAGGCGGCGGTCGGCGAGGTCGGCGACAGCAGGGCGTCGCAGTCCTGGAACACACGCAGGAACTCGCCGCGGATGAGCGTGCGGACCTGCTGGGCGCGCAGGTAATAGGCGTCGTAGTAACCGCTGCTCAGCACGTGCGTGCCGAGGATGATGCGGCGCTTCACCTCCTCGCCGAAGCCCTCGGCCCGCGACTTCGCGTAGATGTCGATGGCGTCGGTCGCCGCCTTGGACCGGTGGCCGTAGCGGATGCCGTCGTAACGGGCGAGGTTCGACGACGCCTCCGCGGTCGCGATGAGGTAGTAGACCGCGATGGCGTATTCCGCCGAGAGCGGCAGCGAGACCTCCTTGATCTCGCAGCCGGCCTGCCGGTAAAACCCGATGGCCCGCTGCACCGCCGCGCCCACCTCGGGATCGAGGCCGGCCCCGAAGAATTCCCGGGGCACGCCGAGCCGCCACGGACCTTTCCGCCGGACCAGTTCCGCGCGGTAGTCGGGCCGTCCGGCCTGGAACGACGTGGAGTCGCGCGGGTCGTGGCCGGCGATGGCACCGAGCAACAGCGCCGCATCCTCCACCGTGTGGGCCATCGTGCCGATCTGGTCGAGCGACGAGGCGAAGGCCGCGAGGCCGTAGCGCGAGACGAGGCCGTAGGTGGGCTTGAGGCCGACGATGCCGCACAGCGCCGCCGGCTGGCGGATGGACCCGCCGGTGTCGGAGCCCAGGGCCAGCGGCACCTCGCCCGCCGCCACCGCCGCGGCCGACCCGCCCGAGCTGCCGCCCGGCACGCGCGCGAGATCCCACGGGTTGGCCGTCGGGCCGAAGGCGGAATTTTCCGTCGAGGAGCCCATGGCGAACTCGTCCATGTTCAGCCGGCCAAAGGGAATCGCGCCCGCCGCCTTGAGTTTCACCGTGACCGTGGCGTCGTAGGGTGAGATGAAATCCGCCAGCATCTTGCTCGAGCACGTCAGCGGCTGGCCCTCGACCGCGATGACATCCTTGAAGCCGACGGGAATGCCGTCCAGCGGCCCCCTCGCCTGCCCGGCGGCACGGCGGGCGTCGGACGCGGCGGCGGCGGCCAGGGCGCCGGCCTCGTCGCGGGAATTGAAGGCCCGCACGCGGCCGTCGACCGCGGCGGTTCGCGCCGCCGAGGCCTGCACCAGCTCGACCGCCGAAATTTTCTTTGCCGCGAGCAGGTCGGCCAGCTCGGTGACCGGGCGAAAGATGAGTTCGTTCGCCATCGCCTACTCCACGACCTTGGGCACCACGACGAGGTTGTCCCGCTGCGCCGGGGCATTGCGCAGCGCTTGGTCGACCGGCAGGCCGGGCCGGGCGACGTCGGCCTCCCAGACGTTGAAGACCGGCGAGGCATGGGCCATGGGCTCGACCCCGGACACGTCCACTTCCTTCAGTTTCTCGACGTAATGCAGGATATCGCCCAGCTGCCGGGCAAATTTCTCCCGTTCCGCGCCGGTCAGGGCGAGGCGGGCGAGGTTCGCCACATACTCAATGTTAAGGTCGGGGGCCGGGTTCATCAGCAGTCGGTTTCGCCCCACAGGGATGCGGCGCAAAGGGCACTTGGCAACCGGCAAAAAACGCGCAGGGACAAGACTTGAACCCACGCGGCCGGTGCCGTATCTGATGCCAGTGCTGCTTTTCAAAAAGATCCTCAATTTCAGCAAGGATACGGTGGCTGCCGGGGAAAAACGCCAGGCCGAGCGCCAGGCCGTCGGCCAGGCCTTCCCGTTCAAGGCCGTGGTCACCCTCACCGGGCACGACAGCGAAGGCAACCGGATCGCCAACTCGGCCTCCGGGCAGGACTGGGCCGGCCGGCTGGTCAACCTCTCGGCCAGCGGCGCGAGCATCCAGCTTCATTCCGCCGCCGTGGCAATCCGGGGCGAACCCTGCGCGTTCAAGCTCAGTCTCGACGGCTACCTCATCCAGATCCCCGGCACCATCGCCTTTTTCCGCAGGTACCCGCAATATGTGGTCTGCGGGTTCGCGTTCAACTTCCCCGATTTTGAGACCCAGAAAGCCTACCTGCAGATCCTCGAGCCCGTGGCGCTGGGCTCGTCGCTGACCGCCGTCGGGGCCGAGCAGGTGAAGCAAGACATCGAAGGCCTGACCAAGGAACAATACGCCGGCGACAAGAACGCCCGCCTTACCGTCTGGCGCGATGTCGGCGGCGGCATCCACAGCTTCGATTTCCGGATGAACGACTACTCCGTGCGCTGGGGTCAGGGCATGACGGAACTGCAGACTTTTAGCCTGATGGACAGCGCGGCGAACCGGAAAGGCTCCCGGGCGCCGGTCGGAGGTCTGACCCCGGCCCAGCAGGAGGAGGTGCACTGGCTGTTCTGCCTCGCCGTGCCCAACCTGTCCAAGGCCGTGGCGCTCGACGTGCGGAAGTTCCTCAGCCAGCTGGTCGCGGTGAAGTAATACCAACGTCCCTTTTGTTTTGGACTTTGCGGTGCCTGAGCCGGTAGGGGCGGTTGCCCTCAACCGCCCTCGGTGAGACCAGGGCCGTTGAGGGCAACGGCCCCTACCTAAA
>JBKJTZ010000090.1:0-29494 GCA_046590295.1 Lacunisphaera sp.
ATCGACTTCGACCTCACCCCAGTGCCTGTGAGCACCAGAACGTCGAAAGGATTAACGGTGACGAAATGGAGCATCAAAGAGGTTAAACGAACCGACTTGGACCTGAAATCCTAGGGCCTTACCGCTTGCCTCGCCGTAGCCTCGTGCGAAGGCGGATCACGAAATGGTCTATTAAGGAAGTGAAGCGAAACGACCTCGCTCTGAAGTGAGGTAGGGCGGGACCGCTGGGCCCGCCGTCTTGTCTCGCCAAAGCCCAATTGGCGGCGGCGGAAACCGCTCAGCTCTGCGCGAATTCCAGCAGCGGCCCAATCTCCCCATGATCCGCCGCCCGGATCGCCTCGATATAGCGCCGCCGCACTTCGCCTAAGGCCTTACCGCTTGCCTCGCCGTAGCCTCGCGCGAAGGCAGGTCACGAAATGGGCCATCAAGGAAGTTAAGGTCAACGATCTCGCCCTGAAGTGAGGTAGGGCGCGTCTCCTTAACGCGCCGCTGTATGTAGGGCCGCCGCTCGCCGGCGTGCCTCTGTGGTTCACTTCCCCTACCCCAATTCCCGTCGCAGTCTTTCCCGGAGAAATGCCGCCAGCTTCGACAACGTGCCCGACTTCAATTCTGTGAAGAGCGTCCGAGGCTGCAGCTTGAGCGCGGCCATGGACCCTTTCGCCGTCTTGGTCGAAACCACCGTTAGCAGACGCTCAAGAAATCCGATCAGCTTCCGTTCTTCCAGCCGACCGGCCATCGCCGCCGCGCGCAAGTCCTCCAGATAAGCGGGTAGCAGCCGGCATAAGATCACGACATGCCGGCCATCCTGCCGGCCCGACTGGTTGATCTCGGCGAGATTGGCTAGCTTCGCCTGCAACAGGGTGATCGGGCCCGGCACCCGGACCTGAGTTTCGCCCAGTGCCATGGTGTAAACGGGATCCTTCAGCTCCTCATTGGTCGGCCCGCGCACGTAGCGCAGCACCTCGATCAGCATCGGAGCGTCGTTTGAATCCTTGGCGATGACCACCCCGACCTCGTTGCTCGGTGGCTTCAGCGGGAAGAATTGCGGTTTGGCCCCGGCGAGTTTGCCCAATTCCACCAACGTGGCCCGATCCCCGAGTACATCGGCATCACGCGACACAAACGGGGCCAGGTCCGCCGTGCGATCCCGGTAATACAGCGCCCAGAGATTCACCGCCTGGCCACCGACCAGCAGCACCGGTTCCTTGGTGGCGAGCAGCCGGGCAAAGTCTGCCGGCGACCGCGCCTCGGCGTCAGCTGGATGGGGCGGCATGAGCGTGGTCGAAATCGATCAGTCGGACCGGCTGCTGCGCCGACGCGAGGGAGTTCCGGTGCTGGATGGCCGCGGGCGTGGCGAGATTCAAGTCCAGCAAGACCCGGTCGTATTCCCGCTGGGCACGTTTGAAGCGGGAGAGCTGGGCGGGCGTTTTGAAGCGCGCGGGCATGGAGGGCGCCAGCCGCGACACGAGCGGCCGGATGGCCTCCGCCTGGAGCGGATCGGCCGTCCGTTTCCTCACCGTCTCACGGGCCGCTTCGCGCAACAGGGCCATCACGGTCGTGCGTTCCCGCCGGGCGATGGCCGTCAGTGCCGCCAGCACCCCGGCGTGTTCCGCGAGGCTCTGCCGGCGCTTGGAGCTATGGAGCTGGTTTGGCATGGCGGAAAGGTTGAATCAACCTTTCCGCCAACAGCAAGCCCGTTTGTTTATGCCTCTTGTAGGGGCGTCGCTTGCCGACGCCCGCTCTTTGCCTGCCCTTGGAGGGCCGGTCTCCCGACCGGCCGTGCCTTGGCCTCCATCCCAGCTCCCGCCCCGCACTTTCCCCTTCACTCTCACTTTCCCTCGATAGGTGACTCATTGCCTGTCAGCCATAGTGCCCGGCGAAGGCTGATCCGTATGGGCCGTGTCTTGCCGCCTTCCGCCCACCCCAGATCCCAAACCCCAGAACCCAGACCCTAATCGTGCGCCTGGCGCACGATTGTGACTCATAGTCCGTGGTCTGATAGTCCACATTCAGCTACCCGCATCCAAGAATTCCTCGATGGGCAACGGAACTACGAAGATGCCGTCACGACCGACGAATTCGTCCTCCCTGTCGACCTCTGGCACGATGGCCGGATCTCAATCGAAGGCGGGCGCACTTACGGGAAGAACGATTGCCAACAGCCACCGGCCTCAGCAGGAACGCCCCCGACGGCGTGACCTCAAACGCCACCCGTGAACCGCCCTTTATGCCATACTTCTTCCGCAACGACGCCGGAATCGTCACCCTCCCCCGCGTCGAAAACTTCACTCGGTAGCTCGGTTCGGTTTTCATTTTCCCATCATCGCAGACGCGTTTTAGACAGGAAAGCCTAAAGCCGCCGATAGCCCACGATCTTTTGCCTGCTTTCATATTCTCCAACGCCGAGGAATCTAGTCGCCCACAAACATCCCGCGTGCTCTTGTCTCATCCGCATGACAGCAGGTTCTGCGTGGTATAGCTCATCTAGAGACAAGTTTCTGAACTCCGAAACGAGCGCTGTAGTCGCAAGCCTGTCGGACCGCGCAGCCAAAGATGGCTGGCACATTGAGCCTGAGCAGCACCAAGAATGGAAGGCCAGCATCAGTGCTCTTCAAGAGCAGCTTCGGCGTAAAGTGCAGGTGCTTCAATCCGTCCTTTCTGATCCAAGTCTCGAAGCATTTGAAACCATCGTCCTTGAGTATGATCTTCGACGTCGCGGCTTACGCCTCGACTGCGTATTGCTCGGTAGAGGCATCATCGCAGTTCTTGAATTCAAGCGGGGCGACATATTGAAGGCCCATACTGATCAGATTGAAAACTACTGTGTCAATCTGGTGGAATTTCATGCCGTGACTCGCCGGCTCTGCGAAGAAAGCCACGTGATTCTGGTTCCGGTAGTGGTCCAAACCGAATCCGGCAAACTGCCAAAACAAGGTTTGAATCGGGGATTCATGCCCGCCCCTTGGAATCACATATCGCGACCGGCGTTCGTATCGTCCAAGACCGAACTAGCTGAAGCACTCATGGAGGGTCTCGCGGCACGGCGCGGAACCACCTTAGTAGAACCGAACGGGTGGTTGAATGCGCCCTTTTCCCCTTCCTCGACGATTCTTGACGCAGCATTATCACTGTATGGTCAGCACGACGTGACGGCCATTCATGCTCATGCAGCGCCGATCGAGTTGATTGAGCGCTGTTCACAGGGAGTCATGGCCTGGATACGCCAAAGCACTGAAGACGGCCTCAATCGCATTATATTCATTTCTGGCGCGCCGGGGAGCGGCAAAACACTGCTTGGATTAAAGGTCGTCTTCAATCGGGAGTATCAAAACGACACTGTCTTCGTGACCGGAAATTCCCCCTTGGTGGAGGTGCTGCAAAAAGCACTTCAAAAGTCCTACCGCCGCGGCCAATCGAAGAATGGCAATCTCGCGGGTTATCCGAAGGAGTCAGCGAAACACGTGATCGGCAACGCTACCTTCAAGATCGTCAAGGCGCATTCTTTTCTAGGACCAAGAGGCTCCAACACTGGCTCTATGGATGGCCGGATTGTCGTATTCGATGAGGCACAGAGAACCTATGAGAAAGGTCGTGTGGTACTTCGCAGCAAACTCGAGGATCATGAGGCGGCACTTATCCTCAAAACACTTGAAACGTCGTATGGTAAAGGTTGCGTCATCGTCGCTTTAATCGGCCATAACCAATTCATCAATTCCGGCGAGGTCGGGACCGGGGCTTGGATACATGCCGCAAGCCAGCGAGATTGGCGCTGTGTCGTATCGGACGAGACAAATGAACTTCTTAGTGCTTCGGACCGCCTAGCTCTCCAACAACCCAACTTACGCGAACGCATCGGATTCGGACATCTTCCTCACTCTCTGCGCTACTATAGAAACCTTGGCATCGAAAAATGGTCCGCATCGGTTCTCGACGGCAATGAAGCTGCAGCCGCAATCGAAGCAAAAGCGATGGAGCCAAATGATACAGTTTGGCTAACGCGAAGCCTGGCCACGGCAAAGGCCTGGGTCCGTAAGCAGCGGATTGGCGAAGAGCGCGTGGGCCTAATTGGATCAGGCAAAGGTGTCCGGCTAGCTGCCGAAGGTTTATTTGTAAGCCTGAAACCTAGTATCGCGGACTGGATGCTGAGCTCAGACGGGGATGTTCGCTCATCCAATGCACTAGAAACCATCCAGAACCAATTTCAGGTCCAAGGTCTCGAACTAGACTACACCATCGTCTGCTGGGATCTCGACCTACGCCGCGAAGCTAACGCCTGGGCTTCTTACGCTTTTAATGGGAATCGGTGGCAGAGGCGGCCTAAGGACCTTGCGATTGCCATGAACGGGTATCGCGTCCTGCTAACGCGAGCGCGTCGCGGAATGATAATTTTTGTCCCTCAAGGTGATACCACAGGTGTAGACACGACCCGAGAATCAGATCGATACGATGGCGTAGCAGAGTACCTGCTTGCGAGCGGTGCTCGTCCGCTTGCCTGACATCTTCTCCAAGAAGAAGCGCTCCGATGTCATGTCCCGCATCCGCGGGGCGGGCAACCAGGGCACCGAGTTGCGTCTGATTCAGATTTTCCGGGCGAATGGCATCACGGGCTGGCGGCGGGGCTGGTCGCTGGCGCTCGCGCCGCGAAGGGCCAAGGACCAAGTGGCAGGTGTCAAGATTCCAGTTCCCACCCCCTCAAGTCTCAGGCCTCAAGCCTCAGGCCTCCAACGCCCCCGCTCCACCGGCAAGGTCCGCCCCGACTTCGTCTTCCCCCAGCTCCGCGTCGCCGTCTTCGTCGACGGCTGCTTCTGGCCCGGCTGCCCCAGGCACGGCACCCAGCCCAAGACCAACGCCGCCTTCTGGCGTCGTAAGATCGCCCGCAACAAGCAGCGCGACCGCCAGTTCAACCGCCTCCTCCGCGCCAAAGGCTGGACCGTCGTGCGCATCTGGGAGCATTCCCTGCGGAAGAAGGTCGAGCCCGCCCTCCTCCGCCGATTGCACCGCCGCCTCCACCCCTGAGTCCCAGTCTCTGGTAACGTATTACGTTACCAGCCCCCTTCGCGCCTTCGCGGCTTTTTGCCTCGGTTTTGCGACGCATGCCAGCCAACGCGGAGGCGGGGCGACTGGTCCCGGGCTGCCAGCAGGCCGCAACAGGAACCGGGCAACAGTGCGCGTGAGACCTGCGGCTGTTATTTCAGCAGCCCCGCCGCCACCTGGTGCCATGCTTCCGTGGCGCCGAGCTGCCGGGCGCTCAAATAGACCAGCACCAGCGCACCGAAACTGGTCGCAAACCAGTGGTCGAAGGCCCGCTGGCGGAGCGAATTCACCACGAGCAGGATCGCCCCAAGGACAAACACCGGGCCGAAGAACGCCGTGGTGCTGTCCTCCCCGCCAAAAGGCCCCAGCAGCCAGGGTATCCGCGTGGTCGCGCCGAACAGCAGGCTCAGGCTCGCGGTCAGCATCAGGGCGCGGTGGATCGCCGGTCGCTTCCGGGTCAGCACGCCGGCCAGCACGAGCAGCGCAAAGACCGTGACTTCGGTCAGCATGACCAGCACGAAGTCCGACTTGTATGGCATGCCAAAGAAATTGAAGGCCGGCGCCGCCTGGGCGGACCTCACTGCGACCAGCGCCCCGCTCACCGCGATCAACGGCGCGAGCCCCAGCGCCACCCACCCGAGGGTCATGTGCACCTTCCGTTTCTTCACCGTTATCAAAACCGACTGCACGAGTGAAAGGCCATACCATGCCATGATGCCCACGCCGTGCACAAAAACCGTCACGGCAATCGCCGGCGCGATGTCCCGGCCGCCAGCACCATGGCCGGTGGTGAAATAGGCCCAGAATCCGACGACCATCACCAGCAGATTGAACGCTGCCACCGACGAATAGTAGATGCGGTCGGACTTCAAGTCATGCGGAGTCTGCCGCCGGGCAAGTTGATGTCAACGGCCGCCGCCCGGCGTGGTAAACCACCACCACCCGAACTTTCCCGCAAGAACGAGCCCCGCCGCCTCAAGCGCCTGGTGTCATTGGTCTAAAGGTGGCCGCAAATTGCGACCACCTCCCGATCGAGCGCGGAATTTTTGCGCTTCTTGTGCTTTTTGTGGCCAATCCCTTCTGTGTATTCCGGATATTCCGTGGTTAATCCGGTTAGGGATATTCGCGCCTTCGCGTCTCTTCGCGCCCTTCGTGGTTAAAAATCATCCGGCTTACGGGTTACGCCCCATGGCGGCCGGACGCCTTTGCGCCTACTGTCAGGCTTCGCCATTATTCAACCCGCTCCAACCCCGTCCCTCCCATGAAATCCAGCACCAAGAATCAGGCCGCCGGCACCGCCAAATCCATCGCCGGCAAAGTCAAGGAAGCCACCGGCAAAGCCATCGGCAATCCCCGCCTGGAAGCCCAGGGCAAGGCCGATCAGGCCGTGGGCCGCGTGCAGAAGAAGGTCGGCCAGATCGAGAAAGTCCTGAACCAGTAGGAACCGGGGACAGCCACCGGCCTGACCGCCGCCAGCAACGGTGCACGCTCACTGCTGGCCGTAGAATAAGCCAAAGGTCTCCGCGAGGTCGTCAGGGTCCTGGCCGGCGGCAATCGTTATCGCCTCCGGGTCGGTGACTACCCGATGCTCTACACGTTCGATCCGGCCCGAAACGAAATCCATCGCCTCGCCGTCGGCCACCGCCGGGAGATCTACCTGGTAAGTTATCGCGCCTCGGAGAGCCCACGCCTGTCAGCCATCGTGCTTGGCAGCGGCCCCCTCACTCCCCCAACTGTTCCACGAGCGCGTTGTCCAGCTCGAGCAGGCTGTTGAACTGGCGCTTGGCCTGCGTCCATTTCGCGAGGAGGCGGTCGGTGTCCGCGATCAATTTCTGGTAGGCCGCCACGTGATGCGCGTGGGTCAGTGGTGCGATCTCCCGGGCGTCCGGCCAGGTTTTCCGGCTCTGTTTGTAGCCCTCCGGGTCCTCGCGGTAATCCGCCAGGGCCAGCTGCACCAACTTCACCGTCTTGCCGCGGGCCAGCCGGTCCCGGCTGAGGAGTAAAATGGCGGTGGTCGCCCCTTTCACCCGGTCATCGTTCCATTTGATTTTCAGTGGCACGGCCCGTTTCTACGCGGTGGCAAACGGTAAGCGATACTCTTTAAGCCGGCCGCCTTCTGCTCACAGAATGAGTGGCAGGTGACGCCTCATCCGCCCCGTTCATCGACCCCGGAGGCACCGCTGGATTTCTGCGGACAGCACGGGATCACGAGCGACATCGAGCTGATCCGCATGGACCAGATCGAGGCCGCCTACGCCCGCATGCTGAAGAGCGACGTGCGCTACCGGTTCGTGATCGACCTGGCCTCGCTCGCCTGAACCCGAGCCCGGCCCGGGCTGGCACGCCCGGGCCCGAGGGCGTTTTTCAAGGCCAGCGTGCCGGGGTCCGCCCGCTCCACCCCAGGCCACCGGCGGTTGCTTGCTTGTAGCCGGCCCGGCGCTCCCCTTAATGACAGCCATGGAACCAACCGCCTGGGCCGATCTGAACGACGAGCAGCTGCTCGACAAGAAGATCTCCCAGCTCGGCCTCAGCCTCGTGGACACACCGCTCCAGGCGCTGGTGCAGCAGCTGCACGACGAGCTGACGGCCAAGGGCCAGGTGTTCCACCCGCCCTGTCACGTCGGCGACGAGTGGTTCGTGCCCGTCGGCATCCCGGCGATCTTCGTGCCGTTCTTCCTGACGCATGAGCGCCTGCACAAGCTCGAGCGGACGATGATGCTCGAGGTTGAGGGCGAGAGCCCCGAGTGGTTCATGCGCCTGATGCGCCACGAGGCGGCCCACGCCTTTGCCTACGCCTACCAGCTCACCCGGAAGAAAAAATGGCAGCGCGTGTTCGGCCTCAGCTCCACCGAGACGACCCCCGCGTTCTACCGGCCCCGGCCCTACAGCCACTCCTACGTCGTGCACCTCGACGACTGGTATGCGCAGAGCCACCCCGACGAGGATTTCGCCGAGACCTTCGCCGTGTGGCTGACGCCCGGGCTCGACTGGCGCACGCGCTTCAAGGGCTGGAAGGCCCTGCAGAAGCTCGAATACGTCGAGGAGCTGATGGGGTCGCTCCAGGGCGTGACCCCGCCCCACCAGCCGGGCTACCGGCTGAAGGATTTCAACTGTCTCAACCTCAAGCTCAAGACCTACTACGCGCGGAAGCGGAAGCAGTATGAGGACACCTACCCCGATTTCTACGACCGCGACCTCCGCCAGCTCTTCACCGGCGCGGCCGACGCCGGCCCGGCCCTCGCGGCCTCGCGCTACCTGCGGTCCCGACGGCGCGACCTGCTGGACGCGGTGTGCGAGGCGACGAACGAGAAACGCTACCGGGTCCACAAGCTGCTCTCGCGCCTGATCGAGCGCTGCGACCAGCTCGACCTGCACCTTCCGCCCGGCGGGGCGGTCCCCGACCTGGCGGTGGCGGCCTACATCACCACGCTGGTGATGAACTACCTGTTCACCGGAAAATTCAAACGCACCAAGTGACATGGCGAATGCCCCGGAAGATCCAACCACTGATGCATCACCTAACGGTTCTGCTGAGAAATCCCCTCCGCCTGATCGGCTCCGGCTTTGGTTCCAAGGCGCGGCTAATCGCCGCTCGAATATTGATCCGGATTCTCCGTCGGCCATTAGCCGAACACCGAAACCCAATGCGGAGCCGATCAGGCGAAGCGCACCAGGTAGCGTAGCCGTGAGGCGAAGCATTCGTGGTTAAACAACATGGCCAAAAAACTGAAAGTGCTCGCCCTGTTCGACACCGGCCGCCCCATGGCGCTCGACGAGGACCTCGAGGCGCTGCTGCAGACCGACGACTGGAAGACCGAGGCCGGCGTGCTCGCCGCGCTCGACGAGGCCGGCCACCCGAACGAGCACCTGGCGATGTTCGACGACCTCGACCTGTTGCGCCAGAAGCTCCAGACCTTCAGCCCGGACGTGATCTTCAACCTGGCCGACACGTTCCGGAACAACCCCACGTTCGACACGCACATCGTCTCGTTCCTCGCGATGTATGGCCTCCCCTTCACCGGCTGCGGCCCGAGCGGGCTGACCCTCTGCAAGCACAAGGGCATCTCGAAGAAGATCCTCAGCTACCACCGCATCCACACGGCGGAATTCGTGATCTTCCCGCGCGGCAAGCGTATCGCGCGGCCGAAGCGCCTGAAGTTCCCCATCCTCGTGAAGCCGCTCAAGGAGGAGGCCTCCTACGGCATCGCCCAGGCCTCGTTCGTGGAGAACGACGAGCAGTTCACCGAGCGCGTGCAGTACATCCACGAGAAGCTGGACGGCGATGTCATCGCCGAGGAATACATCGAGGGCCGCGAGCTCTACGTCAGCATCATCGGCAACCACCGCCTGCAGGTGTTCCCGATCCGCGAGCTGGTCTTCCGCGAGGTGCCGCCCGACGAGCCCAAGATCGCCACCTACAAGGCGAAGTGGGACGAGGCCTACCGCAAGCGCTGGGGCCTGGAGAACCGTTTCGCCGAGGGCCTCGAGCCGGCGGTCGTGCGGAACATCGAGTCGGTCTGCAAGCGCATCTACCACCTGCTGACGATCGACGGCTACGCCCGGCTCGACCTGCGGCTGACGGCGAAGAACGAGGTCTATTTCATCGAGGCAAACCCGAACCCCATCCTCGCACCCGACGAGGACTTCGCCCAATCCGCCCTGAAGGCCGGGCTTTCCTACCCGCAGCTGATCGACCGCATCGCCCGCCTCGGCCTGAAGACCGACCGGGATTGAACGCGGACCCGCCGCCCGGGGGGCTCCGGCCGGCCGGAAGGGCCCGCAATTTGTGCGCAACAATCCGCAAGAAGCTCTGGCCCGAACGGGGTCAGCCGTGCTACACTCCCGGCATGAAAACATTTCTCCTCCCCATTGATTTCTCCCCCATCACCGATGATCTCGTGGACCAGGCGGTGGTGTTCGCGAGAGCCTTCGGCGGCCAGGTTCACCTGGTACATGTGATCGAGGAGCCCATCTACTCCTACGAGTTCGCCCTGCCCCCCGCCTCCAGCGGTGACTACCTGCGCTCCGCCGAGAAGTACGCAAAGAGAAAACTGGCGCGCTATGTGAAGCTGCTCCGGGCCGCCAACCTGGAGGCCAAGGCGACGGTGGTCCAGGGCCTGACGGTGTCGGGTATCCTGGAGGAGGCCGCCAGGCAAAAAGCGGATTACATCATCATGGGCTCGCACGGGCACGGCCGGCTTTTTGAACTGCTGGTGGGCAGCACGGCCAGCGGGGTGATCAAGCGGGCCGAATGCGCCGTGATCATATTGCCGGACGCCGCCCGGAACGGCTGAACGGAGGCGCCGCCGCCGCCCGGAACCCCGTATTGAACTTTACCCCGGGTACGTTTTACTCGGGCGCATGTTCAAGCGCCTAATCCCCGTCGGCCTCGCGGCCGTCCTCCTGTTCACCGGCAGCCGCAGCGTCGCCGCCGGGATCGAGCCGCCCAACATCTACACGGCCAAGCAGGAGATCAGGGCCTACGTCAGCTCGGGCGATTACTTCAAGCGCATCGCCGAGGTCGCCCTCCAGGCCAACAAATACCTGGTCAAGCGCATCGCCCGCGGCGCCAAGGACGGCAAGAAACTGGCCATCGTCTTCGACATCGACGAGACCACGCTGTCCAACCTTTCCCATATCGTCGCCCAGGATTTCGGCTTTATCCCGCCGGCCTGGGACGCCTGGGTCGTCTCGGCCCGCTGTCCGGCCATCGTCCCCGTGCAGACGATCTACGACACCGCCGTGCGCGGGCAGGTCGAAGTATTCTTCATCACGGGCCGCACCGAGGAGCAGCGCGCCAGCACGGAGCGCAACCTGCGCGATGTCGGCTATGAATCGTGGACAAAGGTCTTCTTCAAGCCCACCGACGATCCGGATCTCACGACGCGCGGCTTCAAGATCGACACGCGCCGCAAGCTCCAGCAGCAGGGCTACGTCATCATCGCCAACATCGGCGACCAGGACAGCGACCTCGTCGGCGGCTACGCCGAGCGGTTCTTCAAGCTGCCGAATCCGTTCTATCTGACAAAATAACCGGCCGCGGCCCTGACGCGACCCGGGCAATATCCCCTCATCCCGCGCCACAAATCTTTCAGGTCTCAGCTTTCAGCTTTCAGGTTTCGCCTCTGCCCTCTCGACCGCCGGGGCCGTCCGCTCCTGCCAGAAATAACGCGGGGTGCCGCCGGGGCCGCCGCGGTGCTTGACGGCATCCCAGCGGATCCAGGCCGTCAGCCCGGCGAGGGCAAAGAATACCAGCCAGAAGATGAGGAGACGCCGGCGCGTGACCGCCGCCTTGTCCTCGTAGGGATCGTCGAGCGTGCGCACCGCCCCCGGGGGTAGCGTGGCGACATCGGTCAGCGCGGTGCCAAAGGGGATGTTGATCTTCACGCGGCCGTTGATGGCCCAGCCGTTGCCCTCGAGGATCGGACCGAGCGTGCGCTGGCGGAGCTTGATCCAGGCGATGACCATCGAAGGCAGCGAGATGACGAGCATCAGCGCGACCAGCACGAGCGGCAGCTGCCAGAGGGCGAGCTTGGCCAGGCCGGTGGCGATCGCGCCGAGGGCGCCGCCGATGGCCCCGACGGCGACGCCGAGCGCCGCCACAGTGCCGACATCGATCTTCCTCGGCGCCGCGGGCGCAGCCTGGCCCGCGTTCGCGGGAGCCGCCGCGGTAGTGGCGAGCATGGAGGAAGATGCGGCCTCGGCGGCGGCGGCCCGCCGGGCCACCTGCTCCTCGATCAGGCGGACGAACTTTTTATAAGGTGACCAAAACGCCTGCCGGATGCTGATCGGGTTGTCCACGATACTGGTGATCGTCGCGTCCCAATCCTGTCCCTTCCGGTCGTAGAAGACGCCATTGCGGCCTACAAACAGGTAATCGCTGTCACCTTGGGTGAAGCAGGCCGCCACCTTCATCGGGGTGGCTCCCTCACGCCGGCAGTCCACGTAGGCGATGTAGGCCCGGCTCATCGCGGCCAGCGGGCTGGCGCCGTCCACCCGCAGGCACAGTTCGGTGCTGCGGCTGTCGAGGTAAAGTGTGCCGGCCTGGAAGACCGCCAGTTTGTCGCGCGAGTAGAAGTCGGCGAAATTAACAAAATTATGCAACAAGGCGCGCAAGTCGCGGTGGTAGTGCGTCAACCGGTCGACGTCGGTGATGCCCCGGAACTCCGGCTCCAGCGCCTTGTCTCGCGCGACGAGAGCGGCGAGCTTCGTCTTCCCGGGACCGGCGAGGATGGCCTTGATCCGGGCGAGCCCGAGTTGCTCCACGGCGGTGCCGGCCTTGCCGCCCAGCCAGGTTTCATAGGCGGAGAACCGGGCGTTGAGCGCCGTCCATTCGGCGGCGGTGAGGGAGGTCTTGGCTGCACCCCAAACCGGGGTGACCGCCGCCTGATGCAAGGTGGCGAGCGCCGTCGCCCATGCGGGATTGATGCCCTCCAGCAAGGGCAGCGGACGCCCCGTCTCGATGCGCGCCAACGGGAAACCGGCCACCTCCTCGGCGCTGATATTCAGGTCCTTGGCCGCTATCGCCAGATATTCGCTTTCCTGCCGGTTGAGCGCGGCGAGGGCGCGCGCATCGAACGCGGCCAGCCGGATGCGGGCGAAATAATCTTCCACCTTGGTGCGCACGGCCTTGAGCGCGGAGACCGCCGCGTCGGTGGCGTCGCCGAGCACGGCAATGTCCTTGCCCACGCTCTGGCCGACCCAGGCGGCGTAGTCCTCCAGCGCCTGGAAGAATTTATCCACCTTTTCCGAGGTAACGCCGACCGATCCGGTGCGGTCTTTCGCGCCGCCCAGGCAGATGATGATGTCCTTGATCAAGGCCTGGGTTTCAGGGTCTTCCGTCGCCTCGGGCGGGATGACGCCGTCGCCGTTCAGCGGGCTGGCGGAGAAGATCCTGGCTATGTCCGCGGTGTCGTCGGCGGAAATGGCGCCGGCATCCTTCTTGCCCAGGTTGGTCAGGATCTGTCGGGCCGAGGCGAGGGCGATCTGACCCTCGGACGCGGACTCATTGATGGCGGCCAGAGCCAGGGACCGGCCACCTAGCAACAGGTCGCCCGGCTCCTTGAGCCGGGCCGCGGCCCACTTGATCGCGGCGATCAGTTCCGGCACGCGGATGCGGCCGTCGCCGTCGGTGTCGATCATCGCGAGGGTCTTCTCGTCGAGCTCAAGGCCCTTGACCGGGCAGCTCAACGCCACCCAGAGCTTCTGGTCGAGGTGCTCGAGTTGAAGAAGATCGGCGCCGGTTTCGAGGCTGACCTGGTCCAGTTCGCCGGTGCGAAAGAATTTCCAAGAGTGCATAAGGGTGGCGACCAGCCTTGCGACCGCCGGCCGTTTGGCAAATGAGAAGGCTGATGCTGCACCGAAGCCCGGCCTCCACTCTTACGCACCGAAGCCCGTGACGCTTGCCGGCGACGGCCCTCGGTCCCAGTCTTGCCTCTTCCCTGCTCCGCTGTCACCCCCACCCCGTCGTCCCCATGTCCTCCTCCCCTGCTCCCACCGGCGTCGACCGCCGCACCTTTGTAAAAACCCTGACCGCCGCCGGCCTCGCCCTCGGCGCCGCGCCCGCCGCCTTCGCGCAGGCCGTCGCCCCGCGCCGCCGCTTCGCCATCGTCGGCTGCGGCTCCCGGCACCAGATGTACCAGAATGCCATCGAGAAGGACTACGCGGCGCACGCCCAGCTGGTCGCCCTGTGCGACCTCAACCCCGGCCGCGTCGAGGTGGCGCGCCAGTTGTCCGCGAAGAATGGCGCGCCCGTTCCTCCCGGCTATGCCCACACGGATTTTGAGCAGATGATCGCCGAGACGAAACCCGACTTCGTCATCGTCACGACGATGGATTCCACCCACGCGGACTACATCGTGCGCGCGCTCGAGGCCGGGTGCGACGCCATCTCGGAGAAACCCCTCACCACGACCGCCGCGATGTGCCAGCGCATCCTCGACGCCACCAAGCGCACCGGCCGCCACCTCCGCGTCACCTTCAACTACCGCTACTCCCCGCCCCGCACGCAGGTGAAGGACCTGCTCATGGCGGGCGAGATCGGCGACGTGCTCTCGGTGGACTTCCACTGGATGCTCAACACCACGCACGGCGCCGATTATTTCCGCCGCTGGCACGGCGAGAAGAAAAACTCCGGCGGCCTGATGATCCACAAGGCCTCGCACCATTTCGACCTCGTCAACTGGTGGCTCGGCGCCATGCCCGCCTCGGTCTACGCGACGGGCAAGCGCGAGTTCTACACGCCGGCGATGGCGCGGCGCTTCGGCTTGAAGTCCCACCACGAGCGTTGCCACACCTGCCCCGAGCAGGACGCGTGCGGCTTCTTCATGAGCCTGGCCGCCAGCCCGTCGCTGAAGTCCCTCTACCTCGACCAGGAGAATCACGACGGCTACTTCCGCGACCAGTGCGTCTTTGCCCCGCGCATCGACATCGAGGACACGATGAACGTCCTCGTCACCTACGAGAACCAGGTCACCCTCGCCTACTCGCTCAACGCCTTCAACGCGTGGGAAGGCTACCACATCGTCTTCAACGGCACGCAGGGCCGCCTCGAGCACACCATCGTCGAGCAGACCTATGTCAGCGGCACCGACACGGTGCAGGGCGGCATCGCCGAGAACGGCATCACCACGCGCGTCGTCCCGCTGCGCGGCGCCCCCCGCCAGGTCGAACCCTGGACCGGCACCGGCGGACATGGCGGCGGCGACAAGGTGATGCTCGACGAGATCTTTTTGCCCGACGCCCCGGCCGACAAATACCTGCGGGCCTCCAACGAGCATGCCGGCGCCGCCTCCATCCTCATCGGGGTAGCGGCCAACCAGTGCTTCAAGTCCGGCCAGCCCGTGAAGATCGCCGACCTCGTCACCGGCCTGCAAAATCCGAAGTATGCCCCGATGCCCTCGCGCACCGGTCCCGTGCCCATGCCGGCCCGGCGGGCCATCCGCCGCGGCGACGGATGACTCCCGACCGTCTTGGAGGCGGGACTGTTAGTCCCGCCTCCACCAAACCGGGCTGATTTCAGCCTTTCGTCCGCGGCCTTTCACCGCTTGCCTGCTGCCATGCACCGCGAAATCCACCAGTGGCACAGCCCCGCGCTCAACAAGAACATGGAGGTCGCCGTCTACGGTCACTACGGCTTCGCCCTCCTGATGTTCCCCACCGCCGCCGCCGACTACCTCGAGTATGAGCGGTTCCACGTCATCGACGCGATCGCACCCTTCATCAACAGCGGCAAGGTGAAGGTCTTTTCGATCAACTCGATCAACAACGAGAGTTGGTTGAACAACTCGATGTATCCACCGCACAAGTCGATCCGCCACCAGCAATACAACGCCTACGTCATCAACGAGGTCCTGCCCTTCATCCGCTCGAAATGCGCCGGCCGCGTGCAGACCATCGCCACCGGTGCCTCCTTCGGCGCGCTCCATTCCGCCAACACCCTTTTCCGTCGCCCCGACCTTGTCGACGGCTGCATCGCCATGAGCGGCAGCTACGACCTCAAGGACTACACCGACGGCTACTGGGACGAGGACGTGTATTTCAACTCCCCGCTCGACTACCTGCCCAACCTCACCGACGAGGGCACGCTCGCCCACCTCCGCGCGAAGCAGCACATCTATTTCGTCTCCGGCCAGGGCGCCTACGAGAAACCCTCCTCCTCCGTCGACATCGGCCGGATCCTTTCGTCCAAGGGCATCCCCCACGAGATCGACCTCTGGGGCCACGACGTCCGCCACGACTGGCCCTGGTGGCGCAAGATGCTCCCGCACTACCTCGGGTCGAAGTTTTAAGCGGGAGGGTCGGGCTCCCGGACGACCGTTTGGGGGCAGGCGTGTGTCCCTGCGGGCCGTCCACCCATCCAGGTGCTTGTCCATGCTGAAACAAGACGGCCTTGATCGGCATCCGTGCTCGTCCGTGCCATCCGTGGTGAAAAAGAATTGGTCCTACTCCCCGAACTTGATCCCCTGCGCGAGCGGGAGTGAATCCGAGTAGTTGATCGTGACCGTCTGCCGCCGCATGTAGGTCTTCCACGCGTCGCTGCCGCTCTCGCGGCCGCCGCCGGTCTCCTTCTCGCCGCCGAAGGCCCCGCCGATCTCCGCCCCGCTGGTGCCGATGTTGACGTTGGCGATGCCGCAGTCGCTGCCGCGCGCCGACAGGAAGGCCTCGGCCTCGCGCAGGTCCGTCGTGAAGATGGCCGAGCTCAGGCCCTGCGGCACGCCGTTCTGCAGCGCAATGGCCTCGTCGAGCGTCTTGTAGCCCATCACATACAAAATCGGGGCGAAGGTCTCGTGCTGCACCACCGGCCACCAGTTCTTCGCCTCGACGAGGCAGGGCGTGACGTAGCCGCCGCCGGGATAATCCTTCCCGGCCAGCACCTCGCCGCCACAGAGGATGTTGCCGCCCGCCTTCCGCACGTCGCGCAGCGTGGCCTGCATGTTTTCCACCGCCGCCGGGTCGATCAGCGGGCCGACAAGCGTGCCGGCCTTCAGCGGGCTGCCGATGGGCAGCTGCCGGTAGGCGGCGATGAGCGCGGCGACGAGCTCCTTGCGGATGGACTCATGGACAATGATGCGCCGCGTGCTCGTGCAGCGCTGGCCGGCCGTGCCGACGGCGCCGAAGAGGATGCCGCGCAGCGCCATCTTCCGGTCGGCGGAGGGCGTGACGATGATCGCGTTGTTGCCGCCGAGCTCGAGCAGCGCGCGGCCGAAGCGCTTGGCCAGCACCTCGCCGACGCGCCGGCCCATGCGGGTTGAGCCGGTGGCCGACACCAGCGGGATGCGGCGGTCGTTGGTCATGAGCTCGCCGACCGTCGGGCCGTCACCGATCACGAGCGAGAAGACGGCCGGGTCGACGTCGTTGGCGCGGCAGACCTTCTCGGCGATCTTGATGCAGGCGATCGCCGTCAGCGGGGTCTTCTCCGAGGGTTTCCAGAGCGTCGTGTCGCCGCACACGGCGGCGAGCGCAGCGTTCCAGGACCAGACCGCCACCGGAAAATTGAAGGCCGAGATGATGCCCACGACCCCGAGCGGCTGCCATTGCTCCATCATGCGATGGCCCGGGCGCTCGGAGGCGATGGTCAGGCCGTGCAGCTGGCGCGAGAGGCCGGTGGCAAAATCACAGATATCGATCATCTCCTGCACCTCGCCGCCGCCCTCCGGCAGGATCTTGCCCGCCTCAAGCGCCACCAGCTGGCCGAGCTCGGCCTTGAGCTCGCGCAGGGCCTGGCCGAGCTGGCGGACGACCTCGCCGCGCCGCGGCGCCGGCACGTCGCGCCAGGCGAGGAAGGCCTTGTGTGCCGCGGTGACCGCCGCCTCGTAGTCCGCGGGGGTCGCCTGCCGCACCTTGCCCAGCAGCGAGCCGTCGATGGGCGAGAATTTCTCCAGCACCGCGCCGGTGCCGCCCCAGCTGCCGGCGAAGACGCCCGGATTGACGGTATGGAGCGCGAGCCCGAGCTTGGGGAAGATCGCCTTGGCGACGGCGGAGACGGAGGTGGATTTGGAAGACATGATGTTTCTTTAATTCAGAAACCAAGAAGCCGGGAAAAACAGCCGTCGGCTGCCGGAGCAAAGGTGCGAGTAATGATTCGATTCATGGTTTCTTGGCTTCTGAATAAAAAACCGTTGGCTTATTTGCCATACACCCGGCCGCCCCACCGGGTGCCGAGGAAGTTCTCGAGCGAGACCGACTCCTGCCGGACGAAGCCCGGCCCGAGCCGGCCCTGGGCGAACAGTTCCAGCACGCCCGTGACGCCCGCCGCGGTGGTGAGCTGGATGCCGTTGAGCCGGCGGCCCTGGATGGTGTCGCCGTGCATCTTCTTGATAAAGCTGCGCTGCACCAGCTTGCCGTCGCTGTCGTTGCCCACAACGCTGACGTAGAACACGACGACGTCCGATTCCGTGAGCGGCACCTCCTGGTCGAAGATCTGGGTGACGAGTTCCTGGCGGGGCGCGAGGTTGAGGTCCTGCAGCAGGAACTTCATCAGGTCGCGGTGGCCGGGGTAGCGCATGGTCTTGTAATTGAGGTCGCCGACCTTGCCGGCGAAGGTCTGGCACATCGTGGCGACGCCGCCCGAGGTGTTGAAGGCCTCATACTCCGTGCCGTCGATGGTGATGCGCTCCACGCCGTCGAGCGGCATGGTCGTCACGAGCCGGCCCCCGTGCAGCGCCTCGCCGACCTGGCAGTATTCGTTGATGAGCCCCGCCGTGCTCCAGCTCAGGTAATACTTCATCTGGTTGCTCGCGTTCAGCGGCAGTGCGCCGACGCGCATCTCGCAATTGCGGACCTGGGTCAGCGATGAGGCGAGCGAACCGCCCACGATGTTGATGGCGCCCGGCGCGAGACCGCACTGCGGCATGAACGTGGCCTTCGGCGACTGCTTCGCGAGTTTCTGGACAAAAGCCGTCGTCGCCACGTCCTCGGTCAGGTCAAAGTAGCTCACGCCCGCCTTGGCGCAGGCGCCGGCGATGGTCTTGTTGAGGAAATAAGGCGCGGCGCTCACGACGGCATCGACGGCCTTCAAGAAATCCGCCAGCGGGGCGGGTTTCTTCACGTCGACCTGGACAAACTTCGACTTCTTGAGTCCCGTCAGATCGATGTTTGCGCGGGCATCGGCGAGGGCGACGCTCCGGCAGAACTTGCAGGACTCGAGGAGGGTGGCGATGGTGCCGCCGACTTTGCCGGCACCGATGATTCCGATTTTCATGGGGTAATCTTTTTTGGGACAGAATGGACAGGATTTACTGAATACCGGCAGGGTTCAACCCAGGCCCGGTTCCATTCAGTTTATTTTGTTGATTCTGTCAGAGTGATTTGGCGTCAGGTCGCGGCGTGGGCTTCCTGCACCTTGCGCGGGTCGGTCAGCGCGATGATGGCGCTGACGGCCTGCTGGTTGAAGCCCTTGAAACCGCCCTTGCGCTCGAGGTTCTCGAGGTGGCTGCCGATGGCCCCGTCCTGCAGGAAGCCCGCGGCCTGCGCGGCCGTGAGCAGGCCCTGCTGCCGCAGCGTCTCGACGCGCGCGGGGTTGACCGGCCAGCGCTCGCCCTCGGTGAAGGCCTGCTTGAGGAACGGGAAGTCCGAGAACGGCTTCATCGTCGCGATGCCCTCGGCCGCGAGCTGCGCCGTGAGCAGCGGGTGGTTGAAGCGCGCCTCGAGGTGATGCATGCCGGACTGCAGAAAACTGTCGCCATGCAGGCCGCACCAGAGGCCGACGGTGCGCATCACCGGCACCTCGGGCAGCTGCTGGGCGGCGTAATCCTCATCCACCTCGTCGGGCAGCAGGTCCACGTCGGCAAACACCACGATGCCGACGGCCGGCGCCTCCATCACCTGCGCCCCCCAGCCGGCCTCGGCGCCGGCGTAGAAGCGCTCGCGTTTCACCAGACCGAGATTCTCCATGAACTTCACGAGGGCGGGAAAATGCCGCCGCGAGCAGCGGAACGTGTGGTGGTCGTGGTTGGCCCAGCCGAGCCCGAGCAGGTCCTGCCGGCGCTTCTGCACGCGGCCGGCCCGGTTGCGCAGTCCCCAGAAATGCCGCTCCTCGGCGAAAAACAACTCGCACGCCACATCCGCCCCCACGAGGCCGAGGCACTTTTGCTGCACGGCGAAGGCCTGCTGCGCGCCGTCGGCGTCGGCGGCGAAGTCGCGCTTCCGCGTCCGCCACAGTTCGCGCACCTGCAGCACGTCCTCGGCCATGCCGCGCCGCGGCTCGCTCACGATGAATCCGCGGTAGCCAAGCCGCTCGACCGCCTGGAAGATCGTGCCGTTCGTCTCGCTGACGGTGAGGACACGGTATTGCGCCCACGGCACGCCCACCGGTTCGCCCCCGAGTCCGTGCCGCGCCATGAAATCTGCCAGGTATTCCGGCCGGATGGCCAGCGAGCGCGGCGTGTCGGAGGTGCGCGCCTTCACGCTGACCAGCACGCGCGGCAGCATCGCGTGCGGATGCGCCAGCACGAGGTGGTCGACCGGGGCGTCGCTGGCCTCCGGCAGGAACCCGGCGTCGCGGAACGCCTTCTCGTGGGCCTGCGACACGACAAAATGGTCGGTCCACTCGAAAAACTCCGTGCCGGTCTCGTCGTGCATGCGCTGCGCGAGGCGGGCCGCCACGGGGTTGCTGGCAAGAAAGGCGTTGATGTGCGTCGCCAGCAGGGCCTCGGCCTCGTAGGCGAGCGGCCAGTTGAAATTGTCGGGGGCGTTCAGGGCGGTCATGGCAGGGGCAGGGATGTTTATGACATAAGCCCCCGCCGCGCCGGTGTCCAAGCCTGTTCTCGTCGGCCGAAAGGATGAAACCTGGCGCGGACCATGACCCGACCATGACTTCCTTCCTATATCGCCCAGCGGTCCGGGCGTGGTAGGCTGCGGGTCGATGCCGCCGCACGACCAAAACCAGATCTCCGTAGATTTTCATCGTAGCGGGACCCTTTACGGTGCCTTCGCTTTCGGGACGATCGTGCTCACCTGTTTCGGCGGTTATTTTTATTCGGGTCGCTTCTTCCGCAGCGAGGAGATGGTGCCCGTGACCTTCGCGCTCGGTGCGGTCTATGTCGCGCTTGGGGTCCTCTCGAACGATTTTGTGAGCTGCGTCCGCCGGACACCGCTGGCGCTTTACTACCTTTTGCAGTGCGCCCTGCTCACGGCCATGATCTTCCTGAGCCCGACCCGCGGTTTCTTCGGCATGATCGTGCTGCCCGTGGTCAGCCAGAGCCTTTTCGACCTGCGCCCGCGCTACGCCGCATTGGTCTGCACCTACCTGCTGTCCGTATGTGTCGGCCTGTGGTGGATCAATTACGGCTGGGGCGCGGCCCTGGAGGCCATCTACAACTACGCAGCGGGCTTTGCCTTCACCATCGCATTCAGTCTCATCACCCGCCAAGCGCTCCGGGCGCGGGAAACCGCCGAGAAGCTCCGCGACGAACTCGCCACCGCCAACGACCTGCTCCGCACCCAAGCCGCCCAGGCCGAGGACCTCGCCACCACCCGCGAGCGCAACCGGGTCGCCCGCGAGATCCATGACGGTGTCGGCCACTATCTCACCGTGGTGAAGACCCAGCTCGATGCCGCGGCGGCGATACTGCCCACGCAGCCGGACAAGGCGCTCGCCGCCATCACCAAGGCCGCCAAGCTCACGGGCGAGGCGCTCGACGATGTCCGCCGCTCCGTCGGATCGCTCCGCACGGATGCCCCGCGGCCGCCGCTGGCCGTGGCGTTGCGCACCCTCACGGGGGAGTCCGGCCTGCCGGTCTCCCTGTCCATCACCGGTGCGACCCGGCCGCTCGCCCCCGGGCTCGAGCACGCCCTCTTCCGCACGGCGCAGGAAGGCCTGACCAACATCCGCAAGCACGCTGCGGCCTCGACTGCGGAGGTCGCCCTCGATTTCACCCCGGCCGGACGCGTGGTCCTCGCCGTGACCGACAATGGCCGGGGGGCGAACAGCGGCGTCTCCGCCGGCTTCGGCCTGCTCGGCATCCGCGAGCGCATCGAGGTGCTCGGCGGCCGCGTCGAAGCCGGCAACCGGCCCGGGGGCGGCTACGCCCTGACCGTCGAGGTGCCGGCCTAATATTGTTCAATGTTCATTTTCCATCGTTCCATGGCCATCGCCCGGACCACAGGATCGACATGAACAATGAAAAATGACCGATGACCAATGAACAATAAGATGCTCCGCCTCATGCTGGTCGACGACCAGTCCCTCTTCCGCGAGGCGCTCGGCACGCTGCTCGGGTTGCAGGCCGACTTTGAGATCGTCGCCGAGGCCGAGAACGGCGAGCGCGCCCTCGCGCTGGCGAAGGCGCACCAGCCCGATGTCATCCTCATGGACCTCCGCATGCCTGTCATGGGCGGGGTCGAGGCCACACGCCGCGTGCTGGCCGCCGTGCCCGCCACCCGCGTCGTCGTGCTCACCACCTTCGAGGAGGACGAGGAAATATTCGAGGCTCTGCGGGCGGGCGCGATCGGCTACCTGCTGAAAGCGTGCTCGGCCGAGAAGCTCCACGAGGCGGTCCGGGCCGCGGCCAAGGGCACCGCCGTGCTCGAACCGTCCGTCACCGCCCGGATGATGGCCGAGCTGAACCGGTTGTCCGCCCGCGAGGGAAAACGCCCGGCGCAGACGCTGGCCGATCCGCTGTCCGAGCGCGAACTGGCGGTGCTCACGCTGCTGGCCGGGGGCGGCAGCAACAAGGAGATCGGCGCTCAGCTGGGCATCACCGAGGGCACGGTGAAGAACCACATGACCAACATCCTCGGGAAACTCGGCGTTCTCGACCGCACCCAGGCCGCCCTGCGCGCCCGGGAACTGGGGCTGATCTGAGTGAATCGTTCTCGTTCACATCCTCTTGCTCATTCCCCTGATCCTCCAAACCGAGAACGAGGACGAGGAAGAGAACGACACGCCGTCTCTCCCGCCTTTTCATTTCCGGCATTTTCGTGTCCTGTCGTGGGCAACCACCCGCCCCCATGCCCATTGACTACGCCGCCCGCCGCGCCCGCATCGCCCCGCAACTCGGCCTGACCGACGAGATTTTCCTCGCCGGCGCGGGCCACCCGATCCCCAAGCCCGAGATCAGCGATGCCCTCCTGCCGTTCATCGCGCACCAGGAATATTATTACCTGACCGGCCACGCCGACGCCGCCGGCGGCATCATCGGCTACGATCCGAAATCAGGCTGGGTTTCCTTCGTGCCCGAAGTCACCGAGATGGACCGGGTGTGGGAGGGCAAGGAGCAGCTGCCGGGCGAACGGGTCGGCCAATTCCCCGCCTGGCTCACGGCACGCCAAGGCCGCCGCATCGTGAACCTGGGCGCGGCCGTCGCCGGGGTCGCGGCCGACGAGGCGCGCACCGCCGCCGTGCGCGAGGCCTACCGGCACGCCCGCCGCCCGAAGGAGCCGGCGGAGATCGAGCTCATGCAACGCTGCGCCGCCGCCACCGCCGCGGGTTACGCGGCCATCCAGCCGCTGCTCCGGCCCGGCGTGAGCGAACGCACGCTCCAGATCGAGCTCGAGGCGGAGTATTTCCGCCACGGCGCGCAGGTGACCGGCTATGACTCCATCGTCGGCATCGGCGCGCAGAGCGCGGTCTTCCACGGCTCGCCCTCGCCCGTCCGGGTCGCCCGGGACGGCGACTTCATCCTCATCGACTCGGGCGCGCAGCTCGACCGCTACGTGATCGACGTCACCCGCACCTACGTGGCGGGCAAACCCACCTCGTTCCAGCGCGACCTCGCGGCCGCCGTGCTCAAGGCCGAGGTGCGCGCCATCGCGCGCTGCCGGCCCGGGGCGGAGTGGAAGGACATCCATTTCGGCGCGGCGGTGGACATGCTCGGCGCCCTCGTGGCGATGGGGGTGATGAAGGGCGACCCGGTGTCACTCGTGGAGCAGGAGGCGCACACCCTTTTTTTCCCGCACGGCATCGGCCACATGCTCGGGCTCGGCGTGCGCGACGCCAGCGGCCTGGAGCCCGGCCGCAGCAAGGATCCCCGCCCTTCCCTGCGCAGCCTGCGCATGGACCTCATTTTACGCCCCGGCTACATCGTCACCGTCGAGCCCGGCCTGTACCTCATCCCGGCGATCCTCAACGACCGCGCGCGGCGTGAGAAATACCGGGATGCCGTGAACTGGCCGTTGGCGGAAAGCATGCTCGGGCTGGGCGGCGTGCGGTTCGAGGACAACATCCTCGTGACCGACGGCGACCCGGTGAACCTGACCGCAGCGATCCCCAAGGGGATCTGAGCGCGGCGCACGCCGACCGGCGCGTCTCAGGCCGTCGATTCCTTGGCGGCGAACAGCTTCGGGAAGAATACGGCGGCGAACAGCCCGAGGACCAGCAGGCCCATGACGATGATCAACCCGGCCGCCGCCAGCAGCGGCCAGCCGGCGAAGGCCAGCAGGAACCCGCCAAAGAGCCGCGAATCCTCCTGGTAGCGGTCGCGCAGGTTGCTGCCCGACCGCTGCACGTAGTCGGCGGCGGCATCCAGCGCGAGTTGGTAGTTCTCGTAGCAGGGCCGCAGCTCTTCGACGTTGAACTTGTTGGCCGCGGCAAACTGCTGGGCCGCCGCCAACTCCAGAAACTGGCCGGCCTTCGCGTGGTAATCCCGACTGATCCGGTCGATGGAGGCGTGGTGCCGGCTCTCCCGGAGCATGTCCAGATGGATGGTTTCCTGCGCGTGGCCGCGGGCGCCCTCGCTCGCGTCGGCCAGAAGCGGCAACAGGTCCGCCCAGGCGGTCTCATTGGCCGGGTCCACCGCGCGCCGGGCCAGGCGCTGCACGAGGCTGATTTCCCGGGTGAGGGTGCGCAGGCTGTTGATGGGCGCCACGCTGCGTACAAACAGCTCCCCGTAGCGCCGGTCCATCGAGCGCAGGAAATACAGGCTGAGCACCCCGACGAGGAGGTTCGACACCAGCAGGGCGATGATCAGGACGAAGCGGAGCCGACCGTATTGCATTGAGCGTGAGGAGGAAACCCGGACCGGGCACCTGAGGCATAGCCGGACACCGGCAGGATTAAAGATCGAAATTCGGCCCGCCGGCCCGCGCAAGTTTCAGTTCGACAAAGCGGCCCCGGCTCCTTCTGTTTCCGACATGGCCTCGCCTGAGAAAAAAACCTTTTCGTTTGTCGGTCTCGCCGTCGACCTGGTGCTCGTCGCGATCGCTTTTACCATCTTCTACCAGCTCGTGAACTCCCATGTGCCGTCGAACGATCCCGCGATGATCCGGCTCTGGGGCGGCCTCACGGCGGGCTGCATGTCGGGCGTGTTCTGGCTGGCCCTGCAGATGATGAAGGTCGTGTTCCGCTTCCAGCGCGACTCGCGGAAGTGAATCTCCGCCGCCGGTTCCCGGCGGCCGGGACGGGGCCTTTCGTTTGATACCAATGGGCTATGCCCCGCGACCAGTTTGATTTTGCCTCCCGTCCGGGAGCGCGGCAATCTGTGGTGAAAATATCCCCGCCGCCATGAGCCCGCTCCCAGTCCCGTCCAAGCTCCAGCCGCTCGTCAGTTACCTGGGCGCCCTCCAGCAACGCGCCTCCCTCGACCGGCTCAGGGCGCTGCTGGCCGCGTCGGATGTCACCCTGGACGACGTGCGCCCCTTCGCGCGCTTCGATGCCACCCACTACCAGCGCAACCTCGTGGCCATCGGCCCGTGGTTCGAGGTCCTCGTCATCTGCTGGCGCAGCGGCCAGCGCAGCCCCATCCACAACCACGCCCGCTCCACCTGCGGCCTCAAGGTGCTGAGCGGCGTGTGCAGCGAGACCGTTTTCGCCCATTCGCCCTGCGGCCAGGTCGTCGCGCTCGCGACCAACGAGAAACACGAGGGCGAGGTCTGTGCCTCGGAGGACGACGACACCCACCAGGTCTCCAACCTGCAGACCCCGGAGCACGACCTGGTGACGCTGCACATCTATTCGCCGCCGCTCCGCTCGATGAAACAGTTCTCCATCACCGGCACCCGCGAATCAGAGTGGCGCCCGCCGGTCTTCGAGTTCGCCCACGGCGCGGGGATCTGAAATTTCCGGGGGCGGCCTTGCTGTAGCGGCGCACGGGCGCGAGCAAGCTCGCTGGCCTACCATCCGCCCCCGGCCTACGCCCCGCGCACCTCATCCCCGTGCCGGCGCACGATCTGCGCGGCGACAAAGATGGCGATCTCATAGAGCACGATCAGCGGCAGGGCGAAGAGACATTGGTTGATCGGATCCGGCGTGGGCGTGACCACCGCCGCGATGATGAAGATGACCACGATGGCATGCCGGCGGTATTGGCGCAGCGTCGCCACCTCGACCAGGCCCATGTAGACCGCCAGCACGACCAGCAGCGGAAACTCGAAAGCCGCGCCCATGCCGAGGACGATCCACATCAGCAGGCTGTAGTAGCGGTCGGCCGTCCACATCACCGTGTAGTGCAGCAGCTGGTTGAGCTCGAACGAGACGCGGAGCGTGTTCGGCACGAGCAGGAAATAACCGAAGGCGGCGCCCCCCAAAAACAGCAGGAAGGCGGCGGCCGCGGTCGGCAGCAGGACCTTGAGCTCCCGCTTGGTCAGGGCCGGCGCGATGAACTGCCCGAGGAAAAAAAGGAAGAACGGCAGCGACAGCACCAACCCGCCCATGAGGCAGATGTTGATGATGACCGTGAACACGCCCATCGGGCTGTTGGTGATCAGGTCCGTCTTGAGCGCCGGATACTCCGCCTGCACCAGTTCCAGCGGCTGCACGAGCAGGTGCGACGCCGTTTCGAGCTGGTAGGCGATGAGGGTGACAAACAAGCCGAAGACCACCGCGCACTTGATCAGCGTCCAGCGGAGCTCCTCCAGGTGGTCGAAGAACCCCATGGGCTTGCGCCCCGGGGGCGGGGCCCCGGCCGGATCGTCCGCGTCATAAACCTCGACTGGGGATGGTTCGCTCAAGTCCTGACCTAGAAACAACTTTCCGGCGTGCCGGCAATCCCCGTGTTGCCGCCACCTGCGCCCGCAGGGAGGTTTTTGGCAAAAAATGCGCAGCCCCCGGGCGCCGAAACCGGCAATATCGCCAAAGCAACGGCCTCCGCCGTTGACACAGAATGGGGCATGCTGTGCGCTGAAAGCTCCTATCGCTCGACCCATCCCAACTCCCATGGCCAAGAAATCGACTGCCAAGAAATCAAAACCGGGCCAGCAGCCCGCCCCCAAGAAACGCGCCGCCAAGGCCGCCAAATACGTCTATACGTGGGGCGCCGGCCAGGCCGACGGCAACGGCGCCATGAAGGCCCTGCTCGGCGGCAAGGGCGCCAACCTCGCGGAGATGACGCGCATCAAGCTGCCTGTCCCCCCGGGCTTCACGATCACGACCGAGGTCTGCACCTATTACTACGCCAACAAGCGCACCTACCCGGCCTCGCTCCAGGCCCAGATGGAGGCCGGCGTCGCCAACATGGAGAAGATCATGGGCACGAAGTTCGGCGCCACCACCGGCATGCCGCTCCTCGTCGCCGTCCGCTCCGGCGCCCGCGACTCCATGCCGGGCATGATGGACACCATCCTCAACCTCGGCCTCAACGACCAGAGCGTCATCGCCCTCGTCAACGCGACCAGGAACGAGCGCTTTGCCTGGGACTGCTACCGCCGCTTCATCCAGATGTATGGCGACGTCGTGCTCGGCGTGCAGAAGAAGGAAGGCGAGGACCACGATCCCTTCGAGCATGCCATCCACACCTTCAAGCACGAGACCTACCACCGCGACATCATCGACTCCGACCTGACCGCCGCCGACCAGCAGGAACTCGTCAAGCGCTTCAAGGCCCTCGTCAAGACCCGCACCGGCCACGTGTTCCCCAACAATCCGTGGGACCAGCTCCGCGGCGCCGCCGGGGCCGTCTTCGGCTCCTGGATGAACGACCGCGCCAAGGTCTACCGCGCCAAATACAACATCCCCTCCGAGTGGGGCACCGCCGTCAACGTGCAGGCCATGGTGTTCGGCAACACCGGCAACACCTCCGGCTCCGGCGTCGCCTTCACCCGCAACCCGGCCAACGGCGTCAATGAGTTCTACGGCGAGTTCCTCGTCAACGCCCAGGGCGAGGACGTCGTCGCCGGCGTCCGCACGCCCGAGCCCGTCCTCAAGCTCAAGGACGTCATGCCCAAGTCCTACGCCGAGCTGCTCAAGGTCCGCGCGACACTCGAGCAGCACTTCAAGGACGTCCAGGACATCGAGTTCACGATCCAGGAAGGCCAGCTGTTCATGCTCCAGACGCGCAACGGCAAGCGCACTGCCGCCGCCGCGCTGAAATTCTCCATCGATATGGTGAAGGAGAAGCTGATCGACTGGAAAACCGCCGTCCTCCGCAACCCGGCCGACCAGCTCGAGCAGATCCTCGCGCCGATCTTCGACCTCACCGAAGTCAAGGCCGCCACCGTCATCGCCACCGGCCTGCCCGCCGGCCCCGGCGCCGCCACCGGCAAGATCTACTTCAACGCCGACCGCGCCGTCATCGCCGCGGCCGCCGGCGAGAAAGTCCTGCTCGTCCGCGTCGAGACTTCGCCCGAGGATCTCCGCGGCATGATCGCCGCCGAGGGCATCCTCACGGCGCGCGGCGGCGTCTCCTCGCACGCCGCCCTCGTCGCCCGCCAGATGGGCAAGGTCTGCGTCTGTGGCGCCGCCGGCGTCACCATCGACTACGAGAAGAAGACCGCCACCATCGCCGGCCACACCTACCAGCAGGGCGACTTCCTCTCGATCGACGGCACCTCCGGCACGGTGTACGCCGGCCAGCTCAAGACCGCCCCCTCCGAGATCATCGCCGGCCTCGTCGATCACGACGCGACCGCGAAAGCCACGGAGAAATTCAAGAGCTTCACGCAGCTCATGAAGTGGTGCGCCGCCGCCACCAAGCTCTCGGTCCGCACCAACGCCGATACGCCCGACCAGACGCGCATCGCCGTCGCGTTCGGCGCCGTCGGCATCGGCCTCACCCGCACCGAGCACATGTTCTTCGAGGGCGACCGCATCGACGCCATGCGCGAGATGATCCTCGCCGACAAAACGGACGACCGCATCGCCGCGCTGAAGAAGCTCCTGCCCTACCAGCGCGCCGATTTCACCGGCATCTTCAAGGCGCTCAAGGGCTACCCGGCGACCATCCGTTTCCTCGACCCGCCGCTCCACGAGTTCCTCCCGCACGACCACGCGGCGCAGCAGGCGCTCGCGCAAAAAATCGGCATCCCGTCCGAGAAAATCGCCCAGCGGGTGAAGGATCTCCACGAGTTCAACCCCATGCTCGGCCACCGCGGCTGCCGCCTCGGCATCGCCTACCCGGAGATCACCGAGATGCAGGCGCGCGCCGTGTTTGAGGCCGCCGCTGATGTCGCGAAAAAGAAGATCAAGGTGAAGCCCGAGATCATGATCCCGCTCGTCGGTTTCAAAAAGGAACTCGACCTGCAAGTGGAGATCGTCCACCGCGTCGCGAAGGCCGTGATGGCCGAGAAAAAGGTGAAGTTCGACTACATGGTCGGCACCATGATCGAAGTCCCGCGCGGCGCCCTCACCGCCGACGAAATCGCGCAGACCGCGGAGTTCTTCAGCTTCGGCACGAACGACCTCACGCAGACTGGGCTCGGCATGTCGCGCGACGACTCCGGCAGCTTCCTGCCCGGCTACGCGGAACTGGAAATCGTGAAGAAGAATCCCTTCGCCACGATCGACACGACCGGTGTCGGCCAGCTCATGGAAATCGCGATCGCCAAGGGCAACAAGACCCGCCCCGGCATCAAGCTCGGCATCTGTGGCGAACACGGTGGTGACCCGGATTCGGTGAAGTTCTGCCACAAGATCGGCCTCAGCTACGTGAGCTGCTCGCCCTACCGCGTCCCCGTCGCCCGCCTCGCCGCCGCCCAAGCCGCAATCGAGGAAAAGCGCGCGGCGGCGAAGAAGAAGTAAAGTTTGTCTCCGCAAGGAGACCTTGTGCGGACGCTTCGGCGTCCAGCACGCAGGGTAGCTCGCCCTCGT
>JBKJTZ010000124.1:0-70346 GCA_046590295.1 Lacunisphaera sp.
CATGGCCGTAACCCCGGCGAATCCTCCACGACCAGGCCGAGAGATAGCTCCGTGGTATCGGGCACAGGTTGCATTCTGCCCCAGCACGACCGCGGATCACGCGACTTGTCGACCGACTGTGCCCACCTGAGGTAGGAGTCGTCCACCTTATCCTCCCAATTCAGCGGAAACTTGATTCTGAAACGCTTGATCAACGAGTGGGCCCACCGGCTGACGGTCCATGCTGGTGACCGGCCTCAAGTTTTCGAGCCACCCGGAGTGTTAGTCTGGGAGCTTGTTATGGGTTGTAGCAGGGTTGTGGTTCGCGCTGTCCCGACGGAGGGAGGCCGGAGGCCGACCGGAGTCGGGACAGCAGTAAGTTGGGCGGCGTAATTCACGGGACTGCGATAACCGAGCCGACTGTGCGGCCGCCGCGTATTGTAGTCGATGCGGAAGTCCTCGATGACGACGCGGGCCTCGGTCAAGGTCCAGAGTTGCTCCCGGTTCAGGCACTCATCGCGGAAGCGTCCGTGGAACGACTCCACGAACCCGTTCTGCCAGGGACTGGCTGGCTCGATGTAGATCGTCTTGATCTTCTCCCGGGCTAGCCATGCCTGGAGTTCATGCGCGATAAACTCCGAGCCGTTGTCGGAGCGGATATACTCCGGGGCCCCGTGCTGCGCGATGGCCGTCTGCACCAGCTTGATTACGTCGGTTGACTTCAGCGCCCGGTCCGCCCGGAGCACATGGCATTCCCGCGTATGTTCATCAAGCACGCTCAGCATCCGCAGGGCTCCGCCGCGCACGGTCGCGTCAGCGATGAAGTCCCAGGTCCAAACATGGCCCCGGTGCGTGGCCTTGGTCGGCAAGCCCGTCGAGTGGCCCCGGCGAGCGATCTTCCGCTTGGTCGGCGGCACACGCAGACCCTCCAACCGCCGGAGCCGCTGCACCTGACGCTTGCCGGCGGACCAGCCTTCCTGCCGCAGCAAGGCGGCGATCCGGCGGTAGCCGTAGCGCGGGTGCGCCTCGGACAGGGCCTGGAGTCGTGCCACCATCTGCTGCTGGCGGTCGCTGCGCTGCCCAGCCCGATACCACAAAGTGGCCCGGGCCAGGCGCAGGATCCGGCAGGCCTGGCGCCCGGAACACAGGCCGCCCGTGAGGACGATCTGCACCATCTGTTTCTTGTGCCCCGGGCTCACAATTTTTTTTCGTTCACAAACCGCAGCACGCGGTTCTCCAGCAACGAGTCGGCCAGCATCTTCTTCAGTTCGGTGTTCTCCTTCTCCAGCTCCTTCAGCCGTCTGGCCTCGTTGACTTCCATCATGCCAAACTGACGCTTCCAACGGTGAAAGGTCTGCTCCGAGATGTTCTTCTCTTTGCAGACCTCCACGATGTTCTTGCCGCCATCGGCCGCCCGCAAGATGCGGATCTTATCCTCGGTCGTGTGTCTTTTGCCTTTCATGGTCTGGGTCCTTTCTTTGGCCCAGACTAACACTAATAGCGGCTCGAAAATTCGGGGTCAGGTCAATGTCAGTGTTTAGGTGAAGCTGGGGGCGGGGCCGAGCCGAACACGTCAGGTTTGGACTTCTGACAACCGCAGTTCCCGGGCGTTCGCAGTGCAATATCTGGCCTAAGATATTACAGCCCCACCCTGGGCAGGTTCATAAACAAGGACCCGATTGGTGAGCGGGGCGGGCTGAACCTGTATGGCTTCGTCGGAAACAACGGCGTCAACAGCTACGACGTGCTCGGGCAATTCGCGTATTCAATGCGAGCGGGCGGCATTTCGCTTTTCGAGGAGCAAGGGAATACCGGGGCCAGTAGCGCCGGCGGGAACATGAGCGTCATGGGCTTGGTCACTTCCGGTCTGGCGGTGAATATGACTGAAATGGATTCGCTCAGCGCCAGCATGGGGGGAGCTGTGTTCAACTCGAACGGCCAGCTCGTATCTTGGGGTAGTAATGGTGTGAAGCATGCTTCAAAGAGCGATATTGCCCGCGTGCTCCGTAACGAGAGCAACGGCTCAGTAAGTGAAACGACCATTCAGCAAGCTGCGGGACGAATTCAATCGGGTGGATTTCAAGGCGCGGTTGATTACTACGCGGGAAAGGCTGTCGAAAACGGCCAGCAGATCACCGGCTGGGTCTACTCTCAAGTCACCACTTCGGTTAGCACCCACCAGACTACGAAGATAGAAGTCATGAACCACAAGGACGGCGATGTGATATTCTCGACCAGTCGAAATGATGATGGCAACTGGGCCGCTGACATTTCCGATGGGAGTGGCGTGCTGATGGTCATGGGCTATTCCACCATTCCTGGAACAGCAGGCGCTGCCTATCATTCTTATGATATCGCAATGGATATGGAGTCTGGAAACATGTATGCGACGCGAGCTGGACCGCGGTCGGATGTAGAGGCCGGTTGGGTGGCGCCTAATGGATTTGGGCCGATATTTGCCAGAAGTGATGTTTGGAACAGTAACTTCAGAGACAAACCCTCACAAACGGTGACATTGCAGCCCTATGGCGTGACCACAAATTCCATGAACAACGTTATTCAAACGATGAACAATTTCCGTGATTCTGTGAACAATCCAAGGACGACATATCGTTTTCTGACACGAAACAGTAACTCCTATTCCAATGCTATTCCCAGCTTGTTTGGTTTGCCTGCCCCTAATCCTCCTCATTGGGTTCCGGGCGGCGGCACGCCTTTGCCAACACCTGATTCAGATGGAGAACCTCGACCATGAGCACATCAATCCGGTCATTGTTGTCAGTATTAGTCATGCTCTGCCTAACAGGCTGCATGGGTTTATTGTATCCCAGCCCGACTAAAGAGAGTCGTCAGCTCAGGGAGTTGTTTGCCAAGGAAGTATCTGTGGGGATGAGCGAAGCCGACTACCTGGCGTTTTGCCGCTCACACAATTGGTCGCCATCATACAATAAATGGGAAAACCGCTATGTTCTGCGGATTCCGGTGAGCAGGGAAGATGACGGCAAACGGCACTCGATTATGATCGACGCGTGGTTGACCGATGATCGCAAGGTGAAGTCTTACAATATTGAGGATTCTTACACTGGGTTGTAACTCGCGGCAACCACGCACGTGAATCACGCCAATGCCATCGGACAGGTAAATGTTTATCAACAAAAGGCCGGAAAAAGGGGTCGGCGCATGTGGTCTGTGGTCTCGGCGGGTCAGGCCGCGAATGACGGTATTGGCCGAGCAAGGCAGCGCAGCACGAGCTGCCAATCCTCCTCTGTCGCCGTGGTGATCGTCTCCCTAATCCGATACGCCCACTTCGGTCCCAGCTTCCTTTTGATGCCGTCGACTAATATCCACTAAAAGGGGTCATGCTTTACCTTTTACCTTGCAATCTGCTCAACGGGTGGTTGAGTGGGTGCATGGCGCGGAAGCTGCGATTGGAGTATCCCGGGGCAATCTACCACGTGATCAACCGAGGGAACTATCGGGCCTTTGTCTTCAAGTCCCCGGGAGCAAAACAGGCGTTTGAGGAATGTGTTTTCGCGGCATGCGAACGTTCGGGCTGGCTGCTCCACGCCTTTGTGCTGATGGGAAACCATTATCATCTGGCGCTGGAGACTCCGCAGGGAAATCTCGTGGCGGGCATGCAGTGGCTGCAATCCACCTTTGCCAACCGGTTCAACAAGCTGCGGGGCGAGCGGGGCCACCTTTTCCAGGGCCGCTACACGAGCCTCCTCGTGGAGGAAGGGGAGGCCTTGGGCCAAGTTTGTCACTACGCCCACCTGAATCCGGTGCGGGCCGGAATCGTGCCGGTGGAGCGGTTGAAAGAGTATCGTTACTCGAGTTATTGGTATCTGAACCAGCCGCAGTTGCGGCCAGCGTGCCTGCAGGCGACCACAGCGCTGGCCGCAGCCGGAGCGCTGGCGGACACCCCGGCGGGTTGGAAGAGCTATGCCGAATATCTGGGCTGGCAGGCGACGGAAGGCCCGGTGGGCAAATCCAAGGCGTATGTATCGATGAGCAAGGGCTGGGCGCTGGGCGGAACCGGGTTCAAGCAGGCCCTGCTGCAGGACCATGCGGTGGCCGTGGATGCCCGAGCGTGGGAGAGCAAGGGGGTGCGCGAGGTGCGTGAGGCCAAGTGGCAGGAGGTTTTGGATCGCCTGAGCCGGGCGGTGCCGGCTAAGGACAAGCTCGATCAGCGCAAATCAGCGCCTTGGAAGATCGGCCTCGCCCAGCACATGAAGAACTCCACTGACGCACCGAACGACTGGCTGGCCCGGTGTCTCGGCATGGGCTCAGGTTTTTATCTGAGTAAACATATCGGCCTAGCTCGCCGGAAGGTAAAAGGTAAAGCATGACCCCTTTTGCTCGCCTGAAGGTAAAAGGTAAAGCATGACCCCTTTTGCTCGCCTACCTAAATTTACTGTCACTGGTTCAAAATCAGCCGGGCCAAATTTCAGCCAACAATTTAGTGACCTTCAAAAGGCGCTGGGTCATCGGCCAAGTCAAAGTGAATTCTGGGGCCGAGAATTTTTAGGTGGTGCCCCAGGCTCACTTCGTTCGAAAGGGGATATGCGGACAAAAACACCGGAAGAAGTATTCGAATAGGAGAAAGCCAAGCATATGAATATGCAGGCATATTAAATTGAGGTTTTTCAAGATTACGCTCGGGCCACTATCGTATTACTTGATAAATTCCTGCAACTTTATCGGCAGAATGACAACAAACCGGATCTTACCAAAGACAGCGAAACGGCTTTTGCTGGGTATTGCCATCTATGCAATGCTTTCAGTATTCCTCCTGTATGATGAAGGGTTGCGAGTCGAGAGATACCAGAGGATAGTTAAGTTAACTCCATCTGACGTTCGCGCGGCCGGCATATTGATTCAGCCTGGTTCGTCGATCATCATACATCAGCACCAGTTTGAGCAATTATTGGATTTAGTGGCACAAAGACAAAGCAATGCGTTCTGGCGTCGAGGGGACAAAATATTTGGCGGGTGGTTTTGGCGTCGCGAATTTACGATAGGACGGCTTTCTGAAGAATCGCTTTTTCAAACCGGCACGCTCTCAACAAACGAGATTGCTCAACGGCATGAATATTTTCTGAGAAAAATCGAATCTCGCCCGCTAATTTGGTTACTTTTTTCCCGTGTTGTGAAAAGTTGAGAATGAGCACATGGGCGTAAGTGAAAGGGAAAGATAAACACCTCAGGTCTAGACAGTTCAAAATCGCAGTTCCCGGGTGATCGCAGTGCAATATCCGGCCTAAGATACTACAGCCCCACCCTGGGGAGGTTCCTAAATAAGAATCCGATCGAGGAAAGGGGCGGCCTTAATCTCTATGCCTTCTGCGGGAACAACGCGATCAACAAGTGGGACCACCTTGGCTTGGAGGTGCCTGACTGGTGGAACGGATCGCAGGCGGACTACGACGATCATGTGAGGCTGCAGGATGCGATCAATCCTTACGCCGACGGCAGCGATGGCAGCTTGAACTGGATAATGAGCGTGACAGGCGGTAATTATAATCCGATGTCGATTCAGTCTGTCGATGCGTTTCGGGCCCAAGGGCAAGCTTACTCCGATCAGCAGGCTAATGCTACATCACTGCCCACGTTCACTGTGACGCTAAACAGAAATACCGGGACGACCATAGCGTCAGTCAATGGGACCATCGTGTCCTACAACTTGGGCTCCGGATCGGGCGCTATGCTCGACCAAATCAGTGGTGATTGGAATGCTAGTCGACCTAGCATTGGCACACTGGCGGGACATTCTGCGGCTGTTGGCTACTCGCAAGCCGTCCCAGGCAATGTTAACGCCCAACCTACAGCAGCAGCCCCAAACAATACAGCGGGACGAGATCCTGATATCGGTCCGGATGGAGTTCGGTATGTCGGCCCCATGCTACCGCCGGACAGAGGGGGCGCCGTGACGAATGCCTTATTGCTCGGAAATACTGTGACCGGAGTCAATGGCACCCTTTTATATGGAGCCTCGCAGGTCACTAAGGACGTTGTAGCGAGAGAAATACTTGAACGCGTTGGCGGAAAAATTGGAGTGGCCGGATTCCTGTTTGCGACTGCCAATATTGCGCACAGCGGTTTCGGCGGACGTAATACCCCCGATTTGATTATGAGCGCAGTTGGATTGGTCCCAGGTCCATGGACTCAAGGTTTTGCTGCGGGTTACACGGTTGTGACGACAACTTGGGACCTCACCCATTTGCCCCCACTACCTGAGCTGCAAACATACCGCCCGCCACCTGACCCAGATGCTCCGTCGCCACAATACCGGCAATGAAGAATCGGAAACCATGACAAATCTCTTCAAGGATCTTTATTCGATAACTTATCAATTTGCCCGGAGACTGAATCCGAAGCGAAGCGACGATAGCGCAGCCGATTATGCCAAGAACATGTGCGCACTCTGGTTGTGTCTAAGCGTATTGTTTGGGGTAACACTTATTGGAGCGGTGTTCAGAATCCACATGCCCACCATCTTGGGGAGAACTCGATTGGATCTACTCGTGCTCACAGTGATTGCTTTTATTGCTGGGAGTGCCGTTGTAGGTGTTTGGCTTCGTCGAAGCCCGGAGTTAGAGACACCGGATAAAATAAAACTTCGTTATGAGCAGTTGCCCGCTGGTAGGAAAATCACGGTGCTGTGTTTTGCAGGTGGGCCGTTCTTTGGCATACTATTGTTGATCGCTAGCCGGCAGTTCCTCGGTTGGTTTGGTGGATTGTGATCCGCTCAAGGTGTGATCCGGGGACATAGGTAACAGGCCAAGCCGAAGACGTCAGGTCTTGACTCTTGACAAGCTCCCAGTCGCAACGAACGCAATGCACTCAAGCGGCACACGTCGCGCCAGTCTTCGACCGACTCAGCCTGTCACGCCGTCTGCATCCTCCTCCGCACTGGCGTGCTCCGTCCGGTGGTGTGCGGTCGGGCCGGGCGGACGGCGTGCGCGGCAAGAATGCCGCGCGGAACGCGGCGGGGAGTAGCCCCGCCGTCGGCACCAGGTGCCGCCCGCCGTGGAGTGCCCCGGCCCTCCGCTGCGCCCTTGGGCTCGGGCTGAACATGTCAGGACTCGACTCTTGATAAAATCACAGGCATCGTAACGCCAATAACAGTTTTTGAGCCCTCTGTTGTCATGCATTTGATCGAGATTCCGGCATCCCGCGCTAATAATCTAGGTGCCTCCGAATGGTGGTCTGTCACGAGTGCCGATCTTGAGCGGCTGTCGGCCCAACTGCTCGGGCCATTGCCCGGCGGCTGGGTGCGACAGGGAGACAACTATGTGCGCGTTGGTAACATAAAATATGGTGCCGATGCCCGGAAGCTCGACTCCGAACTTTCCATGCTCACTGCGGAGGCCAGGCAAACTCTGGCGGTCGGCAGCCCTGAGGCAGTCTTACGCGCGGCTGCCTTCTACCACCTCCGCTTTGAGAACATCCACCCGTTGTGCGAGGCCAACGGCCGGATGGGGCGGGTGATCCTCGCCATGCAGTTGCAGCAGGCGCTCAAGGTGCCGGCCCAGGAGATGCTCACCGCGTTGCTCGACGTGCAGGTCGACTACAAACGGCTTTTCGCCACGAATAACCCGGCCCTCATGTTCGAGCTGCTGCTCGACTTGCTCGTCCGCATCACGGGCATCCAACGCGCACCTGGGGCGGCCAAGCTGCCTGCTAGCATCGAGCCGCTGCACCCGCAGAAGAACGTGCCGAAGAATGTCCCCCGCCTGCACCCCGAGAAGGGTCTGGCCAATCCGGAACTGGCCAAGAAATTTGCCCAGCAGGTGCGGCCGCCCCAGAAAAACAACTATTTCCGGAAGTTCGGTTGATCTTCGTTTAGGCCTATGTGCAGGCATCCTGTCAGCTGGCCCCGTCCGTCCGCAACTCCGCCGAAGCCCCAAATTTGGTTATTTTGAACCCATGACAAACGCCTGTTTCGTGGTAGCAGTGCCGCGTTTCCCTCCCGATACCGCCCGATTACAAAAATAGTCGCGTAGCCTGGTTTCGTGTTAAAAAACCAAGCACTCCGCCAGGCAACGCCACGCCTGGTGCCGCGGCCAGAGAGGACGGAGAGCGGGTTTCAGGCCAGCGCGGCGTGCAGGATTTCGACCGGGTGCAGGGTGGTGCGGCCGGTGGCGTCCTTGATCTGGTGGCGGCAGCTGGTGCCCGGGGCGGCGACGAGCGTTTCGGCCGGCGCGCTCCGCACGGCGGGGAACAACACCAGTTCACCGATCTGTTGGGAAATGGCAAAGTGCTCCTCCTCGTAGCCAAATGAGCCGGCCATGCCGCAGCAGCCGGAGGGGATGACCGTCACCTTGTGGCCGGCGGGCAGCTCGAGCATCTTCACCGTCGGTGTGAGTGACGACAGCGCCTTTTGGTGGCAGTGCCCGTGGAGCTTGATCGCCCGGGGTTCGGCGCGGAAGGATTCGCGCCGGATCCGGCCGGCGTCGATTTCGCGGGCGAGGAACTCGTCGATGAGCAGGGCATTCTGGGCCAGCGCCTGCGCCGCGCCGAGCAGGTGATCGGGCACGAGGTCGGGATACTCGTCGCGGAAGCCAAGGAGGGCCGAAGGTTCGATGCCGATCAGCGGGGACTGCGCGGTGATGACATCCTTGAGCAGCTCGACATTGCGGATCGCAAATTTTTGTGCGGCGCGCACGAGGCCCTTGGAGAAGTGCGCCCGGCCGCTCTCGACGTGCTGGGGGATGATAACCGCGTAGCCGAGGCGGTTGAGGAGCTGGACGGCCTTGATGCCGACGGGTGTGTCATTGTAGTTGGTGAACTCGTCGCAGAAGAGGTGGACGCGGCCGTGGGGGAAGGGGTTTTGGAGGGGCGCGGCTTGTCCGCGCCCAAGGGCGTCGTCAAGCGACGCCCCTACAGGAATACCGCCAATCCCGATCTTGTTCGCATGCTGCTTATGCCACGCGGCCAGCGTGGTCGGGTGCAGCGTCGGCAGGCTGCGTTTTTGGGCGAAGCCGGCGAAGCGCTTGATCATCCGCGACACGTCGGGTGCGGTGGCCGCCCAGTTGTAGAGCGCGGGCAGGAGCGAGGCCAGGCGCATGGACCGGGTGAAACCGGCAACCAGCCGCGAGCGCAGCGGCACGCCGTTGGCGTCGTAATAATGCTGCTGCCACTCGGCCTTGAGGCGGGCGACGTCGACGTTGGACGGGCACTCGGACTTGCAGCCCTTGCAGGAGAGGCAGAGGTCCATGACCTCCTTCACCTGCGCGCTGTCCCAGGCATTCATGCCCTCGCGGGCGTCGGTGAGGACGTGGCGGAGCATGTTGGCGCGGGCGCGGGTGGTGTCCTGCTCGTTGCGCGTGGCCATGTAGCTGGGGCACATCGTTCCGCCCATGAGGTGGGTCTTGCGGCATTCGCCGACGCCGTTGCATTTCTCGGCGGCACGCAGCACACCCCGGGCTTCGCGGAAGTTGAAGATCGTTTTGTGCTCCGGCGAAGGGTGATCCGGGCCGTGGCGGAGCGCGGTGTCCATCGGCGGGGTGTCAATGATCTTGCCGGGGTTGAAGAGCCCGTGCGGGTCGAAGGTCTCCTTGATGCGCCGCATCATCGCGAAGCACTCGGGGCCGACCATGAAAGGGATGAACTCGCCGCGCAGGCGGCCGTCGCCGTGCTCGCCGGAGAGCGAGCCGCGGTATTTCTTCACGAGGGCGGCGACGTCCGTGGCGATGCCGCGGAAAAACTTCAGGCCCTCGCGGGTCTTGAGGTCGAAGAGCGGGCGGGTGTGCAACTCGCCGGCGCCGGCATGGGCGTAATAGACGCTGCTGATGCCGTATTTGTCGCGCATGAGCGCGTCGAACTCAGCGATGTAGGCCGGCAGGTCCTCAACCGCGACGGCGGTGTCCTCGACCACCTCGCGCGGCTTGGCGTCGCCGGGGACGTTCATCATGAGGCCCTGGCCGGCGCGGCGGAGATCCCAGACCATGTTGGCTTCGTCGCCCCACAGCACGGGGAAGGCGTAGCCGAGGCCGGCGGCGCGCAGCTCGCTTTCGATCGTGCGCATCACGGCCTCAATGGCCGCGCGCTCTTCCAGCCGGATCTCAATGACGAGCACGGCGCCCGGGTCGCCCTGCACGAAGAAGCGGTTCTTCGCCTGCTCGAGGTTGGCCTTGGTGCACTCGAGGATGTGGCGGTCGATCAGCTCGCAGCCGAACGGCCGGTGGCGCATCGCGATGAGCGTGGCGTGCAGCGAGTCCTGGATGGTGGCGAAGTGCGCGCACATCAGCGCGCCCGCCGGCGGGAGCGGCTCGACATTGAGTTCAAACTCGACCCCGAGGAACAGCGTGCCCTCGGAGCCGGCGAGGAGCTGGCAAAGGTTGAAGGGATTTTCCGACTGCGGATCGAAGACGCGGCATTCCATCAGCCGGTCGAGCGCATAGCCGGTGTTGCGGCGGGTGACGGTGGGCTTCGGGTAGTGGTCGCGGATGAGCTGGCGGTTCTGCGGATCGCCGAGCAGGTCGCGGACGGTGCGGTAGATCTGGGTCTCGAGGGTGTCGGGCCCGGCGCACTTGGCCGCGAATTCCGCGGCGGTGAGCGGCCCGAAGGTGGCGGCTGAGCCGTCGCTCAGGAAGCCGCGGGCGGAGACGAGGTGCTCGCGGGTGGTGCCGTGGACGATGGAGTTGGCGCCGCAGGAGTTGTTGCCGACCATGCCGCCGATCATGGCGCGGTTGGCCGTGGAGGTTTCGGGCGTGAAGAACAGGCCGTGCGGCTTGAGGTGCAGGTTGAGCTCGTTGCGCACGACGCCCGGTTGCACACGCACGCGGCGCGCGCCGGCGTCGGTGGCGAGGATGCGGTTCAGGTGGCGGCCGAGGTCGACCACGATCCCGTTGCCCACCACCTGGCCGGCGAGCGAGGTGCCGGCCGTGCGCGGGATGAGGCCCAGGCGGTGTTCGTTCGCGAACGCGATGAGTTCGCGCACGTCGGCCTCCGTCTCCGGCAGCGCGACCGCCACCGGCAGTTCCTGATACTCGGACGCGTCCGTCGCATACAGCAGCCGCATGGTGCGGTCGAAATGCAGCGCCCCGGTGAGCCGGGCGGCGAGGGAAGACAGTTGGTCGGCGCGGGGAACGGCAGTCATACGGGGACCAAAAAGTAGGCGGCGCCCTCGCCCGGAGGCGAGAGCGGATATGGCATATGACCGGGCGGGGTGGGGCATCCGGGTTGAGATCCCGCCTTGCTTCAGCCTCACCCTTTCGATATGCATGCTCCCCCGTCGACTGCGGGTTCCGGTGAAAACCTTCCGCGAGCTATACTGCGAACACCACGGCATCGCCTATGAAAAGTTTGAGCGCGTGCTGCTCTGGCGCTGCCTGCACTGGCAGGCCCGGCCGATCTATTGGCTGTTGGGGCTGAACCGCGACTATTACTCGGCGGACTTCGATTTCATCCGCGGGGTGGGTGACCTGCGCCGGCGCAGTGATTTCCGCAACGAGGCGGCGGAGTTCCATTATCATCCGGGCAACCGCGGCTTCCTGCGCACCATGCTGCGGATGCGGCTTTCCTCCCACCGCCTGCAGGCGGCCTTTGAGCGCGAAATCAGCTCGACCAACACGACCCCGCCGATGCCGGCTTGAAGGGTCCGCGGAGGGTTCGCATTTTATTGGTTGAGGCGAGGTGGCGGGCACGTAGATTCCGCCGCATACAACTCCCATGAAAATCACCGCCCGATTTCTCCCGCTGGTCGCCTGCCTGTCCCTGACGACCACCCTCTTTGGCCTGGCTCCGGCCCAGCCGACCGCGCTGGCCGATTTCCAAAAGCTGGCCGCCCGCCACCACAGCCTGCTGGAACTGCCGGTTTATCCGGTGACCCCGGATGAGGTGAAGGCCCTGGCGGAAAAGACCATGGCGACCGCCGATGCCGCGTTGGCGAAGCTGGTCGCGCAGGATCCGGCCGGCCTCACGTTTGCCAGCACCTTCGGGGCCTACGATGGCATCACGGGACAAAGCAGCACCGCCTTCGCCGTCATCGGCACCATCGCCGAATCCGCCGTCGGCAAGGAGATGCGCGACCTGGCCAATGACATGAACGTCAGGCTGCAGGAATGGGGCGTCAGCCTCGATTACCGCGAAGATCTCCACCGTATCCTCAAGGCCGTGGCCGACCGGAAGCCCGCCCTCGCCGCCGAGGAGCAGCGTCTCGTGGACGAGCAGATGCGCAGTTACCGCCGCGCCGGCCTGGACCTGCCCGCCGCCGAGCGCAAGGAGGTCGAGCGGCTGCGCAAGGATCTCAGCGCGCTGGAGACCAAGTTTGCCATCAACATCAACGAAGCCCGCGCCCCGCTCGACTTCACCGCCGAGGAGCTGGCCGGCGTGCCCGACAGTTTCCTCAACAGCCCCGGCGTGAAGCAGCCCGACGGCCGCTATCGGGTGATGGCCAACGTCACCTGGCATCGCGACGCCATCATGGAAAACGCCCGGAGCGAGGCCACCCGCCTGAAGCTCAACCACGCGCGCCTGAGTCTGGCCAGCGCCAAGAACATTCCGGTGCTGGCCAAGCTGGTGGCCTTGCGCGCCGACCTGGCGCACCGCCTGGGCTACGCCAACTGGGCGGACTACCAGACCGAGACCCGCATGGCCAAGACCGGCGCCACCGCGCTGCAGTTCGAGGCGACCCTGGTGGCGGGGCTTCAGCCCAAGTTTGATGCAGAGATGAAGGTGTTGCAGGCCCTCAAGGCGGCCGACACCGGCCGGGCGGATGCGGTCGTGGGCCTGGCCGATGTGCCCTATTACCAGAACCGCCTGAAGAAGGAGCGCTATGCGGTCGATACTGAGGCGCTGCGGGTGTATTTCCCCTACCAGGCGACGCTCGATGGCATGTTTGCCATCTACCAGAAAATATTCGGCCTGAAGTTCACCGAGATCGCGCCGCCCTACGTGTGGGCGGCCGGCGTGCAGCTCTATGTGGTGCAGGACGCCACCACCGGCGCCCCGATGGGGGCATTCTACCTCGACATGTTCCCGCGCGACGGGAAGTTCAACCACTTCGCCTGCTTCCCGCAGAAAATCGGCGGGGTCCTGGCGGACGGGCGTTACGATCTGCCGGTGGCGGCACTGCTGTGCAATTTTCCCGCCCCGTCGGAAGGCAAGCCGTCGCTGCTGAAGCACAACGATGTGGAGACCCTTTTCCACGAATTCGGCCATGTGATGCACGGCATGCTCAGCCGCTCGCGCTTTGTGGCCCAGGGTGGATTTGCGGTGCCGCGGGACTTCGTCGAGGCGCCGTCCCAGATGCTGGAGAACTGGGTGTGGGACAAGGCCGTGCTCGACACCTTTGCCGCCGACTATCGCGATACCCGCAAGAAGATTCCCGCCGAGACCATCACCGCCCTGACCACGGCACGGCAGGCGACCGACGGCTATTTCAACCGCCGCCAGCTCTCCATCGGTTCGCTCGACCTCAAGATCCACACCCTGTCAGCCGATGAAGCCTGGCTGGCCGACGTGGCGGAGCTGACCAACAATGTCACCGGTGAGATCACCATTGCGCCGCCGCCCGACACCGCCTGGGCCGCCTATATCGGGCATCTGGCCGGCTACGATGCCGGCTATTACGGCTACCTCTGGGCCAAGGTCATGGCCATCGACATGGCCAGCGTATTCAAGCAGGCCCCCGGTGGCTTCCTTGATGAAAAAGTGGGCCGCCGACTGCGTGACGAGGTCTACGGCGTCGGCAACACCCGCGATGTCGCCGACTCCGTCGAGAAATTCCTCGGCCGCCCCCGCTCGCAGGAGCCGTTCCTCGACTACGTCGGGATCAAGCAGAATTAATATCAACGCCTCGAGATAAATGGATCTTGGGTAGGGGCCGTTGCCCTCCACGGCCCTTGCCGCAACCAGGGCGGTTGAGGGCAACCGCCCCTACCGATTCAACCCGCGCAAAGTCTGAAAATTACCAGACGTTAGTATAAGACGCGGGCCGGAAGCGGGAACAAAAAGGCGAGGCCGGGTGGCCTCGCCTCGCGCCGGGGGAGCCCGGTCGGTCAGTTTTTCAGGGACTTGTCCGGCCAGGGCGGCGGGGGCGGGAGCGTCTGGCCCTTCGTCTTCAGCTCCTCGAGGATGACCGCGATGGCCGTGTCGAGCTGCTGGTCCTCGCCCTTGAATTCGCGGGCGGGGTCGTTGTCGACGACGATGTCGGGGTCGACGCCGTGGCCCTCCATGATCCAGCTTTTGCCGTCCTTGGCGTAGGGGGCGAACTCCGGCTTGTTGAGCGTGCCGCCGTCGGTGAACGGCAGGGTGCCGGAGATGCCGACGACGCCGCCCCAGGAGCGCTTGCCGACGAGCTTGCCGAGACCGTGCTCGCGGAAGCGGTAGGGGAAGATGTCGCCGTCGGAGGCGGAGTATTCGTTGAGCAGCGTAACCTTGGGGCCGAGGAGCTGCTGGGTCGGGTTGGCCGAGGGCACGCCGTTGCGGCGGAGGTTGATCATGGCGAGCTCCCGGCGGAGGCGCTCGATGATCTGCGGCGAGACATTGCCGCCGCCGTTGCCGCGGACGTCGATGACGAGCGCCTGCTTCGTCAGCTGCGGATAATAGCGGCGGACAAACTCGTTGAGCCCCTCCGGGCCCATGTCGGGGATGTGGAGATAACCCGCCTTGCCGCCGGTCTTTTCCGCGACATGGGCGATGTTCCTTTGCACGAACTGCTCATAATAGAGCGGCGCCTCGTCGGCGATCGGCACGATGGTGACGTCGCGCGCCCCCTCGTCGACGGGCTGGGCGTTGACGCGGAGGACGACCTGCTTGCCGACCTTGCCGATCAGGGCCGAGTAAAGGTTGTCGAGTTCGCGCACGGGGCGGCCGTCGACGGCGAGGATGAAGTCGCCGACGCTGACTTTGACGCCGAGTTCGGTGAGCGGGGACCGGGTCTTGGTCTGCCAGTTCTCGCCGTGGAGGATCTGGTCGATCCGGTAGGCGCGGCTGGCCGGGTCGCGCGAGACCTGGGCGCCGAGCAGGCCGGTCTTGATGCGCGGGGCCTCCACGCGGTCGCCGCCGCCGACATAGGCGTGGCCGATATGCAGCTCGGCGACCATCTCACCGATCAGGTAGGTGAGGTCGTTGCGCGTCTGCACGTGGGGCAGGAGCGCGGCGTATTTGTCGCGCTGGGCGGGCCAGTCGACCCCGTGCATGTTGGGCGCGTAGAAAAAGTCGCGCATCTGGCGCCAGCTCTCGTGGAAGATCTGCGTCCACTCGGCCCGGCGGTCGAGGCGGACCTCGAGGCCCGAGAGGTCGAGCTTCTGCTCGGGCTTGAGGTCGATCTTGGCGGAGGGCGTGTCGATGAGCGAGTAATCGCGGCCGCTGCGGACGAGCATCTTCTTGCCGTTGGCGCTGAGGTCGAAGCCGTCGAAGTTGCCGAGCTCGGTTTCCTTCTGCTCCTTGAGGTTGTAGACCGCGAGCACGGAGCGCGCGTTGCGGCCGGCGCCGAAGCCCTCGCCGCCCCCTCCGCCGGTGACGGGACCGCCGGGGACGCGGCGATAGTAGAGCTTGTCGCCGATGAGGCGGAGGCTCGAGTAATTCGACGGGGTGACGGGCACGCCGATGAGGCGGCCGGCCAAACCCTCGAGGTCGACCTTCACGGTGATCTTCGCTTTCGGCTTCTCGGTTTTCGCCTTGTCGCCGGCGTCGTCGCTTTTCTTTTCCGTGACGGCGACTTTCTCGTCGGGCTTGGTGGATTTTTCCGCGGGTGCCGTTTCTTCCTTCTTGGGTTCGTCCTTGGCGATCTCGACCTCGTCGCTCTTGGGGGCGAAGGGCGAGGGCGTGTCCTTGGCGAGGGCGAGCAGGTAGACGCGTTCCATGTTCTGGTAGGCGTGGTTCCACTCGGTGTCGGAATAGATCGGGTTGAAGTCGCGGGCCGAGGCGAAAAGCAGCCACTTGCCGTCATCGCTGAAGGCAGGAGCGCTGATGTCATACCAGCCGTCGGTGACGGGATGGTTTTTGCCGTCGGCGACACTGTAGAGCATCGCCTGGCCGGGAGCGGCGACGCTGCTTTGGATCCACGCGATCCACTGCGAGTCGGGGGCCCAGACATATTGCCGGATGGGCGACTCGGGATTTTCGGCGACGAGGACCACGGCCTTGGTCGCGATGTCGACGAAGCGCAGGCGCTGCTTGCGGTCGGCCCAAAGGAGCTTCTTGGAGTCGGGGGACCAGACGGGGGCGAAATAGTAGGTGTCGGCCCCCTGGGTGAGGATGGTGGCCGGGCCCTTGCCGTCCTGCGAGCGCAGCTGAAGTTCAAACTCGCCGCTGGCGTCGCTGAGGTAGGCGATCCACTTGCCGTCGGGGGACCAGGAGGCGTCGCGCTCGTGGCTGCCGGCGGTCTGGGTGAGGTTGCGGACGGGACCGTATTTGGCCGGGGCGGTGAAGACGTCGCCGCGGGCGGTGACGGTCACGCGCTGGGCGTCGGGCGAAAGATCGATGCCTTGCAGGAAGGTGCTGACGTTGACGAGCGCGGGACGGGAGCCGCTGGCATCCTCCTTGACCATGATGGGCACGGGGGCGGCCTTTTCGGTGGTGAGATCGAGGCGCCAGATCCGGCCGGCCTGCTCGAAGACCACGGCGCCGCGGCCGAGGGACGGGAACTTCACGTCGTAGACGGAGAAGCTCGTGAGCTGTTTTGTCTTCTTCGTCGTGAGGTCGTAGCTGAAAAGGTTGGCCCGGCCGGTGCGCTCGGAGACGAAGTAGATCTTCCCGTTCGGCGCCCACATGGGAAAGATGTCCTGCGCAGGATCGTTGGTGATGTTTTCGAGGGCGCCGGTCTTGAGGTCGAAGATCCAGATGTCATCGGCCATGCCGCCGCGGTAGTTTTTCCAGGTGCGAAATTCCCGGAAGACGCGGTTGTACGCGATCTTGGTGTCGTCGGGCGAATAGGAGACGAAGCCGCCGCGCGGCACGGGCAGCTGCTCGGGCACGTCGCCATCCATCCCGACCTTGCAGAGCTCGCCCATGAACGGGTTGAAGGAGTGCCACCGGGAGCGGAAAACGACCTCAGCCGCGGTGTTGCGCCAGGTCATGACGATGTTGTTCGGTCCCATGCGGTCGGCGAGATCGTCGCGGCTGAGGGTGGCGGAAACCGTGAGACGCTTCGGGGTGCCGCCTGACGCGGGCATCACGTAGACCTCGGTGTTGCCGTCGTATTGCGCGGTGAAGGCGAGCTGCTTGCCGTCGGCGGAGTAGCGCGGGAAGATCGCGTAGCCCGGCCCGTCGGTCAGGCGACGGGCGGTGCCGCCGGCCGCGGGGACGGTGTAAAGCTGGCCGGCGTAGGAGAAGGTTATTTCCGTGCCGTTGGTGGCGGGGAACCGGAGAAGACGGGTCGCGGACTCGTCGGCGTTCTGGGCGATCAGGCTGCCGGTGCAGAGGGCGAGTGGCAGGAGCGTGCGGAAGTATTTCAGCATCCCTTCACCTTGCTTGGGTCAGGGCACGCCGCAATCCCCGAGATATGGGCCAAATGGCTGAAAGCTGCCGGGACGAAAAAGCCACGGACGCGGTCGCATCCGTGGCGGGCTTTCGCAGGGAACCCGGACTACACGCTCTCCCGCAGCTTGTAGAGGCGGGCGACCATCCGCCTTTGGCAAGGCTACGGCGGACAGGGTCGGGTCTAGACGCTTTCGAGGAGCTTATACAAGCGTGCAACCATGGGCGTCGCGTCCTCCAGCAGGCCGGCGGAGATGAGGGCGTTGTCGAGGATCTGCTCGGCGACGAGCTTGGCCTTCTCCGGCGACGCGGTGTGCGTCTCGAACAGGCGCTTCATCAAGGCAGAGCGCGGGTTGATCTCGAGGTTCACCTTCTGCGGGGTGTCGGCGCCATCCTTGTTCATGGCCTTCATCATGCGGCGCATGTGGGCGGACATGAACTTGTCGGCGTTGATCGCGAGGGCGGGGGAGTCCACGAGGCGGTCGCTGGCCTTCACCTCGGCGACGCGCTCGCCGAGCGTCGCCTTGAGCCAGGTCGTAAGCGTCTTCGTGTCGTCCGCGCTGAGCGCGCCCTCGGGCTGAGGGATGTCGCTGAGCTTCACGTCGCTGTGGTCGGCGGCGATGAGCTTCCTGCCATCGAACTCGCGGACGTTGTTCATGACATACTCGTCCACCGGCTCGTAGCAGAACAGCACCTCGAGGTTGCGGGCCTTGAAGCCCTCGAGATAGGGGCCGCTCTCGATCGTGGCGCGGTTGGCGCCCATGAGGAAATAAATCTCCTTCTGGTCGGTGCCCATGCGCGAGACATAGTCGGTGAGACTGGTCGACTTCGTCTTGTCGGTGAGGGAGGACTCGAAACGGAGCAGCTTCACCAGCTGGTCCTTGTGCGCGTGGTCGAGCGCGGCGCCCTCCTTCAGGAAGAGGCCGAACTGCGCATAGAACTTCGCGTAGCCGTCGGCTCGCGACGTGGCCTCCTCGTCGAGGAACTTGAGGAAGCGCTTGGTGATGACCTTGCCCAGCTTGTCGAGGAGCGACTTGTCCTGCATGGACTCGCGCGAGATGTTCAGCGGCAGGTCCTCGCTGTCGACGACGCCCTTGAGGAAACGCAGCCACTCGGGGAGCAGGTCCTTCGGCGCGGGGTCGATCAGCACCTTGCGGCAGTAGAGCGAGACGGACGGCTCGAGGCGGGCGAAGCCGTAGCGCTCGGTGTTCTCCGGCGGGACAAAGAGCAGGGCGTTGATCGCCAGCGGCGCGTCGGCCGAGAAGTGCAGGCGCAGCATCGGGTCCTCGTAGGCATGGGCCTGGAACTTGTAGAACTCGGTGTATTCCTCTTCCTTGATCTCGTTCTTCGAGCGGAGCCAGAGGGCGGTGACCGTGTTGATGTGCTTGCCGTTCAGGTTGACCGGGAACGACACGAACGAGCTGTAGCGCTCAAGGATCTCCTTGACGCGGCCGTCGGTGGCGAACTCCGTGCACTCATCCTTCAGCTCAATGACGATCTTGGTGCCGCGGCTGAGGTCGGCGACCTCCTCGAGCTCGTAGCTGCCGGAGCCGTCGCTCGTCCAGAGGTGACCGGGCTCGGCGGTGCGCCAGGAGCGGGAGTAGACCTTGACGGACTTGGCGACCATGAAGGCGGCATAAAAGCCGACACCGAACTGGCCGATCAGGTTGGAATTTTTCTGGCCGCCTTCGCCGAGGGCCTTGAGGAAGGCCTTCGAGCCGGAGTGGGCGATGGTGCCGAGGTTCTCGATCAGCTCGGCCCGGGTCATGCCGACGCCGGTGTCCTGGACGGTCAGGGTCTTGGCCTGGTCGTCGGAGGTGAGGTTGATCTCCAGCTTGGCGTCGGCATCGAGGATGTCCTTCTCGGTGAGGGACGTGTGGCGGAATTTCTCCAGGGCGTCGGAGGCGTTGGAGACGAGCTCACGGACAAAGATCTCCTTTTCGGTGTAAAGGGAGTGGGTGACGATATCGAGCAGCTGGGCGATCTCGGCTTGGAATTCGAATTTCTGCGGTGTGGTGGTGGACATGGGAAGGGAGGAGTGAGAGTGAAAGTGGAGGGACGGAAAATGAAAAGGGGGCCCAACCTACGGACCGCCCGGGAAAAATCAAGTGAGCTGAGTTGATTCAGAAAATGCAGGTCGGGGTAAATCCCCGACTTATCGGGCGTAAAGCCCGACCTACATCCGATTCATGCCTAATAAGCTATTTGATCCGGATCTCCACGATCTCGGGCTGCTTGGTTTCGTGGGTCTGGATCAGCATCTCGAACTCCTTGCGGCTGCGGTCGAAGCCGCTGGCCTGGTTGTTGAGGTACTGCCGGTAGGCGGTGCCCTCGACGCGGTATCGGCCGGACCAGCCGGGCACGGGTTCGGGATCCTTCAGATAAATATCCGAACCGACGACCAGCCCGATGTTGGAGAGGGGATCGGCCTGATATTTGAAATAGGCCTGGGCGCGCTGTTCGGCAAACCTTGCGACCTCGTCGGGCAGGGTCTCCAGGCGGGTGGCGGTCTGCTCGGCGGCCTTGATGTTCCGGTTCCGGCTCGCCGCGCGGATGGCCAAGGCTTCCTCCTCCGCCTGCCGTTGCCGGCGCTCGGCCTTGTCGGTGGCCTTCAGCCGGTCGGCGGCCTCCCGGGCTTTCTCGGCCTCGAGGTCGTCCTGGGTCATGGCCGGGGCCAGTTCCCGCAGCCGCGCGCCGATTTCGTCGGGCAACAGGGAGGCTCGCACGCTGACCAGGTCCTTGTTGATCTGGAGGATGGCGGTGCCGGTCGAGGTGTTGAAGCTCTTCACGGTCGCGTCGCCGAGCAGCATGCCGTCCTTCAGGCGCAGATCCTTGCAGGCCAGATTCAGGTCCACGACGGCGGCGGCGGCTTGGACCGCGAGCAAACAAACCAAGGCGGGAAGAAGGCGGCGGATCATGCCGGCAAATTAGTCGGCCCCGGGCGTTTCGCAAGCGCGGGGGAGATGAAGGCCCCTCGACGGGCTCGGGGTCCTGAGCTTGTCGAAGGGAAATACCGGCCCTCCACCAATCCTTATGGCGTGAACACCTGTAGCGGCACGAGCCGTACCGGCCCGAGCAGGCCGGCGGGGGTGAGGTCCCAGTTGGCGGCGTCGAAGGGACGGTAGTTGATGTTCACAAAATTGATCTCGCGCATGATCTTCCAGTCCACCTTGCGCCGGTCGAGGTCGCGGATGCGGTTGGCGGCGAGGTTGGTGATCTCGAGGACGAGGGTGTTCCGGCCGGGTTTCAGCCAGGCGCCGATCTGCGTCCGCAACGGCAGCGACCACACGACGTCGGCCACCAGGCCGTTGACCATCACGCGGGCGCTCTCGCGCACCTCGCCGAGGTCGAGGCGCCAGTCGTCGGCCGGCACCCCGGCGGGCAGGGTGAACTCGGTTTCATAGCGGGCCGTGCCACCGAAGCGCTCCCACTCGCCGCCTTGCGCCGTCCACGAGCCGAAGCCGTGCTGCGTGAACGCCGGCGGCAGCTCCGGACCGCCGCGCACGGCGGTCACGCGCCAGTCGCCGTCAAGGGTGACGGCGCCGCCGGTTTCACGCACGTAGCGCACGGGCTCGCCGGCCGCTCTCGCGTGCGGACTGGTCCGGAGAAAAAAGGATTCACCGGGTGCGAGCTGCACAAAGACCTCGGCCGCGCCGTCGCGCAGGCGGAGCGCGGCGGGTCCGGTCGCGCCACGCCGCGGATCCATTTGCAGCACCGAGGCGGCGGGACGACCGAGCCGCACCCAACCTTCGAAAGACTGGCCGGTCTGGTTGGCCAGGAAGTAGGCGTAGCCGTCCTCGTAGCGGCGGCGAATGAAGCTCACGCCGGTGTCGGCGAACGCTTCGCGGGCGACCTGTAGCGCTGGCAAAGCGCCGATGAGATCGGCTTGCACGAGCGCACCGAGCCCGGCGCGGATTTTCTGGAACTCCGCGCGGCGCGCCTCAAGGCGGCCGAGTCCGGGGACGTCCTCGGGCAACGCCTCGAAAATGACCTGGGCCCCCTCACGGGAGAGCTGGGCGAGCCGGGCCAGCGTGGCGACGGACATCCGGCGTGCGGCGGGCACGAAAAGCACGCGGTAGCGGGCGCCGGGCGTGACGAGCTGGCCGGCGTCGGCGCGCGTCTGCTGGAGTTGGGCGTCGGAAATATAGTCAAACCCGTAGCCGCGCTTGAGGAGCTGCTGGGCGAGCCGGCCGATGGAGCCCTCGGTCAGCCACTTGACGTTGTGGACGCCGAGCTGCTGCATGAGCGGACCGGTGGTGGCGTCCCAGAGATCGGCGACGGGCCAGTAGATCAAAATCTCGTTGTCGGGCGCGCCGCGCTGGAGGATCGACTGCGTGCGCGCGACGTAGGCGTTGAGCGCGCCGAATTCCTCCCACCAGGGGTTGCGCGGGTTGAACTGGGTGGAGGCGTAGAACAGCCAGCCGGGCCACGGCGCATCCTGCGGGGAGAACGCGGTGCCGTGGTAGAAGATGTGGTTGATGCCGTTGACGAACAGGCGGTCGATCTCGGGCTTGGTGTAGGAGAGGGCGACCTTCCAGTGTTCGCGCAGCCAGGTGCAGGTCTCGCTGGAGGTGAGCGGGTGGCCCATCACGTGGCCGGCGGACGAGGCCAGGCGCATGACCAGCGGCTCGGGCAGGTCCTGGTCGTGGCGCACCTCGCGGTCGAGGCGACGCAGGCCCGGGATGGGAAAGGGGGTGGAGCCAAAGGTCTCGGTCTCGGCCATGTCGACGGCCCCGTAGAGATCGAGCACATTGGCCGGCGCGCCGTGCGACTGGTTGCGGACCTTGAAGCCGCGCTCGTGGGACCACTTCACCCAGGTGGCGAGGTAGTCGCCATGCAGGCGCGCGAGGGTTTCGCGGTAGTCGCTCTTGAGCCGGGCCAGGGTGTCGGTCTCGGCCGCCTGCTGGCCCATCAGCTCGGCGGCGTGGGTCTGGAGATCGTAGCCGTGCATCTGCTCGAACACGGCGGGCAGGGCGGGCGTCCACTCGGAGTTGTAGTATTCGAAGGAGTCGTGGAACTGGCTGCGGATGAGTTCGCGCGGGAAAGACGCGAACGCCGCACCGAACGGTGCGAGGTAGCGCGCCAACGCGGCGGGCGAATAGAGGTCGACCACGAGCCCCTCGTCCCCCGGGGCGGCGCGCTTGACCATCATCTTGGTGGGAGTGCCGGTGAGCTGGCCATCCACGAGCGCGATCTTCGCCGAGCCGTCGGCGGCGGCAACCCACGGGCCGCCGAAGGGCCAGCCGGTGCCGGTGGCCATGTCGACACCGAGGCCGAGGCGCCGCGCCTCGCGGCCGGTGTGCTCGAGCATCTGCATCCACTGCGGCGACAGGAAATCGATGTAGCGGTCCTCGTAGCCCTTGGCGCCATAGATGGGGGTGATCTCGACGCCGCCGAGCCCGGCCCCGGCGAAGCGCCCGAGTTCCTGCGTCAGGCTGGCCGGGTCGACGGCGCTGCCGGGCCACCACCAGCGGGTCCAGGGCTTGTTTTCCCGTGTGATCTCGGGCCAGGGCGAGTCGGCGGCGGTCAACGAAACAATCAAGGAGACACCGGCCAGCAGGCCGGCGCAAAGGCGCGGGGTTTTCATGGGGTCCGGCCAGTCTGCGCGCCGGACAGGCGGCGGCAATCATTCCGCCGCACGGACAGTAAGACGGGGCGGCGCCGGGTCGGGCGCCTCACCGCCGTGCCGGGATTATTTCTCCTGGTCCGGGCCCGGGCCGAACAGCACCCGGCACACGCAATAGATGAACAGGCCGGTCACAAAACCCACCGAGAGTATCATGGTGATCCATCCGCCGGTGGTCATGTTTGGTTTTCTCCGTTTTGTTTGCTCCAGTTTTTGCCTGCCAGGTGAATGAGGCCGGTGATGAAAAGCATGACCGCCAGGATGAAGGCGAAGGTCCCGCGCGCGACGCCGCTGGGATTCGGGCCGACGAGGTCGGTCACGTAGCTGGTGGGCTTGAACTCCGCCGCGGCGAAGGAGAAGTTCCACCCGAAGACATTCGCCGCGATGAACATCACGAACACCACGAGGAGAAAGGTCGGGGCGATGTAGCGCATCACGACCTTGTAGAAGGAGGGGATCTGCATGGCGGAACCCTCGTGGGTCTCGCGCCACGCCGTCTCGATGCCGATATACCAGGCATAGACGATCACGAGGATCATGCCCTGCACAAAGATGCCGACGGTCCCGATCCAGAAATCGATCGTGTCGAGCGCCTTCAGGTCCTTGGAAAACCACCACACGATCAGCGTGCCGGCGGCGGTGAGCACCCCGAGGCAGGCCATGGCGCCCTTGCGGCCGACGTTGAGCCCCTCCTCGAAGAACGCGATGCCGGGCTGCAGCATCGAGAGCGAGCTGGTGATGGCGGCGAGAAAGAGCAGGAGGTAAAAGATGGTCGCGAAGAAATCGCCATACGGCATCTTGGAGAACACAAACGGCAGCACGTTGAAGCCGAGACCGAAGGTGCCCTGCCCGACGATGCCAGCCGCGCCCAGGAAGATGAAGGCGGCCGGCACGGTGATGAGGCCGCCGAGGCCGACCTCGCAAAACTCGTTCGCCGAGGCCGCCGTCAGGCCGCAGAGGACCACGTCGTCCTTCCTCTTCAGGTAGCTGGAGTAGGTGATGATGGCGCCGAAACCGACCGACAGGGAAAAGAAGATCTGGCCCGCAGCGGCGAGCCAGAGCTGGGGGTTCTTGAGGCCGGCGGCGATCTCCTTGGGGTTCCACATGAAGCCCAGGCCGTTGAGGACGTTCTGGTCGGGCTTGGTGGCATCGGGGGTGCCGAGCGTCATCACGCGAGCCAGAATGATCAGGGCGATGGCGATGAGGACCGGCATGCCCCATTTGCAGACCAGCTCGATGCCCTTGGAGAGGCCGCGGTAGATGAAGAAGAAATTGCAGACGTAGACGATCACGACGAAGATGCCGACGTCGTGCAGGCCGAAGTGCAGGGCCACCCCGTCGCCGCCCGCGCCGGTGAAGCGGCCGAAGAATTCGCCGTAGTTCACCCCCGGGGCGCTGAAGGTGCCGGTGGCGGCGTTGAGGGCGTAACCGAGGCACCACGCCTCGATATACACGTAATACATGTACACGACCACCGGGATGATGAAGCCCATCAGGCCGAGGTATTTTCCCAGCGGGTGCTTCACGATGGCATGAAAGATGCCCGGGGAGGAGTGGTAGCCGGCGAGGCCGCCCTTGCGCCCCATCGTCCACTCGGCCCAGCCGATCGGGATGCCGAGCAGCAGGAGCGAGATAAAGTAGGCGATCATGAAGGACGCACCGCCATACTGCGCGGCGAGTCCAGGGAAGCGGAGGAAGTTGCCAAGGCCGACGGCACTGCCGGCGACCGCAAGAATGACGCCGAGCCGGGACGACCAGGCCTCTTTGGTTTGGGGCATGGCCGCGATGAAACGGTAATCCGACCGGCGGGCAAACCCCAAGTGTGGGCCGCGGACCGATTCCGCCCCCGGCCCGGCGGGGTGCCGATTCGGCTTTGCGCCGCGCCCAACCGCGGTTTCACTGCTCCCCGGCTTGAACCTCCTTGACCGCTACCTGCTCCGCGAATGGCTGAAAATGCTGGCGCTGCTCCTCGCCGCCACGATGGGCGTGCTGATGATGTCGGCGCTCTACGACAATTTCCGCGACCTCATCCAGATCGGCGCCGGGGCGGGGGACATTCTGCTCTATTACGCCACGCTGATGCCGAGCTACCTCTCGGTCGTGCTGCCGCTCTCGATGCTGCTGTCGCTGCTGTTCGTGCTGAGCAAGCTCCACCGCAACAACGAGCTCACGGCCGTGCGCGCCGCCGGCCTGAACATCTTTGCCACGACCCGCTCCCTGTGGCTGGCCTGCGTGGTCCTGTGCGGCGTGTCGCTCCTTCTCAACGCCCGCGTCGTGCCGGCGTCGGTCGAGGCCTCGCGGAGCCTGCTGGAGAGCTTTGAATACCGCGCGGCCGTCCGGGGCGCGCCGGGCGGCTCCCTCGGCATCATGTCGGCGGTGGCGTTCGACAACCAGCGCCAGAACCGCATGTGGTTCATCAACCGTTACAGCCGCTTCGCCGAGACGGCCTTCGGCGTCACCGTGTCCGAGATGGACCACTTCCGGCGCGAGAAGACCCGGATCATGGCGCGCGAGGGCCGCTACGACGCCATCCGCCGCTCCTGGTCTTTCCGCGACGGCCGCGAGATGTGGTTCGACCCCGAGACGGGCGACCTGCAGCGCAGCCTCGCCTTCCGGGAGAAAACCGTCCCGCACTATAACGAGGATCCGTCGCTCATGCTGCTGTTCGACCGCAAGCCCACGCTGCTTTCATTCAACGAGCTCGGGCGCATCGTCGATTATTTTTCCGCGGAGGACAGCCCGAAGGTCACGGCCTACCAGGTGCGCTACTACGGGCTGCTGGCCGACACCCTGGGCCCGCTCATCATCCTCGCCATTGCGATTCCGTTTGCGGTGTCGGGCGTGCGGGTGGCCCCGGCGGTCGGGGTGTCGAAGTCCATCGGGCTCTTCTTCCTTTATTACATTCTGAACAACTTCGCGACCATCCTGGGCGGTCGCGGCTACCTCGATCCCATGTGGGCCGCCTTCATGCCCAACCTCGCGATGATCGGTCTCGCCGCGTGGCTGTTCGGCCGGATGCGGTAGGGCGCGGACGCCGCCATGTCGTCCGTAGCCTTGGCGATGGATGATCCGCGCCGGGCGACGGCGGCGAAGAGTTCGCCTCCCTGCCTTGACTCGGCGATCACGGCAAAAACGGCGGCGGCCACTTGAGGAACTCCAGCGTGGCGATGCGGGACCAGTTGGAATACAGGATCAGGCCCCAGACCACGAGGCAGTTGATGTAGGCGAGGAAGACCGCGGCACTGCCCATGTCCTTCGCGCGCTTGGCGAACGGGCGCTTGGCCAGGGAGATGTCGTCGATCGTCCACTCGATGGCCGAGTTGAGCAGCTCGGCGATGACGATGAGGAAGAGGGAGGCGATCATCACCGCGGTCGACACGGCGTTGACCGGCAAGATCACCGCGAACGGCGTGAGGATGGCGACGAAGATCAGATCCTCGCGGAAGGACGGCTCGTGGCGCAGCGCCGCCCAGAAACCCTCGATGGCATAACGCACCGAAAAGAGGAAATTCCTGAAATCGCGGACCTTGGCCTCGGGCGGGGGGATGTTCTCGGGCTCGCTCACGGCGGCATTCCAGCCGGGGGCGTGCGGGCGGACAAATCTATTTATCGGAGACGCGATCATCAGCCCCCCTGAGAATGACGGTGGACGACAGCTGAAGCGAGCGGCCAGCCGCTTTTTTATGCACGCCATGGCTTGTCACCGCCGCTGACGCCGCCACATTGGGCGGAGATGCGAACAGCCTTGATTGCGGGTGCCAGCGGATTGGTCGGCGGGTTTCTGCTCCGACAGTTGCTCGACTCGCCGGAGTATGACCTCGTCATCGCGCTCGGCCGCCGGCCGCTGGAGCTGGCCCACCCCAAGCTGGTGTCGGTGACAGTGGACTTTGCCGCGCTGGACCAGGTAACCGCCGACCTGCGCTGCGCCGACGCGTTTTGCTGCCTGGGCACGACCATCCGGCAGGCCGGGTCGCGCGCCGCCTTCCGCGCGGTGGACCACGTCGCGGTGCTGGCCTTTGCCTGGGCTGCGCAACGCCACGGAGCGAAGCGCCTTTTTGTGGTCTCGGCGCTCGGCGCCGATGCCGGGTCCCGGGTTTTCTACCACCGGGTGAAAGGTGAGACCGAGGCGGCCCTTGCCGTGCTCGGCTTCGCGACGCTCGCGATCTTCCGGCCGAGCCTGCTGCTCGGCCCGCGCTCCGAGCTGAGGCTGGGGGAACGCACCGGTCAGGCCCTGCTGTGGGTGCTCGAGCCGCTGCTGTTGGGCCGGCTGCGACAATACCGGGCGATCCAGGCGGAAGCCGTGGCCCGCGCGATGGTGCGGTGCTCCTATGGCCGCGTCGGCCAGGGCGTGCTGATCTTCCCGTCGGACGAGATCGAGGATTTGGGCGGGTTCGGGCGCTGAGCGCGCCGGCCGGCTTGGCTCGGCCGTGATGTCATTTGTCCGGAGCTTCAGGCTCCGCCGCCACCGGCAAGGCCTGCAGCCGGAAGGTTTTCTTTTCCACCTGGCCGTCGAGGCGCAGCACGAGGGTGGTGTCCGTCGCGCGGAACCCCCCCCGCCAGTTGCGAGGACATGGGTTCGGTCTCCAGCGACTGGCCCGACGCCAGCACCAGTTTGTCCGGTCGCACGGCAAAGTTGCCCAACGGGGAAACGAAGTCGTCGATGTGCAAGGTCACGGGGGCGGCGCCCTGGTTGGTGAAGCGCAAGTGGATCATCACCGGCCGGCCCATGCCGCCGCCCGCCATCGGGTGCGGACCAGGGCTGACGCCTTCCCGGCTTTCGGCTTGGTGGGACGCCCGGCCGCCACCGCCAAAAGGCACGCCGCCGCTGATGTTGCCGCCCACGCCGCCCGCCCCGCCCGCGACGTTTAGGCTGCCACCGCCGCTGCGCCGCCCGCGGCTCCCGCTTTCCCGCCGGGTGCCGTCCCCATCACCGGCGGCCACGTCTGGCACGCCGTCCGTGCCGACATGGATCTCGGCGAGGAGTTGTCCGCCAAAAAACATCTCGTGCCCTGCCATGGGCGTCGGGGCCTTCCCGCGTGACCCGGCGGCGCCGGCGCGGCGGCCCCCGGGACCGGGATCGCTGCTGCAACCGGAGAAAACCAGCAGCGAGAGCAGGGGAATGACAGCAAGGTGGCGGAGGCGGACCAGGACGGGCATCGGGCTTCAGACGCCGCCGCGCGGGATAGGTTGCATGGATTTCGCGTCCGGCCCGTCGGGGCAAGGGGACGACCCTTTGTCAACTAATAGTATACTAAACGGATTGGGCCCGACCCTTTAGTATACTATTGGTTGACAATGGGGCAGGGCGGGGTGGGCGGCCGGTGGGGCGTGTTGAATCGTGCTGGCCGGTCGGGCAGGCCGGGGATCCTGCGCCGGAATCCGGCAGTCCGTCCGGGTCCCGGCCCTGACGGTCGCCGCCTCAGCTCCAGTTATAGTTGAAGCTGACGCTGATCCGTTCCGCGCCGGTGCGGTTGGCGGCGACCTCATGCCGGAGCCAGCTCTCGAAGAGGATGACATGGCCGGCTTTGGCGGGATAGGTGATGTGCGGCTGGTTGGCGGGGCGGACGGCGGCGGTTTTCGGCGGGGCGGCCATGAACTTGCTCAGGCGCGGGTCCTCGAACTTCAACCCCGGGCAGCCGCGCGGAGTTACGACATAATACGTGCCGCTGACAAACGACAGCGGGTGCAGGTGCAGGCTGTGTGCCGAGTGCTCGGGCATGATGTTCACCCAGAAATCCGTCATCAGGATCGACCGGCCACGCAGGTCCATGTCGAGTTGCGCGGCGAACTTCCGCACGTGCCCCGTAAGCTTGCGCTCCAGGCCGGCAAAGGTGGAGGAAAACTTGTGCAGCTGATTCAGCGAGGCGTAGGAGGTGTAGCCGCCCGGATAGTTTTTCTCGGACCACCGCCGGCCGGCGGCATCGTAGTCGCGCAGGTTGTGGCACTCGTCAGCGAGGCTGGCGTTGAATTTCTCCAGCCCGGAACCCAGCAGAGGTGCATGATAGATTAAAGTGGGAAACCAGGCGCGGGTCGGCATGTGGGCAAACAACTGCCACTCCGCCGCAAGCGCAACCCGGAAGCCGCCGGCCCGGGGCGCCGGGGGAATTGGGGTTGTCATCGGATAGGCCGGTTGCTTGAACCTCCAACCCTTTATGAAACACGCTGTTTTAAAAAACCTTCTCGGCACCGCCCTCGCACTGGTGCTCGCCCATGCCGCGCCCGCGGCTGATCGCGTCGAGCTGACCGACGGTTCCGTCGTCCTCGGCCGGCTGGTCTCCGCCGAGGCCGGCAAGCTCAAATTCGAGACCGCCTTCGCGGGCATGATCGAGATCGCCCAGGACCAGGTCCGGAGCTTCAGCACGGATGCGGCCGTGAACGTCCAACTCGCTGCCGGCAGCACCGTGCTCGGCCGGGTCGCCATGACCGACACCGGCATCGCGGTCGTGGCCGCCGACGGCCAGTTCAACGCCCCGACGGGCAAGGTGGCCGCGGTCTGGCGCACGGGGCAGGACAGCCCGGAGACCCGTCAACTCAAGGAGCGCGTCGCCCAGGCCGAGCGCAAGTGGGCCTACGAGGCCTCGGTGGCCATCACCGGGCGCACCGGCGGCAGCGAGAAATTCGCCGGCGTCGTGGGCCTGAAGGCCACGCTGGAAAGCGCGTCGGACAAGCTCATCTTCGCGTTGAAGGCCGAGCAGGCCGAGGACAACGGCGTCGAGACGGCGAACCGCCAGTTCGCCAGCGCCGACTACTCGGCGTTCTACTCCGCCAAATCCGTCTGGTATGTCCGCACCTCCCTGGAGAAGGACTCGATCAAGGCGCTCGACCTGCGCTCCGACACCTCATTCGGTCTCGGCCGCAAGGTCATCAAGGATCAGGCGCAGGACCTCGAACTCCGCGCAGGTGTCAGCTACATCTACGAAACCTACGCCAACGGCACCAAGTTCGACTCGCCCGGCCTCGATTTCACCCTGCTCCACGCTTATACCTTCAAGACGGGCAAGCTGAACAACGTCCTGAGCTACACGCCGGCCTTCAAGGATTTTGGCAACTACCGGCTGCACCACGAGACCACCTTTGAAATGCCGATCACGGCCTCGCTCTGGAAACTGAAGACCGGCATCAGCAATGATTTCACCAGCATCCCGCAGCCCGGCGTCGAGCGGCTCGACACGCTTTACTTCACCAGCCTGATCCTGAACTGGAAGTAGGCCCGGCGCGACGCGGCGCGTGCCTCCCGGCGGGACCCACCGGTCCCGCCTTTTTTCCGCCCCGGTGAAAAGAGTGGAACCACCGCCGCCGGAGCCCATGATGACCCGCATGAAGCAACTGGTCCTGGTGGTCCTGATAATGGCGGGCGGCAATCTGGTCGCCGCGGAAAAATTCTGGTCGCAGCTCACGCCGGAGGAGCGGGCGGCCGCCGGCCTCAACGCGCTCACGGAAGACCAGCGGGCGGCGCTCGACGGGCTCGCCGAGCGGTTTGCCCGGGAGGGAGCCCGTCCGGCCATCGAGGCCGACCGCGCCACGGCCCGCGCCGAGGCCGAGGCGCAGGCTCAGGTCGGGCTGGCGCAGGAGATCAAGAAACGCGACGAGGCTCGCATCGGCCTGACCGGTCCCAAGGCTGCGGTCGAGACGGTCCGCTCGCGCATTGTCGGCGAGTTCCGGGGCTGGAACGGCCAGACGCGGTTCCGGCTGGAAAACGGCCAGACGTGGGTGCAGGCCAACGCCTCCGACCGTTACGTGCTGTCCGCGCAGCCCGGCCCCGAGGTGGAGGTGCGGCAGGCGGGCATGGGCGGCTGGAAACTCTATATCATGCCCGGCGAAGCCTGGGTGCGGGTGAAACGCGCGAACTGACCCGGTCTCGCGGCTCAGTCCAGCGTCACAAGCAGGGTGCTGACGCGCGTGGTTTCCCCGGCGGTGGTGTAGCTGAGCAAAATTGTTTTTCCCTCCAGCCAGGCCAGGCGGGGGAAGCCCGAGGTGCGCGCGGTCGTGGTCGGGGCCAGCATCCGGGGGGCGGACAATATACCCGAGGGAGACACCGTGCGGAGCCAGATGCCACCCGCCGCGCCGGTCGCGCCGGTCATTTCCAACCACGTGACCGCCGTGGTGCCGTCGGGCAGGGCGACAGCATCGACGCGGCCCAGCGGGTGGCCGAGGTCGATGCGATCGGGCGGAGGGAAGGTTTGGCCGTGGTCGAGGGAGGTCGCCAGGTTCACGCGGGCCTGGCCGTCCGCGCCCGTGAACCAGACGGCCACCGTGCGCCCGCCGGCCTGCGCGAGCCGCGGGCCGTTGACGGGACACGCGGCGATTTTCCACTGGTCGGCCGGCAACGGCCGCGTGTGTTCCCACCCGCCGCCGCCAAAGCGTGCCACCCGCATGTCGCGCACCTCGTCGGGGGTGCGACCCCGGTAGCTGAGCAGCGCCGCCCCATCGGGGGTCAGGGTGAAACCGAGCTGGCAGCAATCGCACACGAGAGGATCGACGAGGGTGTCGGGCGTGGGGTGGCTGTCGTCCAAGATCCGGGACCAGAGCTGCATGCCGCTGGCGCCGGCGCGGCCATCGAGCCAGGCGGCCAGCAGCCGTCCGTCCGGCAGGGGCTGCAAGGCCGTGAATTCCACGGCGGGGCTTTGCATTGAGACCGGCCGGGAGGTGCTCCAGGTCGCGCCACCATCGGCCGAGGTGCTGAGCCGCGCGTGGTAGCCGCTCCCGTGGTGGCCCGCCTGGCCGGGAGTGGCAGGATTTTCCTCGAACCACACGGCGGTCATCCGGCCGGCCTGTACCGCGAGCTGGGGGAAATCCGCCCAGTTGACGAACCAGCCCGGACCGGCGGCGATGGGCCGGGCAGCGCCCCAGTGCTGAGCCGACGCATCGAAGCGGGCGAATTTCAGTGTGTGAACGCGGTCACCGGCTGGTTCCAGCCACGACAGGTAGACCGTGCCATCCGGACCACGGGTCAGGGCCGAACCCATCGCGCCCGGGCCGGCGGGGGAGGCTATTTCCCGAATCTCCGCGCTGGCCACCAGTCCAGCCAGGAGGGCTGCACCGGCCAGCAGGAGGCGCCATACGCGGGCGGTCATTTGGACCGGTCCTGGCGGCTGAGTGCGCCGGAAAATGCCAGGGCCGGGCCCCACCAGCCGCGTCGCCGCAGTTGTTCCGCCCAGCGGGCGGGCCGCAGCAGCGAGAGCAGGGCGACCAGCAGGCAGCCGACCGCGATGAAGCGAAGGGCCAGCCACATCACGGCCTCCCACGGCTGGCCGCTGCCGAGCAAAATCGTCGCAACCATGAGAAACGGCAGCCAGAATTGCCAGTGGCCGAAATCCTTCAACCGCTGCCAGCCCGAACCGGCCGGGGCGCGTTGCAAGGGGATGTTTTCCCGTTCGATCGCCTGACGCAGGGCGACGGGCGGCTCATTGAGCTTCCAGGCGGCCACGGCGGAACCGGCGGCGACGAGCGCGTGCAATAAAGTCCAGGCACCGACCAGCCAGGGCAGGCCGGGGGCGCTGATCTGCCAATGGTCCGCCAGCCACAGCACGGCGGTGTCATAGGCCCGCGCCATGTCCTGGCCGAGGAGCAGGTATTGCAGCAAAAATCCCTGCGCCGCGGCCCACGCCCCGACGAGGGCGCCGCCGAGCCCGAGGGCGAACACATTCCAGCCCAGGGCCTGCACCGTCCCGCCGAAGAGCAGCCCCTGCATCACGATGGCGAGCATCGGCCGTACCCGGGTGCCGGCAGGAGAGAGGGCCTTGAGGCCCCCGGAAATGAACGGCACCCAGATCACCCGGCCCGGCTGGCTGAGGCCCGTGCCCGCAAAGACCATCATCGCCGCCTGCAGGGAGGACATCACCAGACCGCGCAGCGGGATCTGGCCGGCGTGCAGCGCCGCGCCCATGGTGATCTCCAGCCCGCCGGCCGCGCCGCCGAACAACCCGATGCGGGTCCACTCGCCGAAATCCTCGCAGGCCCGGCACAGCTGCAGCAACGCATCCGGCGCCGCGGCCGGGATGCACAGGTCGAACTTCCGCCCGAGCACCTGCTCGATTTCGCCGACCAGTCCGTCGCGCACGGCGATCACCACCACGTGCGGGGCGCTGGCGGCGAGCACGGGCCACAGCGGCATCAGGCCCTTGCCCCGGGCCTCGAACTTGCCGAATTCATCCAGGATGAGCAATTGAGCCGGTGGCAGCGTGCCCAGGCGCTCGGCCCACGTGTGGAGTTTCTTCTCGGTCTCGGGCTCGAAAAAATAGGGCGGGTCCAAGGTCTCGTCGCGCACGGCCCAGCTCAGTTCCTGGCCGGAACCGAGCAGCCGCAGCCAGTATTCGCTCGCGCCTTCGTGAGGGGACCGGCGCCCGACCGCCAGGGCGAGCACGCCCTCGACCCGCTGGCCGCGGGCCAGCTGGCCGGCGGCCAGTTCGGACAGCAGGTGGGTCTTGTTCGAGCCGATGCCGCCGGTGACGGCGATCAAAAGGCTGGGGGGAGCGGGAGAGGCCGGGTGGGTGGCTGCAGACATTGCAATGGACGGGTCCAACAAAGGGCAACGGCGGTCACTTGCAAGCCCGTGGCTTCATAATAATAAACAGCGTCCGGGCCGCCGGGCCTGACAGGGCGATGATCCTTTGCCGTGACCACGATACGCACAACAGGTCACGACCTGAGGAATATTTATCGCGGGGCGCAGAAAAAACTTTGCATCATCGCTGAGTCGGATACGTCGAAGGTAACATGATGCGCCTGCCGATGAATTTTCATAGCCGTTGCCTGTCCATTTTCTTCCTGATCCTGGCCGGGACGGCGCCGGCGCGGGCGGATGACGCGGTGGCGGACCCGGCCGCGCCGAAGCCGGCGATGGACGTGCTGGTCTACCCGGACGGCGACCGCGTGCAGGGCCAGTTTGTCGAGCGGATCGAGGATGACTTTGTATTTCAATCGGAACGCTTCGGCCTGCTGCGCGTGCCGGCGGAGGGAGCCCGGATCATTTTTGCCAAGAAACCAGCCAAAGGGGTCGCGGCCCTGCCGGCGGAGGAATTGGCCGGATCGACCACCGAGGGAGAGGCCGAGCTGCCCGGCCCAGCCGTTTTGACGCGGCTGGCAGCGACGCTGCGGACCGCCTTTGCGCCGTGGACGGGGCGCTTCGCCTTCTCGACCGAGGTCGTGACCGACACGGCGGACCGCACCAACATCTCGGTCGAGCTCCAGCTGAAACGCAAATGGCAGGCGGACGAACTGCAGTTGAAGGCGCGCTATGATTTCAATGAGACCAGCGGGAGGACCACGACGGACATGTTGAAGGCCGACGGCCAGTGGCGGCATGATTTCCGCGGCAAAGGCTTCATGCACTACCGGCCCGTGCTGGAGTGGAGCCGGGCGAGCTTCCGCGCCGGCGCACCCAGCGACTACCTGCTGCTGCAACAGGAGATCGGTGCGGGCCTGAACCTCGTGGCGACGCCGCGGACCAAGGTGCGTGCCGGGGTTTCCGAGAATCTTTTCGACGTGTGGGGGCTCACGCCCGGGGGTGACCATGACACCCGCACGATGGAAGCCGTCTTTTTGGAGAACGAGTTCAAGATGCCCTGGAGCTTGCTCCTGGTGCAGCGCGGCGTGTATTATTATTCCATCGCCACCGAGGAAAACGGCTGGGAGAACCGGGTCGAGTTGACCAAGAAATTCACCAAGACGATCAGCACCGCCGTCCGGCACGAGGTCCGCCGCGGCAGCCCCGACGGCAAGTCGCAGGATTACACGCGGCTGAAGCTGCTCCTCGGGCTCGATTTCTAGGTTACCCCGCCCATGTCCACGCCCCCCCCTTCCGCCCATCTGCTGCCGCGCTTCCTGACGGCCTCGCTCGCCCGCGAGCTGGGCATCCTGCTGGTGTTGTCGGTGATGTTTCCCTTTCTCCTGCACCTCCTGCCCGTGCCGGAGACCTCCCGGCTCGGGGCGCGCCTGCTCCCGATGTTTTATGCGCCGCTGCTGGCCGCGCTGTGGGGCCGCCGGCAGACGGGCTGGCTGGTCGCGCTGATCGCCCCGTGGCTTAATTGGGCCCTGACCGGGCATCCCGCTCCCATGGGCGCGATCGTCATGATGATCCAGTTGCTGGTCTTTGTCGTGGTGGTGCCGTGGCTGCTCAATGGCGCGTTCTCCCGCTGGTGGCTGGCGATTCCCGCCTATCTGGCCGGCATGACGGTTTCGTTCCTGGCCGCCCTCGTCGTCCCGGTGCTGAATGGCGGACGCCCACCGGTGACGTGGCTGATGAACAGCGTGATCTTCGGTCTGCCCGGGGTGGCCGCGCTGGTCCTGATCACCAGCCTGGTCCTGCGCTTTTATCCGCCGGCGGGGAAGGGCGGCGGGCCGGTGGCGGCGTGAAAATGGAGGGCTCGGCTCCGGCTGAGCCAGGCCCGGCTGCGAGTGGCGGCAGCCCTACAGCTTGAAGACAAAGACCTGGCCCTTTTCCGTGCCGACGGCGAGGAGCGAGTCGTCGGCACGCCAGGCGAACTTCGTGGCCGCGGCCGGCATCTTCACCTCGGCAACCATCGGGTTCTTGCGCGTCGGGCCCCAGAGCGTGAACACGCCGGCGGCGTCGCCGGTGACAAGCAGGCTGTGTTGATGCTGAAAGGCCACGGCGGTGGTGCGGGCCGTCTGTGGGAGCTGGAGCGGCTCGCGGCCTTCGGGTCCGGCGCCGGCGCAGTCCCACACGCAGCCGTCCTTCCCCCCGCCGGTGGCCAGCCACTTCGAGTCGTGGCTGAAGGAGAGTTCCTTGAGCTTTGTCTCGTAGCCGCTCATGTGCAGCTCGAGATCCTCGGCGGGCACCCAGAGGTGGACGGAGTTGTCGTGGCAGCCCGCCACGAGCCAGCGGCCGTCGGGCGACCAGGTGAGCGCGAGGATGGCGTTGCCGTAGGGAAATTCCTTGTGGACGGCGAAGGACGCGGCGTCCCACAGGCACACGCCGCCGAAATAGGCGACGGCGATCACCGAGGACAGAGGACGGAGGACTGGTGACGGAACCAACGCGCTGATGGTCTTGGGGGCGTCGGGGAAGGTGTGCGCGACAAAGCCGTCGGGTTTGAGGGCGACGAGTTTCTTGCCGGCGGCGGCAAAGAGTAGTCCACCGTCGGTCCGCCACGCCAGTTGCTCGACCCAGGCGTTGCCGAGGGAAATCTCCGCGGTCTGTCGCCCGGTCGTCGCCTCCCAGAAGCGCACGCAACCATCCTGTCCGCCGGACGCGAGACCTGTAGCCGAGCTCGCTGAACCCACACCGGGGTCACCGACCCCGGCTACAACTGGCAGCCATGCCAGGCAATTGGCGCCGTCGGCATGTCCGGCCAGCGCGTGCATCACCGCGCCGGTCGCGGCATCGTAGAGCGTGATACCGCCCGCGGCCGAGGCGGCGGCGAGGAGCGAGCCGTCGGGCGACCAAGCGAGATCGATGACGTAGTCGTCGAGGGTGCCGGACCAGTGTTTGGAGAAATTCATAAACCCGTCCTCTTTCTCATACCCGTTCTCCTTCTCCACAGTCCAGCGCCGAGAGCATGACTGGAAAAAGAAGGGAGGTGAGACGGAAGGGCGGGGAATCGGGCGAAGGAGATGCAGCGACAACTTTCGCTCACGGCAAGCGCAGGGAAACCATTTCGGCGGTGGGGAAATCGGCGGGGATTTTTTGCGTGACCTTGCCGGTCGCGGCCCACTCGGTGCCGCGCTGGAGGGTGACGGCATAGGCGGCGTCGGCGACCGCGAGGTAGGGCGGTTGCTCCATGGCCGGGTTCACGTGGCCGAAGGTGGTGTGAAAAATGCGGCCCTGCCCGTAGGTGATGGCCATCAGCATGGGCTCGTCCTCGCCGGTGGCGGTGGAAAACCTGTTTTGGTCCGCCAGCGCGGTGGCGAGCACGGTGACGTTCTTCGCCGGACCACGAAGACGGCTGTAGATTTCATCGCTGGACTTCAGCCAGGTTGCCGGCAGGCCCTGCATGATGGGGTGGTCGGGGGTGCGGGTGGTGACGAGGAAATCGTGGCGGGCCGGGTGCGTGGCTTTGCCGGGGGTGGTGTGGTCGAGAAAAATGTGGTCGTCGCGCCAGCGGATCATGGGACCGAAGTTTTTGTCGCGGGCGCCGATCTGGCCGTCGGCCTTGAGGCCCCAGCCACCGACGCCGATCATCTCGTTCCACTCGGGCCTGCACGGAAAGTCGTTGTCGGTATCATGGATCGAGACCAGGCCGCCGCCGTTTTTCATGTAATCCACGAACGCCGCCTTTGTCGCCGCGGGCCACTCGGCGCCCTCATAAACCATGACGACCGCCGCATAGCCGGAGAATTCCGGGCGGAAGCCCGCCATGGACTCGCCGCTGGCGGGCGAGGTGACAACCTCGATGGTAAAGAGGCCGGTTTCCTCCAGGTAACGCTGTACGATGGGTGAGCTGCTTTTCCAGTCGTGGGATTTCGACGACTGGCCGGTGAGCAGCATGATCCTGGCCGCCGGCGCCGCGCAGAGGGTGGCCGCGCCGCTGAGAGCGGTGAGTGTGAGGGCGAAATTGAGCCGGAAAGACATGGTCAGGGGTGAACGAAACGGGGCCGGTCCATCGGTCCTATTCCCGGGAATGACGCAGGGAGGAGACAGGGTGAGCCAGGGGATCAAGGGCAACTGCTCCTGGGTCAGGGCATTCGACGGATTCGGTCATCTGCCCCGCCCGCAGGCTCAGGCCAGGCAGGCCTTGAAGCCTTCGGTCAGGGCGGCGCGGTCGAGGTTCTTGCCGATGAAGATCAGGGTGTTCGTCCGGTTCTCGCCGTCCTTCCATTCGCGGTCGAACTTGGCGTCGAAGAGCATGTGGACGCCCTGGAAGACGAGGCGCTTCTTGGTGCCTTTGACGACCAGCACGCCCTTCATGCGGAAGATGTCACCGCCTTTCTCCGCCAGGAGCTTCGAGATCCAGTCGTTGAGCTTCTTGCCGTCGAGCTCACCCTCGACGCGGATGCCGACAGAAGTAACCTCCTCGTCGTGGGTGTGCTCATGGCGGAAGGTCCGGTCCCAGCCGTAGCGGACGACGGTTTTCTCGGGTGTAGCCGGGCGCGGTGAGCCCGGGCCGGGGTCACCGACTCCGGCTACAGCATACAGGTGCGTCGGCACGTCGTGGCCGGTGAAAAGGAGATAGTGGCCCGGCTTTTCAATTCTGACCGGGAAGCGGCCGTGCTCGTCCTTGAGCTTCAGGCGGTGAAGCTTGCCGTCGGGGGCGACGGGCTCACCGTCCTGCGCGGTCTTCTCCCAGTCGGAGAATGTGAGGACGGCGGCCTTGATGGTGGCGTCGAGTGCAGCCGGGCTCGGCGCGCCCGGTCCATCCGTCGCCCGGCCTGCGGCTGGCAGGCCGGGGTCACCGGCCCCGGCTACAGGCGCAATCACCACATCGAGCGAGTTGTGGTCGTGGTCGCAGGTTTCACCGCACTCGTGGTCATGCTCGTGGTCATGGTCGCCGTGGTCGTGCGCGCCGAGGCCAAGCTCGTAGTCCCCGGCGGCGAGCTCATAGGCCCCGGCCCACTCGAAGGGATATTCCGTCTCGAGGAACTGCGGGTCGATCTCCACGGCGCGGTCGAGATTGAAGCCGCCAAGGCCGAGAATGTTCGTAATACGAACATCGGCGTTATTCGCCCGGTGGATTTTCGCGACGGCATTGATCGTGTGCAGGCGCTTTTCGAGGGCATCGAGCTCGGCGGGGGCGACGAGGTCGGTTTTGTTGAGAACAATGACGTCGGCGAAGCCGATCTGTTTCAGGGCCTCGGGGGAGTCGTCGAGGTGCAGGAGGATGTGCTTGGCGTCGACCAGCGTGACGATGGCGTCGAGGGCAAAGTTTTCCTTCATCTCGGGGTCGCTGAAGAAGGTCTGCGCCACGGGCGCGGGGTTGGCGAGGCCGGTGGTCTCGATGAGGATGCCGTCGAGCCGGTCCTTGCGCTTCATGAGCCGGCCGAGGATGCGGAGGAGGTCGCCACGCACGGTGCAGCAGATGCAGCCGTTGTTCATCTCGAAGATCTCCTCGTCCGACTGGATGACGAGCTGGTTGTCCACGCCGATCTCGCCGAACTCATTCTCGATGACGGCGATCTTCTTGCCGTGTTGCTCGGTCAGGATGCGGTTGAGGAGCGTGGTTTTGCCGGCGCCGAGGAAGCCGGTGAGGACGGTGACGGGGATCGGGGGGAGGGACATGGGCGGGGAGCGGGGAGGACCCAACCAAAACCGTCAATCCGGGGTTTGCAACCCGGCGCTGGCGCGGCCTAGCGCCGGAGGAATTTCGCGATCTCGCCTCGCCGCTGGTCGCCGTCGTGCTCACCGATCTCGATCAACCGGCGGACGTAGCCCGGCTGGAATAGCAGGGTGGCGAGCAGGTCGGCCCGGTTGGTCTGCCGGGTGCCAAGGCCGCGGGTGAGAAAGCGGAACCCCCGGGGCAAACCCTGTTCAAACTCCTTGGCAATGACCTCGAGGCTTTGCGACGGACGCACCAACGACACCTCGACCGGCCGCAGGCCGGTTTCCGTGCCGCGGTGATTGTCGCGCAGCAGCTGGTTGACCCGACGGAGGTTCATCGCGTCGTGGTCGAGCATGTCGACGAAAACCATGTCGAGCAGCACGCCCAGCACGGCGGCCGGCGGCGGATAGCCGTGGCTGGTCGGCTTGTCGGACTCGGACTGGCTGCGGGGATAACGGGTGGAGACGGCGATGAGGCGGTCGGCGCCGAGGTGCAGGGCGGGCGAGAGCGGGGCGGTCATCAGCAGGCTGCCGTCACCGTGCCAGGCGTTCTCCAGCTCGACCGCCGGGAAGAACAAAGGCAGCGCGCACGAGGCCATGACATGCTCCACGCTCAGCCGGGCCGGCCGGCTGCGTCGGCCGGGGCGCTCCCACATGGTCAGGCCGTCGCCCTGCACCCAGCTGATCGCCTGACGGGTGCCATAGCTGGTGGTGGAGATGCTCACGGCCTTCAGCCGGCCGCTCCGCAGGTTTTCCTCGATGCCCTTGAACGGTTCGCCGTTCGTGCCGTAGGCGCGCTCAAGCATCACGCGAAGCGGCGAGGTTTCCATCAGGCCGCGGACGGGGGGCGAAAGCCGGGAGCCGCCAAAGGTCAGCCGGGCGGCCCAGCGCAGCAGGTTGGTGCCGAGCGAGACCAGATCGGTCCGGAAGACCTGGTCGAGCGAGATGTCGGTCCAGATCTCGGTCAGCCGGTCCACCGTGCGCGGAAAATCATCGGTGCTGTTCGCCAGGAAGGCGGCGTTGATCGCGCCGGCCGATACGCCCGTCACAATGTCAAACTGCAGGTCGGGATAGGCGCGGGCCAGGCTGCGGAGAAAACCAACCTGATAGGCGGCGCGCGCGCCGCCGCCGGCCAGCACCAAGGCAAGTTTTGGGGCCGCGCCGCTCATGGGCTGACGGCCGGCTGTTCCCCCGGCGCCGCCGGGGCGGGAGTCCCGCCGGTGGGGTCATCCTCGATTTCCGGGCGCAGATAGCGGTGCCGTCCGTCCAGCAACGACCGGGCCAGCGCATAGTTGGCCCGATCCTGATTGCGGCCGATGCCGGCCCGGGCCGTGTCGACCCGCTGGTGGGCGTCACCGAAGAAGCAGAGGGCCAGTTCCGCCAGCTCCGCAGCCGGACGGGCGGGATCGCCGCGCTTGATCAGGGCGTCGGCATGGAGGGCGGTGGCGACGACGGCGAAGATTTCCGTGCCGATGTCCACGAAACGGCCGAGCAGGAGCTGCTGCCGTTCGAGACCCGGGCCGTGCCGGGCCATGGCGTGGAACAGCTGCCGCGCCAGCCGCTTACTGGTGCGGGCGGACCAGGCGAGCATGGGCCGCAGCGCCGGCGTGAAATCGGCGGGGACGCCGCCGGCCGGCAGGAGCAGGCCCGGATACCAGCCGGCGTAGAATCCGCCGGCCCGCACGGCGGCGGCCAGCCGCCGGCCCATGGGCTGGCGCGTGTCGAGGGCGCCGCCGGCCACCTTCAGGTGCGGATCGAGCGCCTCGCGGGCGAGGAAAAGCCGCATGATCTCGGACGAACCCTCGAAGATGAGATTGATGCGGCTGTCGCGCATCATGCGCTCAACCGGCACGGCGGGCTCGCCGCGGTTCCGGAGGGACTGCGCCGTCTCGTAGCCGCGGCCGCCGCGGATCTGCATCGTGGCGTCGATCGCACGCCAGGCGGCCTCGGAGCCCCACAGCTTGCACATCGCCGCCTCGATGCGGACATCGGCGTGGTCGCGGTCCACCAGGGCCGAGGAAAGCAGCACCATGCCCTCGCACGCGAACGCCTGCGCGGCGATGCGCGCGAGCTTGTCCGCGATGGCGGCATGCTGGCCGATCGGCGCCCCCCATTGCACGCGCTCCGCGCACCAGGTGCGCGCGTAGCCGAGACAGCGTTGCATGAAGCCGATGCAGGCCGCCGGAATGGTCAGGCGCCCGGTGTTGAGCGTGGTCAGCGCCACCTTCAACCCCCGGCCCTCGCCGCCGATGATGGCCTCGCGCGGCACCACCACCTTGGTGAAACGGATCACGCCATTATACAGCGCGCGCAGGCCCATGAAATGGCAGCGGGTGACGATCTCCACGCCGGGGGTGTTCATCTCCACGATGAAGGCGGTGATCTGGCGGCGGGCCCGGCCGTTGACCATCCGGTCCGGCGTGCGCGCCATCACGACGATCACCCCAGCCTTGGTGCCGTTGGTGCACCACAGCTTTTCCCCGTCCAGGGTGAAGGTCTGGCCATCGGCGGACGGCTCGGCGCGCGTGGTCATCATCGCCGGGTCGGAGCCGACGCTCATCTCGGTGAGGGCGAAGGCGGAGATTTCCCCGCGCGCAATCCGGGGCAGGTATTTCTGCTTTTGTTCCTCGGTGCCGAAGAGCATCAGCGGCTGCGGCACACCGATGGACTGGTGGGCGGAGAGGAGGGCGGTGAGGTTGCCGTCGACGCTGCCCAGCAGCACGGCGGCGTGAGCGTAGTTGGTCTGCGACAGGCCGAGCCCGCCGTAGCTCTGCGGGATCTTGATGCCGAACGCCCCGAGCCGGGCGAGGCGTTCGATCAGCTCCGGGGGAATCTCGCCCTCGGCGTCGATCCGGTCGGCATCCGTCTCGTGCTGCAAGATGCGGGCGAGTTCGTCGAGGAACGGCCGGCCGGCCGCCGTGTCCTCCGCCGACTGGACGGGGAAAGGATAAACGCGGTCCAAGGCGAGCCGCCCCATGAAAAGATCGCCCGCGAAGCTCCGTTGCGCCGCCGAGCTGCGCGCGGCCTCGGTGAGTTCCAGGGCGTCGCGCTGGCCGGCGCTCATCTGGGAGGTGTCGATCGTGCTGTCGGCTTCAGGCGGGGGGGTGGGCGGATTCATGGGCGGGCCTCCGGGGTGGAGCCGTCAGGCGGGATGGCATTCTGCCCGAAGGGCGCCGTCGTGCCTTTCGGACGGTTGTCCACGACCTTTTGCTCCTTCAGGGCGGCACCGACCTGCTGGAGCTTGCGCAGCTCCGCGGCCGGGTGGAACAGGATCTGGTTGGGGCGGATTTCGAAATTTGCCCGGAGCTGCTCAGTCAGCTGCTCGGTGAGCGTGGCTTCGGACGCGCCGCCGTCGCGCACCGCGTGGATGATCAGCTCATCCAGGTCGAGCGGGTCGTCATTGGCCTTGCGCAGCTCGATCTGCCAGGTGCCGATGCCGGGGAAATTGTCGAGCGCGTGCTCCAGTTCGTTAAAATCAAGGATGGTGCCCTTGACCTTCTGGAAGCGCATCGAACGGAAGTCCGACACGCGGGAAATCTTGCCCATCAGCCGCGGCATCCGCCGGCCGCATCCGGGGCACGGCTCATAGGTCAGGCCGTGCTCGATGAAATCGCCGGTGCGGTAGCGCAGCACGGCCGTGCCGCGCTGTTCGAGTGGGGTCCAGACGATTTCCCCGCCGGTGCCGTCGGGCACGGGCTGGCCGGTCTTCGGATCGACCACCTCGATGATGCCGAGGTCGGGATAAAGATGATAGCCGGTCAAGGGGGAGTCGGTTTCGACGGGGCATTCGGTCCAGGCCAGTTTCGCCTCGGTGAAACCATAGGTGGCGACCACCTTCACGCCCGGCGAGCCCACGGCGGCGCACATTTCCACGAGCTTGCGGCGCGTCCCGCTGGGCACCTTTTCCCCGCCCAGGGTGAGCAAGCGGATGCCCTCGAGCTTCAGGCCGTCGTCGACCGCCTGCTGCAGCACATGATAGAGGAACGTCGGCATGGCGACGAGCACCTGCGGCTTGAGCTTCTGGATGGCGCGCAGGTTGCCCTCCGTGCCCATGACCTTGCCGCCACCGGTGGCGAGGGAGAAGGTGTTCCGCGCCGTGCTGGCGTAATGCATATACCAGAAGGCGAGATGCGGGGCAAAGGGGAACATGTTGAGCATGCGTTCCTCCCGGGTGACGCCACAGATTTCCGCGATTCGGCCGCTGCCCACGCCGAGCAGGTTGATGTCGTGCTGCGAATAAAGGAATGGCACGGGTTCGGTCGAGCGACCGGTCGTGCTCGTCATGAAGATGGGCCGCCATTCACGGTCGAGCTCGTCCTTCACCCGGGCCCGGCCGCGCCAGAGGGCGCGCAGGATCACCGCCGGCCGGCGGGCCAGGACATTGGGGTCGGGGATCAGGGCGAACTTACGTGTGCGCTGCGGATCCTCCGGCGTGGGCAGCAGGTCTTCCTTGGCGGTGAAGCCGAGTCGGGTGAGATCGGCGGTGGAGTGAAAGTCATCCGCACTCAGGCCCTGGGTCTGAAAAACCTGCCGGTAATGTGCGGAAAAAGGCAGCACGCAGTCCCGCAGGTAACGGTGCAGCTGGCGGCCCTGCAGTTTGATGATGGTGGCCCGGTCGAGGCGGTCCCACCCGGAGGTCAAGCGAGAGTTTGGCATGGAGGATGTGACTCAACGTGAATCGGACATGCGCATCGGGAGGGAAAATATCCGCGACCCAGGCGGCATATCCGATGGCGATTGAGCCATCAGGACTCTAGCGCGCCCTCACCGTCATCACAAGGGCAAAGGTCCGCGCCCGGGGCGCGGCGGAGGCGGGGGTCCGCCCCCAGCCCGGTGCTCGACGCTCAGCCCAGCGCGAGGTGGTGGAGCAGGCCCAGCAGGCCGCCGGTGGCGACGACGGGCACCACGTCCCAGTTGAAGCGCCAGAAGCCCGCGAACACGCCGACGCTCATCAGCAGCGCGAACCAGTCGGTGCCGCCGGCGGGCCAGAGGACACCGAGGGCGAACCACACCGCGAGGTTGAGGATGACGCCGACCACGGCGGCCGTGATGGCGGAGAGGGCGCTGTTCAGATGTTTCTGCCCGCGCATCGCCTCCACGTAGGGCGCGCCGAGGAAGATGAACAGGAAGCTCGGCACGAACGTCGTCCAGAGCGTGATGCCCGTGCCGAGGGTGCCGGCCAGCAGCGGGGAGAAGGGCGCGGGCGCGCCGTGCGCGCCGAGGAAGCCGACGAACTGGAGCACGAGGATCAGCGGCCCCGGTGTGGACTCGGCGAGGCCGAGGCCGTCGAGCATCTGCGGGCCCGTGAGCCAGTGGTGCGTCTCAACCGCCTGCTGCGCGACGTAGGGCAGCACCGCGTAGGCGCCGCCAAAGGTCACGACCGAGGCCTTGCTGAAAAACAGGCCCTCCTGGAAGAGCACATGGTCGGGCCCGAGCCACAGCGCCGTGAGCGCCACCGGCAGGAACCACAGCGTCAGCCCGACGGCAGCAATGCGCGCAAAGCGCGCGAGGCTCGGGAGCTGGCCAGCGCGCACGGCAGTGCCGTCGTGGATGACCGCGCCGCCCGCCGCGTGGCCGGAGGCGACCAGGAACCAGCGCGGGGCGTAGCGTCCGCCGAGCAGGCCGACCAGTCCCGCCGACAGCACGATGAGGGGGAAAGGCAGCTTCAGGAAAAAGATTCCGCTGAACGCGGCGGCGGCGACCGACCAGAGCGCGGCGTTTTTCAAGGTCTTTCGGCCGAGGCGGAGCACGGCGAAAGCGACCAGCCCGATGACAGCCGGTTTCAACCCGTAGAAGATCGCGGCGAGCCATGGCAAATTGCCCCACGTCACGTAGACGATGCTGATCAGCCAGAGCAGCAGCGCGCCCGGCAGCACGAACAGCGTGCCGGCCACGATGCCGCCCCAGGTGCGGTGCAGCAGCCAGCCGATGTAGATGGCGAGCTGCTGGGCCTCGGGGCCGGGGAGCAGCATGCAGTAGTTCAAGGCGTGGAGGAAGCGGTCCTCACTGATCCAGCGCCGCTCCTCGATGAGCTCGCGGTGCATGAGCGCGATCTGGCCGGTGGGGCCGCCGAAGCTCAGCAGGCCGATCTTCAGCCACACCCGCAGGGCGGCGCGAAAGGTGGGGGCGGCGGGAGCGTCGGGCATCGGAGGAGAAGTGGCGGGAGCGCGGCCGGTGGGCAATCCGCAATGAAAGCGTGGCGCGGGGAGGACTGGCTCAACTGATCGCCAGCCGGTGATGACCCTGGATCTGCCGGCTCCACGCCTCGGGTACGCCAGCCGCCGCGGAGAATTCCGGCCAGCGCGTCACGGCGGTGGACACCTCCGCCAAAATCGTCTCGGCGCGGCCGCGCTTCATCAGCGCGGCCTGGGCGCAGGCGGTGAAGTCGGCGGTCGTGAAGCCATCACGTTTGCCGTTGAGCGTCATCTGGTGCTGGTTGGTCCACGCGCCGGCCGGGTTGTAGCTGTAGCTCAGGTCGAACGCGGGCGAGAGCGACCAGCGGCCGGCCTGGTCCATGAGGAAGGCGATGTTTTTCACGTGGTCGTCCTGATTGCGCGCGACGATGTTGAAGGCCATGCGGCGGAACTGCTGCTCGACCGCCTCCATGGGAAGCTGCAGCTGGCGGAGGGCGAGCAGCGCCTGCTCGTAGGCGTAGGCGCCGGCGGCGTTGAAATCGTAGTGGGCGAGCGCGCAGAGCGACTGCATGTGCAGCTTTCGCCCGTCGGCGAGCCGGTCGAAGCGCTGCGTCATGAAATGGCGCCGGCCGTTTTCCTCGAGCAGGCGGCACTCGCTCATCTGCACCCCGGCGGCACGGGCCATGAGGAAGTAGGCGTATTCGACGGCGCCGTAGCCCAGCGGGTCGGCGAGCTCCTTGTCGCGGTTGCCGGAGATCCCGTCGAATTTCAGCAGCCAGTAACCGAAGCCGTCGCCGGCCTCGACCTGGCCCGAGCGGACCTCGTCCGACTGCGGGTTCCACGCGATGATGGCCTTGGCCCGCGCGCCGCCAGCGGAGGTGCCGACGCGCAGGATGTCGTTGAGCGCGCTCTTCCGCTCTGCGTCGGCGAAGGTGGCGTGCAGGCCGGCGCGCTGGCCGAGGACCTCCGATGCCAGCGCCACCAGCGCATCGATCTCGATCTTCTGCGCCGTGCGCACGCGCGGGCCGAGCCCCGGGGCGAATTCCAGCGCGCCCATGCCGCGCGTGCCGGTGTAGCAGAGGCGCTCGACCGCATTGAAGCTGGCCGGGGCGCGGCCCTGCGTCGCGAGCCAGGTGTCGATGAGCGCGTGGCCGAACTTGTCCGGCAGCGAGTCGGCCAGCAGGCCCGGCAGGCCGTGTAAGGTGTGCGCGGGCAGGGCGGGGAAACGGTGGACCCGGTCGCCGAGCGGCATCATCAGCGGCGCGACCTCGATGCCGCTCCGGGCGAAGGCTGGGTCGTATTGGAAGGCCGCGACCGTCTCGCCGTCCTCCAGGGAAACGGCGCCAATGGTCCGGCCCCACAGCCGCACTTCCGCGAGCGTGCTCATTTATTGTCTCCCCAGGTCCAGGGTCTCTGCGGCAGCGAGGAAACCTGGCCGGACGGCGGGACGGCGGCGCCCGATGCGCGGCGGCGTTTCCGGCCGCCCATTTTTAGCTGGGCGATCGGGCCCGGGCCGGATTCGGGCAGCAACAGCTCGAAATGATCGAGCACCCCGAGCACGCGGCACACGCGGATCACGGCCGACAGCTGCATGGCGAGCGCACCCGATTCCATCCGCTCCAGCGTGCGCTTGGAAATGCCGGCCTCGGTCGCCAGCTGGGCCTGCGTCAGGTTTCGGTCCAGCCGGGCTTGGGCCAACCGGTGGCCCAGTTCGCTGAGTATGACTTCATCGGTGGTCTGGTTGGTCATCTTCATGATTCGTCCATCTAGGCGATCAACACCACTTTTTCAACGATAATCGCCATATATGGCGGCTAATATATAATCAAATAATAAACTTAATAGGCGAATAATTATAAATTTCGACTGTATTTCGCCTATTCGGGCGACTTGAAGATGTAGGAAACCAACCTCATCAAGCTTGCGGCCATACCGGCAAATGCTGCCGTCAGGGCATGAGTGAATCCGCCCGTCCCAGCGAGCCCCGGCCCGGGCTTTACCGTCACTACAAGGGCAAGCCCTACCGCGTGACCGGGCTGGCGCTGCACACCGAGACACGCGAGTGGCTCGTGGTCTACGAGGCGCTCTATGGTGACGGCGGACTGTTCGCGCGCCCGGCGGCGATGTTTGTGGAAACGGTGGACGTGGGCGGGCGGCGCGTGCCGCGGTTCGCGCGGGTGGGGGATTGAGGGTCAGCGCTGCTGGAGCTTCCATCCGAAATGCCCTGGCGGCAGTACTGATTCCGGCCCATCCGCAGACAGGTCGGCTCCAATCGCGTTGGGTCCGCTTCACCGGAGTTTCAGCCTTCGCTAGGCCTACGGCGGACAGGTGCTCCGGGAATCTTTAATTGCCCATGCGATGATCCGCTCCGGCCGGTGCCGGAGGTCGCGCTGGGGACCGCGCAGCTTGGTGATATTGCTCCGCCAAGCGACAACGGCGACGAGTCCCCGGCTCGCACCCCGACTCCCGACCCAGGCCGAATGCGCTGGAGCTGCGCGGCACGTCGAGTCGCGAATCTCAGTGGTCCTGCAAGGTCATGCCGCTTGCGCGCAAAATCATGGAGGACTCACGTATGCTGGTGGGAGGCCCGGGCAGGCAAGCCGCTTTGACGTGGTCAGGGCGGCGGCTAGGTGTCAGATCCCGTTCGCGTCGTGCGCCCCCTCATGCGCACGGACTACAACGCGCACTGTGCCGGGTGGCAGCGGATCCAGCATCACCTGATAACTCGCGTCGGAATGGCGACGAAAATGCTCATTGATCTGGCGGGGTTCGAAATGTTCGACGGTGGAGCGCAGCACCCGGCCGGCAGTGTCGAACAGGCTCACGTCAAGGTGGGTGCGGGTGGTGTCGGTGGCGCCCATGCGCTTGATGACATAACCTTTCACCACCAGCCGGCCGTCAACCCGCTCCAGCCAGATTTTCTCGACCAGGACGACGGGTGAGTCGGTCCAATCCAGCGTGATGTAGGCGACATCGGCCGGGGCCCGGAAGGGCGTGGCGCAGCCCGTGAGCATCATGAGGATCACGCCGGGCAGCAGGGACAGTTTGGTTTTCATGGAAGGGTTCAGGTGGTTGGTCCGCCCGCATCGCCATCGCGGTGAGCCATGCGGTAGAGCGCGGGCAGGACGACGAGCGTGAGCAGGGTGGAGCTGATGATTCCGCCGATGACGACGGTGGCCAGGGGGCGCTGCACCTCGGCGCCGGCGCCGGTCGCCAGCGCCATCGGCACAAAGCCGAGTGACGCCACGAGGGCTGTCATGAGCACCGGGCGCAGGCGGGTGAGGCAGCCTTCCTCCACCGCGGCGTCAATGGGCCGGCCCTCGGCACGCAGGGAGTGAATGAAGGAGATCATCACGAGGCCGTTGAGCACCGCGACGCCCGACAACGCAATGAAGCCCACCCCGGCGGAGATCGAGAGCGGGATTTCCCGCAGCCACAGCGCGGCGATGCCGCCGGTGAGGGCGAGCGGCACGCCGGTGAACACCAGCAAGGCATCCTTGACGTTGCCAAAGTTCATGAAGAGCAGCCCGAAGATCAGGATGAGAGCGACCGGCACCACGACCTTGAGCCGGTTGCTCGCCGAGATGAGCTGCTCGAAGGTGCCGCCGTATTCGAGCCAATAGCCGGCGGGCACCTTGACCGAACCGCTTACCCTCTGCTGGGCCTCGGTGACAAAGCCGCCGAGGTCGCGGCCGCGGACATTGGCGGTCACGACGACGCGGCGTTTGCCATTTTCCCGGCTGATCTGATTGGGGCCGGGCGCGATCCCGATGGTGGCGACTTCACGCAGGGGAATGAAAGCCAACGCCGCCGACTCGGCGGCGAGCATGCCGGTGGAACGCAGTGGGGCGGGCAGCACGCGGGATTCGTCGGCCTGGAGTTTGGGCAGGGGCACGGGCAGGTCGCCCAATGCGGCGAGATCGGTGCGGAGCGATTCCGGCAGGCGCACCACGATGTCAAAGCGGCGGTCGCCCTCGAAGACCTGTCCCACGGTGGTACCGCCGAGGGCGGTCGCAATGACGTCCTGCACGTCGCCCACGGCGAGACCGTAGCGGGCGATGGCTTCGCGGTCGAGATGCACGGTCAGGATGGGCAGGCCGGTGGTCTGCTCGATCGTGACGTCAGCCGCGCCCGGGATGGCCCCAAGCGTGGCCTCGATTTCCTTGCCGACGGCATTCAGCACGTCGAGGTCGTCGCCATAGACCTTCACCGCCACATCGGAGCGCACGCCGGAGATCAGCTCGTTGAAGCGCATCTGGATCGGCTGGGTGAACTCGTAATTGTTGCCGGGGATCTGCATGGCGGCGGTCTCCAGTTCGGCAACGAGCGCCGCCTTGGTCTTTACCGGATCAGGCCATTGGTCGCGTGGTCTGAGCATGACGAAGGTGTCGGCGACGCTCGGCGGCATCGGATCGGTGGCGACCTCGGCGGTGCCGAGCTTGGTGAATACGCGGTCCACCTCGGCGAATTCCTTCAGCCGGGATTCCAGCGCCGCCTGCATGCCGACCGCCTGCGTGAGGCTGGTGCCGGGGATGCGCAAGGCGTGCAACGCGATGTCGCCTTCGTCCAGGCTGGGAATGAACTCCGTGCCCATCTTTGAGGCGGCGAGTCCGGCGAGGACGATCAATATCACGGCGGCGAGCGCGGCGGCCGGGCGGACTGCCATCGCGAAGCGCAGCACCGGACGGTAGAGCGACTTCGCGCCGCGGATGACGAGCTTGTCCTTTTCCGAGACCTGGCCGGTCACAAAAATCGCCACCGCCGCAGGCACGAAGGTGAGCGACAGGAGCATGGCGCCGATCAGGGCCGTCACCACGGTGAAGGCCATCGGGTGAAACATCTTTCCCTCCACGCCGGTGAGGGCGAAAATCGGGATATAAACCACGGTGATGATGAAGACGCCGAAGAGCGACGGCTTGATGACCTCGGCGGTGGCCTCGGCGGCGAGGGCGAAACGCTCCGGTTTTGTCAGCAGCCGGCCCAGCCGATGTTGTTCATGGCCGAAGCGGCGCAGGCAGTTCTCCATGATGATGACGGCCCCGTCCACGATCAGGCCGAAGTCGAGGGCGCCGAGACTCATCAGGTTGCCCGAAACCTTGTTGGTCACCATGCCGGTGATGGTGAAGAGCATCGCCACCGGGATGACGGCCGCGGTGATGAGCGCGGCCCGGAAATTCCCCAGCAACAGGAAGAGGATGACCACCACCAGCAGGGCGCCTTCGAGGAGATTTGTCCGCACGGTGGCGATGGTGCGGTCCACCAAGGAGGTGCGGTTATAGACGGTGTTTGCGACCACGCCCTTGGGCAGGGTTCGATTGATCTCCACCAGCTTGGTGGCGACCCGGGTGGAGACATCGCGGGAGTTCTCCCCGATGAGCATGAAGACCGTGCCGAGGACAACTTCCCGGCCGTTCTCGGTGGCGGCGCCCGTGCGCAGTTCCTGCCCGAGAATGACCCCGGCGACATCGCGCAGCCGGACGGGCTGACCGCTGCGCCGGGCCACCACCACGGCCTCGATTTCCGCCATGCTGCTCACCTGGCCGGGCACGCGGATCAAGTATTGTTCGCCGTGGCGCTCGATGTAGCCGGCGCCGACGTTGGCATTGTTGCGCGCGAGTGCATCCATGACATCGCGCAGGGTCAGGCCGTAGGCGAGCAGGCGGTCCGGGGAGGGGGTGACGTGGAACTGTTTCACGAAGCCGCCGATGGTGTTGACCTCCGTGACGCCGGGGAGGTTGCGCAGCTGCGGCCGCACGACCCAGTCCTGAATCTCGCGGAGATCAGTCGGGGTGAAGGTGGAGCCGTCGGGTTTTAAGGCGCCGGCTTCCGGTTCGACCGTGAACATGAATATCTCGCCGAGGCCGGTGGCGACCGGTCCCATGGTCGGTTCGAGGCCGGCGGGGAGCTGGGACTTAACCTCCTGCAGGCGCTCATTGACCAGCTGGCGGGCGAAGTAGATGTCGGTGCCATCCTGGAAAACAACCGTCACCTGCGAGAGTCCGTAGCGGGAAAGCGAGCGGGTGTAGTCGAGGCTGGGCAGGCCGGCCATCGCGGTCTCGACCGGATACGTGACCCGCTGTTCGGATTCGAGCGGTGAAAAACCGGGAGCCTCGGTGTTGATCTGCACCTGGACGTTGGTGATGTCGGGCACGGCGTCGATGGACAGCCGGCGAAAATTATGCATGCCGAGGGCGCACAAGCCCAAGGTCACGACCAGCACGAGCCAGCGATGGCGGATGGAAAAAGGAATGATGGCGGTGAGCATGGCAGGGAATCCTCAGTGGTCGTGCGAGGCGCCGGACTTGCCGATGTCGGCCTTGATGAGGTAGCTGTTCCCGGTGACGTAGCGTTCGCCGGCCTTGAGGCCCTTGAGCACCTCGACGTAGCCGTGGCCACGCCGACCGAGCGCCAGCGGCCGGGCCTGGTAGAGGTCGCCGTGCTGGGAGAAGACGACATTGAAGTCGAAGAGAGTCTGGAGACCGGATTCCTTCACCGCGACCGGCACCGGGGCTTCGGCGAGCGTGATATCGGCCTTCACGAAGAGGCCGGGACGCCAGCGTTGACCGGGATTGGGCAGCACGACGCGGGCGACGAGGGTCTGTGATTCTGCCGAACTGATGGGGGAGATCCAGATGATCGTGCCCTTGGCTTCCGTGCCTCCGTCATCGGCATGGAGGGTGACGGCCTGGCCGGTCATGATCCGTGCCTGGTCGCGTTTGGGGATGCTCAGATCCACCCACACCTCGGACAAATCGGCGATGGTGTAGAGGGTGGTCCCATCGGCGACGGTTTCGCCGGCGGTGACATTGCGGTCCACGATAACACCCGCGATGGGCGCCTTCACCTCGATGGTGACGAGGGATTGGTTGGTCTCGACGCGGGCGACGACTTCGCCGGCGGCGACGGAGTCGCCGAGCGCCTTGCGGGCTTCACGGACGATGCCGCCGAAGCGCGGGACGGCACGGGCAACTTTATCCGTGTTAAGCCGGACCTGTCCGTAAACGGCCAGGGTGTCGCGCATGAGAGCCGGGGCGGAGATTTCTGTGACGACTCCGGCGCGCTGCGCGGCTGCGGCATTGATGCTGGTCTGCATCTCCGGGGCGTCGAACTGCCAGCGGTGGGTGCGGCCGGCATGTCCTGCCGTGATGGCATAGGAAAAGGAGTGCGGCTCATACACCTCGGCATCACCGCGAAGATAATCGCCTTCGGGAGTGAAGGAGTAAGTGTCGGTCGCACCGCCGGGACGATGGAGTTCGACCGAAAGCTGCAGGCCGGTCACCGGCACGGATTGACCGGATTGCGTGAACCAGGCGCGGAACTCCGGCGGAACGCCCTGCTCGAAGATGGCGAGTTCGAGGGTGAAATCACCATTGGTCAGCAGACGGCCGCCATGCGGTCCGCGGGTTTCGGCCGCTTCCGCGGGTCCGTCATGGCCGTGGTTGTGCTCGCCGTGGTCACCGGCGTGATCGTGGTCGGCGTGGACAAGGAAGTAGGCCAGACCGCCACCGAGGGCGAGCAGGACGAACAGGGAGAGGAGAAGTTTATTGCTCATGAGAAAATCCGGATGACGTGGTGCATGGTCAGGGTTGGCCTGCGGCGGACTGGACCGGCGCGCCGATCAGGCGCTCGATGGTGATCAGGTGCAGGTGAAACGCGGCGGCGTTGGCGACCACCTGACGGCGTAATTCGACGAGGGCCTGCTGGGCCTCGAGCAATTCGGTCAGAGGGAAACGCCCTTCGCGGTAGCCTTGTTTGACCAAGGTGAGGGTTTCCTCAGCCGTGGGGATGATTTCGCGCGTGAGTTGGTGCAAGGCCGTGCGCGCATGGAGCATTTCCTGATACACGTCGAAGAGCGTGGCGCGCAATTCGAGCCGCTGGGCCTGGGCTGCGGCCGCGATCTGATCGCGCCGTTCGCGGGCCTCACGGGCGGTGCCTGCGGTCTGATCGCGCACGTTCAACGGGAGGGAGACACTGGCGACGAAGCCGAAGGCGTCACTTTGTTCCACGCGCCGCAGGCCGCCGCTGACCTGCAGGCTGGAGCGTCGCAGGCTTCGAGCCAGCAACTCCTGGGACTCACGCCAACGCGTCTCGTCGCCAAAGCGGGTCAGGTAGGGGCTTGTTTCCAGCCGGGAGGCGAGACCCTCGAAGCCGGGCAGGGCCGGCAACATCCGCAGGTCGGCGCGGACCGTCCCGAAATCGGGCTGCAGCTCGCCGAGGATCGCAGCGAGGGAAAGGCGGCAGACCAGCAGTTCGTGCTCGGCGTGTTCCTCCGCAAGATGCAGGCCGGCGAGGGCGATGCGCGCCTTGTTCAGTTCGACGGGTGAGGCGGCACCGGCCGCCACCCGCGCCTCCACCGCGGCGATGGTTTGCTCGCCCAGTTCGTGGGCGAGGCGGGCGGTGGCGAGCCTCTCCGTATCGGCGACGGCCTCGGTGAAGCGCCGCGCCACCTCGGCAAGGATCTCGATGCGCTTCAGTTCCGCATCCGTGCCGGCGAGGTCGCGCTCGATCCGGGCGGTGGCCACACGACGGGCCCGAGTTTCGCCCAGCTCGATGAGCTGGCTGAGCTGCAGCGTGGTTTCGAGCCCCTTGACGCCGGAAAGTGAACCAGTACCCAGGAAATTCTCCATGCCCACCAACAGTTCGGGGTTGGGACGGACCCCGGCCTGCAGGATGCGGGCTTCGGCGACGCGGGTTTCGTAGGCGTGCGCCTGAAGGGAAGGATTTTGCAGCAAGGCGGTGGCGAGCGCCTCGCGCAGGGTGAGCGACGGCACCTCCTGGGCGTGCATCCCGGTCGCGAGAAGCAGGCTCAGGCCGAGGACGCGGCGCGACTGGTGAAAGAAATGGGAATGGGACATGGCAAGGCAGGGAAATGGATCAGGGCGTGGTAGAAAAAGCCCGGCGACGAACGCGCGGGCGTTGTCAGGGCGCAATCAGCCGTGGAAACCGTTCGCGCAGGAACGGATCAGGCCACGAGATCTGGGGCGCGCGCGGGCAGTGCGGCGCGACGGGAAAACTGCCAGGTGCGCTGCAAGGGCAGCGTCATATCCTGGCGAGTGGCGGAAATTTCCGGGGCCGCCACCGGGAGCGCGGCCTGCAGCAGGCAGGATGAACACCCGCCAGCGAGTGCCGGGAGCGCGGCCAGAACCATCCGCGACTTCGCGAGGGAGACCTGGCCGTTCTCGATGGTCTGGCAGCCTTCGTCGGAGCAGCCCGTCGCATCCGTGTGCGCGGATTGATCGGCTTGGTCGGTGCAAGCGAACAGAGCGTCGAGGCCCAGGCCTTCCAGCTGGCAATGCAGCGTGGCCGGCAGCCAGAGGGCGACCAAAAACAGCGCGACGAACTTCAGCGGACGGGGCACGGGGCTGAGTTCAGGTTGCCGGTGGGGTCTTGTCAAGCGGTGGCAAGATTAGGGCATGGTCCGTTGGTATCACGGACCGGGGCCGCGGGCAGACCGGGTGAGGGAACAAGGGGGAGCGACCTGACCGGAGGGCGCTGGGTGGAAAAACGCGTTGAGGTCAGCGCGTTCCACCTTCAGAAGCGAAACGTCCACGCCGCCTTCATCGAGGTGTCGTTCTGCGTGGGACGGAAGCGGTCGAGCGAGGTGTCGTAGCCTTGGTTGACGATGAAGAACACCTCATTGCCGGGCTGGACGGTCCACTTGAGGCGGAAGTTTACGCCGAGTTCGTGGGAAAAATTGTCGTATTGGCCGAGCAGGCTGACCTGCAGGTCGGGGCTGAAGGTGTAGACGGCCTTGGCCGCGGCGACGCGCAGGTCAAAATTCCCCTGGGGCAGCCGGATCTGGTTCAGGTTGTAGTCGAGTCCCAGCTCGAGGTGCGACGACGGCCGCCAGCCGAGATCGAGACTGTAGTCGGTGCGGTGCCCGGTGAAGAAGCCGCCGTGCTGGGAGCGGAAACGCACGTTGACCGGCCGCGACCGGGTCGTGCCGAAGGCGGCCCGGACAGAACCCCAGCGGTAACTGCCGGCGGGGATGATGACGCCCGGCCGGATCGCAAAGGGGGAGTCGAGCACCTCGCGATGGTCCTGATAGTGGGCATAGATGAAATCGCCGCGGCGCGTTTCGATCTCGACCGTGGGAAACCAGTAGCCGCGCTCCAGCACCCGGCCGTGGAGATCGGTGACGTGATCCGTCTCAAAAGTCGTGTCGATCTGCTGGAGGTAGCCCTCCTTGAAGCGCCAACGATAGCGGTTCCAGAGATGCAGGTTCTGGATGCCCGTGCGCGGGACAAAACCGAGGGCCGGGTCGTAATCGTTGCCGATGCGGCTATAATACCAGAACAGTTCGAAAGGCTCGTTGGGATAGGCGACGGAGAACACGCCGGCCGCGCCTCTGCCGCCCGCCCGGCCGGAGTCCGTGAACTGCAGCGAGGCGCGGGCCACGAGCGCCTGGTTGCCCGGGAGGTGGTTGTTGACGTAGTTGAAATCGGCGCCGACGAGCGTGTTGTCACCGTTGCTCCGGGGGTCGCCATGCGTGAAGATGAGCCCGGCGCTTGATTCGTCGAAAACCTGCCGGGCGACGCGGCCGACCAGGAGATTCTTCGAGTTGATGCCGTTGTGCTCCTCGATCTGCACATCGAGCAGGCCGAGCGTCCAGGGTCCGGCGCGGCCGGTGAGCTTCACGCCGCCGAGCAGGTCGACCTGGCTGCCGTCATCCGCCAGCCCGATGCGGCGCGAGAAGAAGGGCAGCGGGTCCTGGTTGATGCCGCCGAAGGTGAAGAGCGACGCATCCTGCGTGAAGAACGAGCGTTTCTCCGGGAAAAAGAGCGAGAAGCGGCCGAGGTTGACCTGGCGTTCGTCGACCTCGGCGTCGGCGAAGTCGGTGTTTACCGTGAAGGTGGCGGCCAGCGAGGGGGTGATATGCCAGATGAGGTCGAGGCCGGGCTTGAAATCATATTCCTTCTCCCCCGGCCCGGGCGCCGAGTGGCGCGTGAGGCTGGCGTAGGGTTTGATGTCGAGCCCGCGGCCCTGGCGCAGGCCGGTGAAGCCGCGGAGGGCGCCGAGGTGGGGCAGCGAGATGGTGGGTTTGTTGCGGAAGATGCCCGTCCAGCGCATCACCTCCCGCTTGCGGCGGACGGCGCGCGCGACGTTGAAGCCCCACGTGTCGTTTGCCGGGTCGAAAGCCAGGCTCTTGACCGGAACCGCAAACTCGGCGGTCCAGCCGCCGGCGTCGATGGTGGTGCGGCCAAGCCAGATGGCGTCCCACTGGTCGTTCGCCTCATCCTTGTTCTGGATCAGGCCTTCGTGCCGGCCGCCGGCGGCGGTGAGGGCGAAATAATAGCCGTCGTTCTGGCGGTGAAAGGTGTCGAACACGATGCGCACAATGTCGTCGGAACCGTTGTCCTGGTCGTGCTGCATCGAGTAGGCGCGCACGCCGGCCGCTCCGGCGGAATCGTGGGCCCGGACGGCGACATAGACGGTGTCGGCGTCGAAGGTGACCCAGAATTCGGTGCGCTCGGTCGGGTCGCCGTTCTCGGTGGGCTCGACCATGCGGAGCGCGTCGCTGTGCGCGGCCCCGGTCCATTCACCGTCGCGGATGACGCCGTCGATCTTGGGCGGGAGGGCGGTGGGCCGGACGTCGAGCGAGGGGGCCGCCTGCAACGCAACCACGGCCAGCAAAGCAAGGGAGGTCGCGCGGAGGGGAAAGTGATGCATCGTGAGGGCTGACACCCAAAGCAGAATTTCAATCCGGGGAAACCCGAAAACGAGTGTGCCACCCCCAAACCGCAGGAATTGCGGCAGGTTACCAAGATTCGCGGCCAGAGCGCTTCTTCGGCGGTTGACATGTGCGATACCTGTCATCCTGAGCGGAGCGAAGAATCCATTATTGGGCCTCACCAAAAGAAGAGACCCCCCCGTCACTGCGCTCAGGATGACAGCCGGAGCGACAAGCCGCGGGACTGCTAGAGCGTATTCAAGAAGACCATGGCCGTTTCTGTAGGTCGGGCTTTACGCCCGACACGTCGGGGAGAAACCCCGGCCTACCCGACGATCATGGCTACACTTCAATTTAAACCGCTGTAGTTTTACTCTGTTACGTTGTGGACATGGAGGGTGGGCCGGCAGGTCCCTCTGCCGGCAGGGACCACGCGAGGCGTGGCCGTTACCCAAAGCGGGCACAGGGGCGTGCCCGCCCACCAGAAGACCAACCTAACAGAGGAATACCAGTCCCACCTCCTTTTTTGATCCGCGAGCCTATTTCCGCCGGTGGGAGGCGGCTTCGGCGCGGAGATCGACGAGGAGCCTTTGCACCGCAGGGTTTTTCAGGAACTCCTGTGCGAGGGCCTCGCCGACGAACCGGCCGGCACGGAGATCGCTGGCGAAGTGCACGCCGGAGAGCAGCTTGGAGCGGAGCGTTTCCTGGGCGCGCCGCTCGAAACCGGCGGCTTGGTCAGGGAAAAGCGCGGTCAGCAGGCCCGCCCACATATAGGATTGAATGCCGTGGCCGCTGGGGTAGGCGCCGGAGTCGGAGAATTCCACGCAAGGTTTCACGCGGTCATCCGCGAAGGGTGGCCGGCGCCGTGGCCAGACGGCCTTGGCCGCGCGGTTGACCGGGATGAAGTCCTCGCGCACCTGGGTGAAAAAGGCGGCGGTCAGCGGCAGGTTGGCAGCCGTGAACCAGGGGCCGAGCACCTCGGAGCCAAACAGGAAGATGTCCTCGCCCTCGATCTGGCGGCAGCGTGCGGCCTCGGCCGCGGTGCGGTCGGCCTGCAACCGCAGGACCTCGGCGATCTCGGCGCGCGTTTCCGGCGAGCCGGGCGCGGGCGGGGCGGGCAGCAGGGCGGGGAGGTTGAGCGCCTCGGGCGCGAGAAAAGGTGCGGCGCACGCGGCGACGGGGCAGAGGGAAAAGCAGAGGGAGAAGGAAAGAAGGACGAAACGCATGGGAGGGGGCGGTTTGTTGTTTTATGCAGGGTCGCCGCTGGTCGGCGGACCGCGGCCCGGAGACGAGCGCCGGCCCTACCCAGGGCGCCCCGCCTCAGTCCACCGCGCGCAGCTGAATGCTGTCGATGCGGCGGTCCTTGGTCTGCACGTCCGAGACGATGATGAGCTTGTCGCCGGGCGCGACGCGGCCCTGCTGGAGCAGCGAGGCGGTGGCGCGCTCGATCGTGGCCTCGGGGTCGCCGAAGGGTTGGAGCAAGAAAGGTTCGACCGAGCGCACGATGCGCAGGTGGCGCAGGGTCTCGAGGTTGTCGGTGACGGCAAGGATGGGCGCGCGCGGGGGGCGGTGCGCGGCGAGGCCGGCGGCATTGGTGCCATGGCGCGTGAAGACGAGGAGGAGCGAACGGGGGAACTCGTTGGCCAGCACGACGGCGGCGCGGTAGACCTTCATGCGGTCCTGGATGAATACGGCGGGCTCGGGGAAGTCGACGGCCTGCTCCTCCTCGATGCGGCGGGCGATGGAGTCGAGAATGCCGACACACTCGAGCGGATATTTGCCGATGGTGGTCTCGCCCGAGAGCATCACGCAGTCGGCCTGCTCATAGACGGCGTTGGCGGCGTCGGTGATCTCCGCCCGGGTGGGCATCGGCTGGGAGATCATGGACTCGAGCATGTGCGTCGCGATGATGACGGGCCGGCCGATGGCGAGGCACGTGCGCACGGCCCGGCGCTGGATGACGGGCAGTTCGTTCAGCGGGACCTCGATGCCGAGGTCGCCGCGCGCGACCATGAGGACGTCGGTGGCGCGGATGATGTCGTCGAGGTTGTCGATGGCGGACTGGTCCTCGATCTTGGCGACGATGCGGGCGCGGGAGTTTCGCTCCTTGAGGAAGAGGCGCAGCAGCTCGACGTCGGAGGCCTCGCGCACGAACGAGAGCGCGATGAAGTCCACGCCCTCCTCGATGCCGACGAGGGTGTCGGCGCGGTCCTTCTGGGTGAAGGAGGGGAGGTTGACCTTGACGCCCGGCAGGTTGATGTGGCGGCGGGAGGTGAGGGAGCCGGGGGTGAGCACGCGGCAGCGGATGTGGGCGTCGTGCTTCGACAGCACCTCCAGGCGGATGAGGCCGCTGTCGACCAGCACGGTGTCGCCGACCTTGATGTCGTTGACGAGGTCGCGGTAGTTGACGTCGACCGAGCGGATCTCCTCGGAGTTTTCGCGGGTGCCGCCGGGCTTGACGGTGAAGTCGAAGATCTCGCCGGGCTTGAGCTCGATGGGCACGTCGACGTCGCCGGTGCGGATCTCGGGGCCCTTGATGTCCATCATGACCGCGACCTCGCGGCCGGCGGTCTTCGACGCGGCGCGGATGCGGCGGATGATCATCCGGGTCCACTCGTGGTTGGCGTGGGCCATGTTGAGGCGCACGACGTCGACGCCGGCCTGGATGAGCTTGACCAGCATCTCCTCGCTCTCGGTGGCGGGTCCGAGGGTGGCAATAATCTTGGTACGGCGGATCGAGGTGGGCATGACAGGACACGCAAGCAGCTCCCTTGCCGACGGGCAAAGCAAAAGCCGGGCATATGGCCCTGGGTGGGGCCCGGCGGAAGAATTATGCTGCTTTGCCCGGGGATATGGCTAAACCACCGCCCCCATGGCTGACACTGTCACGCAGGCAACTCCCCGGGCCCCGCTGCCCCGCGGGTATGGCGCGCGCCGCGGGCTCAATTGGAGCGTGGTGGGGTTCATGTACACGAGCTTCTACATGTGCCGGTACAACCTGTCCATTGCCAACAAGGCGATCTCGGACGAGTTCGGCTTCACCAAGGAGAACATGGGCGACATCCTCGCCGCGCAGTTCTACGCCTACGCGATCGGCCAGGTAGTGAACGGGCTTATCACCGACCGGCTCGGCGGCAAGAAGGCGATGCTCATCGGCGCGGCGGGCACGATCCTCGCCAACGTGCTGTTCGGCTTCGCCTCGTTCTGGGGCATGCTCTGGCTGTTCATTCTGCTGCGCGGGATCGACGGCTACGCGCAGTCGTTCGGCGCGCCGGGGTTCATCAAGCTCAACGCCTCGTGGTTCAGCCAGACCGAGCGCGGCACGTTCGCCGGGGTCTTCGGCTTCATGATCAACCTCGGGCGCGTGGCCATCAACCAGCTCGGGCCCGCGCTGCTCGGCGGGTTCGTGTTCCTCGGCATGTGGTCCATCCCGCCGCAGCACTGGCGCATGCTGTTCTTCGTGCCGGCCGGCATCGCGACACTCGTGGCGGTGGCGCTGTATATTTTCGCCAAGGACACGCCGGAGGAGGCGGGCTTCCATGGCGTCTACAAGGGCGAGGCCGACCACGACGACGTGAACGTGCACGGCAACATGGGCGAGGTCTTCAAGACGATCGTGATGAACAAGTTCGTCTGGATCATGGCCGCGGCGTATGCCTGCACCGGTGCCGTGCGGCAGACGATCGACCAGTGGTTCCCGCGCTACCTGCAGGAGGTGCACCAGATCGACCTGAACTCGGCGCTCTTCTTGGTCGTCGGGTTTCTGATCCCCTTTGTGGCCTCGGCCGGCTCGTTCGTCTCGGGCATCATCTCCGACAAGCTCTTCGACGGCCGGCGCGCGCCGGTGGCGGCGGGCATCTACTGCATCGAGATGATCGTCATCATCGTAGCGTCGCAGGTCCACGGCGCGGTGCCCATCGCGATCGCGTTCGTGACCATCGCCTTCACGGTCAACTCCACCCACTCGCTCCTCGGGCCGGCGGCGGCGATGGACATCGGCGGGCGCAAGGCGGCGGCGTTTGCCTCCGGCTGCATCAACTCGTTCCAATATATCGGGGCCGGCGTGGCGATGCAGCTCCTGGGCCGGCTGCTGGAGCGCACGGGCTACCAGTATTTCTTCTATTTCATGATCCCCTGGGCGCTGGTCGGCGCGCTCCTGATGTTCAGCATGGCGAAGCAGAAGAACCTGCGCATGGGCAGCGGGCACTGAGCCGTTGGGTGGAACGACCTGCCCACAGGGCGCTTTCCCGCCGTGGACAAACCAAGCGCGCTGGGGTCAGCGCGCTCCACCTGCGCCAAGTCAGGCGAACTCGTAAACGGGCGTGCCTTCGCCGGCCGCGACGACGGAGAAGCCGCAGCTCAGCGCGGCGAGCGCCGGGCCGCAGGCGGGCGCGACCGCCGCCGGGGAATTGCAGTCGCGGCTGAGGTGGGCGAAGAACACGTGCCGCCAGCGCGCGCCGGCCACCGACTCGAGCAGCTCGCGCACGGCGGCGTTGGACAGGTGGCCGTGCCGGCCGCTGATGCGCTGCTTGGTGCTCCACGGGCGCCTGGTGTCGGCCTCGAGCATCACCGGGCAATGGTTGGCCTCGACGACGAGCACGTCGGCCTCGCGGATGCGCTCGCGCACATGGGCCGGCGTGTGGCCGAGGTCGGTCAGCCACGCGAGGCTGTGCCGCGGCGAGAGCAGGTCGCCGTGGCCGTGCGCGATGAAAAAGCCCACGGGATCCTGCGCGTCGTGCGGCACGGCGAAGCTCGCGACCTCGAAATCGCGGAAGCGGAACGTCGCGCCGGTCTCGAACAGGTGCCAGTCGACGCGGTGCTTCAGGTTGCGCTGCACCGCCTCCGCGGTGGCGCGGTTGGCGAACACCTGGATGTGGGGATGGCGCGCGAGGCCGGTGAGCGCCGCCGCGTGGTCGCCGTGCTCGTGCGTGAGGAAGATGGCGTCGATCCGCGCGAGGGTCTCGCCGGCCGCGGCGAGGAGCTCGTCGAGCTTGCGCGCGGAAAAGCCGGCGTCGACGAGCACGCGGGTGTCGTCGGTCGAGAGCAGGGCGGCATTGCCGCTGCTGCCGCTGCCAAGGATGCGGAACCGGAGGGACATCGCGGCGATTGAGCGGCGGGCGCCGGGCGCGGGCAATGGTTATTTTCTCGCCTGCGCCCCGGGGGTTGACCCGCGCCGGAAACTGGCTTCGCTGGGACTTCCATGCCGAAGCAGGCCTCCAGTCGCAAACCGCCCGCGCGCCCCGTCCGTGCCCTCACCGGCACGGTGTTCATCACGCGCCAGGTGCATTTCAATTCCGCCCACCGGCTCCACAATCCCACGAAGAGCCAGGCTTGGAACAAAAAGCAATACGGCCTCTGCACCAATCCGCACTGGCACGGGCATAACTACGTCCTCGAAGTCACGCTCAAGGGCGTGCCCGACCCGGTGACCGGCTACATCATGGACCTGGGCGAGCTGAAGCGCATCCTCCAGGAGGCTGTCGTGGGCAAGTGCGACCACCGCAACCTCAACGACGAGGTCCCCTTCCTCAGGCACATCATCCCGTCGACCGAAAACCTCGTCATCGCCTTCTGGGCGCAGATCGAGCCCCACATCAAGGCCCCGGCCACGCTGCATGCAGTGCGGCTGTACGAGACCCCGCGCAACTACGCGGATTACTACGGTCCCGGGGTTAGCTGATTAAATTTTACCGCGGTTACGTCACCCCGCGGTCCGCCAACCAAAAACGACCCGTTCACGCCATGAAACAAATGTATCTCCACCGCTCCAGCTGCGGGCAAGAGCCGCCGGTCAAGCGGACCTACGACAAGAAGTTCAAGCCGTCCCCCGCCTACCGCGCCACGTTGCCGGACATGATGGAGGTCGCCCACGAGGCCATCCAGGGCGCCAATGTGCCGATCCAGCAGGTCGGTATCCATAATTTCAAGCTGCCCCTCAAATACCGCACCAAGACCGGCAAGACCCTGGTGCTGGAGACCAGCGTCACCGGCACCGTGTCGCTCGAGGCCGAGTTGAAGGGCATCAACATGAGCCGCATCATGCGGACCTTTTACGAGCACAAGGACGGCATCACCACCGGCGAGTGGATGGGCAAGATCCTCAAGAGCTACCTCCGCAAGGTGGAGACCAAGGACGCGCGCCTGAAGATCGCCTTCTCCTACCCGATGCTGCGCGAGAGCCTCCGCACCGGGCTCTCGGGCTACCAGTTCTACAACGTCGCGTTCGAGGGCGTGATGACGCGCGACGGCCGCTACCGGCGCTTCATCCATTTCGATTTTGTCTACTCGTCGGCCTGCCCGTGCTCGGCCGAGCTCACGGAGCACGCGCGGGACCAGCGCGGGGCCTACGGTGTGCCGCACTCGCAGCGCAGCAAGGCGCGCGTGACCATCGAGGAGGCGGAAGGAAAGAAGATCTGGATCGAAGACGTGCACGCCCTCTGCCTCAAGGCGCTCCAGACCGAGACGCAGGTCATGGTGAAGCGCGAGGACGAGCAGGCCTTCGCCGAGCTCAACGGCGCCTACCTCAAGTTCGTCGAGGACGCCGCGCGGCTGCTCTACCAGGCGTTCGACGCCGACAAGCGCATCGTCGATTTCCGCATCGCCTGCTCGCACCTGGAGTCGCTGCATTCGCACGACGCCGTAAGCGTCATTTGCAAGGGCGTGACGGGCGGCTTCAAGGCCGACTTCATGGACTTCGGCGCACTGCTGTGCTGAGGAGTTCCACCACGAAATACACCAAACACACGAATAAAGCCAGACACCTCCGGATTCTCCCTTTCGTGTCTTTGGTGTATTTCGTGGTGACCCAAAATGAATAAGCCCGTCGTCCTCATCACCGGCGCGTCGCAAGGCATCGGCGCGGCCATCGCCAAGGTCTTCGCCGCGGAACTGCCGTGCCGGCTGGCCCTCGTCGCCCGCAACGAGAAAAACCTGCGCATCACCGCGGCCGCCTGCCTCAAACTGGGCGCCGAGGTGGAGATTTTCCCCTGCGACGTGAGCCAGGAGAAGCCGGTGCACCGGACGGCCCGGATCGTGGCCAGCCATTTCGGCCCGGTAGATGTGCTTATCAACAACGCCGGCGTCTTCGAGGGGGCCCCGTTTGCCCAGACCATGGTGGCGCAGTTTGACCGCGTGGTGGCGGCGAACCTCCGCAGCGCGTTCCTCGTGACGCAGACCTTTCTGCCCGCGATGCTGAAACGCAAACGCGGCGACGTCTTCTTCCTGAGTTCCATCGCCGGCCTGGCGGCCTATCCGAACGGCGCGGCTTATTGCGCGGCGAAATTCGGCGTCACCGGCCTCGCCCAGGTGCTGCGCGCCGAGACCAAGGGCAAGGGGGTGCGCGTCTGCTGCGTGCATCCCGGCGCGACCTGGACGCCGTCGTGGGCGAAGTCCGGCGTGAAGGAGCAGCGCATCATGCCCGCCGAGGACATCGCCCGCGCCATCCTGGACGTGCACCGCCTCGGCCGACGCACCGTCGTGGAGGAGATCATCCTCCGTCCGGCGCAGGGGGACCTGTAAACGCGGCGCAGCCGCACAAGAAGGAAGTCACAAGGGACAAGTATCAAGGCGACGTGGCATCGTCTTGATACTTGTTAATTGATCCTTGGAACTTATCCATCGGGTCATGCCTGCAGCGCGCCAGACGATCCTTGTGGTGGAGGACGAGGCCTCGATCGCCGAAACCATCACCTATGCCCTGCGCACGGAGGGTTTCGAACCGCTCTGGAAAACGACCGGTCGCGAAGCGCTCGCGGCCCTGGGGCAGCAACCGGTTGCGCTGGTCGTGCTCGATGTCGGTCTGCCGGATATGAGCGGGTTTGATGTCTGCCGCGAGCTGCGCAAAAAACACGCCGTGCCGGTGATTTTCCTGACGGCCCGCAGCGGCGAGGTGGACAAGATCGTGGGCCTCGAACTCGGCGCCGATGACTACCTCGCCAAGCCTTTCAGTCCGCGCGAGCTCACGGCGCGCATCCGTGCGGTGCTGCGGCGAAGCACCGGGGCGCCGGCGGCGGCCTCGCACCTCTGGCAGCACGACGGGGCGAGGTGCCGGATCAGCTATCGCGGCGCGCAGCTCGACCTGACGCGCATCGAATACCGGCTGCTCGGCGCGTTGCTGGCGTCCCCCGGCCGGGTGTTCAGCCGCGACCAGCTGATGACGGCGGCGTGGGCCGATCCCGGCGCGGCGCTGGACCGTACGGTGGACGCGCACATCAAGACGCTCCGCGCCAAACTCCGCGTGGCGGCGCCTGACACCGACCCGATCGTCACGCACCGCGGACTGGGTTATTCGCTGCGGGAGGAGGCGTGAGGATCCGCACGGCCATTTTCACGGTCTATGTGGCCGCGTCGGCGATCGGATTCGTCGGCATGATGGCGCTCGTGCTGCGCGATGTGCGGCTGCGCTACGTGGAATCGATGCGCCGCACGCTGGGCGACACCGCGGCGTATCTCGCCACCTACGCCACGCCTACCTTTGCGGGCGAAGATTGGGTGAAAAAACTCGCGAGCCTGCCCCCCGGCACGGAGGTGCTGCGGGTCTTTGCGTGCGGTCCGGATGACCGGGTGGTCTTTGACGCGGCCGGGCGCGACGTCGGGCAGACTTACGGGCGGACAATGTATGGTGGGGGCAAGATCGCCTCCGAAAATTACACGGTGCCGAACGTCGCCGTGGTGGGCAACGAGCTGCGGGTCTTCGCCCCGGTGCGGTTCAACCAGGAGATGCTCGGCTGGGTAGGGGTCGGCCGGCCGCTGGCCACCGTGGCCGAAGGCATCAGCCACGCCCGCTGGCGGTTGGTTTGGATGGCCGGCGGCATTGCGCTGTTGATGATGACCGCGGGGTGGTGGATCGCGGCCCGGCTGACTCGCTCGCTGGAACGCCTGACCGTCTATGCCCAGGAGGTGCGCGACGGGCGCACGGCCGCGCCGCCGGCGTCGCGAGCCACGGAGATTGCGGCGCTGGCGAAGGCCTTTGAGGAAATGCGCGACGCCCTCGAGGGCCGGCAGCATGTCGAACGCTACACGCAGACGCTCGCTCACGAGGTGAAAGCGCCGCTCGCCGCCATCCGCGGCGCGGCCGAGCTGCTGGACGAGAACATGCCGGCGGAGCAGCGGGCGAAGTTTTTGGGCAACATCCGCAGCGAATCGGCACGCATCCAGCGCATCATCGAGCGCCTGCTCGAACTTTCTTCGCTCGAAGCCCGCAAGGAGCTGCGGCAGACCGAGACGCTGCCGGTCGCGCGGCTCGCGCAAGAAGCGGCGGACGTGGTGCGACCGGCCTGCCCCGCACCGGGCATCAGCCTGACGGTGGCCGACGGGTCCGCGGCGCAGGTCCGCGGCGAGGCGGTTCTCCTGCGCGAGGCGTTGGTGAACCTGCTGCAGAACGCGCTCGATTTCTCGCCGTCCGGCGGGGTGATCACGCTGGGCTGGACGGTGACCGGGGAGCGGGTGTTGTTTTTCGTCGAGGACTCCGGGCCGGGTGTGCCAGACTATGCCCTGCCGCGGGTGTTTGAGCGGTTCTATTCGCTGCCGCGTCCTGGCACGGAACGGAAGAGCACGGGACTGGGCCTGGCGCTGGTGCGGGAGATTGCCCACCTGCATGGCGGTGACGCTGCAGTGGCTAACCGACCCGAAGGGGGAGCGAGGGCGGAGTTTTGGCTGCCGGTATCGTAGGGCGGCATCTCCGTATGCCGCCTTGACGTGGCGGGGTTCGGAGACCCCGCCCTACAATTCCAAGCGATTTCACTGTCACTTCATCATGCCTTCACAGGGCCCGGGCAGAGTGGGGGCATGGAAAACGCACAACCTCCGCTCATCGCTCCGCCGGTCCCGAATCGGCGTCACACCGTCACCCTCAAGCTCCTCTTCATCGCCGCGCTGGTGCTGTTGCTCCAGCTGCCGCTCGGCCTGATCAACAACCTGCGGCAGGAACGATCCGGCAATCGCGAGGCGGCGAACGTGCGCCTCGCCCAGACCCGGGGCGAGGCGATCCACCCGGTTTCATCAGCCCCGGAGCAGACCTATTCGCCGGCGGTGGCGGCGGCCGAGGGCTACCGGATGGTGGAGCGGTCGCTGAAGCACAGCGTGCTGGTGCTGACGTTCGTGTTCGCGGCGTTTTTTCTGTTCGAGACCCTCGCCGGCCTGCGGCTGCATGCGGTGCATTATGGATTGGTCGGGGCCGCGCTGTGTTTATTCTACCTGGCGTTGCTGGCGTTCGGCGAGGTGCTTACGCCCGGCTGGGCCTACATCGGCGCGGCCGTGATGTCATCGCTGCTCATTGTCTGCTACAGCATCTCGATTTTGCACAGCTATGTCCGGGCCTCGACGATCGCGGCGCTGCTGGTGGGGGAGCACAGCGTGCTCTACGTGGTGCTGCGGTTGGAGGACTACGCGCTCCTCGCGGGTACGGCTTCGCTTTTCGTCGTGCTGGCCGGGGTGATGTTCTTCACCCGGAACGTGGACTGGTTCGTCCAGGAGGCGGGCCGGGAGGCGCGGACATGAGGAGGAAGACGGATTGGCCCTGGTTCAGGCGATTCTCTCCCGCCCGGAGCGCGGGCCGGGAGTTGTGCAAACCCCGGGACCGGCGACGCTCTCCCAAAGCGGGCGGTCCGGTCCCGGCGGTTTCACGCCTGCCGCATCTGCTTGGTCAGGCTGAGGCAGTAGAACAGCGGGAGCGACCCGAAGACGCCGAACGAACAGTCAATCAGGCGCCACGGGAGCGGAATACCGCGGATTTGCCCGGCGATCAACGCGACGGGGATGACCGCGGCACAGATGCAGAGGCCGGTCTGGAGCACCCAGTCGCTGTCGAGGGGTTTGAAGAACGGCCGGACGAAGAAGGCCGCGCTGGCGAGGTGGCCGAAGGCGAGCCAGTCCGTGCCGTAGCCGAAGAAGGGGAATTTTGCGTAGGTCTGTTCCAGGCCGAAGTGCACGAAGGCGATCCAGTGAATGAAGCCGGTGTAATTCTGGTAATGCGCCGGGTCAGTGATGCCCAGCATTCTGGAAAGAATGCGGATCTCAGTCAGGAGCGGTCCGGCCGTGAGACCGCTGAAGACCAGACCGAGGACAAACAGCCCCAGCGCGAAGCGGTAGCGCCGGAGCAAAGCGTGGTTCATGGCCGGGACTCCATCTGGAGGATGACAATGGGCGGGGTGAGCTTTTGCCCGTCGGCGGGGGCGGCCTGTATCTGACACACGATGTCCAGGCCCCGGACGACGCGGCCGAAGGCGGCGAAGCCCTGCCCGTCGGGATTCCGTTTGCCACCGAAGTCGAGCGCCGGCTGGTCGTCCAGGCAGATGAAGAAATCCGACGTGGCACTGTCGGGACCGTCGCGCGCCATCGAAAGGGTGCCATCGAGGTGATGCAGGCCCGTGACATTGGTCCGCCCGAGCGGGATGGGCGCGAAATCCCCGCGGGCGAAGGCCGGATTCACGCCGCCCTGGATGACCTCAATCTTGACCGCCTTGCCGGGTTGGTTGTCGGGATGAATCGTGACGGTGCGGTGGATCTGCCCGCCGGTGTAGCGGGCGGCGTCCACATATTTCAGGAAATTCGCGACGGTGCCCGGAGCCTGGTCCGCGGCGAGTTCCACCTCGATGTCGCCCAGGGCCGTGTGGATGCGGACGTGCGGACCGGCGAACGTGGGACCGCACACCAGGAGACCGAGGGCAAGAAGGCGGAGAAACATGGCCGGTATCAAAGCAGGGTCTGCTGGTCGGGTTTCGCCGCCTGGAGCCCGATGGCCTGGTAGCCTTTGGGCGTGAGGATGCGGCCCTGGGCGGTCCGGGCGAGGTAGCCTTCCTGGATCAAAAACGGCTCATGGACCTCCTCGAGGGTGTCGGCTTCCTCGCCGACGGCGATGGCGATGGTGCCGAGGCCGACGGGACCGCCCGCGTAGTTCTCGGCCATGAGGCGGAGCACGCGCTTGTCCATCTCGTCGAGGCCGGCGGCGTCGATTTCCAGCAGTTCGAGCGCGGCGGCGGCGGCGGCCTGGGTGATCTTGCCGGCGGCTTTCTCCGAGGCGTAGTCACGGCAGAAGTTGACGAGGTTGTTGGCGATGCGTGGTGTGCCGCGGGCGCGCGAGGCGATTTCCTTCGCGCCACCGGCGTCGATGTCGACCTTGAGCAGGCCGCAGCTGCGGCGGACGATGCCCTCGAGCGTGCCGCGGTCGTAATAGTCGAGGCGGGTGTTGAGCGTGAAGCGCGAGCGCAGCGGCGCGGTGAGCAGGCCGGAGCGCGTGGTGGCGCCGATGAGCGTGAACTTCGGGATCGAGAGGCGCACGCTGCGGGCGTTGGGCCCCTGGTCGATCATGATGTCGAGGCGGAAGTCCTCCATTGCGGAGTAGAGGTATTCCTCGACGGTCTTCGGGATGCGGTGGATCTCGTCGATGAAGAGGATGTCGCCCTCCTCGAGGTTGGTCAGCAGGCCGGCGAGGTCGCCGGCCTTTTCGACGACGGGGCCGGAGGTGACGCGGACATTGCGGCCGAGTTCCTGGCCGAGGATGAAGGCGAGGGTGGTCTTGCCCAGGCCCGGCGGGCCGGAGAGCAAAATGTGGTTGAGGGCCTCGCCGCGACGCTTGGCGGCCCCGACCATGACCTTGAGGCGCTCGACCGTCTTGGGCTGGCCGGCGAAGTCGGCGAAGGAGAGCGGGCGCAGGGCGGCCTCGGCGGCGGAGACCGGCGCGGTCAGCGTGGTGGCGAGGAAATCAGTGCCTTGCTTGGGGGCTTTGTCAGGTGCGGGCATTATGGTTTTACCACGGATTGCACAGATTGAGGCGGATGAAACGGATAATGATCAGGGATTGATCCGTGGCTATCCATGAGATCCGTGGTCAAAAAAAATTCGCGCTATTTCCATTCCACCTTCGCGCCGAGGCTGCGGAGGTTTTCGACGAAGTGCGGGTGGGCGCGGCGGATGGTATCGGCGTTCTTCACGACGGATCTGCCGGGGATGCTGGCGGCTACCATGTAAAGGGCGACGGCGGCGCGGATGATGTAGGGCGCCTCGACCGTGCACGGCCGGAGGGGCTTGGCGCCGAAGACCGTGATGCGGTGCGGGTCGCTGACGACCACGTGCGCGCCGAACTTCGAGAGCTCGGACATCCAGGTGAAGCCGCCCTCGTAGACCTTGTTCCAGAACATCACCGTGCCCTCGGCGCGGACCGCGAGGGCGATCATGACCGGCAGGAGGTCGACCGGGAAGTAGGGCCAGGGCGCGGCCTCGACCTTGGTCAGCACGTTGCTCGTGAACGGCGTCTGCACCTGCAGCGGGCCGCTGCGGCTGGCGCTCGACCAGCCG
>JBKJTZ010000133.1:0-22165 GCA_046590295.1 Lacunisphaera sp.
GCCAACTCCGTGGCGTCCAAACCTGCCATGATCTGAGCGAAGACCGTCGGGGCGTTGTTCATTCCCGGCCAAGAACAGCACGGATCGCCCCTTCGGGGTCCAGCTCGAAGACACTTCGTTTGCTTCGTTACTCAATGGACGTGGCCATTATGCAAATCTCAAAACCGCCCTTAACTGGACAGCCGTGATCACGGATGAGACGTTTGCCGACCCGGATAATCCCGGATCCAATCCGCTCGATCCGCGCCTATCGGTGCTAATCCGTGGTCAAATACCACACGCGTTCACGAACATCATTCAGATATCGATCACATCGTCCGGCTTTACCGGCCGGCCCCGCCCTGGGGGTGGCCCCGGCGGCCGTGGTGGGTTGAGGAGGCGGTTCATGACCATGCTGGTCAGGCTGACGATGAGCGAGCCCAGCAGGGCCGAGCCGAAACCCGCCACATGGAAGCCCTCCACCAGCCGGGCGACCCCGTAGAAAAGCAGGGCGTTGATGATCCAGATGCCGATGCCAAGGGAGAGCAGAATAAACGGCAGGGTGAAGAGCATCAGCAGCGGCTTCAGCACGGCGTTGAACAGGCTCAGCACCACGACCACGATCAGCAGGGTCCGGCCGTTGTCATAAGTGATGCCTGGCACCAGACGGGTGCTGAGGATGACCCCGAGGGCCAGCACCAGCCAGCGCACCAGCAGATTGACGAAACCGTTGTTCATTGAATGATTGGCCCAACCTTTGCCGCGGTCTCCCGCGGAGCAATGAAAATTCTCATCATCCAGGACTACCTCCGCAGCGGCGGCACCGAGCGCCATTCCGTCTTCATGGCCACGGCCTTCGCCAAAGCCGGGCACGAGGTCACGCTGCTGACCTTCCGCCCGCGCGGGGTGCTGGAGCTGGGCGGCGAGCAGCAGCCCTTCGCCTTCCGCTCCCTGCAGCGGTTCGACACGGGCCTCGACTGGTTCGCCCCGGGCCTGCTGAAGGCCGCCGAGGAGGCCGCGCCCGACCTCGTCCTGTGCATGGGCCGCATGGCCAACTGCTACGCGGGCTTCATCCAGGGCCGCCTGCCCGGCGCCGCCGTCGTCTGCACCATGCGCACCGGCAAGTTTCTGCCGTGGCTCTTCGTGCGCTCGCTGCGCCTGTGCCGGCATGTCATCGCCAACAGCCACGTTGCCCGGCGCGTGCTGACCGACGTCTACGACGTGCCCGCCCACAAGGCCACGGTCATCCACAATTCCCTGCTCCGCTTCACCGACGAGTCCGCCCCGCGCAACAACGCCCTCCGCCGCTACCACGGCGCCAACCCGACCACCGTGGTCCTGCTCAACGTCGCCATGTTCCGGCCGGAGAAAAACCAGCGCGAGCTCATCGAGCTCTGCGCCCGGCTGCCCGGCTACCTCGACTGGCAGCTCTGGCTGGCCGGCGACGGCCCGGCGCGCAAAAAGTGCGAGCGGCTCGCCCACGGCCTCGGGCTCGGCTCGCGGGTCAGGTTCCTCGGCTACACCTCCGATCCCGTCCCGCTTTACCTCGCCGCCGATCTCGCCCTGCTCGCTTCCCAGAGCGAGTCGCTCTCGAATTTCCTCATCGAGGCGCAGCTGCACGGCCTGCCCGCCGTGGCCTACGACGTCGTCGGCGTCGGCGAATGCTTCGTGCCCGACCGCTCGGGCTGCCTCATCGCCAACCACGATCAGACCGCCTTTGTCTCCGCCCTCGACCACCTCATGCGCCAACCGGCCGACCGGCGGCGCTTCGCCCAGCACGGCCGCGAGCACGCCTACGCCCACTTCACCCCCGAACGTCAGGTGCAGGCGCACCTCAGCCTGTTCCGCGAGCTGACCAAGGCGTGAGGCGGTCCGTGGAGAACTCAGCGGGAGCTGGGTCCTCCAACTCCACTCCGGGCCGGCTCCGCCCCCTCCTGACACCGTCATGTCAGCAGACCAATGTTGAGCCGCCTGCCGGTTTGCGTTCCGCTGATTCGTCATCATTCAGTGCCTGCCGTGCCGTCCACCTCCGCCCCTGAGTCCATCCGCCTGCGCGGCGTCCGCCAGAACAACCTCCGGGGCTTCGACCTCGACCTGCCGCTGGGCAAGTTCATCGTCGTCACCGGCCTGAGCGGCGCCGGCAAGTCCTCGCTGGTGTTCGATACGCTGCACGCCGAGGGCCAGCGACGCTACGTCGAGACCTTCAGCGCCTACACGCGCCAGTTCCTCGACCTGCTCGACAAGCCCAAGGTCGACCGCATCGAGAACATCCGCCCGTCCATCGCCATCGAGCAGAGCAACACGGTCAAGACCTCCCGTTCCACCGTCGGCACCATGACCGAGCTGACCGACTTCGCCAAGGTCTGGTTCAGCCACGTCGCCGCCTGTTACGATCCCGCCACCGGCGAAAGGGTCGAGGACGACACCCCGGCGACCATCTGGGCGAAAACCCATGCCTCGCACGCGGCCGCGACGCTGCTCCTCTGCTTTCGCATCACCAAGCCGGACAACCTCAAGTGGACGGAGGTGCTCACCAGCATCAAGGGCCAGGGCTACACGCGGGTGCTGGCGCCCGCGCAACGCTCAACGCCCAACGCTGAACGCCGAACTTCCAAGGATTCCACCCCACCCCTCGCCCTCCACAAAATAGATGAACTGCTCGAAGTCCTCGACCGTGGCTCGAAAGTTCAGCGTTCAGCGTTAAACGTTGAGCGTTGGGCGTTCGTGATGGTCATCCAGGACCGCCTGCTCATTGCCGCGGACAACCAGTCCCGCTTCCTCGAGGCCACCGAGACCGCGCTCCATTTCGGCAAAGGCGAGGTATTCCTGTTTGGTGCTCAGGTTTCAGGTCCCAGGTCTCAGGTCTTTCCGCTCGCCGGCCACTACTCGCGCGGCCTGCACTCACCGAAAACGGGGCGCACGTTCCGTCCCGCCGTGCCCGGCCTGTTCTCCTTCAACTCCCCCCTCGGCGCCTGCCCCCGGTGCCGCGGCTTTGGGCGTGTCATCGACATCGACTACCGCCTCGCCATCCCCGACCACTCCCTGTCCATCGCGGACGGCGCCATCCGGCCGTGGGAAGGCGAGATCTACGGCGAGTCCAAGAAGGACCTCATCCAATTCGCCAAAAAGACCGGCCTGCCGGTCAACATCCCCTTCGCCGCGCTCACGCCCGCGCAGAAGGCTTTCGTGCTCGACGGCTCGCCGGGCTATGACGGCGAGACCAACCAGTGGCCTAAATACTGGTATGGGCTGAAGGGCTTCTTCCGCTACCTCGAGAAGACGACCTACAAGATGCACGTGCGGGTCTTCCTCTCACGCTACCGGGCCTACAATAACTGCCCCGAGTGCCACGGCGCCCGGCTCCAGCCCGACGCCCTCTGCTGGCAATGGCGCGGCCACACCCTGCCCCAGCTCTACCAGCTCCCGATCAGCGGGCTGTTGACCCTCGTCCAAACCGACGGTGCCGCGGCGGCCTCGCCGCGCTCCGCCGCCGGCCATCACCAGCGCGACCTCGCCCACGACTCGATGGTCACCCGCCTGCGTTACCTTGAGCAGGTCGGCCTCGGTTACCTGACCCTTGACCGCACCTCGCGCACGCTCTCCGGCGGCGAGGTCCAGCGCGTCAACCTCACCTCCTGCCTCGGCACCTCGCTGGTCGACACGCTCTTCGTGCTCGACGAGCCCTCCGTCGGCCTGCACCCGCGCGACATCGACCGCCTGCTCGGCATCATCCGGACGCTGACCGACTCCGGCAACACCGTCGTCGTCGTCGAACATGACGAGGCGATGATCCGCGCCGCCGACCACGTGGTCGAGGTCGGCCCCGAGCCCGGCATCCGCGGCGGCCACATCGTGTTCCAAGGCACCATCAACGGCATGCTCGCCTCGCCCCGCAGCATCACCGGCGCCTATTTCTCCGGCCGGCAGCGGATCGACCTCCCGGCCGTGAGACGCTCCGTGGAGGGCCGGTCTCCCGACCGGCCGCGGTCGGCCGGAGGCCGACCCTCCAAAGACACCAGCACCCCTTGGCTGCATTTCACCAACGCCACCAAGCACAACGTCCGGAATCTCTCCTTCCGCCTCCCGCTGCAGCGCTTCGTCTGTCTCTCGGGCGTGTCGGGTTCGGGCAAGTCCACCCTGCTCGACAACGTCATCGGCCAGGGCCTGCTCATGCAGCGCAATCTCATGACCGAGGACCCGGCCGAGATCCAGGCCATCAAGTCCGACCTCGCGTTCGCCGAGGTCGTGATCGTCGACCAGTCGCCGCTCAGCCGCACACCGCGCTCCAACCCCGCGCTCTACTGCGAGGCCTGGGAGCTTATTCGCGACCTCTACGCCACGGTGCCCGCCGCCCAGGAGGCCGGCTTCACCGCCTCCAGTTTCTCCTTCAACGCCGGCGACGGCCGCTGTGACAACTGCCAGGGCCTCGGCAGCGAGCGCGTCGAGATGCAGTTCCTTTCCGACGTCTTCGTACCCTGCCCGATCTGCGCGGGCCAACGCTTCAAGCCCGACGTGCTGGCCATCACCTGGAACGGCCAGTCCATCGCCGACCTGCTGGCAATGAACGTCACCGACGCCCTGCAGCTCTTCGCCGGCCGGGCGGAGATCCACCGCCGCCTCGCTGCCCTGGCCGAGGTCGGCCTCGGCTACCTGCCCCTCGGCCAGCCGCTCAACACCCTCTCCGGCGGCGAATCACAGCGCCTCAAGCTCGTCCGCTACCTCAGCGACTTCGCGGCCGAATCATCCCTCCCGCCTCCCACCTCCGACCTCCCGCCTTCCTCCGGCGCCCTCCTGCTGCTGGATGAGCCCACCACCGGCCTGCACCGGCACGACGTGAAGCGCCTGCTCGAGGTGCTGCAGCGCATCGTCGACCGCGGCCACAGCGTCGTCGTCATCGAGCACAACCTCGACGTCCTCAAGTCGGCCGACTGGATCCTCGAGATCGGCCCCGAGGCCGGTGCCGACGGCGGCAAGATTGTCGCCGAAGGCACCCCCGAGGACCTCGTCCGCGCCGACACCGCCACCTCGCCCTTCCTGCGGCGCGCCCTCGAGGAGTGTAACATATTACGTTACACTTCACCGCTCGCCGCCGCGGAGGACGCCGCGCCTTACGGCGCGGATCAATCCCCTCCTGCCTCCCGCCTCACGCCTCCCACCTCCCAGCACTCTGCCTTGCAGGTGCTGGGCGCCCGGGAGAACAACCTGAAGAACATCTCCCTCTCCATCCCGCACCGGCAGCTTTCGGTTGTCACCGGCGTCTCGGGCTCGGGCAAGTCCACCCTCGCGTTCGACATCATCTTTGCCGAGGGCCAGCGGCGCTTCATGGAGTCGATGTCGCCCTACGCCCGGCAGTTCGTCGAGCAGCTGCCCCGGCCCGACCTCGACCGGCTCAGCGGCATCCCGCCGACCGTCGCCATCGAGCAGCGCGTCACCCGCGGCACACGCAAGTCCACCGTCGCCACCATCACCGAGGTCGCCCAATACCTGCGCCTCCTCTACGCCAAGCTCGGCATCCAGCACCATCCGGAGACCGGCCGGGCCGTCACCCCGCTCTCGCCGCCCCAGCTCCGCCGCCTCCTCGACCAGGTCCTGGCCACCCCCAGGGCAAAAAAAGCGAAGCACCTGTACCTCTGCGCCCCGCTCGTCCGCAGCCGCAAGGGCCACCACGAGCCCATCGCCAAGTGGATCGGCAAGCAGGGTTACGATCTCATGCGCGCCGACGGCCGTCTGCTGCGCGTAGACACATTCCAGAAATTGGACCGCTACAAGGAGCACGACATCGAGGTGGTGGTTTCCGACCTGAAGGGCAGCCCCAGCAAGGAAATCGCCGCGGTCCTGACCCTGGCCCTCAAACTCGGCAAGGGCGCCTGCTTCCTCCTCACGCCCCAGGGCGAGGTGCTGTCGTGGTTCTCCACCACGCGCACCGACATCGAGAGCGGTGAATCCTTCCCCGAACTCGACCCGAAATATTTTTCGTTCAACTCCCCCCGGGGCTGGTGCCCCACCTGCCGCGGCCACGGCCGCATCTACGACTGGATGCTCCATCCCGACGAGGACGAGGAGCGCTCCGACGAGGTGGTCGACGCCCTCCGCGCCATCGATCCCGACGACGCCTCGTCGCACGGCCAGTCCTGCCCCACCTGCCACGGCGACCGGCTCAACCGGGTGGCCCGCGCCGTCATGCTGCCGTTGAAAGCCAGGGCGAGTCGCCTGTCGGCCGTGGCTTTGGCGAAGGCTGATCCCCGACGAGCCGCGGCCCCTCGGCAGGCTCGGGGCCTTGAGCCGGTCGAAACGGCTCATCCGGAGGATTCGGCCTACCCGTCCAACTTCATCTCCCTGCCCCAACTCGGCCGGCTCATGCCCGCCGATCTGCTCGCGACCCTGCGTCGCCTGCAGCTCGATGCGCGTGGCAAACTCATCACGCAGGACATCATCCCGCAGATCGAGGAGCGCCTCCGCTTCCTCGGGCAGGTCGGCCTCGACTATCTCCAGCTGGACCGACCGACCGACTCGCTCTCCGGCGGCGAGGCCCAGCGCATCCGGCTGGCCGCGCAGCTCGGCTCCAACCTCTCCGGCGTGCTCTACGTCCTCGACGAGCCCTCCATCGGCCTCCACGCCCGCGACAACGACCGGCTGATCGACACCCTCACCGGCCTGCGCGACAAGGGTAACACGGTGCTCGTGGTCGAGCACGACGAGGTGATCATGGAGCGAGCCGATCGCATCATCGACCTGGGTCCCGGCGCCGGCCGGCACGGCGGCGAGGTGCTGGCGAACGGCACGCCGGCTGAGATCAAGCGCAGCGACTCGTCCCTCACGGGCATATTTCTGGCCAAGGGGATCGTGCATCCGCTGCGTGGCCGCTACCGCAGCGTCGGGGCGCCGCTGGTCGGCGCCCGCGGGCGCCGGCCAGCGATGCCCCGACACGAACCCGACTGGCTCGAACTCTCGGGCGTCAGCTACCGCAATCTCCGCAACCAGACCCTGCGCCTGCCGCTCGGCCGCCTGACCATGGTCTGCGGCCCGAGCGGGGCGGGAAAATCCACCCTCTTCCGCGACATTTTGCATCCAGCCGTCACCGGTGCCATCAAGCGGCGAAAAGCGAAGCTCACGGGCAAGGAGTTTGTTCGTAATACGAACATTGAGCTGGAGGCCGGCCGGCCGCCCTTCGCTGCGCTGACCGGCGTCGGCGGATTCAAGTCCGTCGTCGAGGTGGATCAGGCGCCCATCGGCAAGACCCCCCGTTCCACCCCCGCGACGTATCTCGGCATCTTCGACCACATCCGCCGGTTCTTCGCCTCGCTGCCCGAGGCCAAGATGCGCGGCTACACCGCCAGCCGTTTTTCCTTCAACACCGCCGGCGGACGCTGCGAGACCTGCGCCGGCGCCGGGCGCATCAAGTTCGAGATGGCCTTCATGCCCGACTCCTTTTTGCCGTGTGACGCCTGTGGCGGCCTGCGCTACGGCCCCGAACTGGCCGACATCAGGTGGAAGAACAAGACCATCGGCCAGGTGCTGCAGCTTTCGTTCGATGAGGCGGCCGTGTTCTTCGACTTCCACTCGCAGCTCTCGCAGGTCTGCCAGCTCATGGTCGATTGCGGCCTCGGCTACCTGACCCTCGGCCAGAGCAGTCCGTCGCTCTCCGGCGGCGAGGCCCAGCGGCTCAAGCTCGTCACCGAACTGGCCAAGGGCCTCGCCACCTACCAGGAGCGCTCGCACAACATCGCCGTCCGCAACCTTTACCTCCTCGAGGAGCCCACCATCGGCCTGCACCTCAGCGACTGTGAGAAGCTCATCAAAGTCCTGCACAACCTCGTGGACCAGGGTCACACGGTCGTCGTCATCGAACACCACCTCGACCTGCTCGCCGAGGCCGACTACATCGTCGAACTCGGGCCGAACGGCGGCCCGACCGGCGGCGAGATCCTTTACCAGGGCCCGCTCGCCGGCCTGCTCAAGGTTAAGCGCAGCCCGACGGCGCCGTATCTGCGGGAGAAGCTGAAGCGGTAGAGGCCGTGGCCCCAACGGCCCAGGGCGCTTGAGGGCAAGCGTCCCTACCCCAATCACCCGGCCGCCAGCGGCAGGCTTGGCGCGATTTCCTGCGCAGGCTGACCCGTTCAGGCCGTCGCCCCGTTCGCTTGCCGCTGCTTATGCAACGAATTATGCGGCCTGCTATGTCTGCACTCCCGGACAAAAGATAATCCCTGCACAGACACTCGCGAGAGAAAGGTATAGATTCGCCGCCACCGAGGTCAGCGACCGGCCCGACAGGCATCAAGATCTCACCCCATTGTCACACCATGAAAACCAAAACATGTCTTGTGCTTAGCCTCTGCCTGGGTGTTGCTGCGGCGCTCCCGGCCCAAACGTTGTTCAGCGATTCGCTGGCAACAGATGCTTCAAACTGGGTCGTAAATCCGCCCAACCAAGGGGGTGGTTCAACGACGTTCGCCAACTCGAGGCTGAATTACCTGGTCGGCACGCCCACGGCCAGCGACGCCGGCATGCGGACGCTGAATGTTTTCGCGGCCCTCTCGACTTCCAGTTGGAACGCCCAAGTCGACATTCATTTTGCCAACGTGCTGATGGGCTGGACTCAGTATGCCAATCTCAACCTCATGGTCGGCAAAGTCGGCTCTGAGATCACGAACAACGCCACTTTCTCCCTCGACCGCTACAACGCCGGCGCGGGGCAAGTGCAGGATATCGATACCTACGTTACTACCGCCGGAATCAAGTCGCATCTGACCGAGGTGCTGAATGCCACTACCGATGCCACCTTGATGATCAGCTATGACCACCTCACCTCGATGCTGACCTTTGCCTACGACAGCGACGGGCCGGTCGGCGGTCCATCATTCGTGACTGCACACACGGCGAACATCAGCGGCTGGTCCATGCTGAGCAGTGACAATTTCGCTTTTCTGTTGATCGGTGCGTCCGGCCAAGATACGGGAGCCGGTCCTGCCATCGTATCCGGCGACGCCTATTTCCAAAACTTCGCTGTCACCGCCGTGCCCGAGCCGTCGACCTATGCGATCATCCTCGGCACCTGCTCGCTGGGTCTGGTCATGCTGCGCCGCCGGTTCTGCCGGGGAAACTAAAACCTGGTTGACGGGCCCAGCTCCCGCTGGGCCGCGGCGCGGAACGGAGTCCGCGCCCTACCCCAAGGCCAGCGGCAGGCTTGGCGCGATTTCCAGCGCGAGGCCGGCCTCGTTCACACCGCCCGCCTCACGCTCGGCCCACGCCGCGAACGCAATCATGCCGGCGTTGTCGCCGGTGTGCTGCGGCTGGGCGCGGAAGAACGGAATTTTCTGGCTCTTCGCGACATTCTCCAATTCCGCCTGCAAGGTTTTGTTGTTCGCGACACCACCGGAGAGGCCGAAAGAACGATAGGCTGACGGCTCGCTGTAGGGCGGGGTCTCCGAACCCCGCCTCGTTCCTTGGTCTTCCAGCGTTGGCGGGATTTGGAAATCCCGCCCTACAAAATGGCCGCGCTCGAGTGCCAAGCGACTCTTGCGGACGAGGGCGTTGAACACCGCGGCCTGGTAGCTGGCGCACAGGTCGGCCTTGCGGCGCGCGATGTCCTCCGGGGACATCTTCTCGAGCTGATAGCGCAGGCTGGTCTTCAAGCCGGAGAAACTGAACTCCAGCGACGAGCGCTGGGCGACGGCCTTGGGAAAGGCGAAGGCCGCAGGGTTACCCGTTGCCGCCAGCATCTCCACCTGCGGCCCGCCGGGATAACCGAGACCCATCAGCTTGGCGCCCTTGTCGAGCGCCTCGCCGGCGGCGTCGTCCATCGTCGAGGCCAGCAATTTGATGTGCCGGGATTCGTCGAGGCTGAACAACGCCGTGTTGCCGCCCGACACCAGCAGCCCGAGATGCGGCAGGAGTTTGGCCAACCCATCATCGAAAGCCGTCGGATTGGCCGCGTGCAGGGCGATGAAGGGTGAGAAGGCGTGCGCCCGGAGATGGTTCACCCCCACGACCGGCACCTGCCAGGCCAGACCGAGGCTCTTCGCCGCGGACAAACCCATCGCGAGGCACGCGGCGAGACCGGGACCGTTGGTCACGGCAATCTTGGAAATCTTTTCCGCCGGCACCGTGGCCAGGGCCCGTTGCAACAACGGCCCGAAGTGCGCGAGGTGCTCACGGCTGGCGAGGTCGGGCACGACGCCGCCGTAGGCCTTGTGCAGCGCGATCTGGCTGTGCACCCACTCGCCGGTGAGGCCGGTCGCCGGGTCAAAGATGGCGACCGCCGTCTCATCGCAGGAGCTTTCGAGGGCGAGGATCATGGGGTCAGACTGCCGGGCTGCCACTGGCCCGCCGGCCGCGGCCCGGCGCCAAGCGCCGGCCCTCCATGATCGCTGGATACTGCGCTCATTTCAGCGCCCCCCTCGCCGCCAGCACGCCGGCCAGCACTTCCACGGCGGCGTCAAGCTGGGCGTCGGCGATGCGGTCGAAGCCGAAGCGCTCGTTGAACTCCGCCGGCGCCGTCAGGTCGTCGCGCGCCTGCTGCAGGCGCACCTTGGACTCGTCGTCCGCCGAGACCTCCAGCTCCACCTGCGGCTGGATGCCCTTCTCGTGAATCGTGATGCCGCTGGGCGTGTAGTAGCGCGCGGTGGTGAGGCGCATGCCCTCGCCGTTGTTCAGCTCGATGACGCTCTGCACGGAACCCTTGCCGAAGGTCTTTTCCCCCACGATGACCGCCCGTTTGGTGTCCTTCATCGCGCCCGCCACGATCTCCGCCGCGCTCGCCGTGCCGCCGTTGACCAGAACCGCCACCGGGTAGGTGCGGCGCTTGTGCCCGCCGCCGGCCGTGTAATTCTCCCGGGACCCCGGGGTGCGGCCCTGCGTGTAGACGATGAGTTCGTCGCGGTCGAAGAATGGCCCGCACACCTCGATGGCCGCGTCGAGCAGGCCGCCGGGGTTGTTGCGCAGGTCGATGATGAGCGCCCGGATGCCCTGCTTTTCGAGGGCCGTGAGGGCCGAGCGGAACTCGTCGCCGGTGCGCTCGCTGAACACCGTGACCTGGAGGTAGCCGATGCCGCCGGGCCGCAAGCTGGCATGACGCACGCTGTCGAGCCGGATGCGTTCGCGCTTGAGCCGAAAGTCGAGGGTCTGGTTCGGACCGGGCCGGAAGACCGTGAGGGTCACCTCCGTGTCGGGCTCGCCGCGCACCAGCTTGATGGTCTTCTCGATGCTCGGAAGCACGAGCGTCTGCCCGTCGATCATGACGAGCCGGTCCCCCCGCCGCAGGCCGGCACGCTCGGCCGGCGTGCCGGCCATGGGCGTGATGATCACGATGTGCCCGTCCCGCAGCTCGACCTGGATGCCGACGCCGCCAAAGGCGTTGGTCAGCTCGTCCTCCGTGTCCTGAAATTCATCCGCGAGCAGAAACTGGGAATGCGGATCCAGCGATCCCACCATGCCGCCCAGCGCGGCGCGGGTCAGATCATCGTAGCCGGCGGGGGCGTCGCCCACGTAGTTTTCCTTCACGAGCTGCAACACTTCCTTGAAATACCTGACGTTCTTGTCCCGCGCCCGGTCGGGCCACCAACCGGGTGCGCCGGAGCGGGCCGCGAACTGCGCCAGGCCGTAGCCGGCGAGCATGGCCGTCATGATGATAAGGAACCGCTTGAGCGTGGATGACATGCCGATATTGGCCTCAGACCGCCGGCGCGGGTCGAGGGGAGGAGAAAAACCTTTTGAGCATGGCTTTCAGTGGCCGCAAATGCTTGGCTTGGCAAATGGCTTCCTCGTCAGACTTTTTTGAAATCTTCGCCACAGAGCCCGGCGTGGCGGCGGGGGTTTCGTTTGCCCGCTACATGGAGCTGGCGATGTACCACCCGACGACGGGCTATTACACGCGGGACTTCAAGCGCGTGGGACGTGACGCGAAGGCGGACTTTTTCACCGCGACGACGTTCAGCCCGGTGTTCGGCGAGCTGGTGATCGCCGCCGTGTGCCAGCTGCTCGAGCCCGGCCGGCCCGCCGACTACACGTTTGTCGAGGTCGCCGCCGAGCCGGGGGCCGGCATCCTGCGCGATGTCGCCCATCCCTTCGCGGCCTACCAGACCATCTCCTACGGCCAGCCGTTTGTCTTCCCGGCGCAAAGCGTCGTGTTCTCGAACGAGCTGTTCGACGCCCAGCCGTTCCACCGCGTGGTCTGGCGCGGGGGCCGCTGGCGCGAGCTGGGCGTCGCCCTCCAAGGGCGCCACCTCCGCGAGGTCGAGCTGCCGGAATTTTCCCCCGAGCTCGTCGCCTGGGCCGACCGGTTGCCCCAGGCCTCGACGGAAAACTACCACATCGACCTGCCCCTGCGCACCATCCCCCTGCTCGACCGGCTCATCTCCCCGAAGTGGTCGGGACTGTTTCTGGCCTTTGACTACGGCCGTTCCTGGCCGGAGCTGGCGGAAAACATGCCCGCCGGCTCGGGCCGCACCTATTACCGCCAGAAAATGGGCAACGACCTCCTCAACCGCCCCGGCAAGCAGGACATCACCTGCCACATCTGCTGGGACTGGCTGGAGGACGGACTGGTGCAGACCGGCTTTGGCGAACCGCGGACCGAGTCCCAGGAGAGCTTTTTCATGCATCATGCGGCCGATGAACTCGCCGCCATCACGGCGGCCGAGGCCGGCAGCCTCAGCCCACGGAAACGCATGCTGATGAGCCTGCTGCATCCGGCCAACATGGGTCAGAAGTTTCAGGCCCTGCACGCTTTACGCAAATGAGGCTGTTCCGGGCGGGAAATTTAAAATTCCCTTGCCAAGCGTTCCCCCCGTCCTTTACTTCCGACCCTTTAACTCAAGAAACACCATGGCACGAATTTGCGCAATCACCGGTAAACGCCCCACCAAGGGCAAGATCATCCATCGTAAGGGTCAGTCCAAGAAGAGCGGCGGCATCGGCACGCACGTCACGAAGCACACCACCCGCCTCTTCCGCCCGAACCTGCAGTGGATCAAGGTCAAGCTGCCCAACGGCGGCACCAAGCGCATGTGGGTATCGGTCAAGGCCATCAAGGCCGGCCTCGTGCAGAAAGCCTGAGCCCATCCTGCTCCCTTCCGACCCGCAGCCGCCCGCTGCGGGTTTTTTATTGGCCGGCAGGCAACCGACCGGCCGGTGCCGACGGCGAGAGTTGTTCTTAGCCCTGCATTGCTCCGATGAATACGGATCAGGCCAAAACCACCCATCCGGCTCAATCCGCGTGATCCGCGGCCAAAGGAAACGTCCGCTTACCCCAGCATATCCTGGAACTCCTTGTTCCGCTCGATGAATTTCGCGACATAGGAACAGGCCGGCACCACCTTTTGCCCGGCCGACCGGGCATCGGCCAGCGCGGCCCGCACCAGCTTTTCCGCGATGCCCCGGCCGCGCAACTCCGGCGGCACGACCGTGTGGGTGAAGACCCTTTGCCCGCCGGCGGACTCATAGTCGCAGACCGAGAGAAATCCATCCACGGTCGCCTCGTAGCGATGGGCGGCGACGTTGTGGACGATGGTGATGTCAGCGGGCGGGTTCATGCTCCAGAGTCCTTCAATCTACCGCGCCAGCGGTCGAACAGCGACACTATTTCCTCCCGGCCCTCGATCTTCAGCAGCCAAAGCAGACCACCATAAACGGCACCGGCGGCCGGGATGAGCCCCGCCACGATCACCAGGTCGCGTGGTATGCCCGCGAGCGACGACAGGCCCACGGCCCAGACTCCGGCCCAGACCACCGCACCCATCAGGGCGCTGGCCACGGCAATTTTCCCCAGGCTGGGCAGCAGCGGCGCCAGGCTGAGCCCCGCCTGACGGCGGGTCAGCCGCGACTGCAGGAACCAGGCCTGCACCAGCACGGCCAGATTGCTCGCGATGGCCAGGCCCATCGTGGAAAACCAGCGCATGAGCACGAGGCTCAGGGCGATGTTCACGACGAAACTCAGCGCGGCGGCGCGCACGGGCGTGGCGGTGTCCTTCAGCGCATAGTAGCCGCGCAGGGACAGCATGGTGAACGACAGGAACGGCAGGCCGAGGGCGTAGACGGCGAGGATGGGCGTCATCAGCGCCGTGTCGCTGGCCTGAAAGGCGCCGCGCTGGAACAGCAGCCGGGTGATGGGCTCGCTGAGCAGGGCGAGGCCGAGCGCCGCCGGGATGTTGATGATCATCACGAGCCGGAGGCCCTTGTGATAGTCGGCCGCCAGCGCCGGCCAGTCTGCCTTGGCGGCGTGCCGGGCGATCAGCGGGAAAACCACGGTGGCGATGGCGGCCGCGAACACCCCGATGGGCAGTTCCATCACGCGGGTGGCAAGGTTCAGCACCTGCGCGGCGCTGTCGTTGAGCGACAGGCCGATGAAGCGGGTGACCGAGAGGTTGACCAGGTAAATGGCCGAACCGATCACCGTCGGCGCCATCAGTCGGACAATTTCCCTCACGCGGTCGTCCGGCCGCAGGTCAAACCGCGGCCGCCAGCCCTTGGCCCACAGCACGCCCGCCGGCACGGCCATCTGCAGGAAGCCGCCGACGAGCACGCCGACGCAGAGCAGGTTCATCCGCGCCGCATCGCCCAGGGCCCACCAGCCGCCGAGGCCGAGTGCGCCGATGATCGCCAGGTTCAGCCAGACCGGGGACAGGGCGGGCTCGGAAAAACGCCCGAGCACCTGGCACGCCGCACTGAAGGCCGCCGCCAGGCAGACAAACACCATGTAGGGAAACAAAATGACCGCCAGGTTGGCGCCGAGTTGGAGGCGGTCCACGGTCGCCGGCGCCAGACCGAGCCCGCCGGACACGCGCAGCAGGGTTGCCGCATTCGCCATGGCCAGCATGGCCAGCACGACGAGGACGGTGGTCACGAGCAGCAGCCAGCTGGCGACCTTGCTCAGGAGCGCGAAGGCCGCCGACCTCTGCCCCTGTTCCAGTTCCTGGGTCATGGTCGGCACGAAGGCCGCCGTCAATGCGCCCTCGCCCAGCAGCCGGCGGAACAGGTTGGGCAGCGTGAAGGCGGTGACGAAGGCCGAGCTCAGTGCGCTCGTGCCAAACACCGTGGCGATGCAGATCTCGCGCACCAGCCCCAGCACGCGCGACACGACGGTGGCCGAGGCGACGACGCTGATGTTTTTCAGGTGCTTCGACACAAAGGGATGTCACCAGGTCAGCTTCGCGGGCGGCGGCGGCCGGCCGGGCGAAGGCTGGTCACTGCACGGTGAATTTCACCGCGCCACCCTCGATGGTCACGGCCGTGAGCTTGGTCCAGGCCGTGCGGATTTCATCCGACACTTTTTCCTTCTCGATGATGGTGGAGACGAGCAGGCCCGGCAGCAGCGGCAGCAGGTGGAGCGGGCAGGAACCGAGAAAGACCTTTTCCGGGACGAACACCACCTGGTCCCCGGATTTTCCGAACCCCCCGATCGCCAGGACCGTGGTGTCAAAGGTCAGGCCATACCAGTTGAGGGTGCACTTGAGGCCGATCTGCAGCTTGTCGTCCACCACCCGGAAATTCGGGGCATAAGGGATGATGATGCCATCCAGCGCCGGCTTGTCGTCAGCGGGTTTGGCGCCGGGCTTGGCCGCGGGCTTGGCGCCAGGCTTCGGGGCGGCCGGGGCGGCTGTGCCCGCGGCGGCGGACCAGGCGTTCAGTTCATCCTCGACCACGGAGACCGAGGTGCCGGTCAGATACTGCTGCTGCTTGGCCTGCCAGCCCCTGCTCTTCGCGTTGCTGTCATTGCCCGGGATGTAATATACCATGCTGCGGAGCGGCTCCTTGGGCAGCGCCTTGACCTGGGCCACCGGCTTGAACACCAGGTAAACGCCGCAAACGAGCACGCCTACGAGCAGGCCGAGGATGGCACCGAGGGCGACTTCGGTGACGCTGGGACCGTAGAGCTCTTTCTCGAGTTTATTGGCAGCCATGGCGGGGAGGGGTTATTTGGCCGCGGCCGCAGGAACCGCAGGCTTGCTGGTGGAGGGGGAATCGGTTTTGGCGGCACCCGCAGCGGCCGGGGCGGCGGGCTTCTTCTTGTAGTCGGTGATATAGAAGCCGGTGCCCTTGAAAATCAACCCAGCGCCGCCGCCGATCTGTCGCTTGAGCGCCTGTTTTTTGCAGGCGGGACAGCGCTTGAGGGCCTCGTCCTTCATCGGCTGGAAGGCTTCCATCTCGTGGCCGCACTTGGCGCAGATATATTCGTAGGTGGGCATCGGAAAAGTGCGTCCAGATATGGTTCGGGCCGAGGGGCTTGGCGAGTCTGTTCTTGGCCCGCCGCCGGGCAGAATCCGTTTGCCAACGCGCGCGCCCGTCCCGACCGTGGCCGGCGATGGATTTTCCCGGCCAGTTCGAAGACTACCGCCAGCGCGTCGAACGCGGCCTGGATGAATTGGTCCCGCCCGCCGGCACGCGGCCCGCCCGCCTCCATGAGGCCATGCGCTACTCGTTGCAGGCGGGGGGCAAGCGCCTCCGCCCGGTGCTCGTCCTGGCCACCGCCGACCTGTTCGCAGGCGGTGAGTCGCCGCCGGACGCCCGGCCCGCCGCGGTGGCGATCGAGTGCCTCCACACCTACTCGCTCATCCATGACGACCTGCCGTGCATGGACAACGACGACCTCCGCCGCGGCCGGCCGACCGCCCACCGGCAGTTCGACGAGGCCACCGCCCTGCTCGCCGGCGACGCGCTCCTGACCCTCGCCTTCCAGCTCCTCACCCGCCATTACGGCGCCCAACCACCCCTGTGCACCGCCCTGGTCCGCACCCTGGCCGAGGCCGCCGGCAGCGAGCAGCTGATCGGCGGCCAGATGGAGGACCTGCTCGCCGAGAATAAAACCGATGCGACGGCGGCCGACCTCGAGTTCATCCACCTCAACAAGACCGCCGCCATGCTCACCGCGGCGCTGGTCACCGGCGGCCTGTGTGGTGGCGCGCGGGAGGACCAGCTGGCCCCGCTTCGCACCGCCGGCCGCCACCTGGGCCTGGCCTTCCAGATCACGGACGACATCCTCGATGCCACCGCCGACACCGCGACGCTCGGCAAGACCGCCGGCAAGGACGCCCGCGCGGGCAAGACCACCTTCGTGCAGCTCCACGGGCTGGACGCCTCCAGGAAATTTGCCCGTGAGCACACAGAAGCAGCCCTGGCCGCCTTCGGTCAGTTGCCCGGCGACACCGCCTTCCTCGCCGGGTTGGTGCAGTCGATGGCGGTCCGAGGCAGCTAGCCCGCATATTTCACACTCAGAGGTGTGAAACATGCGCCCTGTCGGGCCGACCTCGTCGGGGCTAACCGCGACAGAGTCGCTCTGCCTGAAGGGCAGACGGATATTTCTCTGAAAGATAATCTCATGGGTGTGAAATATCCGGGCTAGGGGCGCCGCCGTCTATTTGGCGCGGATCACCAGCCCGTCCAGCAGTTCGGTGAGATCGGCCGAGACATCGCGATAGTCCGCCGCACGCGCCCAGCCGCGCAGCTGCACCACGCCCTCTGGTCCGCTGTAAAAATAGCCGTGGTTGACGTAGGTGACGTTCTCGACCGTGGCGGTGAACTCCAACTCGTTTACCGTGGCCGCCCCGCGCAGCCGCTTGCCCCGCTTTTTCACGCTGACGCTGTCGGCCCCCTCGAGCGCGGTGGCGAGCACGGCCTTCTCGATGTCGCCATCCTCCAGGGGATGCGCCTCGCAGATGAACTGGACCTCGGCCCTCTGGTCCAGCCGGAGCAGGTTGAAGATGCCCGGCTCGGTGTCGGCGGGATCGCGATACCAGCGCGAGGCGTCGTAGCTCAGCCGGAAGCTGCCCGTGCCGAGCTCCCGGTAGCGTTCGCGCGCCTCGACGATGCGCTGGTCGGCATAATCGGAACGCAGCCGGAAGCTGGCAAAGAACGTCGCCGCATTGGCGGCGCCGGAGGAGCTGCTGACCGGCCACTCGGCGCTGCACACGTAGAGGGAGGAACCGATGACGATCAGCCGCAGCTCGCGCGTCGACTTCTCCCGCGGCTGCGCGATCACCACCCGCTGGCCCTCATAGGGACCGAGCCGGTAGAACTCGCGCACCCGCGTCTGCCCCGGGCGCGTGCGGGTGAGGTCCACCATGGAGCGGTCATAGACCCCCGACTCCTCCCCCGGCATCATGGCCAGCGGGTAGGAAAACTTGATGAGCAGGTAATGCTCGCCGGGCAACTCGTAGATTTTCCGGCTGGCCTTGATGTCACCCTGGGGCGAGGGCGAGAGGATCAGGTCGGCCTTCGGCTCCGCCGCAAAGGTCGCCTCGATCGCCCAATCCATCGCGCTGAACTGGTATTCCCCCCGCAAGGCCACGCCGGTCACCAACAGGAGCAGGGGGATGAAACCAAGGACGCGACGCATTGCCCGACATACAACGCCAAGACTTTCCGCCGGAGCAAGCCCGCAAGCGGGATAATAGCACCTGTAATACCAACGTCCCTTTTGTTTTGGACTTTGCGGTGCCTGAGCCGGTAGGGGCGGTTGCCTTCAACCGCCCTCGGTGAGACCAGGGCCGTTGAGGGCAACGGCCCCTACCTAAAGCGTCTATTCTTCAAGGGACGTTGGTATAATCAGGCCAGGGCGGAAATTTCTCCACGTGGTGCCCGGCGGCGTGGGACTCGCCGCCCGATCTTTCACTTCGCCGCGCCGGCCGCCTTGACGAGCTCGATGAACGAGCGCGCCTCCAGCGACGCGCCGCCAATGAGGCCGCCGTCGATGTCCTTTTGGGCCAGCAGCTCGGGCGCGTTGGCCGGTTTCATCGAGCCGCCGTAGAGGATGCGCACCTTCTGCGCCAGCGGGGCGCCGTACAGCTTGGTCAGCAGGTCGCGGATGTAGGCGTGGACCGCCTGCGCCTGCTCCGTGGTCGCCACCTTGCCCGTCCCGATGGCCCAGACGGGCTCGTAGGCGATGATGACGGATGTGATCTGCTCCGGCTTCACGCCGGCCAGGCCACCCTCGACGTGGCGCTGCACGACCGCGAGTGTCGCGCCGGCGTCGCGCTCGGCGAGCGTCTCGCCGACGCATAAAATGGGTTTCAGCTCGTTGGCCAGCGCCGCGAGGACCTTCTGGTTGATGAAGGCGTCCGTCTCGGCGAAACAGGTGCGGCGCTCGCTGTGGCCGAGGATGACGTGCGTGACATAGAGTGTGCGCAGCATCTCGGCGGAGATCTCGCCGGTGAACGCGCCGTTCCTCCCGGGGTGCATGTTCTGCGCGCCGAGCTTGACTGACTGGCCCTCCAGCGCGCGGGCCACGCTCTCCAGCGCCGTGAACGGCGGACAGAGCACGACGTCCACGCCGGTCTCGCGGCCGATCTCGGCCACGATGTCCTTGGTGAGCGCGACGCCGTCGGCGGCGGTTTTGTTCATCTTCCAGTTTCCAGCGATGACTTTCTTGCGGATCATTCGGACAAAGTAGTGGGTAGCGAGTAGTGGGTAGCGAGTAGAAAATCAGGCTCCGGGACTGATGCTCGCAGCTCCCTCCTGGAGACCGTCAATTCTCCAGGAACGCCACGCCGGGCAGCACCTTGCCCTCGAGGAACTCGAGGCTGGCGCCGCCGCCGGTGGAGCAATGGGTGACCTGGTCGGCCACCTTGAATTTCTTGGCCGCCGTCGCCGTGTCGCCGCCGCCGATGATGGTGATGGCGCCCCGGGCGGTCGCGGCGGCAACCGCCGCGGCCATGGCCTCGGTCGAGCCGGCAAATTGCTCGAACTCAAACACGCCCGACGGTCCGTTCCAGATGATGGTCTTCGCGCGGCCAATCGCCGCGCCGTAAAGCCCGATGGATTGCGGACCGCCGTCGAGGCCCATCCACCCCTCAGGAATGCCGGAGTCGTCCGTCGCGGTGCGCGTGTTGGCGTTGGCCGCGAACTTGTCGGCCACGATGTAATCGACGGGAAAAATGAGCTTCACCCCGCGGGCCTGCGCCTTCGCGACGAGTTCGGGGACGAGCTTGGCGCCCTCCACGTCGAAGAGACTGGTGCCGATCGCCATGCCCTGCGTGACCTTCTTGAAGGTGAACGCCATGCCGCCGCCGATGATGATCTCGTCCGCCTTCTCGATGAGGTTCTTGATGAGCGGGATCTTGTCGGCGATCTTGGCGCCGCCGAGGATGGCCAGCAGCGGGCGCTGCGGGTCGTCGAGCACGGCGGCAAAGGCCTTGAGCTCGGCCGCCATCAGGAAGCCGGCCGCCTTCACCGGCAGGGTCACCCCGACCATCGAGCTGTGCGCGCGGTGCGCCGTGCCGAAGGCGTCGTTGACGAACACGTCGCCCAGCTTCGTCAGCGAGGCGCGGAACGCCGTGACGGCGACGGGGTCGGCCTTCCGCGCGGTGCCGTCCGCCTGCTTCACCTTGCCCTCCTCCTCGAGGTGGAAACGCAGGTTCTCCAGCAGCACGACGGTGCCGGGCGCGAGCCGGGCGCAGGCCGACTCCACCGCCGGGCCGACGCAGTCGTCCAGGAACGTCACGGGCCGCCCGAGCAGCTGCTCGAGCTCCACCGCGACCGGCTTGAGCGAATACTGCGGGGACGCCTGCCCGTCCGGCCGGCCAAGATGCGACATCAGGACGACGGACGCGCCCTGCTCCAGGGCGAACTTGATCGTCGGCAGCGCGGCGGCGATGCGCTGGTTGTTGGTGATGGCGCCGGTGGCCTTGTCCTGCGGGACATTGAAGTCCACGCGGATGAGCACACGCTTGCCGGAGAGATCGAGGTCGCGGATGGTCTTGAATTTCATGAACGGCTGAAGAACTGAAAAGCTGAAGGTCTGAAATGGAAAAAGGCCGAAAGAGGAAAGGACCGGGGCTTTCTGTTCAGCCGTTCAGTCCTTCCGCCTTTCAGCCTTTGGCTTGGAGTCGTCCGCGCCGCTTACAGCTGCGCGGCGATCTTCTTGGTCAGGTCGACGACGCGGTTGGAGTAGCCCCACTCGTTGTCATACCAGCTGACGAGCTTGAAGAACTTGCTGTTGAGCTCGATGCCCGAGCCGGCGTCGAAGATCGACGAGGCCTTGCAGTGGATGAAGTCGGAGGAGACCACCTCGTCGGACGTATACTCGAGGATGCCCTTGAGGTAGGTCTCGCTGGCGCGCTTCATCGCCTCGCAAATTTCCTTGTAGGAGGTCTCCTTGGTCGTGCGGACCGTGAGGTCGACCACCGAGACGGTCGGGGTCGGGACGCGGAAGGACATGCCGGTGAGCTTGCCCTTGACCTCGGGGCACACGAGCGCGGTGGCCTTGGCGGCGCCGGTGGAGGCGGGGATGATGTTCTGGGCCGCGGTGCGGCCGCCCTTCCAGTCCTTCTTTGACGGGCCGTCCACGGTTTTCTGCGTGGCGGTGTAGGAGTGGATGGTGGTCATGAGGCCTTCCTCGATGCCGAAGCCCTCCTTGAGGAGCACGTGGACGACCGGCGCGAGACAGTTCGTGGTGCAGGACGCGTTGGAAATGATGCTGTGCTTGGCCAGGTCGAGCTTGTCGTCGTTCACGCCCATCACGAGCGTGATGTCCTCGCCCTTGGCCGGGGCGGAGATGATGACCTTCTTGGCGCCGGCGGCAATGTGGCCCCGGGCCTTCTCGGCCTCGGTGAACAGGCCGGTGGACTCGATGACGAGGTCCACGCCGAACTTCGCCCACGGCAGGTCGGCCGGGGTCTTGGCGCTGACCACATGGATGTCCTTGCCGTTGACCACGAGCACGTCGTCCTCGGCCTTGTCGGGGCTCGACTTCTTGGACGACACGGTGCCGTTGAACCGGCCCTGGGTGGAGTCATACTTGAGCAGGTAGGCCAGGTTGTCGGCGGGAACGATATCGCCGACGGCGACGACATCCAGCTCCTTGCCGAGGAGGCCCTGTTCGACGAGGGCGCGGAAAACGAGGCGGCCGATGCGGCCGAAACCATTGATAGCTACTTTGACTGCCATGATAGGGTGGAGTTGAGGACTGTGGTCGGGGCCGGCAGGAAATGCCGGCAGTTATGCGGAATGAAGAGAACGCATCCGGCCTTGGCAAGCGAGATACGTGCCATATCAAGCCGTGACGTTTAATCCGCAAAAAATGCCTACAGCACAGTGCGAGGCGGCCGCTGGCACAGGGCGGAAAGGCGTCCGCGCCCGGCCCTAGCCCGCATATTTCACACTCAGAGGTGTGAAACATGCGCCCTGTCGGGCCGACCTCGTCGGGGCTAACCGCGACAGAGTCGCTCTGCCCGAAGGGCAGACGGATATTTCTCTG
>JBKJTZ010000060.1:0-15019 GCA_046590295.1 Lacunisphaera sp.
CATCAGCCTCATGATGAAGGCCGGCAAGGTCTATAAGCATTAATACCAACGTCCCCTTTGTTTTGGACTTTGCGGTGCCTGAGCCGGTAGGGGCGGTTGCCCTCAACCGCCCTCGGTGAGACCAGAGCCGTTGAGGGCAACGGCCCCTACCTAAAGCGTCTATTCTTCAAGGGACGTTGGTATAAGTTGGAGTGCCCGCGTCTCTGCGGACCGTCTTTGCCGGAACCATGCGGTTTATCCAAGGATGGCACGGATCAAACCGGATCACGGCAGGGTTGAAATAACCAGAGATAAATCCGCCGACGGAGCCATCGAATGATGACTCGAAATCCGGCGCGCGGTCCCCAAGGTTTTGGTTTCCGATCCGTGGTCTCCGTGCCATCCGTGGTTAAAGTTGCCCGAATGGTAAAGGCTTGGCCAATGCGCGGTGGGCAGAGACGCGCGCCCTTCCGTGGTCAGAAGACCCGGTCGGTGAGCGGCTCACCCTGCTCGAACCGCCGCAGGTTGGCCAGGAACTGGCCGGCCAGCTTGTCGTCCTGGTCGGCGGTGCCGCCGCCGATGTGGCAGGTGAGAAAACAATTCGGCGCCGTCCACAGCGGGTGCTCCGGCGGCAGCGGCTCGGGGTCCATCACATCGAGACAGGCGCCGCTGATTTGCCCGGATTGGAGTGCGGCGATGAGCGCGGGCTGGTCCACCGTGGTGCCGCGGCCGATGTTATAGAAGCGCGCACCGGGCTTCATTCCGGCCAAACGCGCCGCGTTCATGAAAAGCAGGGTGGCGGGAGAGTCGGGCAGGACGTTTACCACGTGGTCGGCGGAGGCGAGCGCGGCGGCCAGGCCGGGGTCCGTCACGATGGCCACGCCTTCATCGCCGCGCGGCGTGCGCCGGTAGGCGGTCACCCGGCCGCCGAAAGGCGCGAGCAGTTCCGCCAGCCGCCGCCCGATGGCACCGTAACCGAGCAGCAGCACGCTCTGCCCGGTGAGCACCGTGTTGGTGAAGCGGTCCTCCAGGTAACGCCAGGCGCGCGGCCCGTCCTGGTTGCGCAGCTGCGAGGGCAGATTGCGCGCCAAGGCGAGCATGCCGGCCAGCATCTGCTGGGCGCACGGGTCGGCGAAGACCGCCGAGGCGTTGGTGACCGGCATACCGCGCGCGGCCATGGCTGCGCGGAATTCCCGGTGGTCGTAACGGGTGTAGCCGGCGGTGGAGAGCGCCAACCACTTGAGCCGTGGATGCTTCATCACATCCTGCGGGTCGGGCTGCCCGTAGGCGATGTCGGCCTCCGCCAGGGTCGGATCCGGTTCACCCGCCGCCAACACCGAAGCGGAGGATTTGGGCGAGAGCACGAGCCGGTGCCCGGCGGCGGCGACCCCCGACCGGAGCAGGTCGAGGGCCTCAGGGCGAAATCCGTGGTTGGTCCAGATGGTCAGGCTCATCTCCCTCCCATGACGGCGGCGGCGCGCGCCGGCGGCAAGCCAAAGTGCTTCAGCGCTCTTGCCTCGGCGGGTTCCCGCTGCTTCGCTGCCGGCGTCACGGGCCCCCTCTCCTCCCTCGCATGAGCCTTTTCCGCCCTGCCGCTCCTTCGGCCCTCATTGTCCTGGCCGATGGTCTGCATCTGGTTTTTCGATTAACGCCCGCCCGCGCCTCCCGGGTATGCTGACGGCCCTGTCTCCACCGCCATGTCCTTCCTGCTGACGCTCCTGTTCATCTATCTCGTGGTCACGCTGCTGATTTTGCCGATCTGGACCATCATCCGGATCCGCGGGCAGGCCCGGGAGCAGGAAACGTTGCACGAACGGATGCGGTTGCTCGAGCAGGAGCTCAATCAGGTGCGCCTGAACCTGCGCGAAGGCTCCACCGTCACACCCTCGTCGCCAGTCAGGCCGGAGCCCACCCCGGCACCGGTCGCTCCGGCTGGGGTGCTTCCCGCCACCGTCACACCACCGCCCATCGTCAGTGCGCCACCTCCCTTGGCCGCGAAGCCGACGACGCCAGCTACGGCCGAACCGCCGCCGCTGCCTCCAGTCGTGAGCCCCGCCCCAGTGCGCCCGATCTATGTTCCGCCACCGCCAAAACCCGCGATCAACTGGGAACAGTTCATGGGCGCCAAGCTTTTCGCGTGGCTCGGCGGGCTCGCCCTGTTCCTCGGCGTGGCGTTCTTCGTCAAGTACTCCATCGACCATGGCTGGATTCCCAACGAGGTGCGGGTCGCCCTGGGCTTCGTTTTTGGGGCGGGCCTGATCGTCGGCGGCCTGCGCATTCCGCGCGACAAATACGCCATCACGGGCCAGACGCTCATCGCCGCCGGGGTCGTGTCGCTCTACGCGGTCACTTTCATGTGCGGGAAGAATCACTATGATTTCCTCGGACCTGTCGCGATGTTCTTGGTCATGGCGCTCATCACCACGACGGCGTTTTTTCTCGCGGTGCGGCTGGAGGCGCAGGTGATCGCCATTTTGGGCCTGCTCGGGGGCTTCCTCACGCCGGTGCTGCTCTCGACCGGGGTGGATAATCCGCCCGGGCTCTTCGGCTACCTCGCGCTGCTGGACGCCGGCCTGATCGCCGTCGTGCTCGCCACCGGCTGGTCCCACCTCGTGCCGCTCAGCGCGGCCGGCACGGTCATCATGATGATGGGCTGGACCGACCGGTTCTTCACGGCGGAGAAGGGACCGGTCGCCATGACCGTGTGCCTGGGATTCGCCGCCCTCTACCAGCTCGGCGCCGAGTTCGCCCGCCGGCGTGGCCAGGCCGGTCCACCGTTTTCGTGGACGGCCGCCGCCATGACAGGCGTAGGCCTGGGTTTCGGGGTTTTCTTCCTCGATCATCCCGGCCTGGCGGAACGCGCAGGGCTCTACCTCGGCTTTCTGCTGCTGCTCGACGGCCTGCTGCTCGCGCAGGCGTGGCGCGACGAGACGATGCCCCGGCTCCATTTCGCGGCGGGCATGGTCGTCTTTGCCCTGCTGGCCCTGTGGACCACGCAGAACCTGACCGACGAGCTGCTGCCGTGGTCGCTGGCCGCCTGCCTGCTCTTCGCGGCGCTGCACACCACCTTCCCGCTGCTGCTGGAGCGCCACCGGCCGGCGGCGAGCCCCGTGTGGTGGAGCCAGCTTTTCGCCCCGCTCACCCTGCTGCTGCTGCTGCTGCCCATCCTTCAGCTCGATCCCCTGCCCTTCTTCATCTGGCCGGCGATTTTGATCATCGACCTGATCGCCATCGGCCTCGCGGTGGTGAGCGCCTCCCTGCTCGGCGTGGCCGTGGTGCTCGTGCTCACGTTGCTGGCCACCGCGCTGTGTATTTTCAAGGTGCCGGTGGCCGTGGGCTTGGAGCCCTCGCTGCTGCTCGTCATCGGCGGCTTCGCGGTGTTCTTCTTCGCCGCCAGCATGTGGCTCGTGCGGAAACTTGGCGACCGGCTGCCGGCCGCGGAGGCCGGGGCGTCGCGCCTCTTCGGCGACGCCCGCTCGCAGATTCCAGCCTTCTCCTCCCTGCTGCCCTTTTTATTGCTCATCATGGTCTGCGCCCGGCTGCCGGTGCCGGATCCCTCGGCGGTCTTTGGGCTGGGCCTGCTGCTCATCGTGCTGACCCTCGGCCTGGCACGGCTGCTGGTTGTCGAATGGCTGCCCGCCTGCGCGCTCACCGGGATGGCCGCGCTCGAATGGGCGTGGCAGGCCCGGCAGTTCAATCCCCAGGAAGCCGCGGTGCCCCTCGCCTGGTATGCGCTCTTTTATGCGGTGTTCGCCGTGTATCCCTTTGTCTTCCGGCGCACGTTCGCGCGGATGACCGGCCCGTGGGCCGTGGCCGCGCTCAGCGGGGTCGCCCACTTCATCGTGATCCAGCCGGCGATCAAAGCGGCGTGGCCCAACGATTTTTCCGGCCTCGTGCCGGCGGCTTTTGCAATCGTTCCGCTCATCAGCCTGACGCTCCTCCTGAAGTCCGGACCAGCGGACAACCCGAAGCACCTCAACCAGCTCGCTTGGTTCGGCGGCGTGGCGCTGTTTTTCATCACGCTCATCTTCCCGGTCCAGTTCGACCGGCAGTGGCTCACCGTGGCGTGGGCGCTGGAGGGTGCGGCGCTGCTCTGGCTGTTCCACCGCGTGCCACACCCCGGCCTGCGCGCCACCGGCACGGTGTTGCTGGTCATCGCCTTCGGGCGGCTGGCGCTTAATCCCGCCGTGCTCGGCTACCATGTGCGCGGCGACACCGCCCTGCTCAACTGGTATCTCTATGCCTACGGGCTGGCGATCGCCGCCCTTTTTTCCGGGGCGAAACTCCTCGCCCCGCCGCGCGCACAGGTGCTCGGCCTGAACGCCCCGCCGCTGCTCAACACCCTGGGCACGATCCTGACCTTCATTTTGCTCAACATCGAAATCGCCGACTACTTCACGCGGCCCGGGGCCCGGGCTCTCACCTTCCAGTTCTCCGGCCACTTCGGCCGCGACATGACCTACACCATCGCCTGGGCGCTCTTCGCCCTCGGCCTGCTCGGGGCCGGCATCTGGAAACAACAGCAGGCCGCGCGCTACGCCGCCCTCGCGCTGCTCAGCGTGACGCTCCTCAAGCTCTTCTTCCACGACCTCGCGCGGCTCGAGGCCCTCTACCGCATCGGCGCGCTCTTCGCCGTCGCGGTCATCGCCATCCTCGCCTCGTTCGCCTACCAACGCTTTTTGCCCAGCAATGAAAAAACGCCCCCGCCTCAGGCTTGATCTCCAGCTTGCCCTGGGTGGAACCCGTCCGGCGGCCGGGTTCCACCTGATAAGGCTACTCTCGATCATTGCGGTCACCCAGCTCACCGCCGCCGTCACGCCCACCGAGTGGCAGCACCGGCAGGCGGTGGCCGTGGCCGCTCCCGGTCTCATCAAGATCGCCGTGCCGGCCGCGACCTTCGACGCCGCCTCGCCGAGCCTGGCCGATCTGCGGCTGATCGACGCCAATGGGACGGAGACGGCCTATCTGCTCGACCGCGACCTGTCCAATCACGGCCAGCGGCAACCCTGGGAGCAGGCCAAACCCGTCCGACCACGGTCATTCCAAGCGACGGTCACGGGTGATGCCACGCAGCTGGTCATCGCGACCGGCACGACCGACCTGCCCGATTCCATGACGCTGGAGACTGCCGCCGCCTCTTTCCTCAAGGCCGCGCATGTGGAAACATCCGCCGACGGCCTGGTCTGGGAATCGGCCGGGGCCGCCGTGCCCGTCTTCCGCCAGTTTGGCGCCGAGCAGCTGCGGCTCACCCTGCCGCGCCGCGCGGCGGCCTTCGTGCGGGTGACCCTGGATGATTTTCGTTCCCGCCGGATATCTTTCACCGGGGCCAGCCTCCAGCCGCGGCCGACGCGCGCGGCGCCGCCGGCGTTGGCGCCGGTCGGGGCCACCATCACCCGCCGCGATGAATTCGCCGGCGAGACCGTGCTCACGGTCATGCTGGACGGGCGGCACGTGCCGCTGGCCGGGTTGGTGCTCGACGCGCAGGACCAGCTGTTCATGCGTCGGGTCACCATCGCCATTCGCGAGGTACGGGGGGATGTCTCCGGCGAGCACATCATCGGCGCCGGCACGGTCTACCGCCTCGCCCTCGCGGACACGCCGCCGCAGGCGGAGCTGGCCGTTTCGCTGGATTTTTCCCCGCCCACGCGCGAGCTGCTCGTGCACATCCACCACGGCGACTCGCCGCCGCTGGCCATCGACGCGGTCCACGCGCGGCAGCAGACGGTCCACCTGCTCTTCCTCGCCCCGGCCGCGGGCACCTACACGCTGCTCTCGGGCAACCCGCAGGCCACCGCGCCGCGCTACGACCTGGCGGCCTTCGCCGGGGAGATGCGCGCCGCCGCGGCGACCACCGCGGTGCCCGGTGCGCTGGCGGCGATGCCTGATTACCAGCCGCGCGCGTCGCTCGCCACCCCGCCCCTGCCGGAGGTGCCCCTCACGGGTGCGCCGCTGGACTCGTCGGACTGGCCGCATCGCCAGGCCGTGCAGATCACCCGCACCGGCGTGCAGGAACTGGAACTCGACCCGGCGGCGCTCGCCCGCTCCCGGCCGGACTTCGCCGACCTGCGCCTGCTCCGCGGCGGCAACCAGATCCCCTACGTGCTGGAAAGGACCGCGCTCGCCCGCGCGCTCACCCTGTCGCTCGCCGCAGCCGCAGACCCGAAGCGCCCGGGCGTCAGTCGGTGGAAACTGACGCTGCCGCAGGCCGGCCTGCCCGTGCAACGACTGGTGCTCGCGAGCGTCACCCCGCTGTTTTCCCGGCAATTCCGCGTCTACGAGAATGTCACGGACCCCGACGGCCGCACGCGCGACCTCACCCTGGCCAACGGGGCATGGAGCCGTACGCCCGAGCCCGGGGTGCCGGATTCGCGCGTCCTCGAACTGGACGGACGACCGCAGACCGACACGCTCTGGCTCGAAACCGACAACGGCGACAATCCCGCCATCACCCTCGGTCCGGTGCGGGCCGTCTATTCCGTGGTGCGGCTGGTCTTCAAGGTCGCAGACCCCGACGGCTACACGCTCGCTTACGGCCATCCCGACGCCAAGACGCCGCGCTACGACCTCGGGCTCGTCGCCGTGCAACTGCTCACCGCCAGCCGCAACGTGGCGACGCTGTCCCCCGCCGAGGCCGTGGCGCCCTCATGGAATCCTTTCGCCAGCTTGAACCGCCGCCACCTGCTCTGGGTTTCGCTCGCGCTGGTGGTCGCCGTGCTGCTGGTCCTGGTGGCGAAGCTGCTGCCGAAGCCACCGGCATGAAAAAGCCCGGGCCGGTATAGGCCCGGGCTGATTTCAAAGGCGTGCCCGCCTTCGGTCTCGCTCACCAGATCTTGGCGCGGACCGCCGGCGCCCGCCACATCGGGTCACCCTCCTTGATGCCAAAGGCGTCGAAGAATTCCTGCAGGTTCACAATCGGGCCGACGGCGCGGAACTGCCCGGGCGAGTGTGGGCCGGCCGCGACCTGCCGGCGCAGCGCATCGTCGCGGAACTTCGTGCGCCAGACCTGGGCCCAGGAGATGAAGAAGCGTTGCTCCGGCGTGAGTCCGTCGATCAGCCGGCGTTCCTTGCCCTGGAGCGAGCGCTGGAGGGCCTCGTAGGCGATGGAGACGCCGCCGAGGTCGCCGATGTTCTCGCCGAGGGTCAGCTGGCCGTTGAGGGCGAGCTCGGGCAGCGCGAAGTAACCGTTGAACTGCTCCACCAGCTTCAAGGTGCGGGCGGTGAAGGCGGCGGCGTCCGTGTCCGTCCACCAGTCGGCCAAGTTGCCGCGCGCGTCGTATTGCCGGCCCTTGTCGTCGAAGGCGTGCGAGATCTCGTGGCCGATGACGGCAACGATGGCACCATAGTTGACGGCATCATCCATGGCCGGGTCGAAATACGGCGGCTGGAGGATGCCCGCGAGGAAGACGAGCTGGCTGGCGGAAGGCTGGTAGTAGGCGTTGACCTGCTGGGGACCGCGCAACCACTCGGTGTTGTCAAAGGGATGGCCGAACTTGGCCATCTGGCGGCGCGATTCGGCGGCGGCGGCGGCGCGGACATTGCCGTAGTAACTGTCGCGGGTGATGCGGAGAGCGGAATAGTCGCGCCATTTAGGCGGGTAGCCGATCGAGACGCGCAGGGTCTGGAGTTTTTCCAGCGCCTTTAGCTTGGTCGGCTCGGTCATCCAGTCGAGGCCGACGATGCGGTCGTGGAGCACGTCGCGCATGTTCTTGATCATGGCCTCCAGCCGGCCCTTCACCTCGGGCGGAAAGTATTTGCCGACGTAAACCTCGCCGACGGCGAAACCGATGTTGGCGTCGAGCACACGGGCGGCGCGCTGCCAGCGGGGCTCCTGCGCGGGCGTGCCGTTCAACTCGGTGCCGAAGAAGCGGAAGTTCTCCCGGTCAAAGGCGGTGGAAAGATACGGCGCGGCGCCGGTGAGCGCCTGCCAACGGAGGTAGGTCTTCCAGCCGGCCAGCGGCTCGCTGGCGAGCAACCGGCTCAGGCCCTCGAAAAATTTCGGCTGGCCGACATTGAGGCTGGTCTCGGTGGCCGGCAGGCCGACCGCGGCCAGGTAGGCCTTGAAAGGGAACGCCGGCATGAGCGCGGCGGCCTCATCGATCGTCATCTTGTTGTAGTTGGCGGTCGGGTCGCGCAGCTCGGTGTTGGACTTGGAGAATTTCGCCAGCTCGGTCTCGAGGCGCAGCACGGTGGCGGCAGCGGCAGCCGCCGGCCCGGGCGCGGTGCCGGCGAGCTCGAACATCCGGGCCACATGCGCGGTGAAGAGCGGGAGAAACTTGGCGTATTTCTCATCCAGGTAGTAGTCCTTGGTCGGGAGACTGAGCCCGCCCTGGCCGGCAATCAGCTGCATGGTGTCATTTTTTCGCTGGTCGGCGTAGGGGTAGACGCCAAACAGTCCGCTGCCGCCGTGGAAATGCGCGTCCGCGAGATAGAGGGCCAGCTCGTTGATATCCTTGAGCGCGGCGATACGGGCCAGTTCGGGGGCGAGGGGTTGGAGGCCGGCGACCTCAATGGCCGCCTCATCCATCGCGGAGGCATAGAAATCACCGATCTTTTGCAGATTGGTGCCGGCCGCCCCGGGCTGCGCGGCGGCCTCCTCCAAAATGCCCCGGATGCGGTTCCAGTTGTTCTGGCCCAGCATGTCGGAGGAACCCCAGCGAGCTTTGTCCGCAGGAATTGCAGCCGACTTGAACCAGCCGCCGTTGGCGTAGGCGTTGAAGTCCGCGCGGGGATCGACGGACAGGTCCATCGTGGCCGGGCTGAACTGCAGCGGGATCATGGGGTCGGATGCGGACAGCGGCGGCAACGCGGTGGCGCTCAGGCCGAGCGCGGCGAGGAGTAGTCGGGGATGTTTCATAGGGAAATAGCTGGTTAGTCAGCGGCCGGGTCAGGGGCAACCCGGCAATGATGAATGGTCGGTTTTCAGCGACAATACCCTTCGATCACGCGGTGTCAGCCCTTCAAGGCAGCCGTGAAGGGTGCGCCGGTCTTTGCCTTCACGTCGTCGAGCGTCACCCCGGGGTGCAACTCGGTGAGGACGAGGCCGCCGCCATCCGGCTGCACCTCGAACACGCAGAGGTCGGTGATGATGAGGCTGACCACACCCTGGCCGGTGATCGGCAGGGTGCAGGCCTGCAGAATCTTCGGGCTGCCGTCCTTGGCGCAATGTTCCATGACCGCGACCACCCGCCGCACGCCGGCGACCAGGTCCATCGCGCCGCCGGGGCCCTTGACCATCTTGCCCGGGACCATCCAGTTGGCGATGTCGCCGTTGTCGGCCACCTCGAGCGCCCCGAGGATCGACAGGTCGATGTGCCCGCCGCGGATCATGGCGAAGGAATCGGAGCTGGAGAAAAAGGCCGAGCCGGGGATCGTCGAGATGGTCTGCTTGCCGGCGTTGATCAGGTCGGCGTCGACCTGGTCGTCGGACGGAAACGGGCCGATGCCGAGCAGGCCGTTCTCGGACTGGAGGGTGACGTTCATGCCCGCGGGGATGAAATTGGCCACAAGGGTCGGGATGCCGATGCCGAGGTTGACGTAATAGCCGTCGCGCAGTTCCTGCGCGGCACGCTGCGCCATGAGGTCGCGGATGGGCGACTCCTTCTTCGAGGCGGCGGCGCCCTGCACCGTGCGGAACTCGATGCGCTTTTCGTAATTCACGCCCTGGATGATGCGATCGACGTAAATGCCGGGCGTATGAATTGAATCGGGCTCGAGCTGGCCGACCTCGACCAGTTCCTCGACCTCGGCGACACAGACCTGGCCGCAGGTCGCGATCATCGGGTTGAAATTGCGCGCGGTCTTGCGGAAGACGAGGTTGCCGGACTTGTCGCCCTTCCACGCCTTGACGAGGGAAACCTCGGCCTGGATGCCCGGCTCGAGCACGTAGTCCTTGCCGTTGAATTTCTTGGTTTCCTTGCCCTCGGCCAGCTTGGTGCCGAAGGCGGTGCGGGTATAGAAGCCCGGGATGCCCGCGCCGCCGGCCCGCAGCCGCTCGGCGAGCGTGCCCTGCGGGATGAGCTCGAGCTCGAGCTCGCCGGCCAGCACCTGGCGCTCGAACTCCTTGTTCTCGCCGACGTAGGAGGCCATGACCTTCTTCACCTGCCGGGTCGTGAGCAAGATCCCCATGCCGAAGCCGTCCACGCCGGCGTTGTTGCCGACGATGGTCAGGCCTTTCGCGCCGCTGTCGCGCAAGGCGGTGATGAGGTTCTCCGGGATGCCGCAGAGGCCAAAGCCCCCGGCGGCGATCGTCATGTTGTCGTGGAGCAACCCGGCAAGGGCGGCGGTGGCGTGAGGGTAGACTTTGCTCATGGGGTCGGCGGAGGTTTTATTTGACCATGGATTTAACGGATCAAGACGGATGGATCAATGGAGGGCTCGGCCCCAGCCGAGCCGTGGTCCCGCTGGAGCTGGACCCTCCACCAAACCCGGTGAATTAATTTTATCCGTGATCATCCGTGAAATCCGTGGTGAAAAATTTCACGTTTCTCAGACCAGCTCCACGCACACCGCCAGGCCCTCGCCGCCGCCGATGCAGATGGCGGCGACGCCGCGCTTGAGGCCGCGCTCCTTGAGGGCGGCGAGGAGGGTGACGAGGATGCGCGCGCCGCTGGCGCCGATGGGATGGCCGAGCGCGATGGCGCCGCCGCGGACGTTGAGCTTGTCGTGCGGGACATGGAGTTCCGCCATGAAGGCCATGGGCACGACGGCGAAGGCCTCGTTGACCTCCCAGAGGTCGACGTCCTCCATCTTCCAGCCGGCGGCCTTCAGGGCCGAACGGGTCGCCTGCACCGGCGCAGTCGTGAACCAGACCGGGTCCTGCGCATGGCTGCCGAAGGAAACGATCTTCGCGAGGGGCGGCAACCCCCGCGTCAGCGCGGTCTCCGCGGTGGTCAGCACCAGCGCCGCGGCGCCATCGTTGATCGAGGAGGCGTTGGCCGGCGTGATGGTGCCGTCCTTCTGGAAGACCGGCTTGAGTGAGGGAATCTTGTCGTACTTCACCTTGGCCGGGCCCTCGTCGAGCTCGACCTTCGTGCTGTTGCCCTTGTGGTCGGTGAGCTCGACCGGCGTGATCTCGGCCGCGAACCGTCCGTCCTTCTGCGCGGCGTTGGCGCGCTGGAAGCTCTCGATGGCAAAGGCGTCCTGCTGCTCCCGGGTGAACTTGTATTTCGTGGCGCACTGCTCGGCGCAGCTGCCCATGTGGATGTTGTCGTAGGGATCCCACAGGCCGTCGGTGACGAGCGAGTCGACGACCGTCTGGTTGCCGAGCCGGAAGCCTTCGCGCGCCTTGGGCAGCAGGTAGGGCGCGAGCGACATGTTTTCCATGCCGCCGGCGACGGCGATGCTGCCCAGGCCGCCGGCCAGAAAATGGGAGACGCCCATGACCGTCTGCAGGCCGGAGCCGCAGACCTTGTGCACGGTGACGCAGCGGACGGAGGTTGGCAGCCCGGCGTGGATGGCGGCCTGGCGCGCGGGCGCCTGCCCCTGGCCGGCCTGCAGGACATTGCCCATGAGACAGTCGGTGATGTCAGCCGGCGCGACGCCGGCCTGCGCCACGGCGCCCCGGATGGCGGCCGCGCCGAGGCGGGAGGCCGGGGTGGAGGCGAAGGCCCCCTGGAAGGCGCCGATGGGGGTGCGGGTGGCGGAGAGGATGACGGTATTGGTCATTGGAAATGAATATTAATTAACCACGAAGGCCCGAAGTTCCCGGAGCATAAGATTGGGGTATGACTTCGTGCTCTTCATGTCTTCGTGGTGAAAATCAGGATGGCCGCTTGATGGTGAAGAGTTCGGTGGTGCGGGTGTAATAGTCGCCGCCCATGCGGCCGATGGTGTCCAGCTTGTGCGGATCGAGCGCGCCGTCGGTCAGGACGTCCTCGCTGATGTGGGCGCACAGCACGGTGCCGAACACGACATTGCCCGCCAGCGGGCCCTCGCCGATGCGGACGATGCGGTCGAGTCGGCACTCGAACGACACCGGCGACGCGGCGACCCGCGGCGGTTTGACGAGGGTCGACGGCGCGGTGGCGATGTGGAAATGCTCGAACTCGCTCTCTCCGTGCGGGAGGGGCGCGGAGGTGAGGTTCATCGGCTCGCGCAGGGCGTAGGGCACGACGTTGACGACAAACTCGCCCACCTGCTCCGCGTTGACTACGCTGTCCTTGACCTTGCCGGTTCGGTCGTTGGCACCGGTGAACATCAGCGTCGGCGGGCTGGCGCAGATGCCCTGGAAGAACGAGAAGGGGGCGAGGTTGGTCCTGCCCTCCGCGGAAATGGTCGAGACCCACGCGATGGGCCGCGGGTTGATCGCGTTGATCAGCCAAGGGTAGGACTCGCGGGGCGGGAGCTTTTGAAAATCAACGACCATGATTTACAGGAGGAAACGGAGGGAAGGGAGAAAGGCAAAACCCAAGGACTCTGTTTTCTCCGTTATCTCCGGTGAAAATGAATCACCCCAGCCAGCTCAGCGGATAATTCGGGTCGTCCAGGGCGAGGGCCTGCTCCGTCAGCTCGAGGGGGAACTGCGTGTCGAACATCACGGCAAGCTCCTCGGTGCGGGCGAGCTCGAAGCTCTTGAGCGTCGTGCCGGGATGCGGGCCGTGCGGGATGCCCTGCGGATGGAGGGTGAACGAGCCCGGCTCCACGCCCTTGCGCGAGCCGAAATTGCCGCGCACATAGAACAGCACCTCGTCGGCCTCGGTGTTGTCGTGCGCCCACGGCACCTTGACGGCCTCGGGGTGGTGGTCGAGCCAGCGCGGCGCGAAGGTGCAGATGACAAACCCGTTGATCTCAAAGGTCTGGTGGATCGGCGGCGGCAGGTGCACCGTGCCCGTGATGGGCTCAAAGTCATTCGCGTTGAAGGTGAACGGGTAGAGGTAGCCGTCCCAGCCCACGACGTCGTGCGGGTGGCCGGCCATGATGTTCCGCGTGAAACGGTGCCGGTCCTTCGTGAGGATGGCGAAGTCACCCTCCTGGTCGTGGGTGAGGATCTCGCCCGGACCATGGAAATCGCGCTCGCTGTACGGCGCGCCCATCCGGATCTGGCCCTCCTGGTGCAGGTACCTTTCGGGAATGCGGACGGGGTGCGCCGACTCGAGAATCAGGTAGTCCTCCTGGGCGATGTCGTCGGGCACGAGCCGGTAGATGGTGCCGCGCGGGATGACGAGGTAGTCGTCCGGCTTGTAGCGGAGCCGGCCGTATTGCGACTCGAGCCAGCCGCCGCCCGCCCAGACGAAGATGACATCGTCGCTCTGGCCGTTGCGGTAGAAATCATACTCCGGCGCCATCGCCGTCGCCGGGCGGCAGCGGTAGCAGCCGATGTCGGCGTTGAACATCAGCGGCACGCGGCCGGTGTAGGGATCGCCCGCGCGGGCCAGGCCGGCCGACTTGAGGTGGTGGTGCCGCAGGGGGGGGTGCGCGGCGGCCGTGAGCCGGAATTCCTTGAACAACTCGACGCGCTTCACGCGCGTCGGCGGCTTCAGGTGGTAGACAATGCTGTAGGCCCGGTCGAAGCCCTCGGTGGTGATGACATGCTCGTAGTGCAGGCCCTCGCCCAGGTAACTCGCGGTCGGGTCGCGCGGGAACCGGAGGTGATGCTTGCGGGGCAGGGAACCGAGCTTGAGGTATTGGGGCATGGGGAAGGAGGGCGGAAGGCTTGAGGCGGGAGGCTGGAGGAAAAAACACGTGACGGCAAACTCTTGCCTCACGCCTTCATCAGAGCGATCCGCGCTTCGCCTGCTCCCGCTCGATAGCCTCGAACAGGGCGCGGAAGTTGCCCTCGCCGAAGCCGATGGAGCGGCCGCGCCGCTGGATGACCTCGAAGAACAGCGTCGGCCGGGCAAAGACACACTTGGTGAAAAGCTGGAGCAGGTAGCCGTCCTCGTTGTCGCGGTCGACGAGGATCTTGAGCTTCTTCAGGGCCTCCTTGTCCTCCTGGATCTGGCCGACGCGCTCGTCGAAGCTCCCGTCGTAATAGCTGTCCGGCACGTCGAGGAATTCCTGGCCCATCTTGCGCATCTCCTCGATCGTCGCGGTGATGTCGGGCGTGAGGAGGGCGATGTGCTGGACGCCGGGACCGCCGAATTGGTCCAGAAATTCCTGGATCTGCGAGTTGGCGGAGGAGGGCTCGTTGATCGGCAGCTTCACCCAGCCGTCGGTCGAGCTGACCACCTTGGACATCAGCGCGGAGCGGCCGGTGTTGATGTCGAAATGCATGAACAGGTCGAAGCCGAAGACCTGCTCGTAGTAGGTCACCCACTCGTCCATGCTCTCGACGTTGGCGACGACATGGTCGATCATGGCGAAGTTGATCTCGCGGTCCTCGATGCCGCCGGCGACGTTGCGGAAGCCGGGCATGAACTCGCCGGATTCCTTGCGCTCGACCAGGCTGTGGATGGTGTCGCCGTAGGCCGCGATGGCCGCATGGGCGATGCTGGCGTCCTCCTGGACCTCGCGCACGGCGTTGGCCCCGCGGCGCTGGGCCTCGGTGAAGGCGTGCCGCGCGTCCCTGACCTTGAAGGCCACGTCGCGGACGCCGCAGCCGTGCTTCGCGAGGTGGGCGCGCAGGAAATCCGCCTCCAGGCCGGAGCCCTGGGGCTCGCTGACCACGAAATTGACCCGCCCCTGCCCGACGACGTGCGCCCGGCGGCCGGCGAGGCCGGTGGTGGCGTCGCCGTAGGCGCGCGGCGTCATGCCGTATTTCCCGACGAAGAAGTCGCGCCACTGGTCGGCGTTGTCGACGTAGAACTCGATGTGGTCAAAGCCGCGCAGGCCGAGCGGGTTCACGCCGGTTTTGCGTTCAACGGGTTTTTCAAAAAAGGTTCGGCTCATGGGGAGGGGCCCGGCAGGGCGTGGGGGATCCCTCACTGTAACCCCGATGGCCGGCGGCGACCATACGCCGGACGGAGTAAACGGCCTTGCGCAGGGGAAGTGAAAGTGAGAATTAAAGGGAAAGGAGGGCCGGCTGGCCCTCAGCCGCCCCCTGCCCTTTTCCCTGTTAGTCTCACTCCCACTTCCCCTCCCCCATGCCCCCGCCCGACCGCAC
>JBKJTZ010000078.1:0-11379 GCA_046590295.1 Lacunisphaera sp.
CGACCGCCAAGGATCGCCACCAGTTTCGCAATCTGATCGAAGCTGGTGCGGTCAGGCGCTGACTCGATGCGCGCCACGCGCTTTTGGCTGACCCCCAGCAGCTGGCCGACCTGGGCCTGGCTGAGGCCCCGGCCGTGCCGCAGGGCGCGCAGGACCGCGCGGGCTTGCGCGGGGGTGTCGATTGGGTAGTTCATGTGCAGAAGTTACTACCCTAAGGGAGTAATGTCAAGTTACTCCATTAAGGGAGTATTATCGCTTTACCATCAATAGGTAGTAACAGGGCCGGGTGAATCTCTCGACGCCGTCGAGAGATTCGCGCTTCACGACGCGAGTTCCGCAGGGCTGGAGAATGCAATCGGCAACGTGGAGGTGCCCCTCTGCTCCGCGAGGCTGAAGCTCACTTTCTGTGCCATGCGGCGCTTATGGTCGGCGGCGAGGTGTCCGTAAACCTTGTCGATCAAACCGGTGCCGGACTCGTGGCCGAGCCATTCGGCGATGGTCTTGAAGTCGAGGCCCGACATCACGCAGTAGCTGGCGAAGAAATGGCGGAGGACGGCGTTTCATACCCGCGACGGCACCCGAGTGGCTACGGCTGGCCGGGCCAGCCTTTGCTTCGGGGCGAGATTCTGGCTTGAACATTTCCGTGCGAAATTTGTCAGATGGAGCATGAATCCATCTGAATTGCTGACGGGAAATTCGCGCAAGGTTGCAACCGGATCAAGCCGCACCGGATTTTACCCTTGGTTGGCCTTCGCCTTGATGCTGCTGGCCGGCCAGGCATCCGCCCTGGCGGATGTGCACCGGACGCTGGATATCCGGGCTCCGGGTTCGGCCAGCGCCGGCTCGTCCATCACGGTCACGCTTTCGGCCAGCACCGACTCCGCCGACGAAAAGGTCGGGTTTTTTCAGGCGGAGTATTCCATCGACAACGGCAAGACCTGGACGGGCCTCTGCTATGACACCGACACCGGCCCCTCGGCCCGGCGCGATTTCACCCTGCTGGTCGGCGCGTCGGCCTCCACGGCCTTGATCCGGGTCCGGGCCGGCTTCCGCGGAAAGGCGGGGGATGTGGATTTCAACGGCAACGCCCTCGACTGGGATGGCAGCTGGAACAAGTGGCTCAAGCCCCCGGCCAAGTATTCCCGGACCGTGGTCACGGCCCGATAGGCGGACCCGAACCGGCGGCGGCGAGAGGTCCGGCGGTGGGCGTGGCGCCTATTTCGCCGCGGCTTCGCGATACTGCCCGAGTTCGCGGTAGCGCTCGTAACGCTCGTCGAGCAGCTCCTCGAGCGACTTGGGCGTGAGCTCGCCGAGGTGGCGGATGAGCGCGGTCTTGAGATTGGCGGCAGCGGTGGCGAGGTCGTTGTGCGCCCCCCCGAAGGGCTCGGCAATGACTTCGTCGACGACCTCGAGGTCCTTGAGATTGGCGGCGTTGAGCTTGAGGGCCTCGGCGGCCTTGGGGGCGCTGGCGCGGTCCTTCCACAGGATCGCGGCGCAGCCCTCGGGGGAGATGACGGAATAATAGGCGTTCTCGAAGATGAGCACGCGGTCGGTGACGCCGATGCCCAGCGCGCCGCCGGAGCCGCCCTCGCCGACGATGACGGCGATGGACGGGACCTTGAGCATGGCCATTTCGCGCAGGTTCACGGCGATGGCCTCGGAAACGTGGCGCGCCTCGGACTCGACGCCGGGGTAGGCGCCGGGGGTGTCGATGAAGGTGATGACCGGCAGGTGGAATTTCTCGGCGAGTTTCATCAGGCGGAGGGCCTTGCGGTAGCCCTCGGGCTGGGGCATGCCGAAATTGCGGATGATGTTCTCCTTGGTGCCGCGGCCCTTTTGCTGGGCGATGATCATGACCGGCTGGCCCTCGAAGAAGGCCGTGCCCCCGACCAGGGCGCGGTCGTCGTTGAACTGGCGGTCGCCGTGGAGTTCCTGGAAGTCGGCGCAGAGGAGACCGACGTAGTCGAGGGCGTAAGGGCGCTTTGGGTGACGGGCGACCTGCACGCGCTGCCACGGGGTGAGATTCGTGTAGATGTCCCGCTTGGTGACGTCGATCTTGGCCTCAATGGTGGCCAGCTCGGCGGACATATCGATGTTGTTCTCAAGCGACTGCTGGTGCAGGGCTTCGAGTTGCTTTTCGAGTTCGCGGAGGGGCTTCTCGAACTCCAGCAGGTAGGCGGGTCTCTCCATAGGCGGGCAGGGTAGTTGGCCGGCTTGGCGGGTGTCAACCGGCCGGGCGAGGTCGGTTCTGGAGGCCGGGCCTCACGCCCGCCGCGTCGGGGATAAACCCCGACCTGCAATGATGAGGCGGACGGCTCAGAGTCCGTCTTTGGCTGCTGCCGGATTCTTCAGCTGGTCCTTCCACGAGAGGATCTTGGCCTGCGCGCCGAATTTCTCGGCGGTGGCCTTGTCGCCCTTTTCCATCCAGATGCGGGAGAGCGTGGTGTTGATGAAGAGGTCGTCGGCGCGCAGGGCGTGGGCCGACTGCGCGGCGGCGAGGGCGGCCTCGAAGTGACGGAGGGAAAAATTGATCTCAGCCAGTGCGTGCCAGGCCTCGAAGGAGCCGGGCGCTGACTCGGTCGCGCGGGCGAGCTTGGTCAGCGCGGCGTCGTGGTCGCCCATCGTGTAGTCGAAGGTGGCTTCCTCGATGAGAGACTGGATCTGGTCGGCGGTCACGGGCGCTTGGGGATGTCCGGCTGTTGCAGCCTGGCTTCAATGTTGATGACGAGGTCCACCACGTCGCCGATGGACTTTTCCGGCACACCCACGCCAAAGTCGGTGCGGTCGATGGTGGTGGCGGCCTCCCAACCGATGAGCTTGGCGCCGCGCTGGCCGTCGGCGAAGCCGAGGAATTTCACTTCCAGCAGGATCTCGCGGGTCTGGTCCTTGATGGTCAGGTTTCCCCTGACGGTGTAGGTGCTGGATCCCGACTTCGTCCACGATTTGCTCGTGAAGGACGCGTTGGGGAACTTGTCGGCGAGGAAGAAGTCGGCGCTGAGCAGGTGCTTGTTGCGCGCGTCGTTCCTGGTGTCGATCCCGGCGAGGCCGACGGTCGCGGTGATGGTGTTGAGCTCAAAGTTCTCGCGGTCGACCGTGAGCGTGCCGGTGAACGAGGCGAAGGTGCCCGGCACCTTCGCGAGAAAGTGACGGACGCTGAACACGACCGAGGAGTGCGCCGGATCAATCTGATAGGTCTCGCCGGCGGCCCGGCCGGTGAGGGCGAGGCTGGCGAGCAGAAGGACGAGGCGGGTCAGATTCATGCGCGATGGGATACTTCGGTCGCACCCGGACGGCGTCAAAAAGAAAGGACGGCCGTGCGGGCCGTCCTGAATGATGGGGGTAGGGCAAATCCTCGGGATGAGCCGCGGCTCGTCGAGACGACTCGCCCTGCCAAGCTCAGCCTTTCTTGAACCCCGCCTCGATGTTGATCGTCAGGGCGACATCGTCCCCGAGCGCCTTGGCGAGCATGGCGGGGCCGGCCAGGCCGAAGTCGGATTTCTTGATCGAGGTGGTTGCCTCCCAGCCGGAGAGGAACGTGCCGGGGCGCATGCCGGGCCCGAAGCCGAGCAGGGTCGCCTTCAGCACGACTTCCCGGGTGATGTCCTTGATCGTCAGGTCGCCGGTGATGTCGAAGGTGTCCGCACCGGTCTTCTTCCAGGACTTGCTCTTGAAGGTGGCGATGGGGAATTTCGCGGAGTCGAAGAAGTCGGGACTCTTGACGTGCTTGTCGCGGGCCTCGTTGTCCGTGGTCAGGGCGGCGACGTCGATGGTGGCGGTCACGCTGCTGTTCTCGAGGTTCGCGCGGTCGACGGTGATGTCGCCGGAGAGCTTGGTGAAGCTGCTCGTGTACTTGGAGAGGATGTGCCGGAGGCTGTAACCAATCGACGAGTGGACGGCGTCGATTTTATAGACCTCGACCTCGGCCCGGGCGGACACGAGCAGGGTGAGGACGGCAAGCAGGGCAAGGATTTGTTTCATGGTGGCAAGATGGATGGCGAAGCGGTTCGGCAGAAAGAAATAGCCAGTAATTTGATTCGCGCAACTGCGGACTGGCCGGGCGCGGCCCTCACAGGATCAGCATGGCGTCGCCATAGCTGAAAAAGCGATATTCGCGGGCGACGGCCTCGGCGTAGATCTCGCGCAGCCAGGCGACCCCGTCGGCCGAGCCCGGGGCGAGGAACGCGGCCACCAGGCAGAGCAGGGTGGAGCGGGGCTGGTGGAAATTGGTGATGAGGGCGTCCACGCCCCGGAAGGCGCGCGGCGGATGGATGAAGAGAGCGGCTTCGCCGGTCAGATCGCGGCCGGTCGGCGCGGAGTGGGTCGAAAGGAAGTCCTCCAGCGTGCGCACCGACGTCGTGCCCACGGCAACGCGCCGGCCCGGGGTGCTGAACAAGGCCTGCTGGGCGGCGGCGGAAATCTCATAGACCTCGCGGTGGATGGCGTGGTCCTCGACCTGGGTCGTGGTGATGGGCCGGAAAGTGCCGAGGCCGACATGCAGGGTCAGGTCGGTGGCCCCCACGCCCTGGCCGGCGAGTTGGGCCAGCAGTTCCGGCGTGAAATGCAGTCCGGCGGTCGGTGCGGCGACCGCGACCTGGTGGGCGCGGTCGGCGTAGACGGTCTGGTAGCGTTCGCGGTCGAGCGCGCGCTCGGCGTCGGTCGCGCGGCCGGCGATGTAGGGTGGCAGGGGCATCTCGCCGATGCGCCGGGCCACCGCCAGAATGTCGCCCTCGGGAGTGGCGAAGGCCACACGCACGAGGCCGTCGGGCGTTTTTTCGCGGACGGTGCCGTTGAATAATCCGGTGACGCCGAAACTCGCGCCGACCGGCAGTTTCTTGCCGGGGCGGAGCAGGCACCACCATTCGAGGGGGGCAAGGGGGGCGGCGGCCGGACGCAACAGCAGGCACTCGACGTGGCCGCCGGTGGGGCGGGCGGCGTGGAGCCGGGCGGGGATGACGGCGGCGTTGTTGCGGAACAGGCGGTCGCCGGGGCGCAGATATTCCGGCAGGTCGCGGAAGTGGCGGTGCGCGACGGTGTGCGCCGTCCGGTCGACGACGAGCAGGCGCGAGGCGTCGCGCCGGTCAGCCGGCTGCTGGGCGATCAGCCGTTCGGGCAGGGGGTAGTCAAATAGGTCGGTCTGCAAGATAGTCCGAAAGAATGATGATTCCTGACTGGATTGGAAATCGAGCCGCTGGCAACCTTTCTTGAATGGAGGAAGCCCCGTGGAAAAAAACGCTGCTGTGGATGCTGGCGGCCGCGTGTCTGCTGCCCTGGGTCTCCCCGCCGGTCGCGCTGGGCGCCGGCCTGGTGTTCGCCCTGGTCATCGGGCGCACCGACGCCCAACGGGCCGCCCGGATCCAGAAACACCTGTTGCAAGCCTCCGTGGTCGGCCTGGGCTTCGGGATTCAATTTGACGCCGTGATCAAGGCGGGTTCGACCGGCGTGGCGCTGACGGCCGGGACGCTGCTCGCCACGATCGGGCTGGGTTTGCTGCTGGCCCGCTGGCTGGGGGTGGAGCCGACGATCGGGCGGCTCGTCTCGGCCGGCACGGCCATCTGCGGCGGCAGTGCAATCGCGGCGATGGGCCCGGTGCTCGGGGCGCAGCCGCGCGAGATGTCGGTGGCGCTGGGCTGCGTCTTCGTGCTCAACGCGGTCGCGCTGTTCGTGTTTCCCGCGATCGGCCACGCGTGCAGCCTGACCCCGGAGCAATTCGGCTATTGGGCGGCGATCGCGATCCATGACACCAGCTCGGTCGTGGGCGCGGCGGCGCGTTACTCGGCCGACTCGCTGGCCATCGCCGTGCCGGTGAAGCTGGCGCGGGCGCTGTGGATTCTGCCCCTGGTGGCCGGGGCGGCGGTGCTGGTGCGGAAGCCCGGCAGCAAGGCCGTGCTCCCGTGGTTCATTTTTCTTTTCGTCGCGGCCTCGGCGGTCGCTTCCTTCGTGCCGGCGGGGGCGCCGGTTTATCCGGTCCTCGTCGCGGCCGCCAGGGCCGGGCTGGCGGCGACGCTATTTTTGATCGGCGCGAGTTTGTCCCCCAGCATGTTGCGGTCCGTGGGCTGGCGGCCCTTCGTCCAGGGGATAGTGCTGTGGCTGGTGGTCAGCGGGGTTTCCCTGGCCGTGATCCGGGTGTGGGGCTGACAAAAATGCTTGCCTCACCGTGGGCAAACGCCCCGAATGCCGCTCCGGTTTTCGCCGCTTTAGCTCAGTTGGTAGAGCGACTCATTCGTAACTATAGAACGGTCAAGTTCGTTTTTTTGCTCAATTGCTCTCACGTGCGCTAAGATTTGATGCGCAGCACACTTGGGAGAATTTTTCCTGAATTGAGATTTCTCAATTTTACCCAAATTATCCCAAATACAGCGCTGGGGTGTATCAGGGGGTGTATCACTTTTCCTCTGAAAACCGCGCGCAAAAAACGCGCGGTGCAGAAAGGTCCCCGAGGGAATCCGTGCTATTCGGGCAGCAGTTGCAAGAGGCGTTCTTTCACGAACGCGCCGGCCTTCTGTGGATCATAGGTCAAGCCAACCCGCAGGAGTTGATTCATGTCGGTGCAGAAGCCGCGGTCGGTCAGGTGCGAATCCAGAATCCCAATGAATTCCGCGCGGGAGGCGGTGCTGTTCTCCTGTTTCAGGTAGTGGAGGAAGGACTCAGTGACGAGGGCCGGATCCACCTTGGGGTTGTCGGCACTCATTGCCCAATACAGGTCGAACAAGTCACGGCCGCGTTTCCGTTGGAACATGGCGCGCATCTTGGTGCCGAGCATTTCATGGAGGTCGTAGCCGTTGAGCATCGCCTTGACCGGGGCACCGCGAAACGGGAACTCAAAGGGGATCTGCACAATTTTGCGGTGAGGTTTGCGCTCGGTCACGTTGGCCTCGACGACGATGACCAGGTTGGGACCGGATCCGCTCACGGACGGAACCTCATACGTCAATCGCAGCACGCGCGAAGGCTGGGCGATATTCCGAATCGATAGCTTGAGGTTGTCCCAGATGGAGTCGACCGGTTTACCGAGCTGGTCACGCAACACGCGCCGGATAGCCGCTTCGATATGGCCCTCAGGCCGGTCGCCGAAGACCACCAGGTCGATATCCTCACTGTAGCGGGAGGCCGGCGCGAGATGGACCTTGTGCAACAGTGTGCCACCGCGCATCGCGATCTGGCTTTGGAGGAACTTGTCATCAAACAGCCCGGCCATGGCGCGGCACAGCAGCAGGTCCTGCTCGACCTGATGCAGGTTCGGCCAAGGCACGACTGCCTGATGGGCAAGCACGTCGCGGCGGGTCAGTGGACTCATGAATTAAATTCTCCGGAGTTGTTGAAGACGCGCCAGCGCGAAGAAACGGCTGCTACCGGCCGGCCGGCCGGCGTCGGGACCAAGGGGATGACCGGCTGCCGCCGGCCGGACAACCACGCGGCGACCAGGTCGGCCAGCTTGGACTGGTCGGCCCTTTCCAGGATAAACCCGAGGCGCTGCGCCGTGGTGGTTTCGTCTTCCGCTTCGAGCACCGCCTTCAACTCCGGTCCGCGAATCTGGGAGAGCAGCGGCCCAAGGGTTTCGACGGCCCGGCCGATGCCGCCGATGCGCGGAGCATAGCGGACCAGATCGAACGCAGTGGCGGCGGGCGTGCTCACGCGCGTCGGGGCGAAGGCGTTCAGAAGTTGCTGGGTCGGCGTGTGCGCAATGCGGCGCTTCACGAAGAAAACAATCTTGTGCCGCCCGAGTTCGATGGGCTTCCGGGGGGTATCCGTCATTACCTGCGTGACTTGGATGGACTGGGGGCTGGAGCCAAGAGCGCTCGCCGCAGATTGAAGGGCGAGATAGTAAGGATGCTTGAGCCAAGCGAAGTAGTCGCCGAGCCACCACTCGACGGGCGGCCCACCCGCCGCGAGATGCTCGGGGCTGACGATCAGGAAGAAGGGATGCGCGGGCGGAACGCGGACCACGCGCGAGCCGAGGCGGCGAAGCTGGGCCTTGGCCGCATCCAACTTCAAGCCGGTGGCAGTCAGTAGCTGTGCAAGCGGGAAGCCGACGCGACCGACCTTCAACTGCTCGTCAACAAACGCGGCAGCAGCCTTGGTTTGCCTGCTCTTTGATTCTGTAATGCCTCCCATTTATGTTTTCTATATGTGACCTAAAACGTCACGTATAGCAAATAGAAATGTAGATTTATAATAGTATATATAGGTGTAAACAATTAATAATAAGCTTAATACGTAGAAACAGGATACATTTTGAAAGCGAATGCCTTTTACAGGGACAAAATATAGCCATCCAGCGGGCCTTATTGTCCGATTTGATCCGGGGGCTGCGTTGCAGCTTCAGCGAATGGCGGCGGCGGAACGACAATACCCCCACGAGAACGGCGCGCGGAACTCCGGCGACTCCCTGCAACGCACGAGCCGACCCCACCTGGCCCATCAATAGCTCTCGGGGAAAACCGATCGTGGCATGGCGCTCATGATAACCGGCCCCAATTTGCCTGCGGCATCAGCATGACTATGGTTCACTCAATTCATGCCCCGCCGCCCCGTTCACTCTTGGCCCCACATACTCACCAATTGGTGTGTGATTCGCGCCTTTGAGCGGGCGGGGTGTCCCGGTTGCCTTCGCAAGCCCTCAACTCTGGCCGCCGCTTTCGTTGCAGAAGTAAGCAAAGCCGTCCGTTTTCGCACCGTCAGCATTCGCGAAGCCGAACTCCCGGTTCTCCTAGAAACCGCGGCCGAGTCAGCCTGCGAACTGGCAGGCGGTGACGCTTATCGGGCGGTCCGTGACGCCGCTAAAAATGCTGAGCACGAATACCATCAATCAATCACCCACACCGGCCATTGCCCCCAGCGATATGCCCGGCACGAGCTATGTTCGACCGTCGTGGCCACCAAGCGCCAGCAATTCCAAGCCGAGATCAATTCGGCCCAACGCCGTTTTGCCCGCGACTACTGGGCAGAACAGCGCCAGCACTGGCTCCGGTCCAATCCCTTCGCTCACCTCCGCCGCGAACACCCGATTCAGCGGATAGCCGCCTTCACGCCCATCTGGTGGGCATTATTCCTCCGCTGTCTCCATTCAGAATTAGCCCGACGCGATCTTGCCCAATTTCACCTGCTCGACGTCCTCCCGCAACTCCGCCGGCAGACCCGGCCCAAGAAGGTGCTTGCGGCCTTGGTCGAGGAATGGCGCCAGAGTCACGCCGACGAACTTGGCCTACCGGCCCAACTCCACTACCATGTCCTCGCCCGCCGCGGGCAGATTCGCGCCCGCGCAACCGCCGGCTGGTTCAATACCCGCGCTCCCGGCTACACTTCGGATTTCACCGTCGCTGACACTGCCCGCCGCCATTTGACCGAGCATACTGCTGGTTTGCCTGTCCGTCCGGCAGACTGCTCGCTCAACTGATACCGGCTTGATTTGCCGCAAGTTTCAGGCCGACGGCGAGTAAACAGCGGTCCTTCTGTTCAGCGGGCACGCTTCGTAATCGAAGCCCCGTTTGCGATAATGACCCCATGACATCGCAAACCATTCCTCCTGCCCCCGATTCTCCGCCCATCGAACGCCTGACCTATTCCGTCGAGGAATCCGCCACGGCGCTCGGCGTCAGTAGGCCCACTATCTATCGCCTGGTGGCCCGCCGGATTCTCCGGCCCGTGCCTGGAATCCGGCACAAGCGGATTCCCTGCCAGCAAATCCGCCGGCTGGTAACGTCCGGCGAGATGCACGGCCTCAACTGACCCGGCGGTCAAAAATCATTACGGGCGATGCGCGGGCCTTTCCTTTGCCAATACGGAATGACCGGTGGAGGCACCGGAGCTGTGACCGCGGGAACGGCTGACGGGCTCGGGCTTGTCCCTGAAGCAACGGACACCGGCCCGATTGGCGCGCTGGTCGGAGCAGATGACGACGGGGCGGGGGATTCGGATCGTGCGACGGGTTTCGTCCGCGTCTTTCGCCGTTTAGGCATTTTCTGCCTGAGCAGCCACACCCGCAGCGTTTCCTCGGATACGTTCACGCCCAATTTGGCGAGCGATTCCGCCATCAGACGGATGGATGTCCCCGCGCCCCGTTCGGTCAGCAGCACGTTACGGTATGGTTCCAGTTCGGCGAATCGCCGGGAACGGGGTCGTCGTCCTTCTGCGATCAAGCGGGCGAGCGCCTCTGCCTTGTTGGTCCCCACACTGGGCGCCTCCTTGCCGCCGGGTGGCGAGGCGCCGGTTAAATCGCGGGCATGGGCCGGTATGTTCAACAGCTCATTCGGGGTGAATACTGGTGGCCGCACGGTCGGCCCTGCCGGATGGACCGGTTGTCGCGCGGTCGCGGCCGAGTTATGGCCCGGGCGCGGCGTGGGTGCGACCGCAGGCTGGCTAGTTTGGGGTGTGGGAAGTGGTGTGGGATTACCTTGTTGCATGCGTTCAACCTATCCGGCGTCGGGCTGCGACGCAACGGGCGCACCCCGGGCGACCTCTAAGCGAAAGCGCTTAGACGTTGGTGTCCTTACTTATTCTTTTGTTTTGGTTTTAGTCATTGGGTTGGGTTCATTTTTTGATTCTTGGAGTATTTGGTTCATTGGGTTGGTTGACTTATGGTTTCTTGGTTTTGGTTCTTTGGTTGGATATTATTATTTTGGCTTAGGTGTTAGTTGGGTAAGTGGTTTCATTGGCAGTTTGGATCTTGGTTTGTTGAGGTTGATGATCGGAGGTGGCGGATGCTGACCATCCGCACCTGCAAGGTTTTCAGCAAAGCCCTCGGCGAATACCTTCGTCAGGCCGACTACTATGCCGAGGGCATGAAGGTCGAGGGCGAGTGCTACGGACGACTCTGTCAGGCCGTCGGGCTCGGCGAGGCCAAATGCATTGCCGATGATGCCTTCGCCCGCGTGGCCAGCAACCACCACGCCGTCACCGGCGAACAGCTAACGGAGCGGATGAAGGAGGGCCGCCGCGCCGGTTACGACGCCGTGTTCAACGCTCCGAAGTCGGTTTCCATCCAAGCCTTCCTCGGCGGCGACGAGCGCCTGATCCGGGCGCATGAAAAAGCCGTCCACGAGGCTCTCCAGGAACTCGAAGCCTCCGCCTGCCATCAGGACGGCCAGGGCATCAACAAGCGCTATGTCACCAGTGGCAAGATCGCCGCCGCCGTCTTCCGGCATGGCGAAAGCCGCGCCCTTGACCCGCACCTGCATTCGCACGCCTTCATTTTCAATGTGACCCAAAGTGAATCGAGCCCGGGCCGGCTGCTGGCTCTCGAGTCCTCGAACATCTTCGAACGCACGAAGTATCTCACGGAGGTTTATCGCAACGCCCTCGCCCGCGAAGCCCACCGGCTCGGCTACGTCATCGAGCGCCGCGACCACGGCTTTGAACTGGCCGGCGTCTCGCCGGACCTCC
>JBKJTZ010000024.1:0-23278 GCA_046590295.1 Lacunisphaera sp.
GATTTTTCAACCACAGATGGACACAGATAAACACAGATAAGGGAAAGCAACCAAGGGCATTTTGAGTTTTTAATCTGTGTGCATCTGTGTCCATCTGTGGTTTCCGCGATGAAACTCCTCTGTGTCTATTGTTCCTCCAGCGACCGGATCGATCCGAAATATGCGCTGGTGGCCGAGCAGCTCGGACGCGAGTTGGTCGCGCAGGGCTACGGGCTCGTCTACGGCGGGGGCAAGACCGGCCTGATGGGTGCGGTGGCGCGCGGCACCAAGGCGGCGGGCGGCCGCGTGGTCGGGGTGATCCCCGAGTTCATGAAGGCGCGCGAGCTGGCCTTCGACGAGGCCGACGAACTGGTGACGGTCGTGACCATGCGCGAGCGCAAGCTGCTCATGGAGGCGCGGGCCGAGGCCTTTGTGGCCCTGCCCGGCGGCTTCGGCACGCTGGAGGAGATCATGGAGATCCTCACGCTGCGGCAGCTCGACGTGGTGAAGAAGCCCTGTGTGTTCTTTAATCAGGATGGTTTCTACGACGACCTGATCCGGTTGTTCGAGCGGATGCTTGCCGAGAAATTTTTCAAGCCGTCGAACATGGATCTGTTCCGGGTCGCGCAGACCGTGCCCGAGATCTTCACCCAGATAGCGGCCGCCCGGGGAGCGAACGCGGAGACAAAGTGGTTCGAGACAAGGTAGGGCGAGGGCCTTGGAATTGTAGGGCGGGGTCTCTGAACCCCGCCGCGCACTTCATATCGTATTCGGTCAAAGGCGGGGTTCGGAGACCCCGCCCTACAGCGGAAGAGTTACTGATACAGCTTGATCAAATCCTCCGTACGGATCCAGCCGCTCTGGCCGGCGGCAAAAGTCAGCTTGGACCAGCCGAGGAAGGTTTTTTCCACGACGGCGATGGAGCCGGCGGAGAGCGGCGTGGTCTTCTGCGTGGAATCGGCCTCGGTCGGGATGCTGCGTAGGACCGAGGTTTTCCAGACCAGGGCGACCGCCGGATCGGCGAGCGCGCCGTAGGTGTGCAGGCTGAAGGTCGCGGCGGCGGCGAGCAGCATGGCGACCAGGCTGGTGGTCAGCGTGACGGGCCTGCCCCACGGGCCGATGCGGCGGTAGCCTTGCAGGAGCAGCACGATGAGGGCGGCGGCGAAGAGGAGCGCCGCAGCCACGAGCGCGAGCTGCCACTCGCCGGGCGTCGCGAAACGGGCGAGCTTTGCCCGGCCCTCGCCGCGGGCCAGCGCAACCAGTTCCGGCGGCGCCATGCCGGAGCGCTGCAGGCCGAGGGCGAGGTCCCAGCGCGTCGTATCGGCGCGGGCTTTGAGCAAAAACGCGCCGGTCCAGTGCGCGGTGGCCTCGGCCCAGCGGTCCTGTTGGGCGAGGGCGAGGCCGAGATTGTGGCGGGTGGTCCAGTCGGCGGGGGTGGCGGCGAGCGCGGTGCGCCAGGCGGCCTCGGCGGCGGGGAAGTCGGCGGCCTTGTAGCGGTCGGCGGCGACATCGGCGAGTGCGGTGGATGGGGTCGAGAGGGCACATAGGCCCAATAGGACAAATAGGAATGGGAACAGGTTGCGCCCGGTAAAGAGCGAGAACGGCGGCCAGCCGGGCACGCGCACGGCCTGCAGGGCGCCCTCGGCGCGGGTCATCCAGTCGGACGGCAACGTGGCTTCACGGCTGTGCAGGGCGCGGTCGGCCTCGGACCAGAGCCGGGCCCAGGCCGAGGCCGCGTCTTGCGAGCGGCGTTCGACACAGGCGTGGACCAACGGCGAACCGGGTGCGGCGTGCGGCACCTCCCAAAGGGCGGCGGCCTGCTGCTGCCAGACCCTGAGCGAGACGCCAAGGGCCGCGGACGACGAACCGGACGAGCGCAATTCCGCCAGCGCGGCGGCCAGTCTGGCGCGGGCGGCGCGGCGCAGGCGCTCAGGGTCGAGGTGGCGGGAACGCAGGGCGGCGAGGGTCAGCCAGACAGCCAGAATACAGAGGACGGAGGACAGCAGACAGACCTGGACCAAGGTGCGGAATGACCAAGGGGTGAAGCCGGTGGCGGACTCGGTGAGCGGATCGCGCGGGAGATTCTCCGGCGCCACGGGCGGCACGGCCGTGGGCAGGGTGAGGGCGGGGGCCGTGCCGGTGGCCGGGGGATTCAGCGAAAATTGCACCGGCGCACCGGGGCGGGTCGGGGCGGGCGCGGGGGCGGAACTGGATGTCACGGTCACTGTGACGGGCTCGCTGGCGATGGTCTTGTAGCTGCCGGACCTGGGGTCGAAGTAGGTGAAGCGCACGGGGGCGAGCCGGTAGGTGCCGGGGCGCGAGGGCACGAGCACGACGTCCTCGGTGAGCGTGCCCTCGAAAAGCGAACCTTCCTTCATCGCGCGCTTGGACTTGGGCTGCACGATCTGGAAATCGTTGGAGGCCTCGCGTTGCGGCAGGCCGGCGATATCGGGCCAGTTGCCCATGCCGCCGAGCTCAATGGTCCAGGTGATGGGCTCGCCGACCGCGGCGGTGAGCGGGACGACCTTGGCGGTGAAGGTGAATTCGCCGACGGCGCCCGAGAAGTCCGGGGGTGGGGCCGGCAGCGGCCGGATGGTCAGCGCCAGCGGGTTCGACTCGAGCTTGCGTTGCTCGACCTGCTGCATGGGCAAAAACGCAAAGCCGCTGCTGGAGATGTTGAAATTCAGCATCTGCGCGGCCGGCTTGATCGTGTAGTTGCCCGCCGCCTTGGCGTAGGCGCGGGTGTTCTGCGCGAGGATCGCGTAACGTTCGTTCCGGATCAGGGTCTCGCTGAGCTCCAGCTTGCTCCAGTCCTCCGCGACCAGCGGGGCGGGCGACCACTCGACGTTGCTCGCCGGGGAGTGCAGGTAGCGGCGGACGATGTTCAGGGTGTAGGCGACCGGGAAAACTTCGCCGGCCCAGTAGGTGTCGCGGGGCGTGGTGATCTTCACGGCGACAATATCGTCCACGGCAAGGCCGGAGTTGCCCAGGGTGGCGTCGCCCACGGTAAACCGGGCGGCCTTGACCGTCAGGGCGCCCTTGTCGGTCTTGATCTCAAAGGCGGGGATGGTGATCGGGATGCGCTTCTCGGCGCGCACCGGAAAGGTCAGCGTGTAGGTCCGCGTCACGCTGAAGTTGACGATCGAGGTCTGCAGGCCGCGGCTGGGATTCGTGCCGATCTGCAGGCCGTCCACCCGGGGGAGGGACAGTTCGCCGTCGGGCTCGCAGTTCTCGAAAACGAGCGAGAGTTCGGCGGTCTGGTTGAAGCCCAGCTGGCCGCCCGGCGGGTCCCAGCGCACGGTCTGCGCGAGGGCGGCGGGAACGCCGAGGGTGAGGAGGAAAAGACTGAGGAAAAGTCGGCGCATGACGGTTTACCAATCCTTGCCCTTGGTCTTGGGCTTCTGTTGCTGGCCTTGCATGATTTGCTGGAGCTTGGCGGGGGAATCCTGGTTGCGGACCTGTTCGAGCTTCTGGAGCGGCATGGCCAGTTCCGGGTCCCCGGTCTGGTCCTCCGGCTTGTTGTCCTGCTGGCCGCCGACCTTCTGGGTGCCGGGCTTGGGCGGGGGCGGCTGCTTTTGCTCCGGCGGTTGTTCCGGCTTATCCTTCATGTCGCCGAAAGCGTCCTGGTTTTGCTGTGGTTGCTGCTCCTTTTTCTGCTGGTCCTGTTGGTCCTGCTGCTTCTGCTCGTCGGATTTTTGTTGGTCCTGGTTCTGCTGCTTTTGCTGGTCCTTCTTTTGCTCGTCCTTCTTGTCCTGATTTTTCTGCTGCTGGTCCTGATCCTTCTTGTCCTGTTGCGGTTCGTCCCGCTTGAGCAGTGCCGCGAGCTCCGAGCGCAACTTGGGCCAGTCCGCGACCGTGGAATCGAGTTTCTCCCCGACGTCCACGCCTTGCAGCGCGTCGCGGATGACATTTTCCGGGGCGTGCTGCTGGGCGGATTTCACGCGCTGGCCGTAGGTGATGGTGGTCTGGGCCAGTTCGGAATAGTCCTTGCCCGTAAGATCGGTCTTGTCCGCGAGACGCGCGACGGTGGTGGAGAGTGGCTGGGCGAGGGGATCGGCGCCTTCGGCGCCGAAGGCGGGAGGCAAGAGGCTGGAGGTGAGAGCGACTGCGAGCAAAGCCGCGGTGACCGGCGCAACCGGATTTCCTCCGGCCTCCTGCCTCCCGCCTCCCGCCTTGGACAAGGGCAGCGCTCTTTCCCGCGGGCGGACGGGGAATTCGGCCCAGTAGCTGATGAGCAACAGCAGCAGGCCCGGGGCGAGGAACCACTGGAAGCGTTCGATCATCCGGGCGGTGTTCTTCTCGGAGAATTCGCCCTTGCGGCCGGCCTCGACGGTCTTGCGGAGCAGCCCGGGCAGATCCACCCAGGTGCTGGCATCGGTGTAGGCCCCGCCGGTCAGCTGGGCGAGTTCCTGCAGGGTGGAGCTGTTGAGCCGCGAGAGCACGACGGCGCCGCGGTCGTCCTTAATGAAGCCGCCGCCCGCATCAGGGATGAAGGAGCCCTGCACCGTGCCGACGCCGAGGCTGATGACGCGGATGCCCTTCGTCTTGAGCGAGTCGGTGAGGCCCTTCCAGTCGTCGGTGGTGCTCTCGCCGTCGCTCAGGATGATGAGGTAGCGGTCGGCCGTCGAAGTGCCGAAGGCCTGGATGGAGGCCTCGAGCATGGCCTGGTAGTTCGAGCCGCCCTCGGGGAGATAGTCGGGGTTCATCGCCGGCAGGAACTCCCGCAGGATCTCATAGTCGGCGCTGAGGGGGCTCTGGAGAAAGGCGGTGCCGGCGAACAGCACGAGGCCCACGCGCTCGCCCTTGAGGCCGTCGAGCAGCGACTGGATGAGCAGCTTGCTGCGGTCGAGGCGCGAGGGTTTCACGTCCTGGGCGAGCATGGAGCGGGAAAGATCGACGGCGATGAGCACCTCGCGCGACTGGTCGAACACCTGTTCCTCGACCGTGCCCCACTGCGGGCGGGCGAGGGCGACGATGCCCAGGGCCAGGCCGAACCAGAGCCAGATGCGCGGGCGGGTCTCGGCGGTGGTGTGGCGCGTGCCGAGCGAGACCTCGAACGCCCCGGCCCAGGCGCGGGCGATCTTGGGCCACGTCGCCACGGCGCGCGCGGTGTGGCGCGCCAGCTCCCAGGAGAAGAGCAGCACGAGCGGCACCAGCAGCCAGAGGAGATGCGGCGAGTGGAAGGTCATGGCTTGGCGGGTAGGGCGCCGAGTCCCTTCGGCGCCGCCGGAGCGGAGCGGAGCGGGGTCCGCGCCCTACCAAACGGCAGCGCCGGCGGCAGCGCGATCAGCGCGCCGAGGAACAGCAGCGCCGCCCCCGGGATCGCGCACCAGTGGAACAGCTCGGTCGTGAGCAGGTAGGACTTGGCGGTGAACTCGATCTTCTGCGCCTTGTCGATCGCGGCGAAGGCCTTCTCGGCCGTGTCGATGTCCATCGCGCGGAAAAACTTTGCGCCGGTGGTGTCGGAGATCTGGCGCAGCTGGTTCTCGTCGAGGTCCGAGATGGCGCGGCGGTAGCCGATCTTGTTGCCGTTGTCGTCGAAGACCGGCATCGGCACGAGGCCGTCCCGGCCGGCCCCGATCGTGTAGACGGGGATGCCGCGCGACCGGGCGATGTCGGTGGCCTGTTCAGGGGTCAGCAGGCCGCGGTTGTTGGCCCCGTCGGTCATGAGGACGACAAAGGCGCCCTTGCGCTTGTTGCCTTCCTCGCGCTGGGCCTGCTCGAGGCGGGTGAGGGCGACGCCGAGGCCGTCGCCGATGGCGGTGCCGTCCTCGATCATGCCGATCTTGAGGCGCTCAATCTGGCGGGCGAGCCAGGCGTGGTCAAAGGTCAGCGGGGCGAGCGTGTAGGCGCGGCCGGAGAAGACCACGAGGCCGATGCGGTCGCTGGTGCGCTCGTTGATGAAGGCCTGGATGATGGGCTTGATGGCCAGCAGGCGGTTGATGCGTTCGCCGCCGCGTTCGTAGTCCTCGGCCAGCATCGAGCCCGAAAGGTCGATCGCGAGCATCAGGTCGTAACCCTGCTGCTTCACCTCGCGCCGGTCCTCGACGATCTGGGGCCGGGCGAGCCCCAGGATCAGCAGCACGAGGCCGGTCATGGCCAAAGCGGCGGGCCAGCGGGAGGTGGGGATGAACGACGGCCGGTGCCACGCGGCGGCGAACGGCACAATGAGCACCGGCGCGCCGCGCCGGCCGCGCACCCAGACCAGCAGCGGCAGCAGCAGCAGCGCGAGCAGCCAGAGGGGATCGGCGAACTGGTAGTCGGCGATGCGCATCAGCAGGGAGAAGCAAGCTCCAGGCTCCAACCTCCAAGCTCCAATGAAATTCCAACGGCGGAAAGACCGAAGGAAAACCGGAGGAACGGTTGGTTAGCTTGGTTCATTGTCGTTACTTTGATAATTGGAGGGTGGAGCTTGGAGCTTCGCGGCGCGCTCAGCGCGCCGCGTGCATGCGGGCGTGGAAGAAGCGGACGAGGGCGTCGAGACGTTCCTCGTCGGTGCGGACGACGAGCCGGCTGAGCTGGTTGGGAAAAATGGCCCGGAAGGCGTCCTCGCGCTGTTGCACCCACGCGGCGTGGGCGTCGCGCTGGGCGCTGGACGCGCCGTTGAGCGTCACGAGCCGGCCGGCGACGGGATCATAGGTGGTGAGGGTGCGGTCGGAAGGCAGCTCGCGTTCCCACGGGTCGTCGACGCGGAAGCCCATCGTCTGGTAGCGGCGCGAGAGCACGCTCCAGCCCTCGGGCTCGAGGCGCGGCGGAAAATCGCCGAGCCAGATCATGATGCTGTGGCGGGGGGCGGCCTTGGCCAGGAGGCGCCAGGGCAGGAAAGAAGCTGAGGACGGAGGACTGAGGTCAGAGGACAGGGCCGGTGCAGGCTGGCCGAGGAGCTGGGCGGCGGCGTGGAGGATCTGGCCGCGGCCGCGGACGGGCTCCTTCAGGGTATAGCCGGCGGGCGAGGCGTGGAGGAACCCGACGCGGTCGCGGTTGACGGCGCCGAGCATCATGACGAGCCCGGCCAACTCGAGCAGCGCCTCGCGCTTCGACTGGGCGCCGGAACCGAACTGCAGGCTGATACTGTCCTCGAACACGAGCAGGAGCGAGACCTCGCGTTCCTCGATGAATTTCTTGCGGTAGGGTTCGCCGAGGCGGGCGGTGACATTCCAGTCGATGTCGCGGATGTCGTCACCGAAGGTGTATTTGACGACCTGGTCGAATTCCATGCCCCGGCCGCGGAAGGCGGAGCGGTATTCGCCGCTGAGCACGTTTTCCACCGCATGGCGCACGCGCCACTCGAGCTGGCGCAGCAGCGCGAGCTGGGAGGTGACGAGGTTCGGGTGCGTGGTGGCGGGGGAGGGCATGCTTTAGAAAAGCTCCAACATCCAACATCCAGGCTCCAATGAAACGCCAAGGACCAAGCACAAACGCCGGATGGCGCAGTCGGGTCGATTTGGACCTTGGTTCATTAACAATTCTGTGGAGCTTGGAGGATGGAGCTTGGCGTTTGTTATACCTTGGCCGGAACCGGCGTGCGGATCAGGACCTGGTCGAGGATCTTGTCGGCGGTGAGGCCCTCGGCCTCGGCCTCGTAGGTGAGGCCGACGCGGTGGCGGAGGGCGTCGTGGAAGATTTCCTGCACGAGGGCGGGCGAGACGTAGTCGGCCCCGCGCAACCAGGCGAGGGCGCGGCCGGCCTGGAAGAGCGCGAGGGAGGCCCGGGGCGAGGCGCCGAAGTTGAGCAGGCGCTTGGCCGTGCCGCCTTCGGCCTGCGCGGCGAGGTCGCGCGAGCTGCGGACCAGCGCGAGGATATAAGCCTGCACGGCCGGCGCGACGTGGATGGCGTCGACCTGGATGCGGAGTTCGAGCAGCTCGGCGCCACTGGAGACGGGCTTGACCTCGGGCTGCTGGGTGACCTGACCCCACATTTCCATCATCCGCGACTCCTCCGAGGCGGACGGGTAGTCGACCAGCAGCTTGAACAGGAAGCGGTCAGTCTGCGCCTCGGGCAGCGGGTAGGTACCCTCCTGCTCGACAGGGTTTTGGGTTGCCATGACGAAGAACGGTCGCGGCAACAGGTGGGAGTTGCCACCGATGGTGACCTGGCGCTCCTGCATGGCCTCGAGGAGGGCGGACTGGACCTTGGCCGGCGCGCGGTTGATTTCGTCGGCGAGGACGAGGTTGGCGAAGATCGGGCCCTGGTGGGTCGTGAAGCCCCCGTCCTTGGGCGAGAAGATCATGGTGCCCACGACGTCGCTCGGTAGCAGGTCGGGGGTGAACTGGATGCGCTCGAACTGGACACCCAAGGCGGCGCCCAGGGACTTGATGAGCAGCGTCTTGGCGAGACCGGGCATGCCCTCGAGGAGGACATGGCCGTTGGCCAGCAAGGCGACCAGCATGCGCTCGATGACGACATCCTGGCCGATGACGGCCTTGCCGATTTCAGTGCGGAGTTTCTGGGACCAGTCGGGACCTTTGATCATGGGGAGCAGGGGAGTGAGAGTGAGGGTGAAAGTGAAAGGGGCGGTCCGGCTGCTGACAAGTGAAGAGCTGGGATGTGTCTGAGACTCACGACGAGGGAGAGGGTTTCAAGTTTTGGTCACGAAAAGACGCCAAAACACACAAAATCCCTGGCGGGGGCGAGGGAGCTTCCAAAAGGGTCTTTTTCGTGTCTTTTTTGGCCTCTTTGTGGCTAAACCAAGGCATGGCTGATTTTCCCGACATCGTGGAAGCGTCGCTGCAGGCGCGATTTGTCTCCCTCGGCATCAGGCCGGAGGAGGTGGAGGAGCGTTTTGTCCGCGGCGCCGGGGCGGGGGGACAGAAGATCAACAAGACCTCCTCGACCGTCTGCCTCCGCCACCGCCCGACCGGGGTGGAGGTGCGCTGCCAGCGGGAACGCAACCAAAGCGTCAACCGCCAGCTGGCCTGGTCCGAACTGGCGGCGAAACTCGAGCAACGCCGCACCGCGGCCACCGGGCAGGCGCGTTCGGCCCGCGAACTCGCCCGACGGCAGACCCGGCAGAAATCCCGCGGCCAGAAGGTGCGGATGATCGAGACCAAGAAGCACCGGGCGAAGCACAAGTCCGCGCGCGGGCGCGTCCGCGGCGACTGGTGACCCTCACCGGCGCAAAATGGCGGCGGCCGCGCAGACCAGCCCGGCGGCCAGCACCGCGTTGGCCACCCGGCCGAAGTTCCTTTCCAGCCACGTGGGTGGCCGGTCAAGTTGCTGGTTCAGGCTGGCGTCGCCGGATTTCCGCGCATCGAGCCGGTGCTGCTTGCGGCGGGCGAGATCCCGGCGGCTTTGCGTCGCGAAGCCGCGCAGGACGATGCCCGCCATGACGAGGGTGACGCCGACGGCCAGCAGGGTTTCGTAGTCGGGGAGGTTCAAGGTGGAACGGCTTGACCCCAAGACGTTCAGAAAAGCGGGTTGGGGTCAACGCGCTCCACCTAAAGCAATGTGACTTCCGCGCCGACGCGCAGCGTGCCGCGCTTGGTCTCGTGGATGAGGTTGATGCCGAAGTTGACGTCGGTCGGGTCGGCGGGGTCGCGGCGGTAGGTGGCGAGCGTCCGCAGCGGCTCCTTGCCGCGCTCGGCCGTTGCCTGGTCGGTGGTGGTGATCGGGCAGCGGGCGCAGGGGCCGGCGTTGCGCAGCACGACGTCACCGACGCGGACCTTGCCCCAGGCGTCCTCGGCGTAGGGCGCGCACCCGGTGACGACGAGGTTGGGGCGGAAGCGGTTCATCGGCAGCGGATCGGTGCCGCCTTCCTGCAGGCGATCGTTGAGATCGGCCAGCGTCGCCTCGCTGATCACGAGGAGGGGATAGGCGTCGGCAAAAGTGACGACATCACCCGGCTGCGCCGTCGGTTTCACGATTGGGCGCTGGTAGGTGGCGCCCATGCGCACCAGGCGCAGCGGCAGGCCGAGAAAATCCGAAAGCCATTCCGCGGGCTCGTCGCCGCAGTCGTCCGCGGAGGTCGTGCTTTTCCAGATGGTGACCGTGCGCCGGCCGGAGGAAAAACCGAGGGGAATGCTGACCAAGCCGTGACCGGTGGAGGAGAGGGTGAGTGCGGCGGGGTCGAGCGCGGTCTCGACCAGCGCCATGCGCGGGTGGGTGCGCTGGGTGAGAAATTTGCCATCCGCGGCACTGACGACCATGAAGCGCCGGTCACCGACGAAACCGTAGTCGTCCAACTCGGCGGTGCCGACGCTGAAACCGCGGCAGGACTTGACCGGGTAGAGGTGCAGGGCGGACAGGTGCATGGGGCGAAATTGATTAGCCACAAAAAGCACAAAAAACGCAAAGAGAACCTCGGAGGCAGGGCATGCATGGCGGGAAACAGTTTAGCTGGAAGGGCATCTCCAAATGCCGCCACATCCCAGGCTGAGGCAACAGGCGGGGCTCGGAGACCCCGCCCTCCATTTACTTCCGCTGGTAGTTCGCCAGGTAACGCTGCTGGTCGGGTGCGGTGGTGAACTTGTCCGGGCGCGTGCCCCCCAGGCCATAGCAGATGGAGAGCGCGCCGCCGGCGAACTTGCAGAGGCAGGGGATGGTGCGGCCGGCATTGGGGCCGGTCATCCCGAACAGCGTCAGGCCCCCGGCCTCGAGGACATAGGTGCCCTGGTCGGCGGTGACGCCGCCGAAGCGGACGGCGTATTCGCCGCCGGCCAGCTCGATTTCCATCTTATCGAGCATCATCTTGGGTGCCTCCGCGCCGTCCATCTCCGCGTAGACGGGCTGCCAGATGCCGTCGAGATCTTGGCTCATGCCGGTCACGCGCGTTTGAGCACGTCGCGGGGGGTCGTCTCGACCGGCGCGAGGTCGGTGAGTTCCTTGGCGCCCTTGGCGCCGAGCTCGTTGAACCGGCGCGCGCCGGGGAGGAGCGTCTGCTCGAAGGAGCCGACGGCGGAATTGTAGGCCTTGTTGGCGGTCTCGAGGCTGCGGCCGACTTTGTCGAGGTTGTCGGAGAAATTGGCGATGCGGTCGTAGAGCGCGCGGCCGAGGTCGGCGATGACCTGGGCGTTCTTGGAGACGTCCTCTTGGCGCCAGCCGTAGGCGGCGGCCTTAAGCAGGGCGATGAGCGTGGCGGGCGTGGCGAGCAGGACTTTTTTCGCGATGGCGCGATCGATGAGCGTCGGGTCGCCCTGCAGGGCGCCGGAGAGAAACTGGTCGCCGGGCAAAAAGAGCACGACGAATTCCGGCGAGGGTTGGAACTGTTCCCAGTAGTTTTTGGCGCCGAGGGCGTCGATGTGGCCGCGCACCTTGGTAGCGTGCTCGGCGAGCTTGGCCGCGCGGACGGTCTCGTCGGTCGAGTTGGCGGCCTCGCGGTAGGCGTCGTTCGGCGCCTTGGCGTCGATGACGATCTGCTGGCCGCCCGGCAGGCGGACGATGAGGTCGGGGCGGAAGCCGCCCGTTCGACCTAGCTCAGGGCGCTCTGAGCCGGCCGAACGAGCGCCGGCCGACTGCTGTTCCACGAAATCGCAGTAGGAGCTCATACCCGACATCTCGACGACGCGGCGCAACTGCAGCTCGCCCCAGGTGCCGGCGGTGGTGGTGGAGCGCAGGGCGGTGGTGAGCTTCGAGGCCTCGGCCTGCAGCGAGACCTGCGCGGTGCCGAGCGATTTCAACTGCTCTGAGAGCTGGCCGTAGGCGCTGGCGCGGGCCTTCTCGATCTCGCCGATCTTGGCGTCGACCTTCTCGAGCGACTCCTTGAGGGGCTTGACCAGCGAGTCGATGGCCTGCTGGCGCTTGCCGAGCTCGTCGGCGGACTGCTGGTGAAGCTTGCCGAAGGTCTCGCGCGCGAGCTCGAGGAAAGACTGGTTGTTGGAGCGGAGGGCGTCGGCGGAGAGGGCCTTGAAGGACTCGAGCAGCCTGGCCTGGGCCTCCTTGAGCGCGCCACGCTCGGTTTCCAGTTCCGTGGCGCGGGTGCGCAGCGCGGCCAGCTCGACCTCGGTCTTGGCGAGCTGCTCGGTGGCGGCGCGGGCCCGCTCGGCCAGCGCGGCGGAGCCCGACCGGGCGATGAACCAACCCAAGGCGCCGCCGACGACCAGGCCGGTGAGAATGAAGACGATTTCCATCGCCTCCAGCTATGTTCCGAAACCGGTCGCGGGCAAGCTCGCTCCCATCAGGAAAGTCGGGCCGGGCGGAGCAGGGACTCTCCGCCCTACCGCAGGTTGCCCAGGGAAATCTGGATGTCGGTGCTCTTGATGCCGGGGCCGGCGTGGAGCGTGCCGTTGTGCAGGCGGAGGATCTCGCGGGCGAGGAAGACCGAGAGGCGGCCCTGGTTGGGGGTCGAGCCGGGGACGGGCAGGGGCAGCGTGCCGTCGAGTTCAAGGTGCTTGCCCTCGATGGTGACGACGGCGGTGCGCTGGGCGTCAGTACCGGTGGTGCGCAGGGTGAAGATCAGGTTGCTCGTGCCCTCGTCGGGCCGGTTCGCGGCGACGGCGTCGAGGATGGCGCCGAAGGCGAAGCGCAGGAGGTTGGCGTCGACCAGGAACACCAGCGGCTCCTCGGAAAAGCGCATGGCGAGGCCGCGCGTCGTCGCCAGCTCCGAGAGCAGCTGGTTCAGGTCCGCGGCGGCCGCGACGGGCGAGGCGATCTCGCCCAGCAAGGAGGCGTGCTCGGCCAGGCGCTGCAGCTTCTTGACCTCGGTCGACAGCGAAACGCCGTTGGCCAGAGTGGCGGCCCCGGTGGGCATGGGCGAGTTGGTGTCGCGGTTCAGCAGGTGGGCATAGGTGACGAGTGAGACGAGCGGGTTGGACAGCTCATGACTGAGGGTTAGGCCCAGGTTGCGGAACAGCTCGCGGCGGTGCTGCTCCAGCTCGCCCCGGATGCGCTCGATCTCGGACGCGGCCTCCTCCCAAGTGACCCACACCCCGTTGATCTCGGGCACCGGGCCGGCGCTGACGCGGTAACGAAAGGGCGGGCGGGCCGACTGCGTGATGAGACGGCCCGCGTGGAGGGCCTCGTTGGCCACCGCGCGGACCTCGACGGGCAGCGTCGTGCTGGCGAGTTCGTCGAGGGTGAGCAAGCGGGCGCCGGGCAGATACCTGGCCTGCAGCGCGGCCAGGTTGCTGGCCCGATCCAGCTCGGTCAGCTGCGCCGAGCGTTCCAGGCAGCGTTCCAGGAGACGGCCTTGCAGGACCGCGCGAAATTTGTCGGCTTCGCGGTAGGGAGCACCGTCGGCGCGCGGTCCGAGGGCCATCCAGCCGGTCAGCTGGCCGTGGGCGTGCAGCGGCACGAGCAGGCGGGCGCCCCAGCTTTGGAGCTGCTGGCGGATGGGGGCGTCGAGCACGGGATCATCGGTGCCGGGCCACTGGTGGAAATCCAGCACGGCGGGGTGCTCCTCGAGCCAGAGTGAGAGCGGGTGGCCGGCGCTGCAACGGTGCGCTCCGTCTTCGGAGACAAAGGCGTCCAGTTCCCGGAAGAAGAACTGGACCCGGCCGGACTTCAGGATGTAACGGCCGGCGCGGCGGAACTCGTCGAGGAGACGCGGGCGGTCGTCCAGGTGGGCGAGCGCGCTTTCGAGGAAGTCCCACGACTCGGGCGACTCGGCCGCGGCCGGGGCGGCGGGAAGCTCGCGCGGGAAGGGCGGCTCGCTGCGGCGCGTGCGCTCCAGTGCACTCTGTAGCTGGGCATTCTTGTCGGCGATCTCCTCCAGCAGGTTGACGGAATCGGCGAGGCGGGAACGGCTGTCGTCATAGCTGAGGAACAGGCGGGCGGTGCGGTTCTGGCGGGCCTGCTCAAAGGGCAGGCTGTGCGGCTCGCCGACCAAGATGGCGAGAGTGCCGGCGCCGGCGGCGAGGCGGGTGCGCGGATCGTTGATGTCGGTGATCCAGACGCGGGAACCGGGGCGCAGGAGTTCGCGCTGCAGGTCGGCGGGGCGGGCGAAAAAGGCCGGTTCGCGCGGGTGCAGCTGGCCCTTCCATGCAGCCTCGAGCGCGGGGTCGAGGGTCGTCAGGATGAAGGTGGCGGGCATGGAAAGGTGATGCGGAAAGTGGCCCCGGGTTTCCCGATGTCGGGCACAATGATGGTGGCGCGATGTTCGTGCAAGATATCTGCGCAAACGGCAAGCCCGAGTCCCATCCCCTTGGTCTTGGTCGAGGCGAAGGGGTGAAAGAGGCGGGAGCGCTGCTCGGGGGGGATGCCGGGGCCGTTGTCAGAAACCTCCAGAATGACGCTGCCGTTGGGGGAATTCCGGGAGCGGATCTCCACCCGGCGGTCCTCCTCCTGCATTTCGAGGGACTGGAAAGCGTTGATCAGGAGGTTGAGCAGGACCTGCCGGATGGCGCTGCTGTCGGCAAAGATGGTGTCGGTCGCCGCCCCCAGGGTGCTGGCGATGGTGACACGGGCTTCGGTGGCGCGGGTCAGCAGGAGATCGAGCGTCTCGCGCACGACGGCATGGAGGGGGATGTGCTCCATCTGGTGGCGGCGGGGATTGGACAGGTCGAGCAGCTGCTGGGTGAGGCTGTCGATGCGGTCCACCTCGGCGGGGATGAGGAGGTTGAAGCGGCGGCGGAACTCCGCGTCGTCGAAGCGGGTCGGCAGCAGGTGGGCAAAGGTCTTGATGGACACGAGCGGATTGCGGATCTCGTGGGCCAGGCTGGCGCCGAGCAGGCCGATGGTGGCCAACTGGTCGGACTGGCGGGCCTGCTTGGTCAGGCGGGAGCGGGCGAGGATGTTGTCCATGAACTCGGCGATTTCCTGCACCTGCTGCACCTCGGGGTAGGTGAAGGGCCGGTGGTTGGTCTTGAGGCCGAGGCCGAGGAGGAGCGAGGGGGCCGGGCTGCCGCGCGGCGCGGTGACCAGCAGGCCGAGGTTGAACTCGGTGAGAAACTGCCGGAGGTCGACGAGGCCGGGCTCGGCGCGCTGGCGCTGGAGGCTTTCCGGGGAGCTCCAGCCGCTGCGGCAGAGCGCGGCGTGGGCCGGCCGGTCCTTGGCGAACTCGATGTTGTCGGCGGCGTAGATCTCGCCGCTGTCGAAGATCAGCCGGGCGTAGTCGGTCTGGCACCAGGTGCGCAGCAAGGCCTCGAACTCGGCGATGAGCTTGTCGGGATCGGGTTCGCTGCGGGCCAGCTCGATGACGGCACTGCGGGTGGTGGCGACTTTCTGCTCGGGGCTGAGGCGGAACCACTCGCGGGTCTTGCGCTCGAGCACGAAAGCGAGCGAGGCGCAAACCGCGATGCTCACGATCAAGTCGACCGGAGGGAGCAAGATGTGACCGAACAGCCAGGTGCCGCTGAAAATCCCCAGGCTTAGCACGAGCACGAGCGCGAACTGCTGCAAGACCGAGAGGAAGACCTGCCGGGCGTCGAAGATCCGATGCACCGTGACGGCCCAGGCGGTGAGGATATAAAAGCCCAGCACAATGAGGGGGCTTAACCGGGAAAGCGTGCGGAGATCGAAGTAAACGCCGCTGCTATTGAGTCCGACCGTGACCAGGCAGGCGATGCCCGCGTTGAAGATCAGGAACTGCATCTCAATCCGACGGATGCCGGTCTGGTGGCGCATCTGTCGGTAGGTCTGGATCAGAAGCAGCAGGTAGAGGATGGTGCTGCAAATAATATAGGCCGTGTAGGCGCTGCCCCGTTTGGGACTGCCGGGCAGGGACGCAGAAAGAATAAACGAGTCCAGATAGCAGATAGCCCCGAGGCCAAGCCCGACGGCGAACCACGGGAGCGAGCGGACCAGGGCCCGCTTCACCTCGCTGCCCGGCGTGACGACCGATTCCTTGAGCAACCAGATGATCCAAGGGAAGAGGGCGGCGAGCGCCGCGTTGGCCTTGAGCCACGGAACGGGATCGGCGGATAGAATCCCCAGGACCGGCTGGCCGGCGACGAGTGCCTGGTAGACGAAAAATAGCCAAAGCGTAACCAGCCCCGAGGTGAGGGCGAATATCAGGTTCAGGAACCGGGTGGGATTGGCCCAGAGAACGCCGAGGCCGACTCCAAAAGCGAGGAACGCCGTCAGCAGCAGGATGGTCGTCATGCGTGTTCGAGCACGAGGCTGCTGTTGCTGCCGGAGATTCCATGTCCGTTGACCAGCACGATACTGGTCGGGAGCCGGCGCAGGGTGGCGGAGAGGCTCAACGGGCAGTCCGGATCCGGGGTCTCCCAGTTCACGGTGGGTGGAATTACTCCTCGCTGCAAAGTCAGGGCGGCGCTCGCCACCTGAATGGCGCCGGCCGCAGCCATGCCGCTGCCGACCGCCCCTTTGATCGAGGTGACCGGGATGGTGTCGAGCTGGGCGCCGAAAATCTTCTTCAGGGCCTGGGCCTCTTTCACGTCAATCTCCCGGTGGCCCGGACCCCAGGCGGAGATATAATTGATTTCGCGCGGTGTGCGCAGGGCGTTGGCCAAGGCCATCCGGATGGAGGCCTGCCAGCCGCTGCCAATCTGGTCGGTTTCGTCGTTGGCATAACCAAAGCCCGAAATGTAGGCGTAGGCGGGTCGCGGGCTTTCCTCCGGTTCAAGGATAAACAGGCAGGCGCCCTCGCCAATGACCCCGGTGGTGCGCCAGAAGTCGAAGGGGCGGCAAATCTTCTCCGGAAACTCGTCGGATTTCGGGGCCAGATCGGCGAGTCCCAGTTCCAGCATGGGGTGATAATACAACGGGGCCTCCGCTCCGCCACAAATGACGAAGTCGGCCTGGCCGCTGGCGATGAAATCCGCCCCATGTCCGATCGAATCCAGCCCGGAACAACAGGCGGTCTGCAGGGCCATGATGCGAGCGGGGGTTTCCAGATACTGGGCGATCTTGTCAGGGATCGACACGGACAGCGCCTGGGTGACCGAGCTCACGAGGGCGAAGCGCGGCCCTTTTTTCACCACCAGTTCGATGGTCTTGGTCACGCTTTCGCAATCCATCATGGTCGTGCCCGTGATGATCAGGGGATTCTTTCCGCGCAGGTCACCGGGCTCCAGTCCGGCGTCCTTCAGTGCCAGGATCGCGGCGGCCAGGGCGAACTGGGTGTGCCGCGGCATGCGCTTCGGATTTTCGGCCGGGGCGTAGCGCTGCAGATCAAAGTCCGTCACCTCTGCGCCGACAAAGGACCCGGCCTCGGGATCAAACCGGGTGATGGCCCGCACCCGGCTGACCGGCTCGTTGATGCCGCGGAAAAATTCCTCGCGGCCAATACCCGCCGGGGTGACGGGGCCGATGCCGGTGATCTTAACTCGCCGGCGCATGGACAGGCCCCGGCTTACGGGCGGGCGGACGGATGGAGGACACCAGCAGATGGTTCACGGGCAGTTTGGGGAAGGGAGGGGGACCTGGCCGGCGGCAGTGGACCGGCGCGGCAAGGCCTCGGAGAGGCGCCATCCAGTCCGGCTGAACCGAGCGTCCCCTCATTGGGGGACATTGCCTAGGACGGCAAGCTTTGGGTGTTGCAAAAGAGATTTGCTCCATGGCGGACACGAACCCACAACAGCCCCGATGACCGCCATGGAATTCGAAGCTCGCCTTGCCGCTTGGGCGCAACGGCAACCGGATCTGGCCGCCATGGTGCTTGGCGGGTCGAGAGCGCGGACGGAGGTTCCGGCCGACCGCTGGGCTGACTGGGATTTCCATCTGATTTCCAGCCACCCCGAACGCTACCGGCAGGCAGACTGGCTGGCGGAGATTGCCCCGTGCTGGGTGGCACACGTGGAGCGCACGCCGCGCGGGTTCGTAAAGATCAGTGCGGTGTTTGAGCACGGATTCGAGGCTGACTTCGTGCCGTTGGCTGCGTGGCAGATGAAATTGGTCTACGCGGCCATGCGGCACCCCGCCTGGGCCGGTGGCATGCCGCGCCGGTTGGTGCGCGGCATCCAGGAAACGCGCAGCTTTATGCTCGGCAGCGGGCACCGCCTGCTGGCGGGAGGCGCAAGATGGTCGGAGCGTTTCACGGCGCTCCAGGCGGTCTGGCCGGGACTGGAGTTGACCGCGCCGGAGTTTGCCTACCACTCGGCCGCCTTCTGGCAAAAGGCCGTGTGGGTGTTCAAGAAGATTGCCCGTCCTGAGCCGCGTTCTGCCATGCACTGGCTGCATCTGCTTTCCGTGCATCATGTCTATGTGTTGTTGGCGGAAGAAGCCCGGCTGGCTGGGCGCAAGCCCCGGCCGGAGGCGCGCAAAGCCGAGGAATGGCTCGACGGCATCCGGTTGCAGCAGACCGCCATCGAGACTGGAATCGACCAACGCCTGCTGGCGCGTGCTTTGCTGGCCGAGATAACGCTGTTTCGCGAAGTGTCCGACCAGGTGGCCGTGGCCCGCGGATTTACCCGGCTTGATCATGCAGACGTTGAGGCTTGGCTCCGGGCGGAACTGACACGATTGACCGGCTGACCAACGCGGGCTCAGTTCGCCGCGCGCGGGAACTCGAGGGTGAAGACCGTGCCGCCGCCGGGGCGGGCCTCGACCTTCATCGCCGCCTGGTGGGCCGACGCGATGTGCCGGACGATGGTCAGGCCCAGGCCGGTGCCGTGCGCCTTGGTCGACTCCACCGGTTGGTGCAAAATGATCGCCATGATGTCCGCCGGGAGCCCCGCGCCGTTGTCGGCGACCGACAGGACGACCTTGCCGGCGGTTTTCCGCACGCTCACCATCACCCGGGTGGCGCCGGCCTCGAGCGAGTTCTTCAGCAGGTTCTGCAGCACGCGGATGATTTCAAAGCGGACGCCGGTGATGATCGCGCCCGGGTCGCCCTCCAGCTCGATGCGGGCGGAGTCGAAGAACAGCACGGAGCGGGTCTCGGCGGCGGCGGCGAGCAGGTCGAAGTTTCCGCCCGTGGCGACGTGGCGGGTGCTCTGGCGCCAGGACTCGGCGAGGTGCAGGCAGAACGACGAGCACGTTTCCAGGCGCTCGGTGAACTTGATGATGCGCTGCAGTGCGGGCGAGGTGGCGGGCAGGGTGCGGGCCTCCTCCAGCAGCATGCTCGTGTAGCCGATTGTCACGACGAGGGGATTGCAGATGTCGTGCACCATCTCGGCGGCAGCCTGGCCGTAGCCGACCTGCAGCTGGTTCTTCTTCTGCTCGGTCTTCACGGCCGCGTAGGTTTCCTCGAGGTGCTTGAGCAGGGCGGCGCGCTTCCGGCGGTCCAGCGCTTCGCGGGCATGGCGGCGGACGGCCGCCTGCAGCACATCGACATCGAAGGGCTTCTTGAGATATTCGTTCGCCCCGAGGCTGATCGCGGCCTGGGCCGAGGCGAGGGCGCCGTAGCCCGTCATCATGATCACGGACGCATCGGTATCGATCTTGCGCAGTTCCTCCAGGCCCTGGATGCCGTTCTTTTGCGGCATGCGGATATCCATGATGACGACGGCGAAAGAGTGATTGAGGAACAGGGCGAGTCCGCGGTCCACGCGGTCCACCGCCAGCACCTCGAATTCATCCTGCAGCAGGTAGCTGATGCTCTCGCGCGGACCCAGCTCGTCGTCGATGACGAGCACCTTGGGACGTTCAGCCGCCGGGGCGGAGGGGAGGGAGGGCGCGTCAATCATGGGGAAAAGTGGGCGGTAGACTGGGCCAGCTGCGCCGGTTTGGCAATCGGAAGCTTGAGGGCGGGGCGGGGCCCGCCCCCCGGCGGCGGTTTTGACGCTTATTTAGCAGCCGCGACCCCGCGGGAGAACAGCTCGGTGATGACATCCTCCAGGGGCACGTCCTGGATGGTGATGTCGTCCACGGCGCCGTGGTTTAGGATCTGCTGGCAGACGGTGGTCACGTGCTCGCTGGGCACGTGGAGCATGATCTCGCCGTCCGGGCAGAGCTTGCTTTCGCCGTGGGCGGGTTGCCAGCCGGCGGGAAAGGCGCCGTCGCGGGGCTTGAAGCGGATGATCCGCTGCCGGGCGCCGGCCCCGGTGATGCGGCTGAGGTCGCCGTCGTAGATCTTCTTGCCGTGGTCGATGACGATGACCCGGGCGCAGAGCGAGGAGATGTCGGCCATGTAGTGGCTCGTCAGGAGAATGGTGGTCTTGTGCCGGCGGTTGTAGTCGCGGAGGAACTCGCGGACGTTCTTCTGCGACACCACGTCGAGGCCGATGGTCGGCTCATCAAGAAAGAGCACGCGGGGGCGGTGCAGGAGCGCCGCGATGAGCTCCATCTTCATGCGCTCGCCGAGCGAGAGCTCGCGGACCATGACGTTGAGCTTCGGGCCGACCCCCAGCAGAGTGACCAGTTCGTCCAGGGTCTGCTGGTAGGCGGTCTGCTCGAGGCCATAGATGGCGCGGAGCAGGTAGAACGACTCGATGGCCGGCAGGTCCCACCACAGCTGGTTTTTCTGGCCGAGCACGAGGGCGAAGAGGCGGCGGTATTCGTTCTCGCGCTTGGTCGGGTCGAAACCGGCGACGCGGGCCGAGCCGCTCGTCGGGTAGATTAGGCCGGAGAGCATTTTGAGCGTGGTGGTCTTGCCCGCGCCGTTGGGCCCGAGAAAGCCGACGAGCTCGCCCTCCGTGATGCTGAAGCTGATCTGGTCCGCGGCGCGGGTCTCCTCGAAGTCGCGTTTCACCAGGCCCTGCACCCCGCCCCAAAAACCGGGCTTTTTCTTGTAGGTGCGGAAGACCCGCGTGAGGTTGTCGACTTCGATCATGGGCTGAGGAGAGGGCGCGCGTCCCACTGGAGCCAGAAGATTCGCTGAATCAAGCCGGGACTGGCCGCGGCGCCGCGGCCTGTTCGACGGCGGCGAGGAACGCGTCGAAATCGAGGTAATGCGCGACCAGGTGCGTGACCCCGAGCCGGGGCAGCCGGAGGGAAAAATCACTCTCGCCGACGCCGACGAGCGGCCACCCGAGCTCGCGGCAGGCGCGCACGTCCCAGGAGGCGTCACCCACATAGGTGATGCGGTCGAAGGTGGTGCGGCCGTGGTGGGCCGCGGCCCGCGCCAGGGCGGCGCGCATGATGTCGGTCCGCGGGTGCGCCACCTCGCAGAAGGCCGACGGCAGGCCCTCGAAGGGGATGCCGGCAGTCTGGAATTTGTGGCGGGCGGTGGACTCCCAGTCGCCCGAGGCGATGGCCACGGCATACCCCCGGCGCTGGAGTTCGCGAAGGGCGGCGGCGGCGCCGGGTATTTCCCGCGTGCGGCGGCCCGTGCGGGCGGTGATGTCGGCCATGAGGGCGACCATGCGGGACTGCACGGCGCGCGACTCGGCTGGGGTAGGCAGGCTGCCGCGGGCGCGGCGCACAATTTCCTCCAGGCAATAGGATGCGGTGGTGTGCGGGTAGCTCTCCCACTCGGTCTTCACGTCCGGCAGGTTGAGCGTCTGCTCGATGGCGAGCACATAGCAGTTCTCCCTGAGCGCAAAGCCGTCGGTCAGCGTCCCGTCCATGTCGAACATGACCAGCTTCATGACCGAGTCTGGATTTCGGCCGGCAGGCCGGATTGGGAGGCGGCTTCCAGCCGGGCCAGTTCCGCCGCGGTCAGCCGCACGGGCAGCGCGGCGGCGCAGTCTTCCAACTGGGCCACGGTGCGGCAGCCGATGATCGGGACGACCGGGAAAGGCCGCGACCGGAGATAGGCCAGCACGATCGTGCTGACATTCACCCCGCGCGGGCGGGCAATCTCACCGGCCACGGCGGCGGCGGCGAGATTGGGCGGCGTGTGGAAATCACTTTTCACCAGATCGGCCGGTTGCCGGTCCGCGGGCAGGGCCAGCTTGGCAAAGAAGCCCTTGGCCTGCGAAGTGTAGGGCACGACAGCCAGGCCGCTGGCCCGGTGGAATTGCCAGGCCGCCGCATCGAACCGCACGAGGGTTGGGTCCGCCGGCGGCCGCGCCCGGGCGCTGCCGAGGCACCAGAGCGGCTGGCTGGCGGTGAATCCTTCCTGGCCGGAGCGCTGCGCATAATCATGGGCGGCGCGGAGCCGCGCGGCGACCCAGTTCGAGCCCCCGAAGGCGCGGATTTTCCCTTCGCGCCGGAAAACGTTCAGCAAGTCGATGAAGTGCTCGACCGGCCGGCTGGGATCATCGCGGTGCAGCCAGTAGAAATCGACCACGTCGAGGCGCAGGGTGCGCAGGCTGCCCTCGAGGTCGTCGCGGATCTCGGCTGCGGAGCAGCGCGGCGTCTGGAGCGTCTCGATGAACGGATGCGCGCCCTTGGTGGCGATGACGAGCCGGTCGCGTCCGCCCCGCGCCTGCAGCCAGTCGCCGAGGATGCGCTCGCTCCGGCGCTTCTCGCCTGGCACCCAGTCGGAATAGATGCGCGCGGTGTCGATGAAGTTGCCGCCGAGCGCCACGAACCGGTCGAACAGGGCGAAGGTGTCGGGCTCGGGGATCGTCGTGCCGTAGGCTGTCCCCCCGAGGCACAGGCACGAGACCGTCAGGCTGGTTCCAGGCAGGGTCAGTCGGTGCATGCGGATCAGGTCAGGGATGTCCCAACCGGCGGTAGTCGAGCACGGTGTGGCTGATGCGGCCGGACTCGATGCACTTGAGGTCGGTCAGGGCGGCGGGGGGAGAAACGTCGAGGCCTTTAGTCCAGATGAGCTTGTGGCGGCCGTCGGCGTCGGGGGCTGAGAACAGGCCGGGGACATAGAAATGGGCGGGCACGGTGGGCTGCAGCGCGGTATCGGCGCGGCAGGGAAAGGGGAAGTTCACATTGTGCACCGTGAAGCTGTGGGGCGGCGTCGACGGGAGGAGCTCACCCGTGAGGCGCGCGGCGTGGGTGGCGGAAATCTTGAGCGTCGCGGTGAGCTCGGTGCCGAGCTGGCCGCCGTGGTCCTTCAGGTCATTGTAGACTTTCTCGGAAATATCCTGCGAGAAGGCGATGGCAGGCAGGCCATGCAGCACGCCCTCCAGCGCGGCGGAGACCGTGCCGCTGGCGAGGATGAAGCCGAGGGTGCAGTTGAAGCCGACGTTGATGCCGCTCACGACCCCGTCGACGCACGTGATCTGCCCGGGGCCCTGGGGATCGGGTATTTTCGGCAGCAGGTGCGCGATGGCGATGTTGACGCAGTCCGACGGGGTGCCGTCGACCGTCCAGGTGGGACCACCGAAACCCTGCTCGGCCTTGGTGGACTGGACGAGGCGGTGGCGGGTCTTCGATGCGCCGGTCCAGCTCTGCTCCTTCAGTGGCGCGACCACGTAGAGCTCGTGTCCCGCGGCCTTGAGCGCGAAGACGAGTTCGTGAAAAAAGACCGAGTTGATGCCGTCGTCATTCGTGACCAGGAGCTTCATTTTGGCCCACGAAACACACGAAAAGCCCCGAAAGGAAGAGGGAAAATCCAGGCCGGCCGGCTAGCCCGCATATTTCACACTCAGAGGTGTGAAACATGCGCCCTGTCGGGCCGACCTCGTCGGGGCTAACCGCGACAGAGTCGCTCTGCCCGAAGGGCAGACGGATATTTCTC
>JBKJTZ010000058.1:0-12124 GCA_046590295.1 Lacunisphaera sp.
TCCGGGCAGCAGCACCTGCCAGCGGTTGTAATAGTGCCGGTTGAAACAGAAGTCCTGGCCGCCCCATAAAATCCGGACCGGCCGGTCGCGCAGGAGTTTGAGTTTGGGTTCCAGTTCAGCCAGCGCCCGGTCACTGGCCCCACCCTTGCCGGTCGGGATATCCACCACGAAACGATGGGTCGCGATGCGGGTGGCCCAGTTGTCATAGGGAAAGAGAAACCCCCGCTTCACGTCCCGGGCCAGCGGTGTGGTCACCGCCATCCAGGTGGCTGGCCAGGCAAAGCCGTTGCAACCGCGCACCAGCCACTCGCCCAGCACCGGCACCCGGCAGAGGCGGATGCGCCACGGCACGATCGTGTCGGCAAAGGCCGCCGTGTTGAGGATCACCACCCGGCCCAGTTGTTCCGGCCGGACCAGGGTCGTGCCGAGACCGATCGGCCCGCCCCAGTCGTGCACGATGAGGTGGATTTTCCGCAGGTTCAGACTGTCGAGCAGGGCCCGCAGATTCTTGATATGTTCACCGAGCGTATAATGAAAATCCTGCGGCTTGTCCGACAACCCGCAGCCGAGGTGGTCCGGCACGATACAGCGCACTTTTCCGCGCAACCCGAGCACGAGATTGCGGTAATAGAACGACCAAGTCGGGTTGCCGTGCACCATCACGACCGCTTCGTCGCCCGGGCCCTCGTCCAGGTAACTCATCACGCCGCGCCCGGTATCGAACCGCTTTGGTTCGAACGGATACAGGGCTTTCAGCCAGTCAGGGAGTTGGTTCGCGCTCATCTCAGGGTGCGCCCACTTGTGGGGCGGGTTTTCCATATCCCGCCTTTCCCCGCGGGCGGGGTTGGCGACCCCGCCCTACAGTTGATGCAAGGTAGTCCGCTCATCACCACTCCACCGCCAGCATGAGGCTGTTGATGCCGCTGCCGATGCCGAGCAGCGCGGCCTTGTGGCCGGACTTGACCACGCCCTGGTCCACCGCCAGCGCCAGCGCGGTCGGCAGCGCCGCGGAGCCGGTGTTGCCCAGGTTTGCGAAGGTGGAAAAATCCTTCGCCAGATCCAACCCCACGGTCTCGTAGAGCTTCCGCCGGTGCGTGCTGCCCACCTGGTGGCAGATCAGGTGGTCGGGCGTGGCCCGGGTCCAGCCGGTCTCCTGCTCGAACAGGTTCCAGGTGGCCTTCGCTACTTCCACGCCGGCGAGCAGGAGTTGCTCGGAGTCGGTTTCCATCTGCAGGCCGTTGCCTGCCGTGTCCCCCTGGCAAAGTTCACTGTGCTGGGTGGCCGCCAGGCAGGCGCCCGCGACCAGCCGGTGCTTCGGCCCGGCCGGCAACAGGTCCTCGTGACACACCACGGCCGCCACGGCACCCGAACCGATGGTCAGGTTGGCGAAGAAGGGCTTGATGGCATTGCGGTCGAGAGACGCAGTCAGCAGGTGCTGGATGGTCTGGTCGACCAACGGACGCCCGTTCTCCCCCGCCACGACCATGCCGCAGCGGATCTGCCCGGCGTCGATCATTGCCCCGAGCGTCACGAGTCCGTTGAGGAAACCGAGGCAGGCGTTGGAAAGGTCGAAGATGTGGGCCTTCGGCCCGAGCCCGATCTTGTGGTGGGCGAACGACGCCGTGGCCGGCTCGAGCATGTCGCGCGAGACCGCGCAATGGATGAACACCTCCATCTGGTCCGGCTTGATCGCCGAGCGCTGCAGGACGGCCCGGCCGGCCTTCGCGCTGGCGTCGGAGGGTTTGGTGCCCGCCGCCCACATCCGGCGCTCCTTGATGCCGGTCATCAGTTCCAGGCGTCCGGCCGGCAGCTTCAGCCGCTCATAAAGCGGACGCAGCCGCTCCTCGATCTGCTCCGAGGACCAGATCTCCTCCGGCAACACGGTCGCCAGGGACTCGATGCAAACATGGGCGAATTTCATTCGCAAAACTCGAAAGGCCAGTGGCCAAAGCCCAAACAAATTGCTGGCAATTCAGTCTTCACTTTGGCGTTTGGGTTTTGGCGTCTGGATTTTGCCCCGGCGAAGCCGGGGTTTCAGGCCGCATGGCCAGCCGGATGATTTCCTGGTCGAAGAAATTGGAGCCGAGGCCCGCGTCGACCACCAACGTGCTGCCGTTCACGCCGCTGCTGCGCTCGCTGAGCAAAAACAGCGTGGCATTGGCCACCTCCTGCGTCTCCAGGCTGCGCTTCCGGAAGGTCAGCTTCTCGGCGTAAAGGTAGCTCTCGATGTAGCCCGGGATGCCGGCGGACGCGCTCGTCTTGAGCGGACCCGCGCCGATGACATTGAACCGCACCTCGCTGTCGGCGCTGAAAGACTTGGCCAGAAACCGGCTGCACGACTCGAGCGCCGCCTTGATCGGGCCCATGTAGCCGTAATTGTCGGGGGTCACCGTGAGCGACGAGATGCCGATGGAGACCACCGAGGCGTTGCGTGCCAGGTGCGGCTTCAGGGCGTTCGCCAGATCGACCAGCGAGAACGCCGAGATGGCCGTGGCCTGCAGGAAATCCTGCCGCTTCGTCCCATGGAACGGCTTGAACCCCTCCCGGTAGTTGGCGAACGCGATGGAATGCACGACGCCCTGCAGCGGGGCCAGACCGGCTGAGGCCACCCCGGCGGCGAGCTGCTCGCAGGCACCGTCCTGCTCGACATCACAGATGAACACCGGCCGGCCGGCCAGCAGCGCCTCCAGCGATTTCTTCCGCGCTTCCGACCGCACGCTGTAGACGACGCGTGCGCCCTGCTCCTCGAGGGATTTCGCGATGAACCAGGCGACGCTCTTCTTGTTGGCGACACCCATGACGAGGAAGGTCTTCCCCGTGACATTCAGGAAATCGCTCATGTCGCCACCTGCCCTTCGGGTTTCTTCCAGGCGACGGAGAATTCCAGGTGCAACACGCGCTTGTCCCCGTTTTTGATCGTCCCGCTCATGAAGTGAAAATCCCTTAAGGTCTCCTTCCGGCGCACCTCCATGATCGTGGTGTCCCCGGGATAGACCGGCAGGCGGAAGCGGACCTCTGTCACCTTCGTCAGCAGCGGCACCCCGCTTTGGCCGGCGGCGCCGCTCATCAGCTTCGCCATCAGCAGCGCGCCGGTCTGGAACACCGCCTCGCACAGCAGCACGCCCGGCGTGATCGGGGCCCCGGGATAGTGGCCCTTGTAGAAATCCTCCTCGGCCCGCCAGGTGCGCCGGGCCGTGAGCACGTCGCCGTCGTGGGAGACGATCTCGTCCACAAACAGGAAGGGCGGACGGTGCGGGATGAGTTTTTCGACTTCGGTCATGAAAATAATTCAGGCCACGGCCGGCGTCGCGCGCTTCTTGGCGGCCAGCGCCTTGTCGATCTGGTTGGCGACGATGACGCCATAGTTGATGGTGCCGAGCCAGCCGGACATGATGATGCCGACGGAGCCGGCGTGGAACAGCCCGGGCAGCTGGTTGGGCAGGTCCATCGACACCTTGAGCCCCTCGAACTTGGTGCCGAAGGAGGTGCCCGCCCAGTGGCGGGTGTAGCGCTCGATGGTGCGCGGCGTCGCCGCCTCCATCCACTCGATCTTGGCGCGCACCGCGGGGATGTATTTCTCCAGTGCCGCGATGGACTCGTCGATCAGCCGCTGCTTTTCCGCGGCGTATTGCTCCGGCGTGAGGCTGTTCCAGTCCTCGTATTTGGCGTTGAGCGAGACCACCACGGTGTAACGGTCCGAGCCCGGGCGGGTGTCCGGGTAATACATCGAGAATGTCCGGCTCGTCGTGTGCAGGTCGACGAGTTTCTCGCTCGAGAACACCGGTTCGTCGGACGTGAAAACGAGGTCGCCGATGTGCGGGAGGGTCTCGCCCTTCCGGATGCCCAGGTAGACCTGGCAGGAACTGGTGTTGACCCGGACGGCCTTGGTCTCCGCCACGAATTCCGGGCTGAAGCTCTCCTCCCCGGCCAGCCGCAGGATGGTGTTCTTGATGTTGGAATTGGACAGCACCGCGTCGCAGCGGATGGTGCGGCCGTTGGCGACCACGCCGGTGACGAATTTGCGGCCGTCGCGCTCCCCCGTCAGGATCTGCTCCACCACGACGTGCTTCCGGACCTCCACCCCGTTGGCCTTGAGTTCCGCGGCCATCTTCCGGATGAGCACATCGCTGCCGCCCTGGAAGGTGTAGACGCCCTTGCTCATGAAGTTGGAAAACACGATGCCGAACGTGATGGCGGGATCGTCGAGCGACGAGCCGTTGGCGTAGGCGATCGGCTCCATCAGCAGCCGCTGCACATCGTCCCGTCCCGGGAAATAGCGCGCAAACATCTCGCCGGTCGTCTCGGTGCTGTTGTCGTAGAAGTTCATCGCCCGCAGGTCGGTGAAGAACCGTTCGACGGTCTCGGCCGCGACCTTGAATTTATCGACCAACTGCCGTGTGAAGTCCTCGCGGTCGAACGTCGTGTCGATGGAGAACTGCGGGTTGATGAAGCGCACGCCCTTCAGCTGGACGATGGAATCGGCGATGTTCTGGCTCCAGTATTTGCGGATCGACTTGATCATCCCGATGGGGAACCCGTGCAGCGAAATATCGAAGATGTGGCCCCCCCTGCGGGTGAACCACGTGGCCAGGCCGCCGAGCTGGTAGTGGTGCTCGAGCAGCAGCACCTTGTGGCCGCACTTGGCCAGGACGTTGGCGCCGGTGAGACCGCCCAAGCCGCTGCCAATCACCACGATGTCGTAGTGGTCTTCAATGCCTTTTAGCCAGTCGTATGCCATGCGAGCTGCCCAAGTAAGTTTGCCGCCCATCAAAGCGCAACGCGGAATTCGATTGTCCGGCCACTACTTGACCAGGGAGGGCCGGCCTCACGGCCGGCCGCGGTCGGTCAGGAGACCGACCCTCCACCTTTACTCTGCAGGATGTGGAAATTCGCCATCGATATCCCGCTCAGCATGGCGCCGACAATGCCCAGAAACCCCTGGTCGGTGCCGCAGAGATAGAGGTTGCGCAGGTGGGTGCGCCCGTGGCGGACCTTGCGCGGCGCGCCGTAGATTGCGCCGTTGAAATGTCCGGTGAACTTCCTGATGGTGCGCGGCGTGAACATGTCGCTCGTCAGCTGGGCGCCGGCCAGCACGGCATCGTCCACCGCCGGTAAAAACCGCCGCGCGCTGCGGGTGGCGGCCTCGAACCAACGCCGCTTGTCCGCCTGATACTGGGCCTCCGGCAAATGAGCCCAGAGATCATAGTTGGCCAGGCAGGTGACGCGGAAGAGGCCCTCGGGCAACCGGTCGGCGCCAAATTCAAAGTTGTTCGGCAGGCAGATGACCCCGCTGCGCACATCCACCTGTCCCTGGGCGCGCACATACTCGAAGCGGTCGGAGTCATTGAAGAAGATGATCGTGTCGTCGCCCCACCCCCACTCCGCCGGCGGCCGGTGGTACACGCTGATGGTCTCGATGAAGGAGAGCGCGCCGGTGTTGGCCTCCGCCTCGGCCGTATGCGCCGGCTCGCACAGCTTCAGGGTCTCGGCAAAACCGATGGAGGAGATGACATGGTCCGCGGTCAGTTCCGTCCCGTCATCGAGCACGAGGCGCGCGGCCTCCCCCTGTTCCTCGATGATCCGGCTGACCCCGCACTTCATGCGGCGCTCGCCCCCGGCCTGACGATATTTGTCCAGCAGCACGCGGATGATGACGCGCACCCCGTCCAGCGGGCGGGCGAAGCCCTCGAGGTAGAGCGCCTTGAACATGATGACGAACTGGCCGAACTCCATGTCCCGCTCCTGGGCGCTGCCGTAATACATGACAGGGCAAAACAGCATGTCGGTCAGCAACGGGTCGGTGAGATGACGGCCCACGACCTCGCGCGCCGACACGGCCGGCGCGTCCAGGGAGACATCGTCATAGGTGCGCACGATTTTCACCAGCCTCCGCCAACCCTCCGCCTGGGCCGGGAAGCGGGCCGCGACCTCGGCGTCCAGCACGGCGAAGTCGTTCGTGAACTTCAGCGAGCAGTCGGGAAACGCGATGCGCGACTGCTTCTGCGGACACAGGGCGAACTCCTCCCGCTCGATGCGGAGCTGCCGGAGCAGCTTGCCGAGCGGAGTGCCTTTCACGCCCGGGGGCACGTAGTTCGTCATCGCGTGCAGGCCGACATCGTATTTGCGTCCCGCGAGGCTGTAGAAGCTGTTCAGCCCGCCGGATGCATTGTGCCGCTCCAGGATGCAGACTTTTTTCCCAAAATGGGCCAGCCGGATGCCGGCGGCCAGGCCGGACATGCCGGCTCCGATGATGATCGCGTCGTAGTGGGTGTCTTTCATGGGCCGGGAGGCCATAAGTTGTAGGGCGGGGTCGCCGAACCCCGCCACAAAAATGTCCGCAAAAAAGGCGGGGTTCGGAGACCCCGCCCGACAGGCTGAAGGATTGAAGCCTCAGGACTTCTCGATAAACTTCGGGGTCAGATACTCGGCGCAGCTCTCCAGCGAGGCCAGCTGGCCGTAGTCGGTCTCGGGCACCTCGATGCCATGGCGCTTGCGGAGCTCCATCACGATGTCGAGAAAGTCCATCGAATCCAACTGCAGCTGGTCGCGCAGCTTGATCTCCGGCTTGATGGCGGAGAGATCCTCGTCCGGGGCGATGTCCGAGATGATGTCGATAACCAGCTTCTTTACGGCGTCTTTTGTCATGGGATGAGAAGGAGTTAAGCCACAAACCGTTTAATGACGAGCGTGGAGTTAATTCCGAGCATACCAAAGGAATTGTTCAGGATGACGTCAACGCGTTTTACCTGTCGTGGCTGGTTGATGACCAGGCCCGGTATATCGCACTGCGGGTCAAGCTCATCGACATTGATGGTCGGGTGGACGACCAGGTCATCGAAGCTTGGGAGGTTGCCCGCCAGCTCCAGGGCGCCCGCCGCACCCATGCAGTGGCCGATGAAGCTCTTGGTGTTGTTGATGTGCGGGGGCGTGCTGCGCCCCTTGAAGACCTCGGCGATGGCCAGGCACTCCTGGATGTCGCCCTGGGGTGTGGAGGTGGCGTGGGTGTTCACGAGGTCGATGTCCTCGACCGTCATGCCCGCGTGCGCGATGGCTTTGCGCACGCACTCGGCCTGGCGCTCGGGGTTGGGCAGCACGTAGTCGGTCGCATCCGAGTTCACGCAGTAACCGGCGATCTCGCCGTAGATCTTCGCGCCGCGCGCCTGGGCGTCCGCGAGCCGCTCGAGCGTATAGATGCAGCCGCCCTCCGAGATGACGATGCCGTTCCGGGCCTTGTCGAAGGGCCGGCTGGCCTTGGTCGGGTCGGCGTGGGCGGCGAGGGCGTTCTGGCTCTTGAACCCGGCAAAGATGCCAAAGGTCTGCGGGCTCTCGCTGACCCCGCCGCCGAGCGCGAAGTCAATCTCCCCCAGCCGCAGCATCTGCGCGGCGTGGATCAGGCCCATATTGCCGGCGGCGCAGGCGGCGCCGATGGTATAGGCAGGCCCGGTGATGCCGAGGTTGAGCGACACCTCGCCGGCCGGGTTGTTGGCCACCGTCCGCGGGTTGTGGTGGTGCGTCCAGAACTTGGTGTCGTATTTGAACTGCGAGATGTTGAAGACCTCGTTCTCGGTCTCGACATTGCCGTGCTCGGTGATGCCGAGGTAGATGCCCACGCGGCTCCGGTCCCGGCCATCGAGGTTCACGCCCGCGTCGGCCAGCGCCTCGCGGGCGCAGTAGATGCTGATGCCGCCGGCCCGGGTGCCGATGCGGACATCCTTCTTCTTTTGATACTTGAGCGGATCAAAGGTGCATAAACCCGCCGGGTGGCGGCCCATGTAGCGCACCTCGGTGGTCGTGATGCCCGACACGCCCGTCAGCAGGTTCTGCCGGAACTCGGCCAGGGTGTTGCCGTTCGGGGCGGTGAGCCCGAGGCCGGTGATGACGATGCGCGTTTGCTTCATGCGATGGGGCGAAAGGAACCGATTTGCCTAGCCAACGCATTTCGAAAAGCAATACAAGTCTGTCCCATGAAAGTCCTTGTCTGCGGCGGAGCCGGATACATCGGGAGTCATTGCGTGCGCCAACTGATCGCCGCCGGCCACGAGCCGGTCGTGCTCGACAATTTTGCCTACGGCCACCGGGGCGCCGTGCCCGCCGGGGTGCGGCTCCACGAGGTCAGCCTCGCTGACACCGCCGCCCTGGACCGCCTCTTCGCCGCCGAGCGCATCGACCTTGTGATGCATTTCGCCGCTTATTGCTACGTCGGGGAGTCGGTGAGCACGCCGCTGAAATACTACCTCAACAACGTCTCGGCCACCTACACCCTGCTCGATGCGATGCAGCGGCATGGCGTGCAGAAATTCGTCTTCTCCTCGACCTGTGCGACCTATGGCGTGCCCGCCACCCTCCCCCTCGTCGAGGGCATGCCGCAGGCCCCGATCAATCCCTACGGGCAGACCAAGCTCGACGTCGAGAACGCCCTCAAGGCGCTCGCCCACGGCCAGGGCCTGAGCTTCGCCGCGTTCCGCTATTTCAACGCCGCCGGCGCGGCCGAGGACGGCAGCATTGGCGAGGACCACGATCCGGAAACCCACCTCATACCGTTGGCCATCGGGGCGGCGCAGGGCCTGCGGCCGGCGCTGCAGATCTTTGGCAACGACTACCCCACCCCGGACGGCACCTGCCTGCGTGACTACGTCCACGTGGACGACCTCAGCCGGGCGCATATCGCCGTGTTCGACCATCTCGCCCAGCCCGGGGCCGCCCACTTTTACAACCTCGGCACGGGCACGCCGACCTCGGTGCTCGAGGTCATCCAGGCGGTTGAGAAAATCTCCGGCCTGAAGGTGCCCGCGAATTTCTGCGCACGCCGCGAGGGCGACCCACCGGCGCTGTTCGCCAATTCCGCCAAGGCCCAGGCCGAACTCGGCTGGAAACCCAAATTCATGTCCATCGAGCCCATCGTCGCCACGGCTTGGCGCTGGCACGCGAAGCATCCGCAGGGTTACGGGGATCGGTGAGGTTTGCGGAGGTAGGGCCGGCGCTCGTCGCCGGGCCGTGGCCTGCCGGCTAGCGGCAGCCCGACCCGGATCATTTCTTCTTCGCCGGCGACTTCTTCGCCTTCGGGGATGCCGCCGGGGCCGGGGCGGCCAGCGGGCTTTCCGATGCAGCCGCGCGCGACTCCAGCGCGGCCTTCACCGTCGAGAGCATGTCAAAGGGATGCGTCACCTTGAGCTGCGCGTAGAGTTGGTCGTACAGGATCTCCAGTCCCGCCGGCATGCCGCCCTCGTCGCCGCGCTTGATCTCGTCCGGCAGATCCTTCGGCAAGATGGCGTCGCCCTGCACGATGACCGCGCTACGGTGGATGGTGTTCTCCAGTTCGCGGACATTGCCCGGCCAGTTATGACGGCAGAGGATGGCCAGGGCCTCGGGCGAGACCCGGCGGGCTTTCGTCTTCTTGAGCTTGGCCAGGTTCTGCAGGAAAAAATCCACGATCTGCGGCACGTCCTCGACGCGCTCGCGCAGGGGCGGCAGCCGGAGCCGCACGACATTCAGCCGGTAGTAGAGGTCCTCGCGGAATTCTTTCTCCTTCACGAGCGTCTCCAGGTCCTTGTTCGTCGCGGCGATGACGCGCACGTTGACCTTGGTGGTCTCCGAGCCGCCGACGCGCTGGATCTCGCCCTCCTGCAGGACGCGCAGGATCTTGGTCTGGGTGGCGGCGGTCATGTCGCCGATCTCGTCGAGGAAGATGGTGCCGCCGTCGCAGATCTCGAACTTGCCCAGCCGTTGCGCCGTGGCGCCGGTGAACGCGCCGCGCTCGTGGCCGAAGAGCTCGCTCTCGATCAGGTTCTCGGGGATGGCCGAGCAGTTGACCGCGACAAACGGCTTGGCGCTGCGGTGGCTGTGCCGGTGGATGCTGCGGGCGACGAGTTCCTTGCCCGTGCCGCTTTCGCCGGTGATCATCACCGTCACGTCGCTGGCCGCGACCTGCCCGATGACCTTGAACACCTGCTGCATCGGCTCCGAGGTGCCGACAATGCCCTCCTTGTGGTCCTCGGAATTGATGACGGGCTGCACGCCGCCGGCGGAACGAATGTCGGCCTGCGTGCTCAGTGCGCTCTCCACCAGGGAAATCAGCTTGGGCGGGTCGAAGGGCTTCACCACATAGTCAAAGGCCCCGAACTTCATCGCCTCGATGGCGGTCTGCGCCGTGCCGTAGGCGGTCATCAGAATGACCAGCTGCTTCGGGTTGGCCGCGCGGATGTGCTGGAGCGTCTCCAGCCCGGACATGCCGGTCATGCGGTTGTCGAGCAGCACGACATCCGGCGCCGAGCGTTTCACGGCGGCCACGCCTTCCTCGCCACTGGGCGCCTCGGTGACCTTGTAATGCTTCGACGACAGCACCCGGTTCAGGGAATAGCGCACCTCCGTGTCGTCATCGACGACGAGAATGTGCGGAACTGAAGGGGACTCGGGCATGACTTAGTCGGTGATGAACAAATATAATAGCGCTTTGGCCAAAGCTGGTTCTACTTACCGCCCATGTTAGGCTGGTCAATTAACTTGTTCAAGGTCTTCGGCATCCAACTCGCGGTGCACGGCAGCTTTTTGCTGCTCCTCGTCTACTATGGCCATGATGGCTGGGTGGATGGCGGGGTGCGGGGGATGCTCTGGAGCGTGGGGCTGATCGTGCTCTTCTTCGTGTGCGTCATATTGCACGAGCTTGGACACTCCCTGACCGCCCGGCGGTACGGCGTGCGGACGTCGCGGATCCTGCTGCTGCCGATCGGCGGCATGGCGGAACTGGAGCAGATCCCGCGCCAGCCCTCGGCCGAGCTGCTCATCACCGCGGCCGGACCGGCGGTGAATTTCGCGCTCGTGGCCTTGCTCCTGCCGTTTGCGTGGCAGGGTTATTTCAGCGCGGAGGAGATCGCCTACTATTCGGTCGCCGGCCTGGTCATCCAGCTGTGCGTGGCCAACCTCATCATGGGCTGCTTCAATTTGGTGCCGGTATTTCCGATGGACGGCGGCCGCATCCTCCGGGCGCTGCTGGCCATCAAGCTCCCCTACCTGCAGGCCACCTACTGGGCCGTCCTGGTCGGGCGCGTGCTCGCGGTGCTGTTTGCCTCTGGCGCCCTTTACCGGGGCAACTACCTGCTGGCATTCCTGTTCGCCTTCATCTTCTTCGCCGGCACCGCCGAATATCGCCAGGTGCTGCGGCGGACCCAGGAGGAGACCCACTGGGCCGAGATGGCCCGCCGCGCCACCGTCGTCACGCCGGCAGATGAGGAACCGCCGCTGCTGATCCACGGACGGAACTGAGGCGTCTGGTCTGATTGAGGAGCGTCGCAGAAGTGCATTCGGCGGGTCGCAATTCCGCCTGAGTCCGGTGGCTGGCCGGCCAGCCGTAGCCGCCACAACGTCAACGCGATATCCATCCGCCGATCTCCGTCTTTTCAGTGCGGCTGACTAAAACCATAACCATCAACCCATACATGCCCCCTCCCCAAACTTTGGTGTAGACCCTGTAGACCCCAACTTTGGTGTAGACCCCGCCTTACACGACGGCGAAGGCTGGTGGACCCTAGCGGGTTCTTACCCACCAGAGGAGAGCCGATGCCGTTTGTATGTTCGTTTGTCGTTTTCCGAGGCCGTTCCTCGATTGTGGGCTATCTGCCCCCTGGGAAGTCGGTCGCCCCGCTGGCCCGCCCAGGGCGCCGACTGGCCCATGAGGGCCCGTTGTGGGCCCAAGATGGGCTCTGGCGGGGCCGGCGGCAAGATGGTTTTTGGCACATGGCTCGAAACCTATTCAACTCCTCTCGGCTTCACCTTGAGCCAGTCGCTTGACCGGTCAAAGCTGTAGAAGTGGCCCGGCCGCCGGAGCACAAGGCCTTCACCCCCGCCGCGGATCACCCGGTCAAACTCCTTTCGCATCTCGGCCTGGCTCGAGCAGCGCCGCTGTTTCACACAGGTGACCTGCTCTCCCCGCGCCAGCTTCGCGGCCACTGCCCAGCGCTTCTCCACGGTCAACGGTTCGATCGAGGGTGCGTCGAACACCATAAAGCGAACCAGGCCCCATTCCCGAGCCTTGGCGCGCGGCCACTGCACCAGCACCTTGACCAACTCAAAGGCGCCCCGGCCGCCCCATAACTCTCCGTCCAGCGCGATCCCTCGGGGAAGGCTGGCG
>JBKJTZ010000113.1:0-33182 GCA_046590295.1 Lacunisphaera sp.
GGCTGAGCAAAACAATACCTCCTCGACAATTCCTAGATTGTGCTGCCCGGCATGTGAATTTGCTCCTCGGCCTCGCGAATGTTCCCTGCCAAAAGTCCCTGATCAGGTTGCCAAAAGGTTGCCAAAAAATCTGTTTGGACTTTCACTTTGCTGCACGACGGTGCATTTTGTTTCCCGTTCTTAACCACTAACCATTAACTAAGTCCGCGTGTTGCTCGCGACTTAGCTTCAGAGCGCCGGGGCGTTTCAACTCCCCTCACCTCCACCAATTTTCATTTTCGCCGGAAACCGGCGAAGGTGAAGCCGTGGTCTGCTTTCCCCGGTTGAACTCAACCGCCAACGGAGTGCCAGCAGCCGCCCGGCCCCAGACCGGCCGCGCTGGATTGCACTGGAGGGTCAGATGGTAAGTGAACACCGGAGCGAGGGTCAGTTGGACCCGAAGCTGCCCGGCGAATTCCAATAAAATTCAGGATCGCCTTCTCACGATGACGGGGTGGCGGGCACGCGGACGAAACGCCCCGTGCGAGCAGAAGTTTCCGCGGCTTCGATGATGCGTGCCGTGCGCAACGCATCGGCCAGCGTGGTGGGCGGCGGACCCTTGCCGCGAACGGCGGCGAGGAATTGACGGATGAATATCTCGCCGACGGCACCCGCATAGGAACCCGTCGCGCGTAGCACGAATCTTTGCGTCCGGCGGAGCGCCGGCAGATCAAACTGCACCCGTGGGGCCACACTCGGCCAGACCAGGCGGCCCGCGCGGCCGTTGAGCGCGAGGTAGGCGTCGTAGCCCCCGGCGTTGAGGTAGCCGCTGCCGCTGAAGGCCAGCGCATAGCCTGCGTGAAAAGTGCCGATGGCACCCGAGCGGAATTCCAGGCTGAGTGCGGCCGTATCTTCCACCCCTATGCGTTCACCCGATCGCCGGGCGAGACGGGCCGCCACGCCCGTGATTGCATCGCCCGATATATGCTGGAGCAGGTCGAGGTAGTGGCAGCCCAGCCAGAGCAATATGCCGCCACCGGCTTCGCTCCGGCGGAAAAGCCACGAACGCGGGTCACGAAACTGCACCTGGGTGGCGAGAAACCGCGCCTCCAAGGACAGCAACGGACCGGCTGCAGCGACGTGATACTGCATGGCCTCCGCACAGGGATGGGCCCGCCGCGGATAAAGCACACTGGCAACCAGCCCGGCCTTGGCCGCCGCGCGCTGTAGCGGGAGGATTTCGGCGGCCGTCAGGCCGACTGGTTTTTCCGCCAGCAGGTGTTTGCCGGCCGCGAGGACTCGCCGGGCCAGCGCGGCGGCCTCATCGTGGCGCACGGCGACTATCGCGAAGTCGCAACCCGCGAGCGCCGCATCCAGGTCGGCGGTTACGGGCGCGGCCTTGCGGCTGCGTGAATGATCCGCCGCGACTGTACGCGGCTCGGCGTCCCAGAGCGCAACGCGGCGGATCTCGCGCAGGTTTTCCAGGGTGGCGAGGAGGGCGCCGGAATGCGGATGGCGGAGACCGAGGAGCGCGGCATTCATTGGGATACGGGGTTAGTCTGATTCGAGCTCGGCGAACAGCGCCGGGTCATTGAAGGCCAAAGCCGTCAACGCCTGGTCAATGTAGATGGGACCACGGCCACCGATCAGGACGCAACTGGTGCCGGGCTGGTGCATGGCCCAGGCAAGGGCTAGGTGAGCGAGGCTGTGGCCTGTCCGGGCGGACACGCTAGCCAGACTCTCCAGACGGCGCTGGGCTTCCGGATTGAAATAGATGTCCTGATGTCCCGGCGAAAAGGCAAAGCGGGAGCCCGGTTGCACCCCGGTGCGGTGCTTCCCGGTCAGGAAACCGGCGCCGAGCGGGCTATAGGTGACAATGGCCATGTCCTGCTGGACACAGAAGTCACGCAACGGCGTGTCCACCTCCCGGACGGCCAGATTGTGGTTGTTCTGGAGCGCGCGGAAGGGAGCGAGACCCTCCGCCCGCTGACGCTCCACGAGTGGCGCAAGCTGTGCCGCAGTGAAATTGCTCGCGCCGAGCGTGCGCACGCGGCCCTCCCGCACCAGCCGGTCGAGAGCCGCAAGCGCGCCAGAGGTGTCCACCGTGGCGTCCCATTTGTGCAGGTAGAAGAGATCGATGGTATCCAGACCAAGCCGGGCGGCGCTGGCGGCCAAGGCGGCCGCGATGTTTTCCGGTGTATAGGGCGGATACAGCTTGGTCGCGATCGTCAGTCGTCCGCGCTGCTCGTTGTGCGCCGCCAGCCAGAGTCCTAGGATGCGCTCGGACTCACCGCCGCTATAGGTCGCCGCCGTGTCGAGAAGTGTGAAACCAGAGGCTACGGCGTGGTCGATCAGGGCAAAGGCCTGGTCGACTCCAATCTCGCGACCGAAGGTGGAGCAGCCAAGTCCAAGCCGACCCAGCGTGAGTGAGGGAGGAGATGCGTTCATAATAAAGAAAAGGGCGGGCTGAGAGAACAGCCCGCCCTTCCCTACACCTAACCGAACCGAACCTGGAAGTTAGAAGCTGTATTTAGTGGACAGACTGATGGTGCGTGGCGTCGCGGGCTGAGCAGAGAACCGGCTGTTGCCACCCTCGTAGAAGATCTTGTCGGTGATGTTCATGACCCCGAGGTTGAAATACCAATTCTTGTGCGTGTAGGTCACGAAGGCGTTGTAGACTTCATGGCCGGGGATTTCAGGCGCACCGCTCTGGGTCAGGGATCCCAGGTGGAAGAAATTACCGCCAACCCCGAAGCCCTTGAGGGCATCGTTCTGGAAATCGTATTTGGCCAGCAAGCTGTAGGTCGACGTGTAAGTGCGGGGCAGCCGGGCGCCCGTCTGGTCCCGCGGACCACTGCCGTCGAAAAGCGTGGCAATGATGTTCAGCCCCTCGATCGGACGAAGGCTCAGGTCATACTCCACGCCTTTGGCCGTGGCCACACCCGCCGCCAGGGCGTAAACCTGCGGCGTCCCGAGATTGAAGCGCACCGGGAGATTGGAAGTGACATTCTCGAACCAGACGATGCTGCCGGTGACCTTGCCATTGAAGGCGGCGGTCTTGACGCCGAACTCCGTGACCGTGCCGATCGACGGCGGCAACGGTGTGCCGGTCTGATCGCGGTCGTCGGCACCCGAAGGCACAAAGTTGGTCGCCTTGGAGGCGAAGAACGAGAGGTCGGCCCGCGGCTTGTAGACCAGGCCGGCGCGGTAAACCCCCTTGTCACCCTTGCTCTCCTTGATGACCGGATTGACCACATCGAGGCGCGAGATATTGCTGGCCCAACTCCAGCTGCCGGCGAGGGTGGCGATGAGCTTGTCTTTCAGCAGATGGGTTTGGTGCAAGATGTAGACGTTGGCCGCATCGCGGCGCTGAACCGTGTTCACCGATCCGGGCAGCGCGGCATCCGGAATATCGGGACCGAAATCGGGGTTGATGATGGGAAAGGAGGTCGTGCCGGTCTGCGGCGAAATCATGGCGGTGAAAGCCAAGGCCTGCTCATCGGCAACCGAACTGGCCGCCCAGCCGAAATTTGTCTGCTGGTGGCGGCTACCGAGGTCGAATTCGACAATGTAGTCATTTACGACGCTGAACATCTTCTGCATCTGGGCCAGCGTGATCAGGTTAAAGCGCAACACATCGGTTGAATCGACCACCCCGTTGGGCCCGAGGAGGATGGCGTTATTGATGGCCAGACGGTTGTCGTGGTCACCGCGATCCTCGGAGAAATAGCCGACCTGGAGCTTCGACTCGAAATCCCGGGTGAACCGATGAATCACCGTGGCCTCGAATTCGTTCTTGGTGAAAACCGAGAAGGCCCAGGGCGCCTTGTAGCCTTGATCGCGCCCACTGATGAAGGAGATTTCATTCTTCTCGTTCAGGAAGTTGTTGGCGAAGAGCCCGCTCGTCCGAATGCGGGAGTATTCATAGCGCAGGCGAACCGTCGTGTCCTTCCAGTCGAGTTGCAGGGAAGGCGCGATGACGGCGCGGTTGTCGAACAGGCCGTCTTGGGCCAGCTTGCCCTCCTGCCCGGCGCCCACGACCCGGTAGGCCGCTTTCGCCCCGGCGAAGGTCTGGGAAAGCGGACCGGTGAGGTCGACTTCGCCGCGGATCAATCCGTTGCTGTCGACCATGGCGCGCAGGGTGCCCTTGAAGGAATAGAGCGGATTCTTGGTCGTGCGGAGCAGCATGCCCTGGGTGACCGGGCGGGTGCCGAAAAGGACCGCCTGGGCCCCCTTGACGACTTCCACGGTCTCGGTCGTGACGTCATCATCGACCGAAGGGAAATATTCGATGCCGTTCTTGAAGGTGCGGGTGAGACGCTCACCGCGCAAATAGAACAGATTGTTGGCGCCAAACGAGGCGACGCCGCTGGCGGCGTATTTCACAAAATCACTCGGGTAGGGGAAATTGCCGAGATCCTCGATCAGGTTGCGCGGCACGATCTGGATCGAGCCGGGAATGTCGATCAGATCCTGGCGCGTCTTCAGACCGGCGGTCGCGCTGGAAATGTTGTAGGACTTGTCGGTCTTGGCGCGCACTTCGAACCGCGACAGGACGAGGGTGTCGTCCGCAGGAGTGGCCGTGGTTTGGGCACGGAGTGCGAGCGGCTGGAGCGAGGTAGCAAAGGTGAGCGCAAGGAGCGCCGCCGGAAGACGGACTACACGGATTGGGTGGAATAATGTGTGCATGGTGGGGTTGGGCATAGTCCCGAGTAGAATAAATAATTCTCACATGTCAAAATTATTAAGCATAAAAGCGAATTATTTTAATTCGCATGCCTGCAGCCGCTTAAACCAGCAAATGCCTTTAACGCAGGATCCAGGCCTGGCCGCCCCACAAAGAATGCGCGCCGGGACTGGCCGGAAATAACTAGTTCTGGCTGCCTCCGCGCCCTACAGCGCTCAGGCTTCGGCCAGCTCAACCGGCTCTATGATATGACCAGGTGCTGTTTTGGGGTCGTTTACCTGGGCCACCAACAGGCGGCCGATGGCCGCACCTATTTCCTCGGGTTTCATCGTGGGAAAAACACAGGGATACGGGCTTTCTCCGGACGGCCGTTGATAGACTCCGCTGGCCACGATCCGTGGGCGTCGCCGGCCTTTCAACCCGAGCCGATCGATCGCGACCAATGCCGCCTCCGCTCTGGTTTCCGAGCGGCAAAGCAGACAAAGGTCCGTGGGGTGCCGTTGGATCAGCCTTAAAACCTCCGTTTGGATCGCTTGCGCGTCGTCGGGCAGGTGGGAAATGGAAAAATTACCTGCCTTAAAACCGGCTTTGCCCAACAACCGGCCGAGTTCCTGCAAAACGCTGTTGTCCCCCGGAAACATGACTTCGCGGGCAAGGGCCGCGACATGGGTCGCGCCGTGACTCACCGCAAAGTCCGCAATCAGGCGGGCGATACCCAGATTGTCCTGCTCCACCCAGGCGAGTCCTTCTATCGAAGGGTAGAGTGAACCGTGCACGACCGCCGGCAGTCCGCTGTCTTTGACGGCACGTTGCACCACGAAGGGTGCCTTGGTGATGACGATGCCGGCAGTTTCCTTGGAACGAAGTATCTCTCCAATCAGGCCGTCCACATACTCGGAGGGATCTGTGGTTGGCAGAAAGTTGAACTGCACATCCGCCCCGGGCAGTTGTCCCTGGATACCTACCAGCAAGCCATCAGCCACCAAGCCTTCCTGCCGCAGGTAACTCCGATGCACCAACATAAAGACCCGCTTGAGCAGCCCGGGACTGGATTCCCGCTGCAGTGAGCCAATAAAGGTGCCGCGCCTTTGCACCCGCTGGAGGATCTTGCGCTGCGAAAGCAATTGCAGCGCGCGATTTGCAGTCGAGGTTCCCACCCCGAGCATCCGGGCCGCCTGCACCAAAGAGTAGTAGGCATCCCCGGGCTTGAGCTGGCGACGGCGGATGTCTGCCTCCAGTTGTTGCGCCAGTTCCATAATGCGGGGCGTCTGCGAATAGCCGGTGCTCATGTTGAAATAAATATCATTCTTAAGTGCGCCAAAGACGGGTGGGCCATGAATTGATAATATAAATCACTTCGCCTCAATATAATTCTTGTCTTCTAGAATTTTTAATACCACTACTTGGCCATGTCCTCCGCCAATTCCAAAATACAAAAATTTTCCCTGTCTGGTCTGGTCGCCGCCACGTTCACCCCTTTTCGCGCCGATGGCTCGCTCCACCTCGCCCGCATCAAGCCGGTGATTGACGCCGTCATCAAGCAGGGCGCTACGGGGCTCTATGTTTGCGGCAGCACCGGCGAGGGTCCGTTGCTCTCGACCGATGAGCGCCTGCGCGTGGCCGAAGCCACCGTCAAGGCCGCCGCCGGCCGGGTGCCGGTGATCATTCAGGTCGGCCACAACAGCATCGTGGAAGCCCGCAGCCTGGCGGTTCACGCGCAGCGCATCGGCGCCGACGCCATCTCCGCCACCCCGCCGGGATACTTCAAGCCCGACTCGATGGAGAACTTCATCGCCTGCATCGCCCACATTGCCGGCGGAGCGCCCAAACTGCCTTTCTATTACTACAACATCCCGGTGCTGTCCGGCGTGCGCTTCGACATGGTCGAATTCCTCCGCCGCGGTCAGGCCTCCATCCCCACCCTGCGCGGCATCAAGTTCTCGGATTCCGCGCTGCACGACATGCAGGCCTGCGTGGAATTCGACGGTGGCCGCTACGACATTCTTTTCGGCGTGGATGAAATGCTGCTCGGTGGCCTCGCTTTTGGGGCGCGCGGCGCGGTCGGATCGACCTTCAACTTTGCGGCCCCGCTCTACCGTCAGATCGTTGCGGCGTTCGACCGGGGTGACCTGACCGAGGCCAGCCGTTTGCAGTTCCTCGCTGCTGAAATGGTTCGCGTCATGCTGCGCAATGGCGGCCGGGGCAGTCTCAAGGCGGCGATGGCCCTGATCGGCGCCGATTGTGGCCATAGCCGGCTGCCGACGGTAACCTGCACCCCCGCTCAGCGCGTCAAAATGAAGAAGGAACTGGCTGCACTCGGTTTCTTCGACTGGATCCGCTCTTGATGCATCCCTCCGATGAAAACCCTCACGCCGCTGCTCCTGGCCAGCCTTTTCACCGGCATGAGCGCGGTTGAACCCCGCCCGGAGGTCACGGTCACCGCCCTCGCTGCGCTGCCTGACATCCACGGTTTTGCCGGCATGTTTGCCGGGGTAGCAGGTGAGGCACTTCTCTGCGCAGGGGGAGCCAACTTTCCCAGCAAGCCCCTCGCCGAGGGCGGCACCAAAGTCTGCCATGACCGCGTCTTTGCGCTCGCCGCCCCCGACGGCCTGTGGCGCGAGGCCGGCCGCCTGCCGCAGCCGAACGGATACGGCGTGTCCGCCACCTGGCGCGATGCCGTGGTCCTCGCTGGCGGCGGCGACGATCAGTCGAATTTCCGCCACGCCTGCCTCATGCGCTGGGATGGCACCCGGCTCGCCTTCGAGCCGCTGCCGCCGCTGCCGGTCACCACGGCCAACGGGTGCGGCACCGTGGTGGGCGACATCCTTTATGTGGCCGGCGGACAGGAAACACCGACCGCCACCAGCACCCTAAACCGCTGCTTCACCCTCGACCTATCCGCCGCTCCGGCCTCGCGCCACTGGCAGGAAATCCCCTGGCCTGATGGCGCCCCCGGACGTATCCTCGCCGTGGCCGGCGCTCATGATGGCTGGTTCTACCTCTTCAGTGGTGCCGACCTGCACCCGAATGCCGGCGGCCGGGCTGAACGACAGTATCTTACCGACGCGTGGCGCTACCGGGCCGCGAGTGGCTGGCAGCGCCTCACCGATCTGCCGCATGCCGTCGCCGCCGCCCCTTCTCCCGCCATGCCCGCCGGCGGTGCGCACTTCGTCATCGCGGGCGGCGTGAGCCCGGAGTTTCTGACCACCATCCCGGCGAACGCCCCACATCCCGGATTCCCGCGTGAACTGCTGGTCTATGATATTGCCGCGGACCAGTGGACTTCCCGGGCCGAGCAGGCGATCGCCCCTGCAAGCAACGTCCCGCCGCGTGTGACCGCGCCTCTAGCAGCTTGGCAGAATCTCTTCGTCGTGCCGAGCGGTGAAGTCGCCCCCGGTGTGCGCACCCCGAGTGTGCTGGCGTTCCGTTTCGCGCCATGAGTCTTTCTGCCGCCCGCCTTGTCGAACTGCGCGCCACCTATCGGGATGGTTTGCTCGGAAGCGTCATCCCCTTCTGGCTTCGCCACGGTCTCGACCGGGAACACGGGGGGCTGCTCACCGGGCTCGCGGAGGACGGTGCGGTCATCGAAACCGACAAGGCTGTCTGGCTGCAGGGCCGCGCCGCCTGGACCTTTGCCACGCTCTGCAACACGATCGAAAAGCGGCCCGAGTGGCTCGCCGCCTCGAAGCATTGTCTCGATTTTATCCGCACCCACTGCCGCGGTCCCGGCGGTAAGCTTTACTTCACCGTCACGCGCGACGGCCGGCCGCTGCGGATGCGGCGCTATGTCTACAGTGAGTGCTTTGCCGCCATCGGCAGCGCCGCATATGCGAAAGCCACCGGCGATGCCCGCGCCGCGACGGAAGCGGTGCAGTATTTCGAAACCTACCTCCACCACAGCTTCACGCCGGGCGTGATGCCACCAAAGGCCGATCCCGCCACGCGCGCCACGAAGGGTGTGGCGCCGCACATGATCGCCATCGTCACTGCGCAGGAAATACGAGCCCTGCTCGGCGACATCACCGTCATGGGCCGGACCTGCACGCAATGGATCGACCGCTCACTGGATGAGATCGAGCGCGACTTTTTCAAGCCCGGTCTCGGCGCGCTCATGGAGATCGTCGGCGAGGATGGCGCGGTCCTCGATCATTTTGATGGCCGCACGCTCAACCCCGGCCACGCCCTCGAATGCGCCTGGTTCATTTTGCATGAGGCGAAGCACCGCGCCCGCGACCCGCGGCTGCTCAAGCTCGGCCTCGGCATCCTTGACTGCATGTGGGCGCGCGGCTGGGACCGTGAGTTTGGCGGCCTGCTTTACTTCACCGACCTCCGCGGCCTGCCCGTGCAGGAATACTGGGCGGAGATGAAATTCTGGTGGCCGCACAACGAGGCCGAGATCGCCACGCTCCTCGCCTACCAGCTCACCGGCGACGCAAAATACGCCGCCTGGCATACCCTGGTGCATGACTGGTCGCACCGCGTGTTCGCCGACCCGGTGCAGGGCGAGTGGTTTGGCTACGCGCATCGTGAAGGCCGGATTTCCACCCGGCTGAAGGGCAACACCTGGAAGGGTCCGTTCCACCTTCCGCGCATGCAGTGGTATTGCGGCCGCCTGGTTGACGAACTGATCAAGCAACCATGACCGCCTTCGTAGAAAACGAACAACGGGAACGCCTCAAGTGTGTGGTCCACCCTGAGGCCGATACCGCCAGCGCACGCGCGGCCGAACAACTGGCCGCACTGATCAGGCGCCATGACGCTGCCGGCCGCCCGACCGTGCTCGGTCTCGCCACCGGCTCGACCCCCGTCCGGCTCTACCGCCAGCTCATCCGGCTGCACCGCGAGGAGAAGCTGAGCTTCAAGAACGTTATCACTTTCAACCTCGACGAATACCACGGCCTGCCGCGCACCCACCCGGAGAGCTACTGGCGGTTCATGCACGAGCAGCTCTTCAACCACATCGACATCCCCGCGGCCCACGTGAATGTGCCCGACGGCACCGTGCCGCGCCCCGAGGTCTTTGCCGCCTGCCAGCGCTATGAGCAGAAAATCCGGGACGCCGGTGGACTCGACGTGCAGATCCTTGGCATCGGCCGCACCGGGCATATCGGATTCAACGAGCCCGGGTCAGGCCGCGAGTCCCGCACGCGACTGGTCACCCTGGACGCCCTGACCCGGCGCGATGCGGCCCGCGATTTTCTTGGTGAGGCCAACGTTCCCCGTCATGCCATCACGATGGGGGTGGGCACCATCCTCGAAGCCCGGCGCATTCTGCTCTTCGCTTGGGGCGAGGCCAAGGCCCCCGTGCTCGCCGCCGCGGCGGAAAAGGACCCGACCGACACGTTGCCAGCCAGTTTTCTGCAGGGGCACCCCGCGGTGGAATTCCACCTTGATGTCGCCGCGGCGGGTGAACTCACCCGCTTTCGTCACCCTTGGCTGGTCGGCGCGGTCGTTTGGACCCCCGAAATCGCCCGGCGCGCCGTCGTCTGGCTTTCCCAGCAGGTAAAAAAGCCCGTGCTTAAACTGCTCGACGAAGACTACAGCGAGCACGGCATGGCCGATCTGCTCACGGAGCAGGGTCCGGCCTACGGATTGAACATCCGGATTTTCAACGAGCTGCAACACACGATCACGGGCTGGCCCGGCGGCAAGCCTGAGGCCGACGATACCCACCGCCCGGAGCGGGCTACACCACACACGAAACGTGTCCTGGTGCTCAGCCCCGAGCCGTCCGACGACGTGCTGGGCATGGGTGGCACCTTGCGCCGTCTCGTTGATCAGGGGCATGACGTGACGGTGGCCTACCAGACTTCCGGCAACCTTGGCGTGCCCGACGAAGAGGCCGCCATGGCCGCAGAACTCGTCGCTGACCTCGATTCTGTCGGCGGTTCAACCCCCAGCCCCGGCACCAAACTGGCGCAGGAAGTGCGCCGTCAGCTCGGGGCGAAATCAGCCTTCGACGGTGACACCCCGGAAATCCGTCTCCTCAAGGGCATTCTCCGCCGTGGCGAGGCCCGGGCGTCCCTCCGCACCTGCGGCCTTGGGCCTGATCGGATTCGTTTCCTCGGCCTGCCGTTTTACGAATTAGGCCGCTACCGCCAGTTTCAAATCGGTGAACCTGACCTCACCGCCGTCGTCGCGCTGCTGCGCGACATCCGCCCTCATCAGATTTTTGCCACCGGCCACTCCGCCGACCCGAGCGCCGTGCCCGCCGTGTGCTTTGAGGTTCTCCGCCGGGCACTCGCGGTGACCGCCCGCGATGAATGGCGCACGGACTGCAGGCTCTGGCTCTATCGCAGCCCGGATCGAGAATGGTCGCCGGCTGAGATCACGATGGCCGTTCCGCTCAGCCCGCAAGAGCTCACGCAGAAGATCCAGGCCGTTTATCAGCACAAGAGCCAGCGCAGCCAGAGCGCGGTCGTCGGCGCCGGTCTCCACGAGACCTGGCAGCAGGCGGAACACCACAACCAGGGCCTCGCGAACCGCTATCATGCACTCGGTCTCGCCGAATATGAGGCGATCGAGGCTTTCGAGCGCCGGCGGGATTTCTGACCATGGTCTTATCCCCGCCACCCAAAATTCGTCCGATCCTGGATCCTGAATTCCTGCCGGCGGCACTGTGGAACCGCGCCTACCGCGAACTGGTCGCCCGCGATACCAAAGCCCGGCCGTTCGCCCTCGCCCTCGTGCGTCCCGACGGCACGGCTTCGGTGCACCACGACCGGTTGCTTGCAACCGCTCACCCCGCCGCAGGCCTCACGCTTCGCTATGTCGAACGCCTGTTGAAATTCCTGCTCTGGCAGAAGGGTGCCTGCTGGGTGCAGGTCGCGGGAGCCGATGAAATCGCGCTGGAGTTGTCGAATATCTACAGTCCCACCGGCGCACGCGCCTTTGACCACACCTTCATGGGCGAGAAGGTTTACCGTCGCACCTTTTCAATCGACAGCCGGCCACTGGACGCGCTCCCGACCACGGACGATTCTGGTCTGGCGGTAGGCCGGCACTTGGACGGTTGTCGCATCGGCTTCGACCTGGGCGGGAGTGATCGCAAGGCGGCCGCGCTCATTGATGGTCGCGTCGTATATTCCGAGGAAATCACGTGGGATCCTTATTTTAAGACAGACCCGGCTTACCACATTGAGGGCGTGCACGACACCCTGACGCGCGCCGCCGCCCACCTGCCACGCGTGGACGCCATCGGCGGCAGCGCGGCGGGCGTCTACGTGAACAACGAGGTGCGCGTCGCGTCGCTTTTCCGCGGTGTGCCGGCGGAGCTTTTTGAGCGACATATCCGCCGGATGTTCTTCACCCTGCAGGCCCGTTGGGGTGGAGTGCCTTTCGAGGTCGCCAACGACGGCGAGGTCACGGCACTGGCCGGCGCCATGGCCATGCACGACAACGCCGTGCTCGGCGTCTCCCTCGGCACCAGCCAGGCAGGCGGCTACGTCACCCCCGCAGGCAACATCACCCCCTGGCTCAATGAACTCGCTTTCGCCCCGGTGGACTACCGGGCCCATGCTCCGCGCGACGAGTGGTCGGGCGATGCCGGTTGCGGCGTCCAGTATTTCTCCCAGCAGGGGGTTGGCCGCCTGGCGCGGCTCGCGGGATTTGAATTTTCCGCCGCCCTGCCGCTGCCCGAACAACTCGTGGCGGTGCAGGCCGCGATGCTATCAGGCGACCGGCGCGCCCGCGCCGTCTATGAATCAATCGGGGTTTGCTTCGGCTATACGATTGCGCATTACGCGGATTTCTATGACGTGCGCAATCTCCTCGCCCTCGGTCGCGTGACTTCCGGTGAGGGCGGCGAAATCATTTTGGCCCGGGCCACCGAGGTGCTCCGGGTGGAATTTCCCGCGCTTGCCGAGAAAATCCGCCTGCGCACCCCCGATGAGAAGGACAAGCGCCATGGCCAGGCCGTCGCCGCAGCCAGCCTGCCCGCCCTGGGCAAAAATTGATCCCATGAAATTCTCCCGCCCCAACGCTGATATTTATGTGCCAGAAACCGCCGTCTCCCCCGAGGTGGCGCTCGCCCGCACGACGCACCTGTGTGTCGGTGCGCACCAGGACGACATCGAAATCATGGCCTATCATGGCATCGCCGACTGTTTCGGCCGGACGGACAAGTGGTTTACCGGGGTGGTAGTCACGAACGGCGCGGGCAGTCCGCGCAGCGGCGTTTATGCAAACCATACCGACACGGAGATGCAGGCGGTTCGCACCCGCGAACAACGCAAGGCCGCTTATGTCGGTGAGTATTCCCTCCAGCTCCAACTCGCCCATCCCAGCAGCGCCGTGAAGAACCCGGACGAGGCTGGGGTAAAGGATGATCTTACCACGATCTTCACGGCCGCGAGCGCCGAGGTCGTTTACCTTCACCAACCGGCCGACAAGCACGATACGCACATCGCGGTGCTCGCCCACTGCCTGGCGGCCCTGCGGGCAATGCCCGCCGAGAAACGCCCCAAGCGGGTGCTCGGCTGCGAAACTTGGCGCGACCTCGACTGGATGTGTGACGCGGACAAGCAATTGCTCGATGTTGGTGCCTATCCGAATCTCGCCGCGTCGCTCGTTGGGGTGTTCGATTCCCAGATCAGCGGCGGCAAACGCTATGACCTCGCGACCGCGGGTCGCCGGCTGGCCCACGCCACCTACCACACCCCGCACGCCACGGACAAATACCAGGGCCTCACCTGGGCGATGGACCTCACCCCACTCATCCATGATGCCCGGCTTTCCGTGCGTGATTATACCAGCGCTTATGTCGAGCGGTTCCGCCAGGACGTGGATGACCGTCTCGCTAAATTTTTCTGATCCGCATCCCCACCCCACCCCCTATACCCCGTGAGTGAAAAAAACAAAGTAACTCGTTATGCTTGGCTCGTCGTCGCCCTGTTGTGGTTCGTGGCGATGCTCAATTATCTGGATCGCTTGATGATCACGTCCATGCGCGAATGGATCGTCGCAGATATCCCGATGAGCGACGCTCGCTTCGGCCTGCTCACTTCGGTGTTCCTTTGGGTTTATGGTCTGATGAGCCCGGTGGGCGGTTTCTTGGCTGATCGCTACAGTCGCAAGTGGGTGATTATGGCGAGCCTGTGCATTTGGTCCGCCATGACCTGGATTACCGGACACATGCATAGCTTTGAAACCCTGCTCGCCGCACGTGCGATCATGGGCATTGCCGAAGCTTGCTACATCGCGGCGGCGCTGGCGCTCATCGCCGACTATCATACCGGCTCGACCAGGTCTTTTGCCACCGGGCTGCACCAGAGCGGGCTCTACGCCGGTGCGGCCCTAGGCGGAGCCGGCGGCTGGATCGCCGCTGACCATGGTTGGCGTGCGGCCTTCACCATTTTCGGCGCAATCGGGGTGCTCTATACCTTGGTCCTGATATTTCTGCTCCGTGAACGCGAAAAACCTGCGATTGAGATAGCGGCGAATGCAGCAACGCCCATTTCTGTCCGTGTGGTGGCCCGTGAGCTTTTCGCCGCAAGGACGTTTTGGGTTCTCATCATCTACATTGGCTTTGCCGGGACCGCATTCTGGCTGATCAACGGCTGGCTGCCGACCTTCCTACAGGAACGATTCCTCGGCTGGAAGCCCACCGGGACGTGGGCGGCACTGTTGCCCTCGGCGTGGGTAATTAAAATGGAGGTAACCCGTGGCTCCGCGGGTCTCTGGGCCACGGTTCCGGTGCAAATCGCCTCGTTTGTAGGCATCCTCATTGGTGGCGCTTGGGCTGACCGCTTGGCGCGGACAAACCCGCGAGGTCGCCTGCTCATCCCAGCTCTCGGCTTCATTTGCGCCGGCCCTTGCCTTTTTCTCCTAGCGTATACCTCATCATTCGCCTTCGCAATTGGTGCGATGATCGTGTTCGGCGTGGGGCGCGGGTTCGCCGACGCGAACCTGATGCCCATTGTCTGCCAAGTCTTGAATCCACGTTATTGCGCCACCGTCTACGGGCTGCTTAATTTCGTGAGCGTGAGCGTGGGTGGAATCATGATCTACGCAGGCGGTTGGTTGCGCGACCAGCAGGTCAGCCTTTCCGTCCCTTTCGCAATTTCCGCGGCCGGTTTGTTTCTCGCCGGGCTGATGCTCCTGCTGGTGCGGCCAAACCCGAGCAGTCATTAATCAGGCACCAAAATTCACGGCACAACCTGTGTTCGTGCTCAGACGGGTTGAATCGATCCGCCCCACTTAACTGCCACTTTGCGCAGTGTCTGTGTGTCTTGGAACTCTGCCCGAAGACGGGTGGGGCGCAGTCAGTAACGACAGCGATGCGAGCGGATTGCTGCCCGAGAATCTCGCCGCACTTGTTCACCTCTTTTCCTCCGAAGCTTAAATTATCCCTCGCTAGATTGCCGCAAATCTAGGGCGTTTTATAGAGACCAGATAAAAATCAATCTTTCATTACCAATTGCTTGAAAAATAGCATGAGGTTCAACCCCTTGCCTCCACCATTTCCAAGCCCGGCGATCCAGCCACTGCCGGGCTTGGTTTTTTTCTGCCCGCTCCGACGGACCCTTCAGTCTGCCGGGCTGGCCCGCCTCTCGCGCAGATACACCGCGAGCTGACGCAGGACTTCCTGCGTCACACGCTCCTGCGCCTGCACCCGCGTCGCGCGAGGCAGTTCAACCTGTCCTGAGATCATCGCGGCGCGGCCGCCCCGCCGGACATGACAGAGCGCCCACCAGGCCATCGGCGCCTGGATGCCGTCCGCCGGGCTCGGCTCGGCGTAGCCTGTCGTCGCCAGGCCGATGTCCGCGCCAAACAACTCGCAGGCCCCCTGCGCCATCTCCACCGCCACGCGCTGTGACACGCAGTTGACGCGCCGCGCGTGCGCGCGGTTCACGCCAAGCAGCTTGACCTTCTGCGCCAGTGAATAGGCCGTGACCCCGCCCAGGAAATAGTCCGAGGCGCCCGACACCGCGCCGATCGCCGCCTGCACGCGCCCGCAGGTCAGGCTCTCTGCCACCGCAAGGGTCCGCCGTGGCGTGCGGCCCAGCAGTTGCTTCAGTTCGGCGGCCGGATTCATGGCCGCAGCCTGCCCGGTCCGCCCGGGAAGAAAAGCCTCGGTTTCATTTGCCCGCCTGCAGGATCCGCCGCACGCGCCAGCGCTGCCCGACGTTGACGATGAACCCGGCGCAGTTTTTCGCCCCGCACCGGCAGGGATGATCCTGCCATTCCGAGTAGTCGAAGCCGTAATCGTAGGTCAGCTCCTCGTCGGGCCCGAGGTCCCGCGCGGCCACGATCCAGATCTGCCCGCGGATGTTCTGCGTCTCGCAGTTCGGGTCGCAGGAGTGGTTGATGCGGCGTGCCATGTTTTCCGGCACGTCGCCGTCGATGTCGTGGCGCTGGTTCACTTCGAACACATACACGCAGCCGTCGCCGCCGGCGGCCCGCCGTGCGAGCCGGCGCTCCTCGCGGCGCTCCGCCTCCGCCTTCGTGATGCGCTCCCCGACATACTCGATGACCCGCTCGCCGTGCGGGATGAAGTCCTGCGCGAAAAGCCCGTAGCCATGCACGCCCGACCGGCCCAGCCGCACGCGTTCCGGCAGTTTGCCCCGACCCTGGGCGCGGCTCATGTCAGCTCCACCCCGACCGGGCAATGGTCGCTGCCCATCACCTGCGGTTCGATCCACGCGCGCTTCAGCCGGGGCTGGAGCGCGGCGGACGTCAGGCAGTAGTCGATGCGCCAGCCGACGTTGTTCGCGCGCGCCCCGGCGCGGTAGGTCCACCAGCTGTAGTGCCCCGCGCCCGGCTCAAACTGCCGGAAAGTGTCGATGAAACCCGCCGCGAGGTAATCACTAAAGCCCGCCCGTTCCTCGTCCGAAAAGCCCGGGTTGCCCACGTTCTCCTTGGGCCGCGCGAGGTCGATCTCCTCGTGGGCGACGTTCAGGTCGCCACAGAAGACCACCGGCTTCTTTTTTTCGAGCTGCCGCACGTGCGCCAGCAACGCCCGGTCCCACGCCTGCCGGAAGCCGATCCGCGCCAGCTCCGGCTGGGCGTTCGGGACGTAGACGTTGACCACGTAGCAGTCGGCAAATTCCGCCGTGATGGCCCGGCCCTCGGCGTCGTGCGCCGGCGAGCCGAGTCCGCGGGTGACCCCCAGGGGCTTCGTCCGGCTGAAGAGGGCCGTGCCGCTGTAGCCTTTTTTCTCCGCGGCGTTCCAGGTGATCTCATAGCCCTGGGGCCACGCCACGCCCTGCACGTCACCCGGCAGGGCCTTGACCTCCTGCAGACAGATCACGTCGGGCCGGGCGGCGTTCATCCAGTCGAGGAGGCCCTTGCCGAGGGCCGCGCGCACGCCGTTGACGTTCCAGGAAACCAATTTCATTGCGCCCAGTCCGCCGCTTCGCCGGACCGGGGGCAATATGTTTTCGCGGGCTTTACCGCGCTGCCTCGAAGGTATCGATCTGTCCGGCGGAAAACGACGGCTTCTGCCCGGCACATGACACGGCCCGCGGTTGCTTGACCCCGTGGGCCCCGGTGAGCTTGGTTCTCTCCGCCGTATGTCCGTCTTCTCGCCCATCCCCCTCGGCCAGCGCATCCCGGGCAGCCCGCACTCCGTCGCGTGCAGCCTGCCGACCATGCGCGATGTCATCGGCTATGAGGAAGGCCGGCTGGAAACCACCCGCCACATCACCTCGGGCTATCCCCGCTTCGTCGTGCACACGCACGCCAAGCGCCTGTGCGAGCACCTCGGCCGGCGCCCGGAGCTAGCCGGCCGGTCGCTCTGGCTCGTCACCTCGGCGAAAATGGCCGTCGCCCTCGCCGACCACCTCGGCCGCACCGACCCGGCTGGCGCCACGCCGTTCAGCGCCGACGGCATCGACGGGGTCGCCCACGCCGACACGCCCGGGTTGAATGCCCGCGGCAAGGTTTTCCTGCAGAACGTCGGCGGCTTCCTCTCCTCCCGCGCCGCGGAAGACCACCTGGTGCGCCTCGGCCAGCTGCCGGCCGCGGCGGAGGAAAAACTTTACCCCGGCGACGCCACCGCCGAGATCCAGCGCGTGCTCCGCGACCCTTTCCCGGTCGCCGCCGCCGACCTGCTGCTCGCCCCCAGCGGCATGAATGCCCTTTACGCCACCTTCCGCGCCATCAGCACGGTGCAGGCGCGCACCGGCCGCACCGCCTGGCTCCAGCTCGGCTGGCTCTATCTTGACAGCATCGCCCTGCTGAAAAAATTCACCCCCGACCCCGCGCGCGACTACCTGCACCATGGCGACGTCACCGACCTGGCCGGCCTGGAGGAACTGCTGGCCACCCACGGCCCGCGCCTGGCCGGCCTGATCATCGAGGCCCCGAACAACCCGCTCATCCAGACCGCCGACCTCGCCGCCGTCACCGCCCTCGCCCGCCGCCACGGCGCCAAGGTCATCCTCGATCCGGCCGTCAGCTCGCCCTTCAACGTCGACCTGCTGCCCCTCGCCGACCTCGTCGCCACCAGCCTCACCAAATACACCGCCCACGAAGGCGACGTCATCGCCGGCGCGGTCGTGATCAACGCCACGCGGCCCGACGCCGGCGAACTCCGTCAGCTCGTCGCCGGCCACCTCGAGCCGGTGCATGCGCGCGATCTCGCGCGCCTCGCCGCCCAGATCGGCGCCACCCCGGAAGTCATCGCCCGCCTCAATGCGAGCACGCTCAAGGTCGCGGCCTTCCTGGAGTCCCACCCGGCGGTCGCCAGGGTCTGGTGGGCGCTGCAGCCGGCCACGAAGGCGAACTACCTGAAGATCGCCCGCACCCCGGAATCGCCCGGCTGCATGATTTCTTTCACGCTCCAGGGCCCGCTCGAGAAATTCTACGACCGCGTCCGCCTGCCCAAGGGCCCGAGCTTCGGCATGACCACGACGCTGATCTCGCCGTTCATCTACCTCGCGCACTACGACCTCGTCACCAGCGAGGTTGGCCGCGCCGAGCTCGCCGCCCACGGCCTGTCCCCCGACCTGCTCCGCCTGTCGGTCGGCACCGAGCCAGTGGCCGACATCATCGCCACCCTCGCCGAGGCGCTGGGCTGATCCCGCCCGGAAAGGTGTAACGTAATACGTTACACCTTTCCCGACGATGTCAGCCGGTGGAACCGCCAGCCGAGCAGCAGGGCGGCGCAACCGAGGCCGGCGGCCAGGCCGGTCCAGACGCCCAGCGGGCCCAGCCGCGTGTGGAACGCCAGCCAGTAGCCCAGCGGGAGCGAGATGATCCAGTAGGCCACGAACGTGATGCCCGTCGGCACGCGCACGTCGTGCAGGCCGCGCAGGGCCCCGACGCTGATCACCTGACCGCCGTCGAACAGCTGGAAGACGGCTGCGACCATGAGCAGCTGCGCGGCGAGCGTGGCCACGTCGTTCGCCGGCGTGAACGCACCCGTGATGACCCGGCCGGCCACGGCAAAGATCAGGGCGCACGCCGCCATGAACAGGAGCCCCGCGACCAAGGCCCCGAAGCCGATGGGGCGCAGGGCCGTGTGCCGGCCCTCGCCAAGCGCCTTGCTGATCCGCAGGCTGACGGCAAACGACAGCCCGAGCGGGACCATGAAGGTCAGGGACGCACAACCGAGCGCAACCTGGTGCGCCGCGAGCGGGACGGTGCCGAGCCAGCCCATCATCAGCGCCGCCGCCGTGAAGGCGCCGGCCTCAAACAACAGCATGCCGCCGGCCGGCCCGCCCAGCTGCAACAGGCGGACAAACCGCGCGCGCTCCCAGCCCAGCCACGGCGCCGCCCGTACCGCCGCAAAGACGGGCGCGCGGCGCAGCCACACCGCGATCGCCGCCACCGCCGCCAACCGCGCCAGCAGCGTCGCCAGGCCCGAGCCGACCAGACCGAGTGCCGGCAGGCCAAAGTGACCGAACACCAGCACCCAGTTGAGCAGCGCGTTAAGGATCACGTCCGCCAGGATGATGGCCATCGGCACCCAAGGCTGGTTGAACGATTCCGCGAACTGCCGCTGCACCTGGAAGACCAGCGCCGGCACGACCGAAGCCGCGATGAGCAGAAAGAACGGCCGCACGACCGCCACGACCTCCGGCGGCTGGCCGAAATGGTGGAGCTGCGTCGACACGGCGACCATGAACAGGAAGGCCCCCAGCCCCGAGGCCAGCGCCAGCGCGCGTCCGTGGCGCAGCCAGGCGGCGCAGCCGGTCTCGTCGCCTGCGCCATGGTCGCGCGCCGCGAACACCCCGGCGCCGAGCAGCAGCCCGATGCCCACCACGTAGAATACGCCGAACACCCCGTGGGTGAACGCCGCCGCCGCCAACTCCACCTTGCCTACGCGGCCGATGAACGCGTTGTCCGTCAGCCCGATCAGCATCTGGCTGACCTGCCCGATGATGATCGGGAAGGCCAGCGCCAGCGTGCGGGGCAGTTCGCCCAAAATGGTTGGCGGATGCGTGGACATCCCGCGCAGCATCGCGGATTTTCCGCGGCGCGCAATGTCGCGTTGGCTGCTTCACCGTTGCCAACCGGCACAGTGCCTTCCGATTCTGGCCGGCATGCAACCCGCCCGTCACGACCCGTGTAATAGGCAAACGGCGCGCCCCGCATCGTAAAAGCAGAAGCCCGACATGTCCACCGCCGCCCTCGGCCTTATCCTCGTCGCCGCGTTCACCCACGCGACTTGGAACTATGCCGCGAAGCGTTCGGGCGGAGGGCTGCCGTTCGTGTATCTGTGCGGGCTGATCTCACTGGGTTTCTATGCGCCGGTGGTGACCGGCTACTGGCTCTGGCGGGATCCGGTGCTGCCGGCCGGCACGGGGCTCGTCATCCTCGGCAGCGGGCTGATCAAGACTTGTTATGCCCTCCTGCTGCAACGCGGCTACCGGCACGGGGATTTCTCGCTCGTCTATCCGCTGGCCCGCGGCACCGGCCCGTTGCTCTCGACCCTGGTGGCCATCGCCATTTTCAGCGAGCGCCCCACGCCGCTGGCCCTGGTGGGCGGATTGGTTATCGTGGTGAGCGTTTTTTATCTGACGGGCGGCGCGTCCCTGCTCCACGCCGACCGGGCGCACCTGCGGCAGGGACTGCTCTACGGCTTCACCTGCGGCTGCTGCATCGCCGGCTACACCGTGTGGGACCAGCGGGCGATGTCCCAGCTGCACCTGCCCCCGGTGATCTACGATTGCGGCACGCAGGTCGTGACGTGCGTCGTGCTCGCCCCGTTCGCGTGGTCGCGGCGCAGCGAGCTGGTGCGCGACTGGCACGCGCATCGCGGCAAGGCCGCCACCGTCGCCCTCCTCGGGCCGGCCGGCTATCTGCTCATTTTGACCGCGATGAGCTTCACGCCCATCAGCTACGTCGCCCCGGCGCGCGAGATCAGCATCCTGATCGGGACGTTTTTCGGGGCCAGATTCCTCAAAGAAGCGGAGGCCAAGCGCCGGTTGGTGGCCGCCGGCGGCATGGTGCTGGGCGTGATTGCTCTGGCGCTGGGTTGAGCGGGGAATAATTTGGCCCCATGCGTCGCTCCAAGGAAATCATCGTGCTGCTCGTGCTGCTGGCCGGCATGATGGGGTTTGTCCTCTGGTATGTCATCGACCGTCGGGCCAGGAACCGTTTGCCGGGAAACCTGGCGGAGCACGGAGTTTCCCGGACAAACACCGGGCCGGCAGGAGCCGGCAACGGTGGACCCGTCAACCTGGCGGAACACGACGGCAAGACCATTGATTTTTCCAGCGGCCAGCCGGTCGTGAAGGATTCCACCGCGGATCGCGCCGCGCTGGAACAGGCCGCCCAGGAAATGGCCGCGGCCGTCAAGGGTGTCACCTTCGGTCCGCCCGCAAAAAAGCCTTCGCCCGAAAATCCGGCGGCGCGCAGTGATACCGGGACAATCACCGGGCCGGCAGCAGCCGGCAACAGTGTGCCCCCACCGGAACCGGCCGGGCCGAAGAAAGACTGACCGGCCTCAGTAGGCCCCCGCGTCCGTCTTGTAACCGCCCGAGGCCGGGCGGCTGTTACCGTAGTAATTGTTGATGATCGTCACCTGCTGGGGTGCGGACGCGGTCATCTGCTGGACATAGTTGGTGCGCGCGGGCGCCTGATAGCGGGACGATTCACGATAGGTCGGGGCGGACGGTTCGCTGATCGCACCGAGCAGAGCGCCGAGGCCGGCCCCGATGAGGGCGCCGCGCGCGCCGTTGCCGTCGCCGCTGTTGTTGCCGATGATGGCCCCGGCGATACCGCCAAGGATCAGGCCCGCGCCGACGGAGTCGCCGCGGGTGGACGAGCCGCCAGAGTAGGTCGGATAAGATTCATAGGACCGATACGTCCCGTAAGGCTGATACGTCCCAAAGGACCCGTAAAAGCCGTCGTTCCGATAATTGCCGAAGTGCGGGCGACCATAACCGCGACCATAGCCATGATTCCGATCATGGCCGTAGCCGTAGCCGACATTCAGCCGCGATTCCGCCCGATGATCGGCCGTGCTGCCCAGAATGGCTCCCGCACCGGCGCCGATCAGGGCGCCCCGGGCGCCGTTGCCCCGGCCGCTGTTGTTGCCAATGATGGCCCCCGTGATGCCACCGAGCACGGCGCCACCGATGACGGCGTTGCCTTCGTGCTGCCGGGGGCTCCGATAGTTGGACCGGCTGGCCGGCGAGCGCTGCGATTCCGCCGCGGCATGGCCGAGCAGGGCCCCGGCCGCGGCTCCGATCACGGCACCCTGGGCGCCATTGCCGTTGCCACTGTTGTTGCCGATGATGGCCCCGGCCACTGCGCCCAGGACGGCGCCGTCGGCGGTCAGGTTGCGGCGCACGGATACCGACTGCGCCAGGCCGACCGAGCAGACGAGGAGGAAGATGCTGGATTTTTTCATGACAGGGAAGGAGTTGATCCGTTTGACCGGGCGGATCGCCGGATGTTTCATCCGGTGGCCGACCGACCAAGGTTACGCTTGCTTGTGGGCAAGCTTAGCCGGATTTTCCGCCAAAACAACCCCTTCTTATCACCATGCTCAAGGGAAGCTTCGACCTGCCGGTGCTGTTTGATCTGGGTGCGACCTTTGCGTTCGCGCTGACGGGCGCGCTCGCGGCCATCAAGCGCGGCTACGACATCGTCGGGGTACTGGCCCTCGCGCTGGTCACCGGCATCGGCGGCGGCCTCATCCGCGACGGGCTCTTCCTCGCCCAGGGCCCGACGCCGTTGCTGACCAACCCGAGCTACATCCATGTCATCCTCGCCGCCGTGGTCTGCGGCATTTTCCTGGGTGCGCGCATCCACCGGTTTTCACGGGTTATCGCCGTGGTCGACGCCCTTGGGCTCGGCGCCTACGCGGCGTTCGGTGTGCAAAAATCCCTCCTGGCGGGGCTGACCCCGCCCGCCGCCATTTTGGTCGGCATCGTCAACGCCGTGGGCGGCGGCATCATGCGCGACCTCATCACGCGCGAGGAACCCCTCGTGTTCAAGCCCGGCCAGTTCTACCTGCTCACGGCGCTGGCCGGCGCGGTGACTTTTCTGTTTTGCAGCGTGACGATGGAAATGTCGGCCAACCGCGCCGCGATCGCGGCTGTCGTGCTGACCTTTGTCTTCCGCACCCTCACCATCACACTGAACTGGCGCACCGCCCCCGTCGCCTCGGGCAGCATCTTCGAGAATGACGAAGAACCACCGGCAACCCGGCTGAAATAGCGCGGGGCGCGGTGCATCCGGCGAAGGCGGCTTCGTTCAGCCCTTGCGGGCCCGGAGTTCGTCCCGCAGCCAGTCGTTCAACATGCCCTTTTCGTAGCGCAGCGGGTCGTCGCGGAAGCCCCCGCCGATCCGCATCTGATAGGCGAGGTCGACCAGCCTGCGTTCACCTTCGCCGAGCACCCGGCCGCCTTCGTCTCTCACTTGGAAGGTAAAGGTCAGGCGGGGAATATATATATCCTTCACGATGCGGACATCGTGGTAATTCGCCCCGTGCCACGGCTCAAAATCACCGGCCAGGTCGATGTCGGTGAACGTGATGGTCAACCGCTGGCCCGGCGCCAGCAACCGGCCGGCTTCCTGTTCGATGTGTTCCTTGATCAGGGGCAGGTAACGTTCGGACCCCCGCTGGTTTTCGGTATCAAAACCACTGTCCTTCAGATCCTGGTATTTTTCCGGATGATCAAACACGACGGTGACCCGGGCCTCGGCGGGGGTTGATTTATCGGCGGCAAGAAGCGCGGTGGCGGACGCGAATCCGATCACCAGCGCGAGACTGGCGTGAAGCGTGGAGGTTTTCATGGCAACTGGGGTTTTGGGACAATGACACCTTGGCTTGGTTCGATGAAATTTGCACGGGAACGGAGCTTTTGCAACCCTGTCCGCAGCATTTGCGGGTTGGCGGGTACCGCCTGGCGCCTTATCCCTTGGCCCAGCCCATGACCTTTGTCCTCGCCCTCGACCAAGGCACCACTTCCTCCCGCGCACTCGTCTTCGACCGGCGCGGGCGGGCCGTGGCGACGGCGCAGCAGGAATTTGCCCAGCATTTTCCCCAGCCGGGCTGGGTGGAACATGACCCGCGCGACCTGTGGGAGTCCACCCGCCGCACGGCGCTCGCCGCCCTGGCCGAGGCCAACCTGACGAAGGACCAGATCGCCGCCATCGGCCTCACCAACCAGCGCGAGACCACCCTGCTCTGGGACCGCCGCACCGGCCGGCCGCTGCACCGCGCCATCGTCTGGCAGGACCGCCGCACCGCGCCGCTGTGCGCAAAGCTCAGGCGCGACGGCCTGGAGCCGCTCTTCCGCAAAAAAACCGGCCTGTTGCTCGACCCGTATTTCTCCGGCACCAAGCTGGCGTGGTTGCTGGACAATATCCCCGGCGCCCGCCGGCGCGCCAACCGGGGCGAACTCGCCTTCGGCACCGTCGATACCTGGCTGCTCTGGCAGCTCACGGGTGGCCGCGTCCACGCCACCGATGCCTCCAACGCCTCGCGCACGCTGCTGCTCAATCTCCGCACCGGCGACTGGGACGCCGCGCTGCTGAAAATCCTCCGCATCCCGTGCGAGGTGCTGCCGGAGGTGCGCGACAGCAGCGGGGTGTTCGGCGAGGTCACCGCCGTGCCTGCGCTGCGCGGTGTGCCCATCGCGGGCATCGCCGGCGACCAGCAGGCCGCGCTCTTCGGCCAGGCGTGCTGGCCGGCCGGCATGGCGAAAAACACCTACGGCACCGGCTGCTTCCTGCTGATGCACACCGGCGGCCGGGCCGTCGCCTCGAAAAACAAGCTGCTCACCACCATCGCCTGGCGGATCGAGGGCCGGCTGGAATACGCGCTCGAGGGCTCCGTCTTCATCGGCGGCGCGGTCGTGCAATGGCTGCGCGACGGGTTGAAGCTCATCGCGAAGTCGTCCGACGTGGAAAAACTCGCCGCGACCGAGCGCGACAACGGCGGGGTCTACCTGGTGCCCGCGTTCGCCGGGCTCGGCGCGCCGCATTGGGACGCCGGCGCACGCGGCCTCATCACCGGCCTCACCCGCGGCAGCACCGCCGGCCACGTCGCCCGCGCCGCCCTGGAGAGCATCGCGTTCCAGAGCGCCGACCTGCTCCATGCGATGGAAGCGGATGCCGGCCGGAAGCTGCGCGAACTCCGCGTGGACGGCGGGGCGACGGTCAATGACGCCCTGATGCAGTTTCAGGCCGATCTGCTCCGCGTGGCGGTCGTGCGCCCGCGCACGACCGAGACCACCGCGCTGGGCGCCGCCTACCTGGCCGGGCTCGCCGTGGGCTACTGGAAGAGCCGCGCGGAGATCGCCGGCTTGTGGCGGATGGACCACACCTTCCGCCCCAAGGCAAAACCCGCCGCGATGAAAACCCTCCAAGCCGGATGGCACCAGGCCGTCGCTCGGGCGAAAGATGCGACCGATTGAATGAACCGCCCCGACGCCATCAGCCGGCTCCGCGCGGGGGAGACCTGGGACGTGCTGATCGCCGGCGGCGGGGCCACCGGGCTTTATGCCGCCGTCGATGCGGCCAGCCGGGGCTACCGCACGCTGCTGCTGGAGCGCGGCGACTTTGCGTCCGGCACGTCGAGCCGCAGCACCAAGCTCATCCACGGCGGCGTGCGCTACCTGCGCCAGGGCCGGCCGGGCCTCGTCCGTTCCGCGCTGCGGGAGCGCACGCGGCTGCTGCAAAACGCCCCGGGTCTCGTGCATCCGCGCAACTTCATCGTGCCGGTCTACTCGGCGTGGGAGAAATTTTTCTACGGCACTGGACTGAAGGTGTACGACCTGCTTGCCCGCGGCCACCAGCCGGACCCGTCCCGCGTGCTCTCGCGCGGCGAGACCCTGGCGGAACTGCCCACGCTGCAACCCGGCCGGCTGACGGGCGGTGTCCGTTACAGCGACGGACAATTCGACGACGCGGCGCTCGCCTTGGCCTTTGCCCACACGGCCACCGGGCTCGGCGCCACCGTCCTGAACCACCTGCCGGTCACCGCGCTGCTCAAAGCCGGCGGCCAGATCTGCGGCGTGGCCGCCTGCGAGGACGAGACCGGTGCAACCTTCGAGATCAAGGCCCGCGTCGTCCTCAACGCCACCGGCGTGTTCAGCGACGAGTTTCGCCGGCTCGATGAACCGGCGGCCGGGGCCATGCTGGCGCCGAGTCAAGGCGCACATGTGGTGCTGCCGCACAGCTTCCTGCCCGGCGAGACCGCGTTGATGATCCCCAAGACCAGCGACGGCCGCCTGTTGTTCGCGATCCCGTGGCTCGGCCAGGTGCTGCTCGGCACCACCGACACGGCGGTGGCCGGGGTCGCCCGCGAACCGGTGCCGCTGCCCGAAGAGGTCGGATTTCTGCTCGAGCATGCCGGCCGCTACCTCACGCGGGCGCCGGGGCGGGGCGACGTGCTGAGCACCTTTGCCGGGCTGCGCCCGCTGGTGCAGGCCGGATCCGGACCAACCAGCGCGCTGTCGCGCGACCACGTGATCCGGGTTTCATCCTCCGGTCTCATCACGATCGCCGGCGGCAAGTGGACCACCGCCCGCAAGATGGCCGAAGATGTCATCAACCGCGCCGCGGAGCTCGCGGGGTTGCCGGCGCAACCTTGTCGCACGGCCGCCCTGCCGATCGCAAACCCGCTGAGCGCGGCCCCCGGCCCACCCGACGACGACTTCGTGCTGGCCGCCGCGCGCGGCACCATGGCTCGCACGGTCGAGGATGTGCTGTCGCGCCGCTCGCGCCTGCTTTATCTCGACGCCCGGGCCGCCGCGGCGGCCGCACCCCGGGTGGCCGCGCAACTGGCCATGGCGCTCGGCCGCGACGCGGCCTGGCAGGCGGCGCAGGTGGAATCGTTTCGCGTCTTGGCCGCCCGGCACCTGCCGTGACCGGGCGCCCGCCGGCCGGAGGGGCCCGGCCGAAATAAGGAATAGTAACCCTCGCGGCGGGCTCTAGTCTGGACCCATGTCCTACCGTTTGCTGGTGTCCGCCCTTTTCGTTCTCTCCGCGATGACCGCCACCCGGGCGGAGCTCGCCCCTTCGCCCGCCGAGGCCAAGCTGCTGCCCGTCGGCGCCAAGGTCCCCGCCGCGATGGTCCGGACCGTCGATGGCGCGGAGCTGGACCTCGCCACCGCCATCGCGGGCCGGCCCACTCTCGTGGTTTTTTACCGCGGCAGCTGGTGCCCTTATTGCAACAAGCACCTCGCCGCCCTCGCCGAGCTTGAGCCGGAACTGCTGAAGCTTGGCTACCAGATCCTCGCCGTCAGCCCCGACGACGCCGCGGGCCTCGCCGCCGCCGCGGAGAAAAACCACCTGAGCTACCGGCTGCTCTCCGACCGGCAGATGCACGCCTCCGCCGCCTTCGGGGTGGCCTTCCGCGTCGACGACGCCACCGTGGAAAAATACCGGAAATGGAAGATCGAACTCGCGCCCGTGCCCGGTGAACCCACCGCCCGCTGGCTGCCGGTCCCCGCCGCCTTCCTCATCAGCGCCGACGGTATTGTCCGCTTTGCCCACGCCGACGCCGACTACAAGGTCCGGCTTGTCGCGGCCGATCTGCTCGCCGCGGCGCAGGGTGCCCTCACCCCCTAAGGTGCTCCGCCGCACGGGCCACCGGTCCGCCTGATTGACATAATAATCAGCCGGCAAGGCGCATGGCAGGCTTGCAGCCGTGCCCCGGAACGGGCAAAAGTGTTGGTCCAATCTTCGCCTGCCGTATGAAAATTTTCCGCCTGTTTTCGTTCGCCCTGATCGCACTCACCCTTGGCACGGCGGCGCCCGCGCAGGAAAGCGCCGAGATCACGTCACTCCGGGCCAAGGCGGAGAGAGGCAATGGCATCGCCCAATACAACCTCGGCCTGGCCTACTTGGAAGGACGGGGGACCGCGGCCGATCAGATGCAGGCTTTTGTCTGGCTCTCGCTCGCCCGGGAAAACGGGGCGCGGGGCCGCGCGTTGGACAGTCTGGTCGGTTCACTCGACCGGGCCAGCCTGGAAGCCGCCCAGCGCAAGCTCGCCACCGTCAAAGCCTCCGCAGGATTCAACCCTCTGGTCCGCACCGAACCCGCCCCGGCGCGCGTCGAGCAGGCTCCCGCCGGCCCGTCAGTCGCGGCCGGCACCGAGATCGATGCGCCCAAGCCTGCACCGGGCCCGGCCGCGCCCGGACCGGCGGCTCCCTTCTCGGCCCGGTCCACCCCGTCTGATGACGCCATGCTTTCCCGCCTGCGCACCGAACGCGATGCCTTGGCCAACCGGTTGAATGAACTCACCGCCGAGGGGGCCTCCCTCCGGGCCGATCGGCAGCGCCTGGCCCAGTTGGCCGCCACTCAGGAAAAAAACGCCGAGACCGCGACCGCCACCAGCCTCGCCAGGCAGGAACAGGTGCGCACCGCGGAGGAACGCGCTGCCACGTTCACCCGGGAAGCGGCGGCGGCCCGGGCGGAACTGGCGGAGGTCCGGCAGGCCCTCACTTCATTGCAACAGGCGCCCAAGCCCATCCCCGACCACTCGGCGCTCGATGCCAAGACCCGCGAGCTGCAGACCGCCCTCGCCGAGTTGGAGACTTCCCGCAATTTTGGCCGGCAGGTCGAGGAGACCCTGAACAAGGTCACCGACCAGAAAACCACCCTCGAGACCCAGCTGACCACGGCGACCACCGCGGCCAACCAGTCCCGGCAGGAAGCCGCCGCCCTGGCGCAAGGCAAACTCGCGGCTGAAACCGCCCTCGCGGCGAAACCGTCCGCCCCGGCCTATCCGGACTTGCGCCCCAATATCGCCGCGTTGGAAGCCCAGCTGGCGACCGCGCAAGCCGGTCTCGCCGCCAAGTCGGCCGGCCCAGCCTATCCCGACCTTGCCGGCCGCGTCCGCGAACTTGAGGCCCAGCTTGTTTCCGCCCGGCAACCGGTCGCCCCGGCTTATCCGGACTTGCGGAACAACGTCACGGATCTGGAAAAACAGTTGGCTGCAGCCAAGTCGGCCCAGCCGGCTTATCCGGATTCGAGGAAGACGGTGGCCACGCTGGAGGCACAACTTGCCACCCAGGCCGGCGAAGCCCAGCGCGTTCAGCAGCAGATCACCGCGCTCACCCAGGCCAAAACCGCCGCCGAGGCCGCCCTCGCCGCCAAACCGGCCGCACCGGCCTATCCCGATCTCTCCGGCAAAGTCCGCGAACTCGAGGTCCAGTTGGTGGCCGCCCAAAAACCTGTCGCACCAGCCTATCCGGATTTGCGAAACAAAGCCGCCGCCTTGGACGCGCAGGTTGCCACGCTGACCTCCGACCTTTCTGCCGCGTCCGCCGCTCAGGCCGATTCCCAGAAACAGCTCGCCGCGCTCACCCAAGCCAGGTCCGCCGCCGAAGCCGCCCTCGCCGCCAAGCCGGCCGCGCCGGCCTACCCTGATCTCTCCGGTCAGGTGCGGGAACTCGAAGGCCGCTTGGCTGACACCCAGCGCCGGGTCGACGACACCGCGACCAAGCTGTCCAGCCGCGTCCGCGAGCTGGAAACCCAGCTGGCCGGCGCCACCGGCTCCGCCGAGCAGGCGCGCGCGGAAATTTCCGCCCTCGCCGCCGCCAAGGCCGAGACCGAGCAGGCGCGCGCCGTCCGTCCCGCCGCGCCGGCCTATCCCGACCTCTCCGGCCGCGTGGCGGAACTTGAGTCAAAGCTGGCCATCACCGAAAAAGCCCTCGCCGCCAAACCGGCCGCGCCCTCCTACCCGGACTTGTCGGATCGCGTGAAGACCCTCGAGGCCACCTTGGCCGACGCCAACCGCCAGCTGGTCGCGGCGCAAAAGACCAAACCCGCCGCACCCGCCTACCCTGACCTCTCCGGCCGGGTCGCCGAGTTGGAGGCCGCCACCGCCACGACCCGCGAGGAGTCCGCGCAAAAAATCGCCGCCGCCGAACAGGCCCGCACCGAGCTCGCGAAACAATTCGACGCCTACAAGAGCGCCACCATCGCCGCCCAACGCGAGAGCACGACCCTGCAGGCCAGCCTCAAGATGCTCGAGTCCGACAAAGCTGCGCTTCGCCGCCAGACCGAGACCGCCACCGCCGACGCCGTGCAACTGCGCACCCAAGTCGCCCAGCTGAAGACAGCGGCCGCCGCCATCAAGCCCACCGCGCCCGCCTACCCCGACCTCTCCAGCCAGGTCGCCGAACTCGAAAGCCGGTTGGCCACCGCCACCGCCACCCGGACCGAGGCGCAGGAGCAGATTGCGGCGCTCACCCAGGGCAAGGCCGCCGCCGAGGCCGCTCTCGCCGCCAAACCGGCCGCACCGGCCTATCCGGATCTTTCCGGCAAAGTCACCGAACTCGAAGCAGCCGTCGCGGCCGCCAACCAACAGGTTGAGGCCGCTTTGGCCGCCAGCCGGAAGAGTGGCTCGGAACTGGATGCCAGTGGCCGGCAGATCGCCCAACTCAAGGCTGCCCTCGCCGCGCAGCCCGCCGCTCCCTCTTACCCCGACTTGTCGGATCGCGTGAAGACCCTCGAGGCCACCTTGGCCGACGCCAACCGCCAGCTGGTCGTGCGTTCCGCCGAATTGTCCTCCGCCACCGCCGCCACGAACGGGGCCCAGCAGCAGATCGCCGTCCTGACTCAAGCAAAGACCGCCGCCGAGGCCGCTCTCGCCGCCAAACCGGCCGCACCGGCCTATCCCGATCTCTCCAGCAAAGTCCGCGAACTCGAGGCCCAGTTGGTGGCCGCCCAAAAACCTGTCGCACCAGCCTATCCGGATTTGCGAAACAAAGCCGCCGCCTTGGACGCGCAGGTTGCCACGCTGACCTCCGACCTTTCTGCCGCGGCCGCCGCTCAGGCCGATTCCCAGAAACAGCTCGCCGCGCTCACCCAAGCCAGGTCTGTCGCCGAGGCCGCTCTCGCCGCCAAGCCCGCCGCTCCGGCTTCCCCCGATCTTTCCGGCAAGGTCACCGCCTTGGAGGCCACCGTCACCAACCTGACCAACGACCTCGGCCAGGCGAAGCAATCGCGCGCCGAACTGTCGAGGCAGTTTGACGCCTACAAGAGTGCGACCGTCGCCTCGCAGCGCGAGAGCACGACCCTGCAGGCCAATGTCAAGATGCTCGAGTCCGACAAGACCACTCTCCGCCGCCAGACGGAAATCGCCACGGCCGAGGCGGCGCAACTGCGCACGCAGGTCGCCCAGTTGAAGACCGCCGCCGCCGCGATCAAGCCCGCCGCCCCCACCTACCCTAACCTCTCGGGCAAGGTCGCGGAACTGGAAGGCGCCCTCGCCGCCGAGCGCAACCGCGCGCCGGCCTACCCTGATCTCTCCGACAAGGTCACCGCGCTCGAAAACCAGGTCGCGGCCCTCAACGCCCGGCCCGCCGCGCCCAGCTACCCCGACCTGTCGGGCAACGTGCGCGAGCTTGAAACCAAGCTGGCCGCGGCGGAGAAAGCCGCCGCCGCCAAACCAACCGCACCGGCCTTTCCCGATCTGCGCGGGCAGGTCGCCCAGCTGGAAGCCCGTCTCGCCGCGAAACCCGTCGCACCGGCCTTTCCCGACCTGACCCCCCGGGTCGGCGAGTTGGAATCGCAACTGGCCAAGGCCAAGGCCGACTTGTCCACCGCAGGCGCGGCGAAGGCGGAACTTTCCGGCCGCTTAACCGAGCTGGAGTCCAAGCTCGCCGCGGCCGAGCAACCCGTTGCCACGCCGCCCGCGGCGCCCGCCTACCCCGATCTCTCCGACAAGGTCCGCCAGCTGGAATCAGCCCTGTCTGATTCCTCGCGCCAGGTGGTCACCGCCGACGCCGCCTTGGGCCAGTTGCAGCAGCAGCTCGCTGACGCCCGCGGCAAGGGGGAGGAGAGCGTCCAGCTCCGGCGCGAGCGCGACGAGCTTACCGGCCGCGTGACCAGTCTTGTTGGCGAGCTGGCCTCGCTGCGCAGCGACCGCGAGCGCATGCAGAAAATGCTCGCCGACACCGGCAAGCAGCTGCGGGAGAGCACGGCCGACGCCGCGCGCATCAAGGAGCTCGAGGAGCAGGCCCTCGCCGCCGGCCGTCAGACCGAGGCCGCCAATGCCCAGATCGCCCAGCTCCGGGCCGCCGTCGCCGAGAAACCCGCCGCCCCGAGCTATCCCGATTTGTCCGATCGCGTGCGCGAGCTGGAAACGAAACTGGCCTCGGCCGAGCAAACGGCCGCCCCGACTCCGGCGAACCCCGCCTATCCTGATCTCCGCGGGCAGGTCGCCGACCTGCAGGCCCAGCTCGCCACCAAGCCCGCCGCACCCGCCTATCCCGACCTGTCGGGCAAGGTGCAGGCGCTGGAGAACCAGATTGCCGTCCTCACCACCGAGGCCGGCCGCAGCCGGCAGGAAATCGCCGCGCTGACCCGCGGGCGCAATGCCGCCGCCAGCAGCCCGCCCGCCGTCCCGATCTACCCCGACCTTTCCGGCCGCGTGGCCGAGCTCGAGACCACGCTCGCCGCCACCCAGCGCTCCCTGACCGACACGCAAGCGGCGCTTTCGGCCGAACAGGCCAAGCCCGTCGCTGTCGCCGCGGCCCCGGCCGCCGCCCCCGGCGACCTGTCGGGCGAACTCGCCACCGCCAAGGCGGAAGCCGCCGCGCTCGCGCAGGGCAAGGCCGAGGCGGAGGACAAGCTCTCGACCGCTCTCCGCGGATACGCCGCCCTGGAGCGCGAGCGCGACCACGATGTCACCCGCGCCAGTCAGGCCTCCGCCAGCGTGAATGCGGAAAACAACACCCTCGCCGCGCGTCTCGCCGGCGTCGAAGGCCGGGTGTCGGCCGCCGAGGCCGAGGCCCTCCGCGCCAACGAGGCGCTCGGCGCCCTCCAGCGTTCCTCCGCCCAGGCCACCAACGACCTCGCCGCCACCCGCGCGCTGGCGCAGCAGCTGCAGGGTTCCAACACCGTGCTCGCGAGCGAGAATTACCAGTTGAAGACCATGCTCGCCCGCTCCGTCGGCGCCCCGGCGCCGGTGGCGGCCGCCCCCGCGGTCGTGCCGGCGGCCGCCACCACGGTGCCCGCCAGCCGCACGCACGTCATCGCCAGCGGCGACTCGCTCACCCGCATCAGCCAGCGCTACTATGGCAGCGCCAGCCGCTGGCCCGAGATCTACAGCGCCAACCGCGACAAGATCGGGACCGACGGCATCCTCCGCGTCGG
>JBKJTZ010000036.1:0-26168 GCA_046590295.1 Lacunisphaera sp.
TGGCGGTGGTCTCGCAGATGCCGGTCCAGGCCCCGATTTCCCGCCGCGTGAGGTGGTTGATCACATGCTTCAGGTTGCCAAAGGAGGTGTCGCGGGCCGCCGGGTCCAGCGCAGCCATCTCGGCTTGCGTGAGCACCAGCGACTCCAGCAACGCCTGTTCGCCGGCGCGGAAATAGGCATGCCAGGGGTTGGCCTCGGTGACGTGGACGACCTGGGTATCGTCCGGGGGCGGCACCGGTTTGTGCAGCAGGGCGAATATCTCGTCGAGCGACTGGTCCAGCCCGAAGACGAGCGTGTCGGGATTTGCCAGCGGGGTGGTGACCTTCTCGATGCGCAGCAGGGCCTCCCAGCGGGAGCGAATCCGGGCACGGCGCAGCTCCAGCGCCCTGATAATTTTCCCATGCATGGAGGAGGAGTATGCCGCAGAACCGGCGGGGCGTCTGCGCAGTTGTTGCGAACCACTTCGCGTGGATTGGCCGGCCCCGGCGTCAGGCCAGCTCGCAGGCGCCGCCGGCGCAGGCCGCAACGTCCTTGAGCGCGGTCTCGTCGGTGTGCTCCTTCAGCTGGGTGTAGTCGACGGGCTGGTATTTGAGGCGGTTCCAGCGCGCCACGTCGTCGTCGGTCTCCACGGCCTCGCGCGGCGCCTGCGGATAGCGCTTGGCGCCGTCGTGGGCGAAGAGGGCGACGCCGGTGAAGCCGTCCCGGTGGCGCCAGATGTAGTCCGCGACGGCGGTCCAGTCGCCGGCCGGCACCGTGCAGGTGTGGGAGACATTATGATGCAGCCCGGGGGAACGGCTCGACTCCGCCTCGCCCGCGAGCACCCAGTGCCGCTGCACGAGCTGGACGAAATGCAGGAAATCCACGGCGCCGATCTCATCGCGCAAAATGGCGTGCGCCGGTGCCTCGACGGCGAACGTGATGACGTCGTCGGTGTCGGGCCGGTAGACCGAGGCCTCGGTGAGCTGCGGGTTCGCGGCGGCAAAATGCTGGTAGACGGGATCGCGGCGGCTGGCCTGGACGCGGCGGAAATAGTGCCGCGCATGGTGCGGGTGGATCCCCGAGGCCGCGCCGAGCAGCAGTGACGCCGTGCCCTCGGGCTTGACGCAGGTCACGCGCGCCGCCGGCCGGATGCCCAGGGCCTCGGCCATGATCTGGTTGACCGCCCGGGTGAGCCGCGCCCCGCGCTCGAGCACGGCGGGGTTGAAGAGGATCTCCGGGTTGTCCATGAACCCGCAGATGGAGACGCCGAGGAGCGCGTCGCGCTCGTTGAGGTAGCGGGTCACCGGCCCGAGATAGGGGATGTCGGTATAGGCGGCCTGCAGCGTGCCGATGACGGCGGCGTCAATGCAGGCGGCGAGGAAGTCGTCCGCGTCGTGCAGGCCCGCGCCGTTGATCGTGCTCAGGTTGCACATCTGCCAGCCGCTGAGCCGCGTGCCGGGCGCGACCGGGCCGGCATAGCCGCAGCCGCGGAGGCGGGCGACCTCCGCCGCGTCGTCGAGCTCGCCGCCCACAACGGGATGCAGGCCGATCTCGCAGCAGGGGTTGCAGCCGTAGTCGGGGTGGTCGGCGAAGTAGAAACCCGGCTCGCCGAACTCCTGCTGCGCGGCGAAGAGCCGGCGGAACAGCGTGTCGTCGTCGGCGGCGCGGGGGAGCACGGCGGAGTTGTTGGAGGCGGAGCGCTGCGGGTGCTTCTCGAACCAGTTGCCGGTCTTGGCGGCCATCATCTCCTCGTCGTCGGGCGAAAACAGGCAGATGGTGGCCGAGCGGCGGATGCCGCCGCTGAGGACGGAGCGGGCGGCGAACATGCAGATGTCGTAGACCTCGATGGGGCGCAGCTTGCGGCCGCCGGCGCCGGTGAGCACGGCCTCGATGCTGAGCAGGGCCGCCTTGAGCGGGAGGTGGCCGGGTGCCTTGCCGCCCGAGGTCTGGAGCGCGCTGCCGCGCGGCCGGACCGTGGAGAAGTTGAACTCGGCCTTGAAGCCCTCGGTGTGGCTGCGGAGGAGCAGGTGCAGGGCGTCGGCCCAGCCCTCGATCGTGTCGCCCACGGCGTGGTGCACGACGGGCAGCTCCAGCTCCTCGGCCCGCACCGGCAGGCCGGGCAGGCGGTCGACATGGTGCCGTTGCACCGAGAAGCCGCAGCCCGTGCCCGCCAGCAGCAGGAAGAGGTATTCGCGGAAGAACTCCAGGCGGTCCACCGGGCTGAAGGAGCAGTTGAAGAGCCGCGCGTGGTTCCGGAGGATGGCCTCGCCGCCGAACTGCAGCGAGCGCATCGAGGGCAGCACACGGCGCTCCGTCACGGCGGCGAACGCCCGGTCGAGCGCGGTCCCGAGCGTGGCCTCGCGCAGCCACCGGGCCAGCCGCTCGCGGTCCTCGGGTTGCACCGGCGAATCGTAGCGGGGCGCGGGCAGGGGGCGGGCGAGCCGGTCGGCAAAGAAGCGCCGGTGCATGTCGCGGACGCGGGCCGCGGCCTCGGGGAAAAGCTCGCGGCGCCCGAGGTCGGCCCGGTGGCGGGCGTACTTGGCCGTGGCAATGTAGTCAGCCAGCCCGTTCGCCCCGTAATGGTTGAGCCGGTGCGCCGCCTTGCGCTCGCGGAAGATGATGTAGGAGCGCGCCACCGCCCACTCGCCCTCGGCGGCGATGGCCTTCTCGACGTTGTCCTGAATCTGCTCGATGGTCGGATGCCGGCCGGCGCGGTAGCAGAGCTCGGTCATGTGCGCGACCTTGCCGGCCAGACGTTGCGCCTTGCGGTAGGTGGCCGCGTCCACGCCATAGCGGGCCGCCGGATTGTCGCGGTCGGGGTTGTCGGTGCCGCCTTGCTGCACCTCGCGGTAGGCGAGGGCGATGGCGCGCGTGACCTTGGCGTCGTCCCACGGCACGGTCGTGCCGTCGCGCTTGAACACGCAGCGGTCGGCGCGGGCGATGGCCAGGCTGGGGGCCGGGCGGAGAGAGAAGCGGGCAAGGATGGAGGCGGGGGAAGGGGTCATGGCGCGGGAAAGCCGGCACGATACCGGCGAAATCTTTTTCGCGCTAACCACTCCTTGCGAAATAAACGAAATCTCTGCGCATAATTTGTTTTGCGGCCGGCGGGGAAATATTTTTGGCGACATCACCGGCGCCGGCCCTATCAATGCCGGTGCGATGCCCACCTCCCCGCGCCCGCCCGACCACAAGATCACCGGTTTGATGGGTTCGTTGCGCTGCGGCCAGCTCTTCAGCGGGCTGGCGCCCGAGGATCTCGCCGCCATCGCCGCCTTCACCGTCCCGCTGCCGCTGGCCAAGGGCGACTACCTGTTCCACGAGGGCGAGCCCTCGCGCGGCTGCTACCTGGTCCAGAGCGGCGCGGTAAACGTCCACCGCGTCAACGCCGCCGGCAAGGAACAGGTCATCCATGTGTTCCGCGCCGGGGAATCCTTCGCGGAGGCCTCGCTGGCCTCTCCGACCGGCTACCCGGCGAACGCCCGCGCCACCGAGGCCGGCACGGTGCTGCTGCTGCCGAAGGGCCCGCTGCTCGAGCTGATCGGCCGCCGGCCGGACCTCGCGCTGCGCATGCTCGGCTCGATGAGCGTCCATCTCCGCGTGCTGGTCGGCATGCTGGACGATCTGACGCTGAAGGACGTGGAGACCCGCCTGCTCAACTGGCTGGTGAAACACGGCCGCGGTGCGCCCGGCGGCGTCATCCGGCTCACCGGCACCAAGCGCGAGCTCGCCGCCGAGCTCGGCACGAGCAGCGAGACCTTTTCCCGCACGCTGGCCCGGTTGCGGGCCGAGAAGCTCATCGCGGTCAGCGCCCGCGCCCTCACGGTGCTCGCCGCCCCGGCCCTCACCGCCCGCCTGCGCCGGAACCTCGGCGAGGACTGAGAATACCGGACGGTTCAGGCGGAGGTTTTGGGCGCGAAAAACGCAAAATATTGGACGGCAGATGAGACCATCAAGGCGCCGACAGGCGCGCGATGATTATTCGGCGGCAGGACGAATCACTAATGTGCGTGTTGTGGCCAAAAATCCGCGGGCTGGAAATCGAGAGTGGGCGTCATTGCGGCAATTCGCCCGAGGCTTGACCTGCCTCAAGGCAGGCCGGTGGCGGCTGTGGCAAAATGGGGCATGTCCCATCAAACCACGTCCAACCTTCCTTCCGTCATCACCGCCGATTCCGCCATCGGTCAACTCGTCGCCGCCCGGCCGCTGCTGGCCAGGGTTTTCCAACAGCTTGGCATTGATTTCTGCTGCGGGGGCAAGCAGACTCTCGCGGCCGCCTGCACCAGCCGCGGTCTCGATCTCGCGACAACCATCATTTTGCTCGAATCCGCCAGCGCCGCGCTCGCCGCCGGCCCGGCGGAGGTGGATGCGGCGGCGATGACCCTCACGGAGCTGGCCGACCACATCGAGGTCACGCACCACGCCTACCTCAAGTCGGAGCTGCCGCGGCTCGTGGAGATGGCCGACCGGGTCGCCCGGAAGCATGGTTGGCGCGACGCGCGCCTGCCGGAGGTGGCGGCGGCGGTGAATGCCCTGGCCGGCGAGATGCTCAGCCACATGCAGAAGGAGGAGATCGTGCTCTTTCCGCTGGTGCGGCAGATCGAGGCCGGCGTCGCGCCCGGCCTGGGCGGGGACGAACTCGCCGGGCCTATCGCGTGCATGGAGGCCGAGCACGAGGCGGCCGGCGGACTGGCCGCGCGCCTGCGCGAGCTCACCGACGGCTTCACGCCCAAGGCCGAGGCCTGCAACACCCACCGGGCGCTGCTGGCCGGCCTCGCGGAATTCGAGTCCGACCTGCACCGCCACGTGCACAAGGAGAACAACGTCCTCTTCCCGGGCGCCCTCGCGCTGGCCGGCGCCGGCGGCTGAGCCGGCTCAGGGCTGGGCGCGCAGGAGCGCGGCCTTCAGGTCGGCGAGGCGCACCGGCTTGCTGACATAGTCATCCATGCCGGCGGCGTTGAATTTTTTGCGGCCGCCCTGCATCGCATTGGCAGTCATGGCAATGAGGCGCATGGGCTTCTGCCAGCGGCAGGCCTGAGGACACAGGCACCGCTCCGTCGGGCAGGGTCAGTGCCACCCGGCCTGCCGTCAAATTGTTGGCCGCTCGGCGGACGACCCCGCGCAAGAACTGACCAAAAGTTGGCAAGCATCGCGTTGTCTGGTTTATACCGAACGGTTATAATGTTGTTATCATGAAAACCATACTAGTCCCCGTCGATCTTTCAGCCGCGACCGCCCGGGTGGTCGAAGCGGCCTGTGACTTTGCCCGGCTCCTGCAGGCCAAGCTGGTGCTGCTGCATGTCATGCAGCCTCCGCCCGTGATGCTGGCGGATTACTATGCCTTCGATTCCACCGTGATGGCCGAGGCCGTCAGCGCCGGGGAGAAATTTTCCGAAAAGAAACTGAAGGCACTGCTCCAGATCTGTTCCAAACAAAAACTTGAGGCGGAGGTCCTGCAACTGACCGGCCAGCCGGTGCCGGTGATCCTCCAGCAGGCCGCCGCCCTGAAGGCCGAATACCTCGTCCTCGGCTCGCACGGCCACGGCGCGGTCTTCGACCTGCTCGTCGGCAGCACCACGCAGGGGGTCCTGCGCAAGGCGGCTTGCCCCGTGCTGGTCGTGCCGATGGCGCCCGCCGCCAAGGGCTGATTGTGTGGCGGCGGCTTCCTAGCCGGTGAGGCCCTGCGGCTGCCCTTCGACCATTTAGGGCCGTTGCCCGTCGAACCGGCAAGCCGCCGCCACAAGATTGCCGCCGCCGTGCATTAGGACGGCTGGAACTGCCATTGCTGCCCGCTGCTGATTGCCGCCCGCGTCCGGGCCGCGCATTTGCCAGTTGCGCGGATGGACCGGCGGCGTTTTCTTCATGGGACGTGTCCACGCCCGCCGATAACGCCAAACGCAGTCATGCCTTGGTTGAACAACTCAAGCGCTCGGACATCTATCGCGATTATGAGAAGGCCTTCCGCGACACCACCGGGCTGCCCTTCAACCTGCGGGCGATCGAGTCGTTCGACCTGCCGCACCACCATGACCCGAAGGAAAACCCGTTCTGTTCGCTCATGGCCAGCACCAACCAGAGCTGCGCCGCCTGCCTGCAGCTGCAGCGCAAGGTCGAGGAGCAGGCGCAGCTGGAGCCCAAGACGCTGAAGTGCTTCGCCGGCCTGTGCGACTCCGCCGTGCCGGTGCGCGTGGGTGACAACCTTGTGGCCTTCCTCCAGACCGGCCAGATCCTCCTGCACCAGCCGAGCAAGCGCGAGTTTACCCGGCTCACGCGCGAGCTGCTCAAATGGGGCGTCGATACCGACCTGAAGAAGCTTGAGGAGGCCTATTTCCAGACCCGCGTCCTCGACAAGAAGCAATACGAGGCCGTCGTCCGCCTGCTGGCGATCTTCGCCCAGCACCTCGCCTCGCTCAGCAACCAGCTGATGGTCACCGCCGAGCAGGTGGAGTCGCCGCTGGTCACGCGCGCCAAGCTCTACATCACGCAGCACCAGGACGAGGAGGTCTCGCTGCGGCAGGTGGCGGCGGCGGTCAACTCGAGCGCGTTCTACTTCTGCAAGATGTTCAAGCAGGCGACCGGCCTGACCTTCACCGACTACCTGGCCCGCATCCGCATCGAGAAGGTGAAGAACCTGCTGCTCAATCCCCACAAGCGCATCAGCGAGGTGGCCTATGAGACGGGCTTCCAGTCGCTCTCGCAGTTCAACCGCGTGTTCCGCCGGGTGACGGGCCAGTCGCCGACGGTGTGGCGCTCGAAGCTGCCCCGGACGGCGGGTTGAGTTCCGGCGCGGTCCCCTCCAGCCGCTCGATCTTCCCGCGGAGCCGCCGCACCTCCGCGATCAGCTCGGCGAGCTCGGACTCCTCCCTCCGCTGGTTTTTTTCCAGGAAGAAACTGGCGACAAAGGCGGTGAAGGTGCCGAGAAAGCTCAGGCCGAAGATCACCAGCACCACCGCCACCATCCGGCCCGTGGCCGTGATGGGGTAGTGGTCCCCGAAGCCGATGGTCGTGACGGTGGCAAACGCCCACCAGAGCGCGTCGCCCGCCGACCGGATATTCGAACCCGGGGCGTGGCGCTCGGCCTCGAAGACCGCGATCGTCGCGAACAGCACCGTGATGACGGACATCAGGCCCACCATGAAAAAGGTGCCCTGGGCCCGCTCGGTGGCGAAGTGGTCGGCAAAAACCTTGAAGGACCGCAGCGCCCGGAGGATCCGAAACACCCGGAACACCCGGCCCCAGCGCAACCAGCTGATCTCGGGGATGCTGGAGAGCAGGTCGATCCAGCCCAGCCGCCAGAATTCACGCTTGGACGGGGCGCGCAGGAGGTGGACGGCAAAGTCGAGGAGGAAGACGACACAGACCAGGTCGTCGATCTCCCGCAATAGCCGCAGGGTCTCCGCGTCGAGGGGCAGCAGCAGCTCGATCGTGAGCGCGCCCAGCGAATAAAGCGAGAGCACCAGCACGAGCAGTTCCAGATAGATCACGCGGCCGTTGTCGCGGGCCGCTTCCTTGAGGCTCAGGGTCATGGGGGGTGGGGCCATGATCCCTTTCCGCCGGGCGGAGGCAAGTCCGGGCGCAGCCGGACAAGATATGCGCGATGACCGCCAATCCGTGCAGAGCCGGGTCCGGGGGCGTCGACTAGACTGCGGGCCGTTCACACCACGCATGAACCGCTCCCTCCAGTTGTCAGGATATCGATCCGCGCCCGTCCCGGCCCTTCGCCGCTGGACCCGCTGGTGGGCCGCGCCCCGGCGGCGCCCCGTTGCCTGAGTCACCAAGACATACCACGCCATGTCCATCATCCCCCTCACCGTCTTCTTCAGCCTGCTTCTGGCCGGCTTGTTCATGGTCCTGTTCGCGCACGAGCAGCGTCGCCGCCGCTTCGCCAGCGCGGAGCGCGACTCGCTGCTGCCCCTGGCGGGAGAGCGGCCGACGCTGGAGGTGAAGCCCGGCCTCCGGGGGCGGCCCGCCCGTGAATCCGCCCGCCACTGCCACTGCCGCGACGGCACCCGTCCGCCGTGCCCCGATTGCCTGCGGCAGGTTCCGGCGGACGACCTCTATTTCTGATTTTCCTCCCGCCCGCCACGCCCACCCATGACGACTGGTCAAAAAATCACCATCGAGTTCAACGACCGGATTGTCCGGCAATTCATGCTCGCCGCCATCATCTGGGGCGTGGTGGGAATGCTGGTCGGCGTCCTCATCGCGACGCAGCTGAATTTCTGGCAGGCCAATTTCGGCCAGGCCTGGCTCACCTTCGGCCGGCTCCGCCCGCTCCACACCAACGCCGTCATCTTCGCCTTCGTGGGCAACATGATGTTCGCCGGCATCTACTACTCGACGCAGCGCCTGGTGAAGGCGCGGCTCGCGAGCGACTTCCTCTCGTCCCTCCATTTCTGGGGCTGGCAGCTCATCATCGTCGCGGCGGCCATCACGCTCCCCCTCGGCCTGAGCCGCAGCAAGGAATACGCCGAGCTCATCTGGCCCATCAACCTCGCCGTCGCCTTCATCTGGGTCGTCTTCGGCGTGAACTTCTTCTGGACCCTCGCCCGCCGCCACGAGAAGTCCCTCTACGTCGCCGTGTGGTTCTACATCGCGACCATCATCACGGTGGCCATGCTTTACATCGTCAACCACCTGTCGATCCCGACCTCGCTGCTGCACAGCTACCCGATCTTCGGCGGCGTGCAGGACGGGCTCGTCCAGTGGTGGTACGGGCACAACGCCGTGGCGTTCTTCCTCACCACGCCGATTTTGGGCATCATGTATTACTTCCTGCCGAAGGCGGCGGAGCGGCCGGTGTATTCCTACCGGCTGTCGGTGATCCATTTCTGGTCGCTCGTGTTCCTCTACATCTGGGCCGGCCCGCACCACCTGCTCAACACCGCGCTGCCCAACTGGCTCCAGCTGCTCGGGGTGACCTTCTCGCTCATGCTCTGGGCCCCGTCATGGGGCGGCATGCTTAACGGCCTGCTCACGCTGCGCAGCGCCTGGGGCAAGCTCCGCACCGACCCGGTGATCAAGTTCTTCGCCGCCGGCGTCACCTTCTACGGCATGGCGACCTTCGAGGGTCCCCTGCTCTCGATCAAGTCGGTCAACGCGCTCGCGCACTACACCGACTGGATCGTCGCCCACGTCCACGCCGGCGCCCTCGGCTGGAACGGCTTCATGGCCGCCGGCATGTTCTACTGGCTCGTGCCGCGCCTCTGGAACAAGCCGCTTTATTCCACGGCGCTGGCCAACGTCCACTTCTGGATCGGGACGGTCGGCATCTTGCTCTATGTCTCCGCCATGTGGGCCTCGGGCATCACCCAGGGCCTGATGCTCAACGCCACCGCCGAGGGCGGCACCATCCTCAAGTATCCCAACTTCATCGAGACCCTCAACGCCATCCGCCCGCTCATGCTGCTGCGCGTGGTCGGCGGCACGCTCTATCTCGCGGGCTTTGTCCTCATGGGCTACAATATCTGGCGCAGCATCCGCGGCGCCGCGGCCGTCAACGGCACGATGGAGGTCTATGTGGAGGCGCCCGCCCCCGGCGCCCGGCTGGGCGCGATCGGCACCTTCATCAACGCGCCCGTCATCTACACGACCCTCGCCCTCTTCGGCTCGTTCGTGTGGATGTTCACCACCGGCTGGCTGAACATCATCGGACTCGTCGCCACGATGTTCTGCGTGCTCCTCGCCATCGGTCATTTCCAGATCCGGGGCACGCAATGGGGCGAGTGGTATGACCGGCTCCTGGTCAACGCCCTGCCGTTCACCGTGCTGACCTTCCTCGCCGTCGCCATCGGCGGCGTGATTCAGATCATTCCGATGCTCACCATCGACCGCACGCTGCAGACGGAGGACCGCGTGGCCCGCGTCTACACCCCGCTTGAGCTCGCCGGCCGCGACCTCTACGTGAGCGAGGGCTGCTACAACTGCCATTCGCAGATGATCCGCACGCTCGTGCCCGATGTCATGCGCTACGGCGATTATTCCCGCCTCGGCGAGTCCATCTGGGACCATCCCTTCCAGTGGGGCTCGAAGCGCACCGGGCCCGACCTCGCCCGCGTCGGCGGCCGGTACAACCACGCCTGGCACTACGACCACATGGAGAACCCGCGCAACATCTCCACCGGTTCCAACATGCCGTCCTACTCCTGGCTCAAGGACGCGCCCACCGACTATGCCGCGCTGCCCGCGAAGATCCGCGTCCAGCGCCTGCTCGGCGTGCCGTTTCCGTCCTGGTCGCCCGCGATGATCGACACCCTGGCGAAGGACCAGGCGAAGGACATCGCCAAGGATCTCCGCGCCCAGGGCCGCTACGTCAATCCCGACCGCGAGATCGTCGCCCTCATCGCCTACCTGCAGGCGCTCGGCCAGACCGCCGAGGTCTCCGCCCCGCCCACCCGCACGCCCTGACTTACAGCCGTAAAGCTTAACCCTTAAACCTTACAACTTAAACCTTAAACCTTAAACCTTACAGCTTACCCCCCCCGCCTCCCATGTTCCAACGCATCATCTACGAAGACTGGCAGCTCATTTTTCCGATCGTCGCCCTGGCCGTGGCGTCGCTCGTCTTTCTCGCCGCCGCGTGGCGCGCCGCCCACATGAAGCCCGGCCGGGCCGACGAACTCGCCCGCCTGCCGTTCGAGAAGGAGTAAGGCCTTTCCGGCCGGCCGGGGTTATCCCCGGCGTATCGGGCGCCTAGCCCGGCCTGCAATCTGCACCATGAACCAACCGCCTGTCCCACCTCCGCCCGACGACTCCGGCATCACGATCCGGGAGCACACCTATGACGGCATCCAGGAATACGACCAGCGCCTGCCGAACTGGTGGCTCTATACCCTCTATGGCGCCATCGTCTTCTGGGTCGCCTACTGGTTCGTCCATATGATCGCCGGCCTCGTGCCCTCCGACGGTGAGCAGCTTGACGCCGAGATGGCGAAGATCGCCGCCGTCAAGATGGCCAGTTCCATCGACGTGACCAACGACGCCAAGTTCTGGGAAATGGCCGCCAACCCGGTGTTCATCGAAGCCGGCAAGCAGACCTACGCCTCGCTTTGTGTCGCCTGCCATCTGCCAAGCCTGCGCGGCAAGTCCGAGAATCCCGTCGCGGTCGGGCCCGACCTGACCGATACCGCCTGGATCCACGGGGGCACGCCCAAGGAACTTTATGCCTCGGTGGCCCACGGCGTCCTCGCCAAGGGCATGCCCGCCTGGGAGCCCGTCTTGGGCCAGAAGAAATCCGCCGAGGTCGTCGCGTACGTCCTCAGCCATCACCAGCCGGGGGATCCCATCACGGTCGAGGTTTCGAAGTAAGCCTGGTAGGGCGCGGACTCCGTTCCGCGCCGCGGCGGCGAGGTGACTCGCCGCCCTACCACGCTCACCCCCGCATGAGCCCCGCTCTCAAATCCAAGCCTGCCCCGTCGCGCCGCGCACCGGTCGTCGGTTCCGTCACGACCATCGATGCCGATGGCTCGCGGCCCTTCCTTTATCCGGCGGATGCCCGCGGTCGCTTCCTCACCACCCGCCGGCTGGCGGCCTACGGCCTGATCGCCGTCTACCTGCTGCTGCCGTGGGTTCCGGTGAACGGTTATCCGGCGTTGTTCCTCGATGTGGCGGCGCGGCGGTTTCATTTCTTCGGGCTCACGCTCGCGGCGCAGGATGCCTGGCTCCTGTTCTTTGGCGTGTCGGGCCTCGGCTTTGCACTGTTCTTCCTCACCGCGCTCTTCGGCCGGTTGTGGTGCGGCTGGGCCTGCCCGCAGACCGTGTTCCTCGACCACGTCTACCGTCGCATCGAGCGGTGGCTGGAGGGGGATGCCCCCGTGCGCCGGGCACTGGCGGACGCCCCGATGTCGGCCGGCAAGTTCCTCCGCCGCGTCCTCAAGCACGCGCTCTACGCGCTGGTGGCGCTGGCCATCACCCACCTCTTTCTCGCCTATTTTGTCAGCATCCCGGAACTGTGGCTCTACATGCACGAGACGCCGGGCGAGCACTGGACCGCGTTCCTGTTCGTCTTCATCGCGGCCGCCGTCCTCTACTTCAACTTTGCCTGGTTCCGGGAGCAGCTCTGCATCGTCATCTGCCCCTACGGCCGCCTCCAGTCCGCGCTGACCGACGACCACACCCTCGTCATCGGCTACGACGAGCAACGGGGCGAACCGCGGGGGAAGCTGCGACGTGAAGCGGAAGACGGTAGGGCGGCATCTCCGAATGCCGCCTCCCTCGCGGCGGGGTTCGGCGACCCCGCCCTACCACGCCAGGGCGACTGCATCGATTGCAACCGCTGCGTGCAGGTCTGCCCGACCGGCATCGACATCCGCCACGGCCTGCAGCTGGAGTGCATCGGCTGCGCCGTGTGCATCGACGCCTGCGACGAGGTCATGGCCAGGGTGAAGCGCCCCGCCGGCCTCATCCGGTACGACTCCCTCGCCGGCCTCGGTGGCGGCGTCACGCGCTGGCTCCGTTCGCGCACGCTGCTCTACGGCGTCCTCATGCTGGTCGGCGCCACGGTGGCGACCTTCGCGTTCTCGACGGTCAAGCCGATGAACTTTCTCGTCTACCGGATGAGCGGCGCGGCCTATTTCGTCGGCCCCGCCGAGGTGCGGAACCAGTTTTTGGTCCGGCTCGTCAACAAGCGCACCGTGCCGGCCACCTTCACCCTGGTGACGGCCGGCCTGCCCGCCGGCGTGCGCCAGACGGGCTTCGGCAGCCCGGTGACAATCGAGCCGCTGGCCGAGTCGGTCAGCCCGCTGGTGCTGCTGGTGGACCGCAGAAATTACGCCGGCCCGTTCAAGTTCACCGTGCTGGTGCAGGACGCCGGCCGTGCCTTCACGCTCGCCCGCGAGGTCGAGTTCATGGGCCCCGACGCCAATCTACTCGAGGAGGAGGACCGTGAAAACGGCATCAAGCGCTGAGTCCCCCCCGGACCCCGGTAACCAATCCGGTTACAAGAGCCTCTCCCTCTGGCTCTGGGTCGGCGGCGTGTTTCTGGCGACGTTCCTGGCCTGGGGCGCCTTGTTCCTGGCCGCGCGCAGCGCCAACGTGGAACAAGTGCCGCTCGCGCCGAAAGGAGCCCGGCCATGACGACGGAACTCGCCGGCATCACCGGACCGGGCACGGCGTTCCTCGCCGGGCTGGTCACCAGCCTGCACTGCGTCGGCATGTGTGGCCCGCTGGCCTGCGCCCTGATGCCCGCGCGGGCCGACGACGCCGATCCATCCACCGTCGCCTCGGTCTATCATCTGACGCGGCTGGCCGGTTACGCCGGCCTCGGGGCGCTCGCCGGCGGGATCGGGCGCCTGCCGCTCAGCTGGCTCGGGGAAAGCGCGTGGCGTTACCTGCCGTGGCTGCTGGTATTCTTCTTCATCGCGGTGGCTTTCCGGTTCGACCAGTTGCTGCCGCGCCTGCCGCTGCTCGGCCGGGCCTATGCGTGGCTGACGTGGAAGCTGCGGGGCGGCTCGCGCCTCCAGGCGGCCGCCGCGCTCGGCGTCGCCACGCCGCTGCTGCCGTGCGGCCCGCTGTATTTTCTCCTCACGCTGGCGTTGTTCGCCGGCTCCGCGCTGCGGGGCACGGAAATCCTGCTGGCCTTCGGCCTCGGCACGGTGCCGCTGCTCTGGCTGGCGCAGGCCAACTACCATCTCATCCGCGTCCGCCTCGGGCCCGTCTGGCTGGCCCGGGCGCAGAAGACGCTGGCGCTGCTGGTCGCCGGCATCCTCGTCTGGCGGCTGCGCGGCACGCTCGGATTCGGCGGCCCGGGGGTGGGCGACTTTGTATGCTTCTGACATGAACCAAAATGTCACAATCAATTTGGCGAACGGGGGTGTGATCCCCGGCGGTGCGAGTGCGTGGACTACGTGCCGCTACTTCCGCTTCCGTTCGCCATTCCTTTTCCCGGGGAGGCGCGCGCCATGAGCGCGACGCCGACCCTTGACTTGGTGGATGGGGGTGCGAGCCCGACGGTGCGAGTGCGTGGACTGCGTGCCGCGTCAGCCGCCCCCATCCACCTTTGCCTTCACTGCGGCGCGCCCCTGGCGACCGCCGCCACGCAGGCCGCCGGCTTCTGCTGCGCCGGTTGCGGCTACGTGCACCGGCTGGTGCAGGAGCACGGGCTCGACGGTTATTACAAGATCCGCGACGCGGTCGTCGCGCCGGCGGACCCGGTGGTCTTCCAGCCGCGGGACTACGCGTGGCTGGCCACGCTGCAACGGACGGCCGAGGCCGCCCCGGGCACGCCCGAGCTCACCCTGGAGGTGCAGGGCATTTCCTGCGCGGGTTGCGTCTGGCTGATCGAGCAGCTCTTCGACCGGCAGCCGGGTGCGCTGCACTGCGAGACGGACGCACCGCTCGGGCGCATGCGGCTCCGCTGGACGCGCCGCGCGTTCGACGCCCCGGCCTTTGCCCGCACCCTGCAGTCGTTCAACTACCTGGTGGGACCGCCCGGGGCGGAACCCGCCGTGCCCGAGAGCCGGCGGCTGGTGCGCCGCGTGGGGCTGTGCGCGGCGTTCGCGATGAACGTCATGCTCTTCACGCTGCCGTCGTATTTCGGGATGGAGGCCACGTTCCCGTATGCGCGGTTGTTCGGCACGCTGGCGCTGTTGTTCGCCACCCTCAGCCTGCTGACGGGCGGGACGTATTTTCTCGGCCGGGCGGTGTCGGTGCTGCGCGTGGGCGCGATGCACATCGACCTGCCCATCGCCCTCGGGATCACCGGCGCCTACCTCGGCTCGCTCTACGGCTGGCTGAACGGGCGGGAGGAGTTCGTCTATTTCGATTTCGTGGCGGCGTTCATTTTGCTGATGCTGGTGGGCCGGTGGGCGCAGGTCGCCGCCGTTGAACGCAACCGTCGCCGGCTGCTCTCGGGCCCGGGCCGGCCACAGGCGGTGCGCGTGGAGACGCCGGCCGGCCCGGTGGAGCGTCCGGTGGAGGAACTGCAGGCCGGGCAGGTTTTCACCGTGCGCCCGGGCCAGGTCATCCCGGTCGAGGCCACGCTGGAGACGGCCGCGGCCACGGTCGGCACGGCGTGGATCACCGGCGAGGCGGATCCGCGTGAATGCGGGGCCGGCGCGCGCGTGCCGGCCGGGGCGGTCAACCTCGGGCGAGGCGACATCCGCCTGCGCGCCGCCCAGCCGTGGACCGCCTCGCTCCTGGCCGAGCTGCTGAAACCGGCGGTACGCGACGGCTACCGCCATCGTTTTCTGGAACAGGTCATCCGCGGCTACCTGATCGGCATTTTCGGGGTGGCGACGGCGGCCGGGCTGGGCTGGTGGCTGACGTCGCACGACGCGGTCCTGACCTGGTCGGTCGTCACGGCGGTGCTGGTGGTGTCCTGTCCCTGTGCCATCGGCCTGGCGTTCCCGCTGGCCGACGAAATCGCCACGGTCGCGCTGCGCCGCCACGGGGTCTTCGTGCGCGAGGGCGACCTGTGGCCCCGGCTCCGGCACATCCGGAAGATCATCTTCGACAAGACCGGCACGCTGACGCTGGAGACGCCGCGCCTGCTCAACCCCGAGGCGCTGGCCGAGCTCGGCCCGCCCGCCCGGGCGGCGTTGCTCTCGCTGGTGCGGGACAATCCCCATCCCGTGAGCCAGAGTCTGGTGGAGCAGCTGCTCAGCTGCCCCCGGGCCCATGATACTTATGGCGTAACAAAGGACGGAGGGCTGGGTGAAGTGTCGGAGGTGCCTGGGTTTGGCCTGACCTTGACCGACCAGAACGGGAAATGGTCGCTGGGCCGGCCCGGCTGGCGCGGTTCCCATCCGCCCGCCCTGGTCACGGAGAACCACGACACGGAATTTGCGCTCGAGGGCGTGGTGCTGGCCCGATTCCGGTTCGAGGATGCAGTGCGGGCGGGGGCGCGTGAGGAGATCGCTGCGCTGCAGGCCGCCGGGCGCACGAGTTACATTCTCAGCGGCGACCGGGCGACCAAGGTGGACGCGATGACCGCCGCGCTGGGGCTGCCGCCCGACCGGGGGATCGCCGGGGCGGCGCCGCAGGCCAAGGCGGACTGGGTGCGCGAAATCGACCGGGACGACACCCTGATGGTCGGCGACGGCGCCAATGACAGCCTCGCGTTCGACGCGGCCTTCGTGCGCGGCACGCCGGTCATCCACCGCGGGGTGCTGGAAGGGAAGGCGGATTTCTATTACCTCGGCCGCGGCATCGATGGCCTCCGACGCCTGTTCGAGGTGAACGACGCCCGCCGCCGCACCCAGGCGTGGCTGCTGGTGTTCTCGATCGCCTACAACCTGGTCGCGGTCGGGCTCGCCGCGGCCGGCCACATGAGCCCGCTCCTGGCGGCGATCCTCATGCCGGTCAGCTCGCTGCTCAGCCTCGCGATCGTGGGTGCCGGCCTGAGGCGGGTCGTGGCGGCCAAGTAATCAGGTTGCCTCCGGCAAGGCTTTGGCCTGTTTGTTCCGACAGCGATGCCGAAACGAAAGCGAGCCTGTGTCTACATGCTGAAGTGCGCCGATCAGACGCATTACATCGGGATAGCCAAGGACGTGTCGGCGCGGCTCGCCGTGCACAACGCGAAAAAGGGCGCCAAATACACCCGGCCGCGGCTCCCGGTACGGGTGGTGTGGCAGGAGGGCCCGATGAGCCTGACCAAGGCGCTGCGCCGGGAATACCAGCTGAAGCAGTTGACGCGGCCGCAAAAGCTGGCGCTCATCAAGGGCCGGCTGAAAGTCGCGCCGCTCCGCTGATGCTTTTCCTCAACAAACTCCTGCCGGTCTTGGTGCTGCCGATCGGCTTCGTGGCGTTGCTGCTGCTTTTCGCGCTCTGGCGGAAAAAGCGCTGGCCGTTGTTCGTCGCGCTGGCGGTGCTCTATCTCGGCAGCATTCCCGTGGTGGGCCACCGGCTGATCGGCTCGCTCGAGTCGCGCTGGCCGGCCGTGCCCATGGCGCAGGTGGAGCCGGCGGATGCCGTGGTCGTGCTGGGCGGGATCCTCGGGCCGCGCACGGAGCCCGGCTTCGTGGCGAACTTTCTCGAGACCTCCGAGCGGTTCGAGGCCGGCCTGGCGCTGCTGCAGACGGGCAAGGCCGGCCGGCTGGTCTTCACCGGCGCCCGGATGTCGTGGCGGGATCGCACCGCGACGGAGGGGGAGGAACTGAAGCGGCTCGCGGTCGCGCGGGGCATCGCTCCGGAAAGAATCCTGGTCACGCGCGAGGTGGGCAACACCGCCGACGAAGCCGCTGCGGTGGCGGCGTTGATGAAGACCCAGGGCTGGCACCGCGTCATCCTCGTCACGACCGGCTGGCACATGCCCCGCTCGGCCTGGTTGTTCAATAAAGCGGGCGTGCCGTTCACGGCCTTCCCGGTGGATTTTCGTTTCGACCGCGACCGGGCGGTGACGGCGACCGACTTCGTCCCGAAGGCGGAGGCCTGGCAGATGACCGAGACGACGCTCCGCGAGATTTACGGCAGCCTATTCTACCGGCTCTTCCGCTGAAGTCAGCGGCGGCGTGACCCGGCGAGAGCGTGGATGTCCGCGACGCCCTCGGCGCGCAGCAGCCGCGCCAGCGCCGCGCTCCGCACGCCGGAACGGCAGACCAGCACGGTGGGACTGGACAACGTCGCCAGTTCGCGCAGGCGCACCAGGTCGTGTGCGGGCACCGGCTGCGTTCCGGCGGGGGCGCGGATGGAGTCGGGCGTCTCGCCGGCCTCCAGCAGCGCGAGGGTCTGCACCGGGCCCAGCGCCGCGAATTTTTCATCCGTCAGCACCACGTCCGGTGCGTCCCCGGGGGCGGAAAATCTGTCCGCCGGCCGGCCGCACACAGGGCAGGCCGGATTGGCCGTGCGTTCGATCGTGAGCATCGAGGCGTCGAGCAGATTGATAAGCCGCGTGTGCCGGAAATCCGCGCCCGGCGCGCCGGGCAGCAGGAGCTTGAGCGTCTCGGCGGCCTGCATGACCCCGAGCACGCCGACGGCCGGCGCGAACACCGGCTCGCCGGTGCAATTGCCCGCCGCATCGAGCGCGGCGGCCGGGCGGCCGGTCCACAGGCAATGCAGGCAGCCGGGCTTGTCGGGATGGAACACGTTCAGTTCGCCCTCGAAGCGGTGCACGGCCGCCGCCACAAGCGGCACGCCGGCGGCGCGGCAGGCGTCGTGCAGCAGAAAGCGCGCAGTGAAGTTGTCGGTGCAATCGAGCACGGCCGAGCGGCCGGCGACCAGCGCGCGGACATTGGCGGCCGTGACGTCGGCGGCCAACGCCTCGATCTGACTGAAGGGATGGTGCTGCCGCAGCCGCGCGGCGGCGGCGGCGGCCTTGGCGGCGCCGAGGTCATCGGGAGTGAAGAGGATCTGGCGGTGCAGGTTCGAGACCTCGACGCGGCCGCCGTCGGCGAGGGTGAGCCGGCCGATGCCCGCGGTGGCGAGGTAGAGCGCGGCGGGACAGCCGAGTCCGCCCGCACCGACGACGAGCACGCTGGCAGTGGCGAGTGCGGCCTGGCCGGCCGCGCCGACTTCGGGCAGCGCCGTCTGGCGCTCGTGAAAGTTTTCCGGCGCGAGCTGGAGCGCGGCGGCTTCCGCCGTGCAATCGACCCACTCGGCGGCGCCGTCGGGGTGGTGCTCCTTCTTCCAGATGGGCAGGCGGCGTTTCAGTTCCTCGATCACCTGCCGGCACGCCAGGAAGGCCGCCGGCCGGTGCGGTGCGGTCACTCCGATCCAGACCGCCAGCTCGCCGACCAACAGGGTGCCGGTGCGATGGACGCAGAGCACGGTGCAGCCGGCGTGCGCCTGCACCGCCTCGGCGGCGATGGCCTCGCCTTCCAGCCGGGTGAGCGTGTCGAAGGCCTCGTATTCCAATTGCGTGACGGGCCGGCCGAGATGGTGGTTGCGCACCCAGCCCTCGAAGACGACGCACGCACCGGCGTCGGCGCGGGTCAGGCGCGCCCGCCACACGGCACTGTCGATGGACTGGTCGGTCAGCTCAAACATGGCGGGTCAGCCCCCGGCGACGGGCGGGATGAACACCACCTGGTCGTCCGCCTGCAGCGGCGTGTCCATCGTGGCGTAGCGGGCGTTGATGGCGACGCGCAGCAGCAGCGCGGGCAGTTGGAGTCCGTGACTGCGCTGCAATTCCCCGTAGAGTTCCGCCGGCGTGCGCGCCGCCGTGTCGAGCGCGAGTGCGGAGCACCCGGCCTGCTCGCGCAAGGCGGCGAAGAACTGGAGCCGGATGCGCCGGGTCGCGGGGTGGCTCATGCGAAAATTCAGCCGCCGATCTCGGACATGCCGCGCGAGGAGGGGATGAGGTGTTGCTCCAGCCCGTGGCCCCAAGGTTTTTCCAACACGGCTCCACGGATGGTGGCCATGAGTTCATCGTCACTGGCGCCGCCGCGCAGCAGCGGGCGCAGGTCCACCTCGTGGTCGCGGAGCAGGCAGAGGCGCAGGACGCCGTCGGCGGTGAGACGCAGGCGGTTGCAGTCGGCGCAGAACGGTTTTGAAACCGGGCTGATGAAGCCGAGGCAGCCGAGGGCGCCGGCGATGCGGTAAAGGCGGGCTTCGCCGTCGAGCCGGCCGTTGTTGACGAGCTCGAGCGGGCCGTAGGCGGCGGTGAGCACGGCGCGCAGCTCGTCCTCGTCCACCATGCTCTTCGTCTGGAACTCGGCGTTGTTGCCGAACGGCATCTGCTCGATGAAGCGCACCTGCCACGGCTGTTCGAGGGTGTAGCGGGCGAGAGCGACGACGTCCTCGCGGTCGTTGGTGCCGCGGGAAACGACGGCGTTGAGCTTGACGCGCAGCCCGGCGTGGGCGGCGGCGTCGAGCCCGGCGAGCACGGCGTCGAGCCGGCCCCAGCGCGTGATGCGCCGGAATTTCTCGGGGTCGAGCGTGTCGAGCGAGAGGTTGACCGAGCGCAGGCCGGCGTCGCGCAGCGGCGCGGCGAGTTTGTCGAGCAGCACGCCGTTGGTGGTCAGGCCGACGGACTCGATGCCGGGAGTCTGCGTGGCGTGCCGCACGAGCTCGACGAGCGAGGCGCGCAGCGTGGGCTCGCCGCCGGTGAAGCGGAGCTTACGGAAACCCACCGCGCCGAACAGGCCGATGAGCCGGCGCAACTCGTCGTCGGTCAGCAGCTCCTCGCGCGGGCGGAACGTCATCTGCTCCGGCATGCAGTAGACGCAGCGGAGGTTGCAGGCATCGGTCAGCGAGATGCGGAGGTAGTTGATGTCGCGGTTATAGCGGTCGAACGGCATGCGATGGGCAAACAGTAGCCAGAATCAGGCCGACTCAAATGAAAAACGGACCCCGGCCGCCCGGAGCGCATAATATGCCACGACTCCGGTGGCGAGACCGGTGAGGTAACCCTGCGGGGCGAAGACGCATACCAACGCCACGACCGCCGCCAGTACGACCGCCGCCGGCACACGGCGCAGGTCGCGCAGCAGCAGCACGAGCACCGTGGCCTCGACCAGCAGCACCGCGCCGAGGATGGCCGGCGGAAAGGCGTGCACGAGCGCGCCAAACACGCCGCTGAAAAACAACCCCCCGACGACGAACAGCGCGCCGTAGATGACGACCGCGCCGCCCGTGCGCGCGCCGAGGGCGTAATAGCCGGCGAGCCCGCCGCAGCCGTGGCAGACCGGGATGCCGCCGAGCCACGGGGCGAGGAGATTGAGCCCCGCGTAGGTCAGGCCGATGGTGCGCAACGTGAACTCCCGGCCGGGAAACAGGTCGCGCACGGTTTGTTGGGTGGCGATGAGGGAATTGGACAGCGAGAGCGGGAGCTGCGGGAGCACCAGCAGGGTCAGGGCCGCCAGCCAGTGGTCCCATGGCCACGGCGCCGGGCGCGGCGCGACGAAGCCGGCGCCGTGGGCCGCGTCGCTCCAGTTGAGGCGGAACACCACGGCCCAGGCCAGCGCGGCGCCGATGACCAGCAGCGCGCCGGGCAGCCGGCGGTTGTTCCGCAGGAGCGCGAGCACCCCGATGGCGACCAGCGCTACGGCCCAACCCCAGGCGCCGCCCTCGCGCGTGACGAAGCCGGTGGCGGTGCGGGCCAGCATCAGGCCGAGGCCGGCCTGGACGCCCCGCACGACGCATAGCGGAATCACTCGGCGCAGCCAGTCGAGCGCGCCGCTGACGGAAAGCCCGAGCATCAGGACGCCGATCATGAGCCCGGCCAGCTGCAGCATGCCGCCGGACGCCTGGCCGGCGATAACAACCACGGCCATGGCCTTGAGCGGCTGCACCGGCATCGGCAGGCCGTAGAGCAGCCCGGTGGCGATCTGCGCCAGGCCGAATGCGACGAGCACGCCCGCGCCGTTCAGGTCGGTGGCGAGCAGGATGGCGGCGAGGATGGGCAGGGAGGTGCCGATGTCCCCGAAAGCGCCGGCGAGTTCGCGGCGGTTGAACTGGAGGCGAGGAACGGAGTCGTTCACGAGAGCAGGAGGGGCTTTATGCCCCGACAGGACTTGGGTTGCGACAAGCCGTCGGGGCATAAAGCCCCTCCCACATGGCGGCGGCGCGCGGTCACGCGGGCGGCAGGCGCAGCGCGGGCCGGAAGCCGGCGATGTGGTCGAGCGCCTCGGCGATGGCGGGCGCGATGAGCGGCAGGCATTCGGCGATGGCGCTGGGCCGGCCGGGGAGATTGACGATGAGCGAACGGCCGCGCACGCCGGCGGTGGCGCGGGAGAGGATGGCGGTCTTCACCTTCGGATAGCTTTGCAGGCGCATGATCTCGCCGAAGCCGGGCAGCTCTTTCTCGAGCACGGCCCGTGTGGCCTCGGGCGTCACATCGCGCGGCGCCGGGCCGGTGCCGCCCGTGGTGAGGATGAGCGGGCACTGCTCCGCGTCGGCCAGCCGGCGGAGGGTCGCTTCGAGCGCGGCGCGATCGTCGGAGAGGAGCACGCGCGTCCATTCGAGCGGCTCGGCGAAAAACTGCTGCGCCACGCGTTCGATCTCCGGGCCGCTCGCGTCGGCGTAGACGCCGGCCGCCGCGCGGTCGCTGAGGGTGACGCGGGCGATTTTCATTCCTTGCGTTTCTCCACAACGCGAATGCCGCCGATGGACATGGCTTTGTCCACGGCCTTGCACATGTCGTAGATCGTCAGGGCGGCGCCGGCGACGGCGGTGAGGGCCTCCATCTCGACGCCGGTCTTGCCGGTGGAGCGCACGGTGGCGCGGATGACGATGCCGTCGGACTCGACGGTGAAGCCGACCTCGATGCCGGTGAGCGCAAGCGGGTGGCAGAGCGGAATGAGAGTGCTGGTGGTCTTGGCGGCCTGGACACCGGCGATCTGGGCCACGGTGAGCACATCGCCCTTCGGCAGCGCCTGGGTGCGCAGCAGCTCGATCGTGCGCGGGGCGCAATTGAGCCTGCCCTCGGCGGTGGCGGTGCGCTGCATATCGGGCTTCGCGCCCACATCCACCATCCGGGCATGGCCGGCGGGGTCGAGGTGGGAGAATGCCGTGGGCTTGGCTGCGGGCTTCATGGGCAGAGAATGAATTCGACGGATTGACCGAGGGCGAGGCTGCCGGGCGGCGGTGGCACGGGCAAGAGCGCGTTGGCGCCGACGAGTCCTGCGCTGTCGCCGGAGCTGGCGAGCGGCAGCGGCGTCAGGTGGTAGACGCCGTTGACGATGACCGCGCGACACGGCCAGAAGGTCTGCCGGGCATCGGGCGGCGGCAGCCGGTCGCCCGCGAGCTGTCCGGTGAGCCGGGCGGGCAGGGTGGCCGCGCCGGTCTGCAGGTGGTCGAGCAGCGGAGCGAGGAATAGCTGGAAGACCACCCAGTGCGACACGGGATTGCCGGGCAGGACGAAGGCGAGCTGCCGGCCGCGGCTGGCGAAGACGAGCGGCTTGCCGGGGCGCAGATTGATGGCGTGGAAATGCAGCGTATAGCCGAGCGCCTGGAGGAGCGGCCGGGCGAGGTCGAGGTCGCCGACGCTCGCTCCGCCGGAGATGAGCAGCACATCGTGAGCGGGCAGCGCGGCAACAGCAGCCTGCGCGGCCGCGAGGTCGTCGCGCACCTGCGACTGGCCGGCCAGTTCCGCGCCATGGCGGGCGAGGAGGGCGGCGATGAGCGTGGAGTTACTGTCGCGGATCTGCGCCCCCGCGGGCGTTTGGTCGGGTGCGATCAGCTCGTGGCCGGTGACGAGGTGGGCACAGCGCGGCGGGCGCGCGACCTCGGGCTGATGCACACCCGCGGAGGCAAGCGCTGCGAGCTCCGGCGGGCCGAGTTTGGCACCGGCCGGCACGACGAGGTCGCCGCGGCGGCGGTTTTCCCCGCGGCGGCGGATGAAATTAGGGCCGCCTTGGCGCGCGAGGCGGATGATGTTGCCGTCGCAGGCGACGTCCTCCTGTTTCACCACGCAATCGGCCGCGGCGGGCACCGGGGCGCCGGTGAAAATGCGGATGCATTCGCCGGCGCCGAGCGTGCCGGCGAACGCCTCGCCGGCCTGCGCCACACCCACGACGCGCAGCGGGCCGGCGGCATCGGCGACGCGCAGCGTGTAGCCGTCCATGGCGGAGGCGTCGAACGGCGGTGAATCCGAGTCCGCGCGAACGGCGGTGCGCAGGATGCGGCCAAGCGCGCGGTCCAGCGGCAGGCGGACGGTTTCGACCGACCGGGCGTGGGCGAGGATGGCCCGCCAGGCTTCGTCGGCCGGGATCATGGGCGGGAAACGCGTGAACTCTTCCGGGCCGGCTTCTTCGCGGGTGGCGCCGGGGCGAGGAACGGGGCGTAGAGCGCGGCGAACTTGCGCCGGAAGCGGCCGGTGAGCCGCACGCCGTCGTCGAGTGATTCCTGTTTTCTCACGTGGCCGACGCTGTGCAGTTTCGCCACGAGATCGTAGCGGCTGTGCGGGATGAGGAGGTCGGCCGCTTCGGTGTCGTCGGTGGCGAGCTCCTCGCAGTGGCGGAGCAGGACGTCGAGGCCGGTACCTTTGTGCACACTGATAAAAAGTGCATCCGGGTGCTGGGCACGCAGCCGGGCCAGGGTCTGGGCCTCGAGGAGGTCGATCTTGTTGAAGACGGTGAGGGTGGGGCGGTCGGCGGCGCCGAGTTCACCGAGCACGGCGAGCGTCGTGGCATGGTGCTGGTCGACGTTCGGGTTCGCGGCGTCGAGCAGATGGATGAGGAAATCCGCGACGACCACCTCTTCGAGCGTGGCCTTGAAGGCCTCGACCAGCCGGTGCGGCAGGCGGCGGATGAAGCCGACGGTGTCGGTCAGCAGCAGGGTGCGGCCGTCGGGCAGCGCGAGCTGGCGCGTGGTGGGGTCGAGGGTGGCGAAGAGCTTGTCGGCGGCGAGCACCTGCGCGCCGGTGAGCTTGTTCAGGAGGGTGGACTTGCCGGAATTGGTGTAGCCGACGATGGCGGCGCCGGGGACGGGGGTGCGCTGGCGCTTGATGCGCTGGGTGGCGCGCTGGGAGATGACCTGGGCCAGCTCGGACTTGAGCTTGGTGATGCGGTTGCGGACGAGGCGGCGGTCCTGCTCGAGCTGGGTTTCGCCCTCGCCACCCATCTTGCCCTTGCCGCGCTGGCGGGAAAGGTGGGACCACGCGCGGGTCAGGCGGGGCAGGGAATACTCCATGCGCGCCAGGGCAACCTGCAGCACGGCCTCGCGGGTCTGGGCCCGGTCGGCAAAGATTTCCAGGATTACCTCCTGGCGGTCGATGACGGCGAGGCCGGACTCCTCCTCCCAGTTGCGCTGCTGCGCGGGGGAAAGTTCCTCGTCGAGCACGATGACGTCGGCCCCGTCGTCCTTGGCCCGGGCGATCAGCTCGGCGGCCTTGCCGGAGCCGATGAGGAACTTCGGCTGATGGCGGTCGCGCAGGCTGACGAGGGTGGAGCCGGAGACGGCGATGCCAAGGTTCTCGACCAGCTCGACGAGCTCGGTGAGCAGCTCCGCGCCCTCTCCCGGTTTCATGTCGGGCGTCTGCACGCCGACCAGCAGGGCGCGGGTGGTGGATTTCTTGGGATCGAGAAAATTGGACATGGACCACCTGTGAGTAGCTTGCCCGGGGGGCTAGTCAACTTATGTCATGCTCGACCGACGGCACGCTCGGCCCACCGCGGCCGGCGATGAAATCCGCCACCCGATTCCTTCCCCCCCTTGGCTGAACCCACCTGGCCCTCGGCGGCGGTCGGGCGGGTAAGCCAGACGCCAAGGAGGTGGTGCCGCCCGCTTGCATGGCGCCGACCTACGCGGGCAGGGCCTTTTCCGGGCAGGTTGCCTGGTCCCGGGCGACAGCGCAGGGTCGGCCGGGTTGGCGCAATGGTTGTCCCGGGCGCGATGCAAATTGTCCCGACGCTCCGGGGCGAGCTGGTTCTTTCCCAGCGGGAACAGTCCCGCGCGATTGGAACACTCCATGCGGGACCAAGGTCACCATTCCCATGAATTCCGAGAAAATGACCGTCATGTCGCGCACCGCCCTGCAGGAGGCGCAGAACGAGGCCCGCCGCCGCTCGCACAACGAGGTCGAGACATGGCACCTGCTCGTCGCGCTCCTCGCCCAGGAGGGCGGCATCGTGCCGTCGCTGGTCGAGAAGCTTGGCCTGACGGTCAGCGCGTTGCAGCTGGCGGCCCACCGCGAGCTGGAGCGCCTGCCGCAGGTCAGCGGCGCCGTGGATGTCTCCAAGATCTACGTGACGCAGGCCCTGAACGAGGTGCTGACCAAGGCCGAGGCGGAGGCCACGGCGCTCAAGGACGAGTTCGTGAGCGTCGAGCACCTGTTCCTCGCGCTGATCGCCGCGGGCAAGCCGGCGGCGTTGAAGAAATATTTCGAGAGCTTCGGACTCGACCGGGCCAAGGTGCTCACGGAGCTGAAGCAGCTGCGCGGCGCGCAGCGCGTGACGACCGACAATCCGGAGACCACCTACAACGCGCTGGCGAAATACGGCATCGATCTCGTGGCGCAGGCGCGCAAGGGCAAGCTTGACCCGGTGATCGGCCGCGACGCGGAGATCCGCCGCGCCATCCGCATCCTGTCCCGCAAGACCAAGAACAACCCCGTGCTCATCGGTGAGCCCGGCGTTGGCAAGACGGCCGTGGTGGAAGGTCTGGCCCAGCGCATGGTGGCCGGCGACGTGCCGGAGTCCCTGCGCGGGAAGACGCTCATCAGCCTGGACCTGGCCGCCATGGTGGCTGGGGCCAAATACCGCGGCGAGTTTGAAGAGCGGCTGAAAGCGGTGCTGGAGGAGATCAAGGCCTCCGACGGCCAGATCGTCACGTTCATCGACGAGATCCACACCGTGGTGGGCGCCGGTGCGTCCGGG
>JBKJTZ010000074.1:0-13837 GCA_046590295.1 Lacunisphaera sp.
TCGACCTTCATGCCCTTGGCGTAGTAGTCGGCCTGGCGGAGGTATTCCCCGAGGGCTTTGCTGAACGCCTTGCAGGTACGAATCGTCAGCATCCGCCACCTCCGGACACCAAGCTCCGAACGGAATACTGAACTGAATCGTCTAAAAAACCATCCAACGAACCAGCCCAAGAAATCAAATACTCAACCGATGAACCTAAACAAAACCTAATCAGAACAAACCAATGAACCCACCGATGAAGTAAGAAACCAACGAAAGGAACGAATCCGCTTACAAAAATAAAATGAAAAGAATAAGGGAAGACACCAACGTCCAAGCCTGGCGGCTTAGACTGAAACCAGACCGTGGCCTTTGCGCTACCCGCGCATCGCGCATACTGTGACCCAATCATGCCCCATCTACTCCCCAACCACTCACCGCTCGCCACCCTACCCCCACGCACGCTCGCCGATGCCGTGACCCAAGTGCGCCACCCGCGCAACCACGCCACCGCCCAATTGGCACCGCATCGCGATGAATTGCTCCGGCTTCGCCAGACGGGCGAATCGATCGAGACCCTGGCCCTGGCGCTATGCGCCTGCGACGTGATGATCGGCAAAGAAACGCTGCGGCGTTGGTTCGTCCGCGAGACAGGCGTCGCGCCAAGGCGCAAAGCGCGGCGCAGGCGGGCGGCCACCCACGCTACAGCGGAAAGTCTATTGCCGGCACACGAGGACATGCCGACAGGATGAACCAAATGGGCGACATCGGGTAGCACTGGCAGCGAACACTAGCCGTTCGTGTGTGCGTTTGTCAGGCGGAGTGTTCGCCTGCCTCAGTTCCGCCCATGCAGTCCGTCGAGCAGACCCGCAGGCGATTGCTCAGCCGGCATACGCCACGGATCGGCCGCAGCGAGATACTTGGCCAGCAGGGTATGCAGTCTTTGCTGTTCGGCACGGTCCTCAAGAAACCCCGGCGCCCAGCGCTGATACCACGTAGGGAGTTTCTCAGCCTTTGCCAGCGTCCGCCGGGCAATCATCCGGTGGTTTTCCTTGCGATACCAGCCCCAGTGCTGGTTGCGCGTCTTGCGCCATTCGTAGACCGCCCCCTCGATGGTGCAGTTGCCGGTGTTGGTGCGCAGGTGGCCGAGCACATCTAAAAGTTCGCCGTGGGCGGGATGACCTTGCGCATGCAGCGCCTGCATCCGACCGAAAAACCGGCCCCACCAAACCGGATGAATGCGGGCCAGCCGCGAGGCCGGAGAAGAAAGTGCAACGTCCGCGAAGATCGTATCCGGCACCTGGGCCATTGGATGAACCGACCAGTGCTTGCGCAAGGATTCAGCCACGGCAGTCTGCACCGTGGGTGCGTAGTGGCGGCGGGTCCGCTCGAAGTCGGCTTGCGCCCGCACCATCTCCTTTTGTCGTGCCAACCGCTCAGGCGAGTCGAGATTCCCGGTATAAACGGCGAAGAACCGCGCTTGGGTTGCTTCCAAAGCTTCGCACAGCCGGTGGTAATCTTCGCCGCCGGCTCGATCAAAGGCGGGCTCGGTCAGTTGCGCTTCCAAAAGACGGGCGGCGGTTACGCGCCGGGTGAAAAGCCGGTTCCTTACCTCCCCGCTCAGTTCGCGCACCAAGGGGGCGGCCAGTGCAGGGCAGTCTGCAAGACACGGTGGCATACTTCGTCCCGGGAAAGCGCGGCTTACCGCCGAGTCGGTGATGACCTCGGACCAGGAAGCAAAGCCTGGGGGCAGGGTTAATTCCACAGAACTGTAAAGCTACACCAAGATGGGATATTTGCCAGTCGGCGGTTGGCCGGCCCCGGAACACCCGCCCAGGCCGGCGTCGTCTGCGCTCCGCCGCGCGGGGCGCGTGTTCTTTCGACGGGCCGGGCGGGTTCCGGGACGAAGCGCGGCAGGTCGGGCCCCGGCACGCTGACGCTCGCGCCCGCTCCGCCTGCGGCTCCGGCGGGCGCGTCCGGTCCCGACCACCCGCGCTCGCCCGGATAAGGCGGAATGCCGCCAGCCACCGGCCCACAGGCAGCGTGGTTTATTCTGTGGCAACTACCGCCCGGGTCACCGGTCAAGGCGGCCAAGAATTGAACTCCGTGGGGATCAACCGTGGTTGCCCGTGGCCTTAGCCTGTAGTCGCCGGTTCTTTTTTGCTGGTGACGGGGCTGGTTGGTGCAGTGGGTGGACCGCTATGGGGAGTCGCCGGAGCTCCGCGCATCGGCTCCCGATGCGCTACCACGACGTGTCCGGCCTCGGGGCCGGCACGCCTAGCTGGGGCTCCGTCCGCCCCAGCCCCGGCCATAGATACGAGCCATGAGCGAACACTCAGCGTGTCCGTGTTCGCTGTCGGAACTGTATCTCCGCGGCCAGAAACGGCACCGTAGCCGTAATGATAGCTCAGCCTCTCCCTAAATCGGCGGTGAAAAAGGATTCGCGCAAACGCGCGGCCCGGTTAGCTTGGCCGCGAGCCGCTGCTCGTTTCGCCATGCCGACCAAGATCAAGTCCGCTGTTCTCGCCGCACCCAGTGGATTGGATGCGAAATTTGGACAGGCCTGCGCCAAGGCGGTCGGATTGTCGCGGTCGGAACTGGTGGCCGCAGCCGTCGACCGGGGGTGCGGCTACTATGCTTCCCTGTGGCCGGACTTGGCTCCCCGCAACCTGGCGTGGCTGCCCCATGAAATCCTTGGTTGCGCCCTGCTGCGTGGGCCGAAGGACGCGGAAACCTTTCAGGCCGCCCGTTGTGGCACGATGGTCCTCAGTGACCTTGGCAATGTCCCCCAGCTAATCGCGGCGGCAGCCAGGGATCTTCAGGTTACCGGGCGTGTAGCCCATATCGCACGCTTGGGCCTGCAAGCGGACCAGCATCCTGATTTCTGGCAAGGGGTGCTGGTGGCGCTGCCCAAGGCGGCCAGCGAGGAATTAGACTTCCTGCCGGGGGTATCCCGCCTGGTCGCGGAAACCCGCCGCAGCGGCCCTAATCAGGGGCCGGTCCGGACGTGGCTGCGCACCGCTTATCAGCGATGAACGCGGCGCAAACGATAGCGGAAACACTCAATCGGCACCTGACGCAACCTACTGAGGTGGTCGTCTTCGGAGCGGCGGCGCTTCTGCTCGACCGCAAGTTCACCACCCGGCTGGCGGGGCGCTCCACGAACGACGTGGACATCATCATCCCCAAGGAGCGGGAACTGCGCGTCGATGCCGACAAGGGATTCTGGCAGGCCGTGGAGAAAACCAACCGCGAGTTGGAGCGGCAGGGCCTCTATATCACGCATATTTTCCCGGAGTGCGACGTCGTGCTGACCCCCGAATGGAAACAGCACCTCATCCCATTGCACCATGAGGGGATGACCAAGCTCAACCTGCAACGCCCCCGGATGCTCGACCTGCTGGTTTCCAAGATGGGCCGCGGCGACGTGCAGGACCTGGCGGACGTCCGGAGCATGCTGCGGCTGCATCACGAGGTGACCGGAACCCACCTCACGGGCGAGGTGGTTGCGGCCGCGGCCCGGCGCGCCCACGTGCCGGAAATCTACCGCGAGATCTTCACCCGCGCGAGCGAGCGCATCGTTGCGGCCGCTCGCGAAATGGATGGGGGCCCGCAAAACCGGCCGACCCAGTCGCTGTTTTCTCCCACCCCTCCTCCGCCGCGTCAGGGGCCGCGGATGGGCCTGTGACGACCCGGGAAACGTCGTCGGCGAGAAACGGAGCGCTGCAGAGGTGAGCATGCACAATGGCACGGCGCCCGTCCTGGATGGCGCCACCGCGCTCAGGAAATTCTCGGGGATCTACGTTGCCGGCGGGGAAATTCGCCGGGTCGTCCTCGAGGCCCGGGACATGGCGGAGGCGAAGCTGCTCGCAGCCAAGTGGGGCGTGGGCATTGAAGGTGAAGCGGTCGCTCTCACCGGCGAATGCCCTCCCCCGCTGCCTGAGGCTTACGATGAAAAGACCGCCCGCTACCTGTTGGGCGGCATCTCGCGCACGACGCTTTATGCTGAACTGGTCACGGGGCGCCTGCAACGGCTCGCGGGCACCCGCCGGGTGCTCGTGACGCGCCGGTCCATCGAACAACGATGCGGGCGCAATTGAAGTTCCACCCCCGTGAGCCCCGCGCCCTATGCGACGCTGGATTTGGAGTCCGGCAGCGCGCTGAAATCTACTTTCTTCGCGGCGGCCTGGCTGTGGTCTTTCTGGAGATGCCCGTAGGTCTTCATGGCGAGCGCGCCGCCGTCGGCGTGGCCCAGCCACCGGGAGACCGTCGGGATGTCCACGCCGCTGGCGATGCACACGGACGCGAAGTAATGGCGCAGGTCGTGATTGCGCAGCATCGGCAGGCCCAGGCGCGTGCAGGCGCGGCGCATCGCGGTCCGAGGTTCTGCGGTCATAACAAGTTTCGTCTTCGGACCGACCCGGCGGTTCTTGATGCGATCCAGCACCGCCCGCAGCGCCGGATTCACGGGAATGGTGCGTTCGGCGGATTCGGACTTGGTGCCCCAGATTTTGAATTCGTCACCCCGGTCGTCCCCGACGGTCGACGCGGTGGCCTCCTCCTTGCGCATGCCGGAATAGGCCAGGAGTTCGGCATGGTCGGCCATCTCGTCAGCCACCGTCTGCAAATAAACTCGCTGCTTCGGGTTGGCGCCGAATCCTTCCGCGCCTTCTGGCACGCGGCGCATTTCCGCGAAGATGCGCAGCATGTCAGCCCGGTCGGGCAGTTGGAGGCGAGCGCTGCCGGCCTCGCGTTGGCCACGCGCCAGCCGGCCCTTTGCGAACAGGCTGCCGCGGAGCGTGGACGAGATGGCGAACGGATTTTCGATCAGCACCAGCTTTTCGACCCCAATATCGAGCAGGACGCGCAGAACCCAGAGCGTCTGGTTGACGACGGGGGTCTTGTAGCCGCGAGGCTCGCCCTTCTTCTGGAATTTCCATTTCCAAGCGGCTCGATGCAGGAGGTGATCTCTCAGTTCGGCTACAACGTCGGCCGTGACATGGCGTGCGCGATAAGTTGCGAAATCCCCACGCTGCCAATTGGTCTGGAGACGCTGAATTTGATTGTTACGGGAGACCGCCGTATTCTCAGCGACCGGAGTCTCGGCAAGGCGAAGCTTCATTTCGGCCAGCAGACCGCCAAGAGTGTGGAAATCACCATCCAAACGGGCGCCCCGCTGGCGGTCCTTCTCCACGTCCACGTGATGTTTGGCGTGTTTGAGCTTTGCGACGGTGAAAACTTTCGTCTTCAATGACCGAAATGTGCGAGTCCCATTCATCCGGTAACGCGTGTAATACGTTCCCGACTGCGAGTTCAGGTAGAGACCTTCGGGACCGGCTGGTTGCCAAAGTGGAGTTGGAGTCTTCATCGGGGCAGGGATTTGGAGAAACGTCGGCGTCGGTTCGTCTGGTTAATTGTGTGGGTATAAGAGGCGGGTATAAAGTAACGTAACTATATGACCCCGATGATGCAACAATATTTCGAGGTCAAGCGCGGCCTCCCGGCGAATACGCTGCTGCTCTTCCGGCTCGGGGATTTTTACGAGATGTTCTTCGAGGACGCCGAGATTGGCGCGCGTCTGCTTGGGATCACGCTGACCAAGCGCCAGACGACCCCGATGGCGGGCATCCCCCATCACGCGGCCGACAACTACGTCAGCAAGCTCCTCGCCGCCGGCAAGAAGGTCGCCATCTGCGACCAGGCCGAGGCCGCCGTGGCGGGCAGACTCGTGAAGCGCCAGCTGACGCGGATCCTTTCGCCCGGCACGACTCTCTCCGCCAATCAGCTCGACGCCGCGAAGAACCATTATCTCTGCGCCCTGTCCCTCGACAAGGCCGGCCTGCACGCCGCGTGGCTCGATCTGTCCACCGGCGAGTTCCGCGTCGCGTCCGATGCCCATCTAGGAAACCTGCTGCCCGTGCTTACGGCCCTCGACCCCGCCGAGCTCGTGCTCATCGAGGGCGACCTGGCCAGGTGGCAGGCGGCTCCGCACGAGCAGCACGAGGTCCATGCGCTGCACCAGTTCTGCGCCCCGCGCTTGTGCTCCGAACTGCCGGGTTATCATTTCGAGACCGCCAGCGGCGCCCAGACCGTGATGGATGCCCTCGGCGTCCTGAACCTGCAGGGTTTTGGCCTCGCCAACACCCACCCCGCCCTCGGGGCGGCGGGCGCGGTTGTGCATTACGCGACGGAGAACCTCTGCGCCAAGCCCGAGAACCTGCGTTCGCTCCAGGAATACCGCAGCGCCCGCACGCTGCTGCTCGACCCGGCCACTTTGCGCAACCTCGAGATTTTCGCCTCCACGCGCGGCACCCGCGAAGCCTCCCTGCTCGGCGCCATCGACCGCAGCACGACGGCGGCCGGCTCCCGCCTGCTCGAGCGCTGGCTGGCCGCACCCACCTTGGATCTGCCCGAGATCCAGCGCCGGCAAGCCATCGTCGGCGAACTGCTCGCGGCGCCCGGACCGCTGGCGGACCTGCGCGAGCTGCTCAACAAGGTCCGCGACATCCCGCGCATCCTCGGCCGCCTGCAGAACCGCCTGCGCAATCCGCGCGAACTCGGCGGCGTGAAGGATACCCTAGCGCAGATTCCCGACCTCCAGGCGGTGCTCGGTGGTTTCGGGTCCCCGGGCCTGACGGCGCTCGGCCCACGCGTGACCGACCTGCCCGACCTCCGGACCCTGCTCGCCGAGGGCCTGGCCGACGAGCTGCCGAACGACCTGCAGGACGGAAACTACATCCGCGCCGGCCACGACGCCGAACTGGACCGCCTGCGCGACCTCACCTCGGGCAACAAGACGTGGCTCGCCACACTGGAGCGCAAGGAGCAGGAACGCACCGGCATCAAGAGCCTCAAGGTCCGCTACACCTCCGTCTTCGGGTATTACATCGAGGTCACCAAGGCCAACCTCGCCAGCGTGCCCGCCGACTACATCCGCAAGCAGACGACCGTCGGCGGCGAGCGCTATGTGACCGAGGAGCTCAAGCAGAAGGAGAAGGAGATATTCTCCGCCGAGGAAAACTCCCTCGCCCGCGAACTCGAGCTGTTCGGCCGGTTGGTCGCCGCCGTGCTGGACGAGTCGGTCAGCCTCAGCCGCACGGCCGACGCCCTGGCCGAGCTCGACGTGCTGGCCGGCTGGGCCGTGCTGGCGCGCGAGTGGGATTATTGCCGGCCGGTGATCGACGAGGGCGAGGAACTCGACATCACCGACGGACGCCATCCCGTCGTCGAGCAGATGATGAAGCAGGAGCGGCTTGGCCTTGCGGGCAGCCACAGCTTCGTGCCCAACGACACCGCGCTCTCCGCTACCGCGGCGCAGATTCTTCTCCTCACCGGGCCCAACATGGCCGGCAAGTCCACCTACATCCGGCAGGTCGCGCTCATCACCCTGCTGGCGCAGGTCGGCTGCTGGGTGCCGGCCAAGGCCTGCCGGCTCGGCCTCGTCGACCGCATCTTCTCGCGCGTGGGTGCGAACGACGATCTCGCGCGCGGCAACTCGACCTTCATGGTCGAGATGAACGAGACGGCCAACATCCTCAACAACACCACCGATCGCTCGCTCATCATCCTCGACGAGATCGGCCGCGGCACCTCGACCTACGACGGGCTGAGCATCGCATGGGCCGTGGTCGAGCACCTGCACCGCGCCCCCGAGCGCGGCCCGCGCACGCTCTTCGCCACCCACTACCAGGAGCTGACGCAATTGGAGAAGCACCTGCCCCGGCTGAAGAACTACTCCGTGGCGGTGAAGGAATGGAACGATGACATCGTCTTCGTCCGCCGCGTCGTGCCCGGCGCCGCCGACCGCAGCTACGGCATCCAGGTCGCCCGCCTCGCCGGTCTGCCGCTGAGCGTGATCGAGCGCGCCAAGACCATTCTGGAAAATCTGGAGTCCGACGATGTGAGCGTCACGCTCCCCGCCGTGCCGGCCGCCAAGCCGAAGAAAAAGATCACCGTGGCACCGGCGGATGACGCGCAGATGGATTTGCTGTAGGGGGGGGAAGAAGCGGCTGGTCAGGAGACCAGCCCTCCACTAGGCACGATCCGGGCCAAACTTGGAGGGTCGGTCTCCAGACCGACCGAAATAAATGCCCGAAGACACCCCCAGCTCTGCTCTTCCGCAACGCAGGCGCCCCGCCCATGCAGGCCCCGTCGAACCGGGTAACCGTGCGACCATCGTTTTCGTGACTGTCGGCACCAAGAACCGGCAACCCATCCTAGCCAATGCCAACACACATGCTATTTTGCGGGCCGCGTGGGCAGAGGCGACTCACTGGTTGGTCGGCCGCTATGTTATCATGCCGGATCACTTGCATCTTTTCTGCTCGCCGGGCGACATAACGGCCAAGCCACTCGCAAACTGGATTCGCTACTGGAAAGCGTCCGTGTCAAAGACCACGGGTTCGGCAGAGGGTGAATTTTGGCAGACGGATTTCTGGGACACCCAGCTTCGGCAGCACGATGGTTACTCAGCCAAATGGGACTACGTGCGCAACAATCCGGTGCGGGCCGGGTTGGTAACCGAAACCGATGACTGGCCGTATCAGGGAGAGTTGAATCTATTGCGCTGGCATCGCTGAAGCGGTCGGGCAGGAGACCGACCCTCCACCATGCGACCGACGCCTTCTGGAGGGTCGGGCCTCCCGGCCGACCGCCCCCCCTCAATACCCCGTCAGAAACTCCTTCGGCAGCGGCGCGCTGGCCTTGAAGGGCCACTTCTTCCCGGCGAACTCGTAGGTGAAACTCGTCTCCAGCGAGTGCAGGAAGAGCCGCTTCGTCTTGTTCGTCTTCGCAAAGGACCGGTTGAGGCCGAAATCGCCGTAGGTCTGGTCGCCGATGATGGGCAGCCGGCGCTTGGCGCATTGCACGCGCAGTTGGTGGCTGCGGCCCGTGCGGGGCTCGAGCCGGATGAGCGAGGTCGAGAACGCCTTTTGCGTGTGCTTCACGAGCTGGAAGCGTGTCTCGGCCGGCACATTGCCAACGAGCGACGTGCGGATCCGGGCCCCACCCTTCTGCACGGCGAGGAGGTCATGCCAGTGCGCGAAATTGATCTGGGGCTGGCCGAACACCAATGCCTGGTAGACCTTGTTCACCTGTTTCTTCGCGTAATGGTCGCGGACGGCGAGCGCTACTTTCTCACTGGCGGCGGCGAGGATCACGCCGGAGGTGGCGGAATCGAGGCGGTTGAGCAGCCACAGGTGCCGCTCCGCATCGTCGGCCCCGCGCCAGATGAAGCACTGCTTTTCCTTGTCGTAGCGGCAGGTCAGCAGCGCGCGGGCCTCGTCCTCCGAGCCGTTGGCATGTGAGAGCACACCGGCGGGCTTGTCGAAGGCAGCCAGGCCGTTGGCGTCGCGCCCGAGCAGCACCACCCCGGCGTTGAGCGGCAGCGTCTCCCAGAAGTCTCCGGGCAGCGCACTCACTGGTAATGGAAACTGAAGGTGAGCTCCTGCGAGTTGCCCAGCACGGCGATCATGGCCTCGGACCATTTCCCGTAGGGCTGCGGATAGGTGATGGCGTTCTGACAGGAGAAGACGCCCTGCCGGCCGGCGTTGGTGTCCTCCACCTTGACGATCTCGGTCTCCCCCTTGGAGCTGATGCGGAAGGTGACGACGACGTGCGAGCCGCGCGGCGGGGAGACGCGGCTTTCATTCAGGATCTTGTACCACTGGGCCTGCACGATCTCGATCAGGGTGTTAAGGTATTCGCCGTATTCGCTCCAGCGCGCGTCCCTGCCGACCACGCCGATGTTGGTCACGCCGGCGGCCCGGTTGGTCAGGATGCTCGAGCGGTTGAGCGACGTGGAGGACAGCCGCGGGCGCTCCTTCGGCTGCGCCTGGCTGGTGGCGGTCACCGCCACGAGCCCACCGGTCGGGTCGGTCGCGTTCGGCGCGCCCTGCTCCGCCTGGTCCGCCCGGTTGGTGGGTGACTTGCTTTTCGAGATATTGCTGGCGATGCCGTCCTCGGCCTTGCCCTCGAATTTTTCCATGCCGTCCAACGGCACCAACTCGGCGCGCGCCTTCTGTTCGACCCGTTCCTGGGCCTCATCCTTGGTCACCTCGGGGGTCGGGGCCGGGCTCAGCTGCGGCGGGGCCATGTTGCCGGAGACAATGGTGTCGCTCTTGATTTCGTCCTGCCCCTGCACGCTCGGCCGGTTCTCCGGGTCCTTTTCCAAGGCGGCGACCTCCTGGGCGGACTGCTGGTTGCGGTTGCTGAAATTGGTCGTCTTGTCCGGGACGTTCTCGGGCGCGGCGGAGTTGGTCTCCACGAAACGGAAGGGATCCTTTTCCCTCTCCTTGAACGTGCCCGGGGCGAGCTCGAAGTCGAAGGTCTTGCCGCGGTTGGCGTTGTTGACCGAGATGCCGCTGTGGACACCCGAGAACTTTTCGAAGGCGAAATTCGGCGACAGCCAGACGAGCAGGATATGGAACAGCAGCGTGCACCCCGCGCCAATGGCGATGGAGCGGTCGGTCTTGTCCCGCTCGGGGACATCCGCCGGGGGCGGATTCAGGTTGGTGGTCTGGGCGAGCACAGGGTGGATATCAACGTCCCAGACCCGCTTGAGTCAAAAGTTGTTTCATTTCTTCCACCGGCAACCCCACAATATTTGTCAGCGACCCGGTATAGCCCGCCACGATGAGGTCGCCGTGCTCCTGGATGGCATAGCCCCCGGCCTTGTCGAGGGTGTGGACGCGCTGCAGGTAGTGCTCGATCATGGTGTCGTCCAGTGTCTTGAAAGTCACCTCGCTGGCCACGCCGCCGTCGAGCCTCAGGCCGTCGGCCCGGCGCCGCACCGCCAGGCCGGTGAAGACGGTATGGGTCCTTCCGCTGAGCCGGCGCAGCATGGCCCGGGCCTCGGTGGCATCGCGGGGCTTGTTCAACACGGAGCGGTCGAGGAAAACCGTGGTGTCCGCCCCGATGACGGTGGCCGCAGGGTGGCGGGCGGCCACCCAGTCGGCCTTGAGGGCGGCGTTGTGCCGCACCATCTCGCGCGGATCGGCGTCGGGGGCCTCGTGTTCCGTGACCTCTGCGGTGATGATCTCAAACGCCACCCCCAGCGACGCCAGCAGCTCTTTGCGCCGCGGGGAGGCGGAGGCGAGGATCAGGCGGTGGGCCGGCACGGTGGACATGGCCGGCACAGTAGGCGGGAAATTAGGAACGGGGCTAGTGGATTCTGACTTTAGGGCGGGATCTCCGTATCCTGCCTCGCACTCGGGCGTCGCACCCGAAGGCGGGATACGGAGATCCCACCCTACAACTTGCCATTTCACGGCTTGGGGTTGCAGTCCAGCGTTTTGCACTCAAGGTCTGCGTCCTCTCATGCGTATCGGCCTGGCCCAGATCAACCCCATCGTCGGCGACCTCGCCGGCAATTCCCGGCTCATCCTCGCCGCCTACCTCGCCTTGGTCGCCCAAGGCGCCGAGCTGGTGGTCTTCCCTGAACTGGTGGTCTGCGGCTATCCGCCGCGCGACCTGTTGTTCCGAAAGCGGTTCGTCTCCGACGTTGAGCAGGCCACCCGGGAAATTGCCGCCCAGATCGGACTGGTGCCGGCGCTCATCGGCTACACCGAGACCAATGCCACCGGCACCGGCCGTCCGGCCTACAATGCCGCCGCTTTTTGCCAGTCAGGCCGCATCACGGCCTCCGCCCGCAAGTGCCTCCTGCCAACCTACGATGTCTTTGACGAAGACCGCTATTTCGAGCCAGCCGACGCTCCGCTCGTGATCGAACTTGGCGGCCAGCGCATCGGCGTGACGATCTGTGAGGACATCTGGACGCACGCCATGATCTCGACACGGCGGCTCTACAACGGCGTGGAGCCGGTCGAGCAGCTGGCCAAGGCGCGCTGCGATCTGATGGTCAACCTTTCCGCCAGCCCGTGGAACCACGGCAAGGGCGGCGTCCGCCACAAGCTCGTGGCCGACACGGCCCGCCAGCTCGGCTGCCCGGTGGTCTACGTCAACGCGATCGGCGGCAACGACGAGCTCTTGTTCGACGGCCGCAGCGTCGTTTGCGATGCACAGGGCGGGATGCTCGGCGGCCTCGCCGCCTTCCGGGAGGAGCTGCGGGTGATCGAGGTTGGGCGGGTCGTCCCGACGAGCCATCCTGCGCCCACGGCTCATCCGGAGGTTTCGCCCTACCGGCATCCGACCTATGAACAGCCCGACCTCGCCGACATCTATGACGGGCTGGTCCTCGGCGTGCGCGATTATGCCCGGAAGACCGGTTTCAAGAAGGCCCTGCTCGGTCTCTCGGGTGGCATCGACTCCGCCCTCACCGCGGTCATCGCCGCGGAGGCCCTGGGCGCGGCCAACGTTACTGGCGTCAGCCTGCCCTCGGTCATATCCAGCCAGCACAGCCGCGACGACGCCGTCGCCGTCGCGAGAAACCTTGGCCTCGAATACCACACGCTCGCCATCGCGGACGTGGTCGCCTCTGGCGAAAAGACCCTCGCCCCGCTCTTCGCCGGCCGGCCGCGCGACATCGCCGAGGAAAACATCCAGGCCCGGGCCCGCGGCCTGCTGCTGATGGCCATCTCGAACAAATTTGGTGCGCTCCTCCTCACCACCGGCAACAAAAGCGAGCTCGCCGTCGGCTACTGCACGCTCTACGGCGACATGTGCGGCGGCCTGGCCGTCATCAGCGACGTGTACAAGACGCAGGTCTACGCGCTCGCCCGCTGGATCAACCGCGACCAGGAGATCATTCCCGCCAACTCGATCGACAAGGCGCCCAGCGCCGAGCTGCGCCCGGACCAGACGGACCAGGACAGCCTGCCGCCCTACGAATTGCTTGACGCCATTCTCCGGGGTTACGTCGAGGAAGGACTCTCGCGCCGCGACCTGGTGGCCGCCGGTTACGCCGCGGCCGTGGTCGACGACATCGCCCGGAAGGTCGACCTCAACGAATACAAACGCAAGCAGGCCGCCCCCGGCCTGAAGATCACCTCGCTCGCCTTCGGCGTCGGCCGCCGGATCCCGATCGTGCAGAAGTATGTCAGCTGAAACGCCACACCCAATATAGGCCCTATATGTCTCATGGGCCCTATAGGTCCTATAAAATGAATTCCTCCGAATCCCTCTTCGCCCGCGCCCAGCAGCTCATCCCCGGCGGCGTCAACTCTCCCGTCCGCGCCTTCCGCTCGGTTGGCGGCACGCCGTTTTTCACGCAGTCAGCCCAGGGCGCCATGCTCACCACGGCTGATGGCCACGAGCTGATCGACTTCGTCTGCACCTGGGGCCCGGCAATCCACGGGCACAACCACCCGCGCATCAAGGCCGCCATCGCGGCCGCGCTGGATCGCGGCACCTCGTTTGGCACGCCGAATCCCTCCGAGGTGGAAATGGCCGAGCTCATCGTGAAGTTCTTTCCGTCGATCCAGAAGGTCCGCCTGTGCAACAGCGGCACCGAGGCCACCATGTCGGCCATCCGGCTGGCGCGGGGCTTCACCAAGCGCGACAAGATCATCAAGTTCGCCGGCTGCTACCACGGTCACAGCGACTCGCTGCTCATCAAGGCCGGCTCGGGCGCCCTCACCCACGGCAATCCCGACAGTGCCGGCGTGCCCGCCTCGTTTGCGCGGGAAACCATCGTCCTGCCCTATAACGACCCCGCCGCGCTCGATGCCGCCTTCGCGGCGAATCCGGACGCCATCGCCTGCATCATCGTCGAGCCTTATTGCGGCAACGTCGGCTTCATCAAGCCCGCGGCCGGTTACCTGGCCTATCTCCGTAAAATCACCGTGCAGCACGGCGCGCTGCTCATCTTCGACGAGGTCATGACCGGCTTCCGGCTCGCGCGGGGTGGCGTGCAGGAGCTGGAGAATATCACCCCCGACCTCACGACCCTGGGCAAGATCAT
>JBKJTZ010000084.1:0-20652 GCA_046590295.1 Lacunisphaera sp.
GCTTTAGGTAGGGGCCGTTGCCCTCAACGGCCCTGGTCTCACCGAGGGCGGTTGAGGGCAACCGCCCCTACCGGCTCAGGCACCGCAAAGTCCAAAACAAAAGGGACGTTGGTATAAGGCGGTCTAAATTTTTCCGTAGCCGTTCTGCCCAAGGTGGAGCCCGCCGACCCCGGCGCGCTTATCTTGAACAACGTCCTGAGGTCAGGCCGTTCCACCTCAACTCCCCAGGGCTGTTGCCGTCGATCAGGTGGCCTTACCGGCGGGAACCGGTGCCGCCTGCAACATCCTTCGCGCTATTGCACCCGCCACTTGCTCAGCTTGCGCATGTCGATGACAAGATCATGCGCCCCGGACGCCGGGGACTCCCGGCCAACCGTGATGGTGAAGCTGACCGCCTTCGGCAAGTTGGGACCGAGCCGCTCGCGCACCGCGCAACGAAACATCGCCATCGCCACCGCTTCCGTATCGCCGGAGACCGAGCCGAATTCATCGGCGTAATAGGAGTTGGTCGAGCGGTCGGCCAGCGTGTCGGTGATGATATAGACCTTGGTGGGGCCCTTGAAAGTGGTGCGCATCACCGGAGAGAGGACCGTGTCCCACTCATAGCCCTGAGGCTCGGCCAGGAGGGAGAAGGCGTTGTGGCTGGCGGATAGAACAGTCCCGACGGTGAATAGCCCCAAGGCGGTATAGTGCATCCACTGCTTGATCCAGCCGGCGGCGAGCATGCTCCGGAGCGCAAACATCACCAAAACCAGCACCAAGCCCGACAACGCAAAAGTCGTCCGATAGCCGGTCGCGCGTTCCGCCGCCATGAGGCTGACGCCATGGGCGAGAAACGGGAGCACCACCAGGCAGACCTGCCACTTGATTTTCGGCGTTTCCTTGGTCGCGCTCTTCACGCCCAGTCCGATGAGCAGCAACGTCAGGGCCACCATGCTCCAGAACTGCCAGGCCGCCGGATCAAAACTGTCGCGCAGTCGGTAGAGGGCAAGGGCATTGGGCAGAGGCTGCCAGACAAACCAGACGAGCTTGCCGAGCACATCGCCTTCCAGCTGCATCCGGACGGACTCCTGAAATACGCCGTTGCTGAAGAGGGATTTCACTATCAGGTAGCTGCCCACCAGCCCCGCGAGCAGGGTGGCCAGGTGCATCGTCAGCCAGTGTTGGTCGGACATCATCTCGCGACCACCGCGGACCAGCAACACGGCGGCGATGGGCACGAGGGCGAAGAGGACATTGGACTGGTAAATCAGGCCCGCCAGCATGTAGATCATGCCGCCGCCGACGAGGGCCACGATTCGTTTCATCCCGCCGCGTTCCAACTCCGTCTCAATGGCCGAAAAGCCCGCCAGGGCCAGGAGCAGCGCCAGCACCTGCGGCCAGCAGGCCGCCCAGCCGACCGTGACCTGCGCCGCGGGCAGCAGCACCACGCCCAAGCCGATGGCCGCCGCCTGGATCTCGGTCCACCCCGACTGGTAAAGTTGCCGCCAGACGCCCAGCCCCAACACGGTCAGCAGCGCGACCGTGGTCAGGCGCAGCCAAGGCAGGTTGCTCACGTCGCCGGTCTCGGCGTAGGAAGTCTCGAGCAGCGCGCCGTAGAGCGGCCGGCCGTTTGAGGCCGTGAACTTGACGAGTTTGCCGGGCTCCTCGCGGGCCTCGCGCAGGTGGGTATAGTCTGACCGAAACCCGAAACCATGAAAGACAGTCTGATAATATGTCAGCAGCGGGGCCAGCAGCAGGATATAAAGGCAAATTCGGGTGCGAATCATCAGAGGTTCATTTCCTGTTGATTGGTTTGTGGCTTAATCCCAAGAAAACGTCCATATCGTTCAACCCAGTCGTCGATTTTTACGAGATAATAGTCGGGCGCGTATGGCGACAAGTCCGCATCAAAGGCGGCGAGCGGACGAGCGCGCTGCCAGTCGGCGGTCTGGCCCTTGGCCTTCGGGGCGATGTAATAGCTCACGCGTTCACCCATGCGCGGGCGCGGGTTCATCTGCAGCGCCACCTCGGCCGCGGCCCGGCGGGGCTTGCCGCCGCCGGCGATCAGCTGCTCGTAGCTCGCGGGATTCTGGCCCAGTGTCTCGGCCTTGGCGAGGTCCGCGACCGGCTGTGCGCGGGTCGCGATCCTTTTCCTCAGCAGCGCGATCTCGGCCGCCGGCGAAACCGGCGAGACCCCGAGCAAATGGGCGATCAGCTGGTCGGAGAGTCGCTTGAGAAACGGCTCGATGCCGCGGGAACGCAGGGCGGAGCCGCGCAAGGTCACCTCGCCACCCGCGGCGAGCGCGTAGTTTTTCGCCTTGTAGCAGAACATCGCGTCATAGGTCCCATCGTGCTCGAGCTCGATGCCCGCGGGAAGGATCCGGCCGACCAGGGCCAGCAGTTCCTCCGGCCGGTTGAAAGATTTCTCCGCCGAGAGGTAGATACCGTCCGTATCGGCCTCGAGGATGATGCAGCCGTGCTGCTGGAATTCCTCGATCAGCGCCTGCAGCAGCTCGCGCCCGCGTCGCGTGACCTCTGCCGCCAGCTCGCCGTCGCCGAAGCGCGCCGCCGAGAAGCCGAGGTAGCCGTAGAAGGAGTTGATCAGAATCTTGAAGGTCGCCTGCCGCGCCTGCGCCTCGTCGCGTTCGGCTGCCGTCGCGGCGGACTTGGCCAGCTGCTTGTATTGCAGCCGATAGTCGCGCAGGTGCCGGAGCATCGGGATGAAAACCCCGAGGGTGTCGCTGCGGGGCTGCCGGTCGATCTGCAGGAGGAGGCTCGGATAAAGCGAAGCCACGTCGAAGTGCAGGACATGCTTGAACACCCCTTCCTGGAAGCTCCGGGTGAAGCCGCCCTCGAAGGACGCGATCGCCACCGGGGCCGGGCAGCAGGCGCGGGCGTGGTAGTATTCCTCGAGGAACAGCAGATCGATCTTGCCGGCCGTGCCGCGGAGCGCCGCTTCCTGCAGCAGCAGGGGAAACACCCGCGCCTGCTCGAAATAGGTCGGCAACAGCACATCGGCGAGGCCCTTGGTCTCGCGGAGGTCGTCGGCGAGGTAGGCGAGAAACTGCTCCCGCCGGTCGCGAAAGGCCTGCTGGATCTGCGCGCCGGGCAGGTAGGTGCGGCCTTCGCCTGACTCCGGGGTGATGCCGAAATAAACCGCCACCTCCTTCAGCCCGTAGGCGGTCATCTCCCGCGCCGTGATGTCGTAGAGCTGCACCAGCAGGTAGGTGTCGATCACCGCGCGCCCGGGCAGGTCGCAGCGCGGGAAATCGATCCAGCGTTCCGCCACCTTCAGGCGGCTGCTGCGGAACTCCGCCGGCAGGCCGAAGCGCCCCCACGCACACGGCACCTTGTGCCGCTTGGCGCGGGTGCGGAGGTAGTCGAGGTCGAATTTGAAGATGTTGTGGCCCTCGATGATGTCGGGATCCAGCTCGCGCAGCAGCTCGTTGAAGGCGAGCAGCAGGCGTTTTTCGCCGGCGTCGGTCTCCTCCCCCAGCGTGAGCAGCTCGCGGCGCGGCCCGGCTTGCAGGCCGATGGCCAGCACGCGGTCGCCGGGCTGGCGCGCGTCGCTGAACCCGCCCGACTCGGCGGAAGTCTCGATGTCGAGCTGGCCGCGCCGGAGGTCGGCGAACTTCATGTCCTGGTAAAGCCGCGCCCGCTGCTGCAGCAGCCACTGGCTCTCGTAAGGCTTGAGCACGTCGATGGCCGCGCCCTCGCGCACATTCTTGAAAAACACCTCGAAGGCGCCGAGTGATTCGGCGTGCGCCAGCCAGCGGAAGGCGCCCTCCCCCCGCAGCGGCTCGAGAGTCACCCCCTCATGGGGCGTCTCGGCCCCCAGCCAGGCGAACGGGCGGAAGGTCTCGCTGTGCTCCGAGCGCCCGCCGGCGGGAGTCGCCCGGCAGGTGTGCACGCGGCCCGCGTTGTCAATCCACAGGCCGCACAGCGGTTCGCTCATGACGCGCCCGCCGCGCTCAGAGGGTCGGGCGGAAATAGACCATGAACACCGCTACCGCGATCAGGCTCAGCGCCCCGAGGCTGAGCATGCCACGCAGATTTTCCCGGCGGTAGGCCACGCCCGCGACCGCGGTCAGCCCGAGCCAGCAGAACAGCTTGACGACCACCCAGCCGGTCGCGAACGGGATCTTTTGCACCGTGAGCATGCCAAAGCCGCTGACAAACATCAGGAGCGCCGCGATGCCGGTGATGATCATCGTGCGCTTGCGGTTCTCCGGCGCCGGATTGGCCAGCGCCATGAACGTGTGCGCGGTCAGCACGATCAGTGAGAAGATATGCAGGAGTTGGTAGTAGGGCAGTCGTTCCATGGTATTGGGTGGTAAAGAGTGACTCCCCATATGTGCCGTGCGCCCCGGGGCTCATGTCCTTTTTAAGTTAAAGGTGGGCACCACCCGACGGACCTCCTGCCTTCCGGTTTACGGCCTGGCATCAGTCCGCCTGTCAGCGGTTCCCAAATTATAGCAAAGGCAAAGAGCGTTGTGTGGAGCACCTCGAACACTACAGGGTGTCGGGACCGACCCTACGCCCTCCCGCACCGCCGTCAAATAGGAACGCCGGCCGCGGGCGGAAGTAATTCGCGGCCGGGGCCGCCCGCGCCCCCGGCTGCGGCCGGGGTCACTCCAGCACCGTCGGATCGAGGTGCTGCACGATCAGCTCCTGGAGCGTGGCCAGGAAAACATAGGCGGCGAAGGCCCGGCGCTGGGGCTCGGGCATGGCGTCGACCGGCAGCTCGCCGCTCTCCAGCGCCTCCTCGCCGAAAGGCGCAAGGTGCTTCGCATACAGGCGCAGCCGCACCGCCGCGCACGCGCGCAGGATCGCCTCGCTGTTCGTGGGGTCGAGCGGCAGCACGCCCGTGGTGAAGAATTCGCTGTCGAAGAGCGCCAGGAAGGCCCCGATGTCGGTATTCTGCCCCTCCAGCAGCTCGCGCTTCCAGCCGTCGGCAAACTCCTCCTCCCCGTCGGGCAAGGGCGCCGTCACCGCCAGTTCCGGGCGCAGGTCGTCCGCCGCCTCCTTGATCGCGTCCAGGAGGGGCGCGACCGCCTCCAGGTTGAGCCTCACTTCAACGCGCTTCATAGGCTGTTGGCGGTCGTGCGCGCGGCGGGATCAGAGTGGCTGGGGTTGCCGGGTTCAGGCGGTCTCATCCGCCTCGATCACTGCGGTCAGATGCCACTGTTGCAAGGTAAACATGTAGGCCTCGGCCTGCTCGCGCACCCCGGCCCAGACGACCGAGCGGCCCTTCTCGTGCACCTCCAGCATGTGCCGGCGCGCCCGGGCCTCGTCGAAGCCGAGGACCTTTTTGAACACCATGACGACATACGACATGAGGTTCACCGGGTCGTTGAGCACGACCACGCGCCACACATCCGCCAGCTGGGTCGCCGCCGCGGAGGCGGGAATGGGGGTGGGACGGGTCTTGGTCTGCGCCACGATCATGCCTGGCCGGCGGCCTCGCGCACCGCCTGGGCGACCGCGCTTTCCGCCTCGGCGATTGCCACCTTGCGCACTTCCTTTGCGTGGCGCCATTTGAACTCGAAGATGCCCTCCTTCAGGCCGCGCCCTCCCACGGTCAGGCGCAGCGGCAGGCCGATCAGGTCGGCGTCCTTGAACTTCACGCCCGGCCGCTCGGCGCGGTCGTCGATGAGCACGTCGGCCCCGGCCGCCTCCGCCAGGGTGGCGAGCTTCAGGCAGAGTTCCGTCGCGGCGGCGTCCTGCGGATCGAGGTTCACCACCAGCACCTGCCAGGGGGCGACATTCCACGGCCAGACGATGCCATCGGCGTCATTGCTCTGCTCGATCACGGCCTGCAGCGTGCGGCTGATGCCGATGCCGTAGCAGCCCATGACCATCGGGTGCGACTGCTTCTGGTCGTCGGTGTAGACGGCGCCGAATTTCTCCGAGTATTTCGTGCCCAGGATGAAGACATGCCCGACCTCGATCGCGCGCGCGAGCTTCAGCGGTGCCCCGGACTTTGGGTCGGGCTCGCCCTCGCGCACGCGGCGGAAGTCGCCGAAGCGGGTGACCTCGAGGTCGCGGGCGACGTTTACGTTGCGCCGATGGAAGCCGTCCTTGTTGGCGCCGGTCGTGCCGTTGCCGACGAGGCGGATCGCATGATCGGCGTAGATGCCGGCGAGCGCCGCGGGGTTCTTGATGGTGCCGCGGACCGTGCCGAGGCTGCCGGGCTTGGCCCCCATGACCGGCTCGATCTCCTCCGGCGTGGCCGCCCGGAAGAGCTGGAAGCCCAGCACGCCAAGCTTGGCCTCCTCGAGCTCGTCGCAGCCGCGCAGCACGACGAGGAAGGGCTTGCCGTCACCCATGTAGACGAGCGTCTTGAACTGTTTGTCGGGCGCCGCGTGGTAGGGCGCCGCGGCGAGCGCCGCGATGGTGACGATCCCGGGCGTGGCGAATTCCTCGAGCGCGCCCGCCGGGGCCGCGTCAGCGAGGTCCTTCGGCACGAGGCCGCTGGTCGCCTTCTCGCGGTTGGCCGAGTAGCCGCTCTCGTCGCAATACACGATGTCATCGTCGCCCACCGGGGCCGGGACCATGAACTCGTGCGAGAAATTGCCGCCCATCACGCCGGTGTCCGCCTCGACCGCGATGGTCTTCAGGCCGCAGCGCGTGAAGAACGCCGTGTAGGCGCGCTTCATCCGGTTGTAGCTCACGACGGCCGCCGCGTCATCCACATCGAAGCTGTAGGCGTCCTTCATGATGAACTCGCGCGCGCGCATCAGGCCGTAGCGCGGGCGGATCTCGTTCCGGAACTTCGTGCCGATCTGGTAAAAATTCTTGGGCAGGTCACGGTAGCTGGTGAGCTCGGCCTTCACCAGCGGGGTGATGACTTCCTCGTGGGTGGGCCCGAGCACGAACTCCGGCTCCTTCGAACGGCCCTTGCCGGCGCCCGCATGGTCGACGCGATACATGATCTCGCGCGCCGCGGCCCAGCGCGGGCCGTCGGTCCAGTTGTCCACCGGATGGATGAACGGCATGGCCAGCTCGATCGCCCCCTCGCGCTCCATCTCCTCGCGGCAGAGCTGGCTGATCTTCTGCACGGCCCGCAGCCCGGCCGGCATGTAGGTGTAGAGGCCGCCCCCGAGCTTGCGCACCAGCCCCGCGCGCAGCAGCAGTTTGTGCGACGCGATTTCGGCGTCGGCCGGGCTTTCCTTGAGCGTGGGGATGTATGTCTGCGACCAATATTTCATGTAAGACCGTGACGAGAACAAGTCGGCCACAGTGGCGCAATTGTAATTGCATCCCACCGGCGGGCCTTCCTGCCGCGCCCGCCCAGCCTCGTACTCGTTCTCCTAGTCGTTCTCGTTCTCATCGCAAAGCGGAGAAAGAGAACGAGTAGGAGAACGAGTACGATTCGCGACCGTAAACCCGCTTGAGGTCCGACCCCGGCTGCTCTTGTGTCGCCGGCCATGTCCACCGCCCCGCCGTCCCGACCGCCCCCGAAGCCCTGGTCCATGAAATGGATCATGGCGTCGATCTTGGTCTTCGTCGTCGGCTACACGCTGGTAAACCTTTATTTCCGCAAGCCCGGCCGCGGTTTCCGGCCCTATGAGGACATGAACAGCCGCGCCACCACGTCCCGCCTGCTCGCCGCCGGCTGGCACAAGCTACCGGTTGACGCCCGCCGCCCGGTGGAAAAGCCCGACCTCAGCGACACCCCGGCCGCCATCACCCGCGCCGCCATCGGGCTCGGACCGGATTTTGCGCCCAATTTCGCCGAACAGCCCAAGCTGCTCGCGAGCATCGACCGGGTCGTCGCTCCGGCCACGGTCACGCGTGGCGGCCGCTACGAAACCTACTTCACCGCCACCCTGCCGACGTCGAAAACCCAGGTCGGGGAGCTCATGCTTTTTCATCGCGGCCGGGAGTTCGTCCTCATTCCCAGCACCGAGCTGCTGCCCGGCAAGGCGTTGATGAGCCGCTGGACCGATCCTACCTTTCAGGTGAGCCTCCCCACGGCCGACCTACCCCCCGGCCGCTACCAGATGCGCATCGTGTCGAAGGGTCCTGCGGCGGCGTGGTCGTTTACGATCCGATAAGACCAAACCTGAAACGTGAAACCTGTGGGAAGCAGCACCACGGTGCCGCCCCTACTTTCAGATTTCAGGTCTCAGCCGTCAGGTTTCGTTCGTTGAATCCCCCATTGACGCGCGCGCCACGATGCCCGATTAACCATTTCCGAAAATGAGCAACGGCTCCGACATCAAGCCCACCGACCTGCGCGGCATCCTGAAATACGTCCCCCGTTTTCAGGGGCAGACCTTCGTCATTGCCGCCGACGGCATCATCGTGGCCGACGAGAATTTCGCCAACATCCTGACCGACATCGCCGTCCTCCGGAGCCTTGGCATCAAGATCATCATCGTCCACGGCATCGGGCACCAGATCGCCGAGCTCGCCCAGACCCGCAAGATACCCATCACCGACGTGCAGGGCACGGGCGCGGCCGACGCCGCCACGCTCGACCTGGCCATCCGCGCCTCCTCCCGCGTCACCCACCTCGTCATCGAGGGCCTGACCCAAAACGGCCTGAAGGCCGCCCTGACCAACGCCGTGCGCGCCGCCCCGCTGGGCATCATCAAGGGGGTGGACCACCAGTTCACGGGCCGCGTCGACCGCGTCGACAAGGAATTCCTCAACCACCTGATCGAGTCGCAGGTCATTCCCGTGGTGAACCCCATCGGCTTCGACCGCGACGGCCGGCCGTTGCGCATCAACTCCGACCTGCTCGCCGCCGAGCTGGCCGAGGCGCTCCACGCCACCAAGATCATCTACCTCACCCCGCACGAGGGCCTCGAGGTTAACGGCAAGCTGCAGCACCAGATCTCCGCGGCCACGCTCCGCACGGTGCTGGACACCAAGCCCGAGTCGATCAACGAGCCCATGCGCAGCACCGCGGCGCACGCCGTGAAGGCCGTGGAAACCGGCACCCCGCGCATCCACCTGCTCGACGGCCGGCTGCTCGACGGCCTGCTCAACGAGATTTTCTCCAACGAGGGCGTCGGCACGCTCATCCACGGCAACGAATACCAGCAGATCCGCCAGGCGACCAAGCGCGACGTGCGGGCCATCCACAACCTGACGCGCCAGGCCGTGAAGCGCGAGGAGCTCCTTTACCGCACCCAGACGGCCATCGAGCGGAACATCGAGCAGTTCTTTGTCTTTGAGATCGACGAGAACATCATCGCCTCGGTCTCGCTGCTGCTCTATCCGGACAAGCCCGGCTTCGCCGAGGTCGGCTCGCTCTATGTCATGCCCTTCTACCATCACCGCGGCATCGGCAAGAAAATGGTCGATTACGCCTGCATGATCGCCAAGGAGCGCGGCGCGAAAAGCATCATCGCGCTCTCCACGCAGGCCTACACCTTCTTCACGTCCGTCTGCAACTTCGAGGACGCCGACAAGGACCTGCTGCCCGAGTCGCGCCTGAAGGCCTACGCCGACAGCGGCCGCAACTCGAAGGTGCTGGTCAAGCAGCTGTGATCCGGGCGGTAGGGCGCGTTATCCTTAACGCGCCGCGCGCGGCGGATCAGGGATAATCCGCCCTTCCCGCCTCGTTCCCCGAGGGTGAGGGTCAGGCTCCTGCCCGACCGCGGCCGGCCGGGAGGCCAGCCCTCCAAAGACAAAAGGCGGGATCAGTGATCCCGCCCTGCAGACATTCCGGGCCGTTGAGGGCAACGGCCCCTACCGCCCTACCCCTTCAATTCGACGATCACCTGGATCTCGACGGTCGTGCCTTTGGGCAGACCGGCGGCGGCGACGGCGGCCCGCGCGTGCTTGCCGGCGTCACCAAAGACCTGGCCGAAGAGTTCCGAAGCGCCGTTGATGCAGGCCGGGCTGTCGGTGAAGCCGCTCACGGCATTCACGAAACCGGTCACCAGCACGATCTGCTTCACCGCATCAAGGCTGCCGGTGGCGGCCTTGATGTTGGCCAGCGTGTTGAGCGCGCAGACCTTGGCCGCCTCGTAGGCCGTCTGCACGGTCTGCTCCTTGCCGACCTGGCCCACGTGCGTCATCTCGCCGTTCATGGATGCGATCGTGCCCGCGAGGTAGAGCAGGTTGCCCGTGCGCACAAAGGGCACGTAGCTGCCGGCGACGGCCGGGGGATTAGGGAGCTTGAGACCGAGTTCGGTGAGTTTGGCTTCGTAGTTCATGGGATGATTTCCTGCAGAGGTAACCACTAATGGGCACGAATAAACACTAATCTTGCGGAAGAATTTCTCTCGCCGCAAGGCTCCGGAATTTTGGCCACGAAAAAGCATAAAAATCATTTTGTCCTGCTGGCGGTTGGTCACCGCGCGCCTATAGGCGCCTTGAGAGTCTCATTTGTCAGCAGACTCTTCGTGCCTTTTTGTGGCCAACCCGCCTTGGCTTCGCGTTACTTCGCGCACTTCGCGGTTCACTTCGGCGGTTCTTTCGGGATAAATTCAAACGTCGCGACGTCCTCCACCTTCACCGGCTGGTCGAGCACCCCGACCTCCTGGAGAATCTGGATCTGTTTCTGCAGGCGCGCCGCCGTCAGCTGGCCGATGCTTTCGCCCTTCGCCGGGTCGCCGGCCACGAGCTTGAAATCCTTCATGGCCTGGATGCTGAAGGCGATGAACTCCGGTGTCAGGTCGTTGCGCCGGGCGGTGATGAGCGCGTTGCCCGGAGCCGGGTCGCCAGTCAGATAGTCGGTCCAGCCGCGAAGGCTCGCGCGGACAAACTGGCCGACGACGTCGGGATGCTGCGTCAGCAGCGCCGTGCCCGTGAAGATGACGCGGTAGGGCTCATAGGTGTCGCTGGCGATCAACATGGCGCCGACGTCGGCCCCGCGCTGCCGGGCGAAGAACGGCTCGTTGGTGACAAAGCACTGTTGGACAAACTGCTTGTTGTTCATGAACCGCGCCAGGTCGCCCACGAGCGGGATGAGATTGAACTTCACGCCGAGCTTCTTCTGCACGACTTCCAGCCAGGAGGAGCCCGCACCGGCCATGATGGTCTTGCCCGAGAGATCCTGCAGGCTGCGGAGCGGGTTCTCCGCGTGAAAGAGCAGCCCCTGCGCGTCGCGCTGCATCTCGGCCGCGACCATCTTGATCGGCACTCCGCGGGCGACCGCCACGATGACATCGTCGCCGTTGGTCATGCCCAGGTCGGCCCGGCCGATCGCGACGGAACTCATGACCTGGGCGTTGGGTCCGCCGGGGAGGATGGTCACGTCGAGCCCTTCCTCAGCATAGAAGCCCCGGGCCAGCGCCTGGTAGTAGCCGCCGTGCTCCGGCTGCGGGAACCAATCGGTCTGGAAGCGCACCTTGACGAGGCCCGGACCCGCCGTCTCCACCTTTTTACCGCAGCCGGCGAGGAAAAGCACCAGAGCAAATCCAACCAGGCATCGACCCCCATGAACACAAAGCACCCAACGCATTGCATCGGCAAGCAGCCCGGTTCGTCTGTTTGATTCGTGTCTATTCGGGTTCATTCGTGGTTAAAATCTCAGTGATCCTCCCGCTCGAACGAATCGTGCCACTTGTGGAGCACGGCCCAGTTGAGCCAGGAGACCGCGGCGACGAAGATGAAACCCAGCAGGCAGCTGGTCAACGCCGTGGCGAACAGCGCGGGAATCTTGATCTGGGTGTTGTAGCTGTAGACGAGGAACCCCAGCCCGCCGGTGCCGCCGGAGGAATTGCCCACCATGTATTCGCCGAAGATGGCGCCGATCGGCGCCAGGGTCGCCGCGATGCGCAGGCCCGCGAGGTAGAACGGCATGGCCGCGGGCACGCGCAGCAGCCAAAGCTCCTGCAGGCGGCTGGCGTTGCACATGCGGAAGAGCGCCACGTGGTTCATGTCGGTCGAGACCAGGCCCTGGGTCAAGTTGGCGACGATGGGAAAATAGCTGATGAGCCACGTGATGGTGATGATGCCCGGCATGCCGGGCCCGGCCCAAAGCATGATGATCGGCGTCAGCACGATGACCGGCGTCATCTGCAGCATCAGCAGCCAAGGATACAGCGCCGCCCGCAGCCCGCGCGAGACGCCGAGCAACAGCGCCGTCAGGAAACCCAGCGTTGCCGCGAGCACGAAGCCCCCGAGGGCCCCGAGGGCGGACTGCCCGGCCGCCGCGAGCAGGCGGGCATGTTCGCGCCACGCCGCTTCGAGGATCTCGACCGGGGTGGGCAAAATCCAGCTTTGCAGCCCGGATACGGCGCGGACGCCATACCACAGCGCGAAGAACACCGCGCCGCTCAGCACCGGCAGGACCCAGAGGAAAATGGGCGGGAGCTTTTTCATGCGTGGACCGGCGCCTCCACCTCGTGCAGCAGGCGCGAGACCTCGTTGACCTTCGTCTGGAACTCCGGCCGGGACCGCAGCTCCGGCTGCCGTGGATAGGGAAATTCCACGCGCACCTCCGCATGGATCCGCCCGGGACCGGACGCCATCACGACGATCCGGTTGGACAGAAAGACCGCCTCGGCCACCGAGTGCGTGACGAACATCGCGGTGAACGGGGACTGCGCGCGCAGGTCCAGCAGTTCCTCGTTCAGCCGGTTCCGGGTCATCTCGTCGAGGGCGCCGAAAGGCTCGTCGAGCAGGAGCAGCTGTGGCGCGAGGGTCAGGGCCCGGGCGATGGAGACGCGCATTTTCATGCCGCCCGACAGCTGGCGCGGGTAATAATCGCGCACGGTGCCGAGCCCGACCAGTTCAAGCATCTCCCGCGCCCGGGCGGCGCGCTGCCCCGGCGCCACGCCGCGCAGGCGCAGCGGCAGCTCGGCGTTCAGCTGCGTGGTGAGCCAGGGCAGCAGCGTGGCATCCTGGAAGATGAACGCCTGCCGGTCGCGCGCCTGTCGGGGCTTGAGGCCGATGACCCTCAAGTCCCCTTCCGTCCACGGGCTCAGCCCGGAGACCAGCTTGAGGACGGTGGACTTGCCGCAGCCGCTGGGGCCGATGAAGGTGATGAAATCATCCTTCGCCACCGCCAGGTTGAGGGCATCAAGCACAAGCGGGCCGTCACCATAGCGCTTTTGCAGCGAGGTAAAATTGACGATGGGTGCATCAGCCTCCATGAGTGGAGACGAATGGACACGAACGTGCCAAAAACGCCAGCCACTTTGCCCTTCGCTGCGTGGCAATCCCTATCACCGACGGAGGCTGCGGGCGAAGTCCACCGCCGCATCGCCGCGTTGCCGGTCAGCCTGCGGACGGCGGCGCTGGCGTGGGAGCGGCCGGAACAGGAGCTGGCGGAGGAGTTGGCAAGGTGGAACGACGTGACCCCACGGCGTTCTGACCGCGTTGAGGTCAACGCGCTCCACCCGCTCCACGGCATTCCTTACCTCCTCAAGGATCTTTACGACCTCGCCGGCGCGCCCACCCAGGCCGGCTCCACCTTTCTTGATCAGGTCCGCAGCCGGCCGCGACCAGACAGCGCGATCGTCCGGCGTCTGCGCGATCTCGGCGCGGCCTGTGCGGGCAAGACCCACCTGGTGGAATTCGCCGCCGGGCTGTTTGGTGACAATGCGCACTACGGCGACTGCGCGCATCCCCATTTCCCCGACCGCCTCTCCGGCGGATCGAGCAGCGGTTCGGCCGCGCTGGTGGCGGCGGGCGTGGTGCCCCTGGCCATCGGCAGCGACACCGGCGGATCGGTGCGGGTGCCGGCGGCGTTCTGCGGACTGCACGGATTTCGTCTCAGTCCAAACGACGCACTGATCGCCGACGCCATGCCCCTGTCGCCCACGCTGGACACGGTCGGATGGTTCACGGCGAACGCGACTGACATGCTCACGGTGTGGGAGGCAATTGTTTGCAGGGCTGCCGCTAGTCGGCAGGCCGGCCCGGCGACAAGCGCCGGCCCTACAGGGTCCAACGAGCCCCGCGGCTGCTACCTGCCGAGCGGCGCATGGGGCATCCCCTTCGATGCCGCCACCGCCACCGCCTGCGACCGCGTCGCCGCGAATCTCGCCCGGCCGGCCGACCCCGCCACCGCCCGTGCACTCCTTGCCGCGTGCCAGGACGCCATCGAGGCCTATTCGGTCACAGCCCTGCACGAGGCCCACGCGGTCCATCGCGACTGGCTGGCGCCCTACCGCGAGCATTATGAGCCCAGCATCTGGCAGAGATTCTCCGACGGTGGCCGCTATGCGCCGGAACAACTCGCCAAGGCGTCCGCAACCCTGGTCAGGGTCCGCGACGCTTTCCGCCAATATTTCACCAGCCATGACTACCTCCTGCTGCCTGTTTCGCCCGGCCCCGCCCCGCGCAAGGCCGACTGCACCCCCGAATTGAGAAAACGGATATTGACCCTCACCGCCCCCGCCAGCCTCGCCGGGCTGCCGGTGCTGACGATTCCCGTGCCATTGCCCGACGGGCTTACGACGGGCATACAGGTCATCTTGCCCCGCGCCGACAGTCCGGTGGTGCCGTGGGTGCTGAAACGCTAGGGGCCGTTGCCCCCACGGTTCTCAGGTCGCTGGAGGGCAGGTGCTCCTACCCCAGGACCAGCAACCGCGCCGCATTGCCCCCGAGCACGGCCGGGGACGCGCCGGCGGTCCTCGCCTCATTGAGCAGACCCCCGGCGGACGGCGCCATCTCCGTCCCCGGATAAAGCACGAGCGGATAATCCGACCCGAACAGCACGCGGCCCGGGGGCGCCTTCGTCCATACCTCTGGACCGTAGAGCAAGGGTGACGCGGCCGTGTCGAACCAGAGGTTGGGCAGGTCCGTCACTTCCGGCGACCACGCCAGCCCGCCGCCCCAGTGGGCCAGAATGAAATTGGTCGCAGGAAACTCCCGGGCCAGTTGCAGGAAATCCTCCAGCGGGGTCTCAACGCGGCCGGGATAGCTTCCACCGGCCGGATCCGTCACATGCAGGTTGACGGGCACCTTCCACTCGGCGGCGAGACGCAGAATCTGCCGCCAGACCGGATCACTCAGTCCATAATGCTGCGAGTGCGGCGACAGTTCGCCGAAGCCGGCCAGTCCGTCGTCCATCGCGCGGCAGGCTTCCGTGAAGGCCACCGCGCCGGCCTGGGGTTGGACGGTCGCAAAGGCCGCCAGCCGGTCCGGATGCGCCCGGATGCAGTCGGCATAGAAATGATTCTGGGCGACGCAGGCCGCGTGGGTCTCCCAATACCAGCCGAGCAGCACCGCCTTCGTCACCCCGGCGGCATCCATGTCGCGGAGCAGCTGGTCCACCGACGGAAACCCCTGCACCGCGCGCCCCGTCTTGCGCCGCCGCGTGCAAAGCTGCGCCCAATGCGCCTCCCCCTGCCTCGCGGCCCAGTCCGCCGGAGCGAGATTCACCCCGGGCGGATACAGGTGCACGTGGGCGTCGATGATGGACATGGCCCAGGTGTCCTCAGGGGGTGCGCTCGATCCGCACGGTCCAGCCGCCGCCCGAGGCCAATCCGTGCTTGGCCGAAAAGCTGCCCATGTTGAGGGCGAACGAAACATTGAGCAGGCTGTTCAGGTAAAGCAGCGGCGCGCCCTCCGGGACATCGCCAAACGTGCGCGCATAGGGCAGCACACCGCGATAGGCTTCCCGGCCGTCGTGCAGGATCGTGACGGCGAATTTTTGCCCGAAGACGGGCTGCCACCCGTTGAACAGCGCGTCAGGAATGTTGGTCCACACATTCCCGTAGTGGAAATCGATCAGCGGGATCGTGCCTTGCAACACGCCGCTGGCGACCGAGGCGCGCTCGTAGGGCAGGCTGACGACCTTGGGCTCCAGCAACGGGCCGACCTGCGCATAGGTGATCGTGCCCGCGGCGAGGCGGGCGCCCACGAAGGCGTAGATGTCGCGCCCGTGGAACGTGTAGCTTTTCTCCGAACCGGGACGACGGTTGACCTGCTCATCGATGCGGCGGACGGCGGCGATGCCCAGTTCCTCGGCGACGAGGGTCCACGTGCCGTTGTCCGGACCGACGAAGAAGTGTCCGCTCTTCGTCTGCAGCACGACGGAGGCGCGCTCCGTGCCGACGCCGGGGTCGATGACCGAGACGAAGACCGTGCCCGCCGGCCAGAACTCCGCGGTCTGCTTCAGCCGGTAGGCCGCCTCCCAGATGTCGTAGGGCGTGTTTTCCTGGCTGAGATCATGGATCGGCAGCGTGGCCGACACCCCGAACGCGATGCCCTTCATCGCGGCGACGGCGCCGTCCTTGGTGCCGAAGTCGGTCTGGATGACGAGCGCATTGCCGGCGGCGAGCCGGCTGGCGGCGAGCGCCAGAGCAAGCAGTAAAAGCAATATTCTCATGCCGCAGGAAAGGCCGGAATCCCCCGCGAGACAAGCCTCCGTCCGGCACACATTGACTTGCCCGCCGATGCGAACCCTGCTGAATGCTGTCCATGCGTTCGCTCCTTCCCCACCTGCGGCCCGCGGCCTTCCTTTGTGCGATCATCCCGGTGCTGCTGCCCGCCGCTGAGGAGGTCATCCGGCCCAAAGTGGTCGTCGTCACGATGTTCGAGCCGGGCGCCGATACCGGGGACCAGCCCGGCGAATTTCAATTCTGGGTGGAGCGCGAGAAGCTCGACCGCGTGATCCCCCTCCCCGCCGCTTACCGGCACGTCCGCGCCAATGCCGATGGTTCGGTCATCGCCATCGTCACCGGCATGGGCAACACCAACGCCGCCACGTCCATCATGGCCCTGGGCCTGGACCCGCGCTTCGACCTGAGCCGCAGTTACTGGCTCGTCGCCGGGATCGCCGGCCTGGATCCCACCGTGGCGGGAGTCGGTTCGGCGGTATGGGCCGACTACGTCGTCGAGGGCGATCTCGGCCACGAGATCGACGCCCGGGAAATCCCGGCCGGCTGGAAGACCGGCTACGTGCCCTTGCGCAAGAAGAAGCCCTATGAGACGCCGCTGCAGCCCGCCGACGAACGCGCGGATCATTGCTACCGGCTGAACCCCGGCCTGCTCCACTGGGCCTACGCGCTGACCAAGGACACCCCGCTGCCGGATACCGACTCGATCCGCGAATTCCGGGCCCGCTACACCGCCACCCCGGCCGGTCAGCAGCCTCCGTCGGTTCTGATCGGCGCCAACCTGGCCTCGAGCACCTACTGGCACGGCAAACTGCTCAACGAGTGGGCGCAGGACTGGGTCACCTACTACACCGAGGGCCGCAGCCGCTACACCACGACGGCGATGGAGGACACCGGCACGCTGCGGGCGCTGACCAACCTGACCCGCGCGGGCCGGGCCGACATCAACCGCGCGCTCGTGCTGCGCACGGCCAGCAATTACGACATGCAGCCGCCCGACCTCACCGCCGCCCAAAGCATGAGCGGCGAGAAGATCGGCCACTATTCCGGCTTCATTCCCTCCCTGGAGGCGGCCCACGCCGTCGGCAGCCGCGTCGTGCACGCGCTGGTCAAAGGCTGGGCCACGTTTGAGACCACGCCGCCGTCCGTCCCCGCCAACTAGGCCGAAACTCTCTCTGTGAAGCACCTTTCAAGCGCAACCGGTCGCTCCCACTGGTGGAGCGCGTTGACCCGAACGCGCTTCAGCCGGCCCGCCCGCAATTCAGCGGGTTGAGGTCAACCCGCTCCACCCCAACCGACTGTCCCCACGAGACCGCACCCCATGCTGAACCGCCTCTACAAGCTCGACCAGTCCGGCACGACCGTCGGCCGCGAATTGCAGGCCGGCGCGACGACGTTCGCCGCCATGGCCTACATCCTCGCGGTCAACCCGGCCATCCTCGCGGCCGCCGGCATGCCGCAGCCGGCGCTCATCACCGTCACGGCCATCACCGCCGCCCTCAGCACCCTACTGATGGGCTGGCTGACCAACTACCCCCTCGCCCTCGCCCCGGGCATGGGCATCAACGCCTACTTTGCCTACACCGTCTGCCTCGGCCTCGGCGTCTCCTGGCAGTCCGCGCTCGGCCTCGTGTTCGTCAATGGCGTCATCTTCCTCTCCCTGTCCGTCAGCGGCATCCGGGAGAAGATCATCGCCGCCATCCCCCACCAGCTGAAGCTCGCCATCACCTGCGGCATCGGCCTCTTCATCGCCTTTATCGGCCTGAAGAACGGCGGCATCGTCGTGGCCAGCCCCGCGACGTTTGTCACCCACGGCGATTTCGGCACTCCCGCCGTGCTGCTCTGCTTCGCCGGCATTCTGCTCACCGCCGTCCTCATCGCCCGCCGCGTGCCGGGCGCCATCATCCTGTCCATCCTCGCCGTCACGGCCGCCGGCCTGCTCGTGCCCAACGGCTCGGGCGGCCACGTCACGACGATGCCGTCGGCGCTGTTCTCCCTGCCCGCCTCGCCCGCCCCGACCTTTCTCCAGCTCAATTTCGACCTGCTGGTGCAGGATTTTGCCAAGGCGCTGCCGATCATCCTGACCCTGCTGCTCGTGGACATGTTCGACAACATCGGCACGCTCATCGGCGTCACGCAGCGCGCCGGCCTGCTCGACCAGGACGGCAAGCTGCCCAAGGCCGGGCGCGCGCTGGTGGCGGATTCCATCGCCGCCATCTTCAGCTCCCTGATGGGCACCTCCACGGTCGTCAGCTACATCGAGTCCGCCTCGGGCGTCGAGGCCGGCGGCCGCACCGGCCTGACCGGGGCGACGACGGCGGTGCTGTTCCTGCTGGCGCTCTTCCTGACGCCGGTGATTTTGGCCATCCCCGCCGCCGCGACCGCGCCGGCGCTGGTCATTGTCGGCATCTTCATGTTCCAGTCCGTGGCAAAGCTGCAGCTCGATGACTTTGCCGAGACAGCGCCAATCTTCCTGATCATCGCCGGCATCCCGCTGAGCTTCAGCATCGCCGAGGGCATCGGCCTCGGGCTCATCGCCTACGCCGTCCTGCACCTCGCCACCGGCCGGGCCCGGCAGGCCTCCGGGCTGACCTACGTGCTGGCCGCCATCTTCGGCCTGCACCTGCTACGCGGTTGGCTGGGGTGACGCAGATGCCGGCGGCCCCGCTGGCACCGGGCGACTAAGCAGCGCAGCGGCCGGGGCAGCTGCGCCGCTCCGTCCACCGGCACCGGGACTCAAAAGCGGTATTTGAACGTCGCCTCGAAACGCACCGGCAGTTCGGTCACGATCGACTCGTTGCCATAGACCGCGTTTGGCGCGCTCCAGTTCTTCTCGTCAGTCGCATTGAGTACGGCGAGACGGGCCTCCCAGGTTTTGGTGTTGTAGAAAACCGTCAGGTCCAGGCTGTATTGGCTGGGTATGACCAGATTGCCGACGACGTTGTTGTTGATCTTGCTCGTATAAACGACGTTGGCGGTGGCCCCGAAGCCATTCTCCCACTTATAGGTGGCGAGCGCATTGATCAGGTTCTTCGGCACGCCCTGGCGGGGGTGCTCGCCGGGGCCGAGGATGAAGAAGCGCGAGGTCGGGGGCGTGAGGGAGGTGTTGCCGACGTCGAACTGGCCGGTGTTCACGGTGGAATCAAGGAAGGAGTAGCCCCCGGTCAGGTAGAGATGCTTGTTTGGCTGGTAGCTGCCCTCGATCTCGAAGCCCCGGGTCTTGAACGTGACGGTCGAGCGGTCCTGTTGGAGGTCGTCGCGCACCTGCTGGAAGGCGGCGACGCTGATGTAGCCCTTGCCCCCGTCAAAGCTCTGCTTGAAACCGGCCTCGATCAGCTTGGCCTCGTTGCGCAGGTTGGCGTTGAGGAACTTGGCGTTGCCCGCGGTGGTGATGCCGCCGCCCGTGCCGGTCGAGGCGACGGGATTCTGGCTGTAGTTATAGGTCACATAGGTGGAAAGCGACTTGGAGAGCTTGTAACCGAGGCTGCCATTGTAGTTGGGCAGGCCGACCGTGATCTTGTCCTGGATGCTCTGGGCGGCGCCGAACAGGCTCCAATTGATGTGGTAATCCACTTTCATGATATCCACCCGTGCGCCGCCATCAAAGGTCAGCTGGTCGTTGATCTTCCAGCTGGCCTGGAGGAAAGGCGAGGACGTGAAGGCCTTGGAAATGCCGGAGTCACCGTTGTCCGGAGTGAAGTAACGGCCCGGCCAGCCGGGGACCGGGACCTGCGTGAAGGCACTCGGTGAGTTCACGGAGTTGAAGTAGTTGATGAAGTTGTGGTCCTTCGTCAGGTCCCAGACATTGGCGGGCTCGTTGAAGAAATCATTGTAGGCTTCGACCAGCTGGTAGCGCAGGGCCAGGCCGGTGTTGATCTGCCAGCCGCCCTTGGTGAGGCGGAACTCGGTGCGGTTCTCGAGGCTCCAACTCGGGTCGATGATCTCGGAATACGAATAGGAGGACAGCGTGCTGCGCCGGACATAACGGAAGAGGGTGTTGTTGCCGACCTTCAGGTCGGGCGACACCTGCCAGTTCTGGATCGCCTGGGCGTTGTAGCTGAAACCATAGGAATGGTCGCCGGGGCGCAGCATGCGGTTGCGGCGGTCGATCGTGACGACGGGCCCGAGCGCGATGCGATTGACGTAGGGAAACCCGGAGACCACCCACTTGGAGTTCTGCGGGTCGGACTGGGGCGCGGGGGTGCCGCCCACCACGCCGATAAACCCCGCGGTCCCGAAGCCGAGCCGGACACCGTTGGCGTCTACATATTCGGAGAAGCCCGGGCCGGGAAAGAAACCCGGCGCCGGGTTGTTGTTCACCCCCGTCTGATAGCGGCCGTGGTCGATCAACTCCTGCGTCACGCGGTTGATGCCGAAATTCTCGGTGTAATCAGCGTAGAACGCCTCCATGTTG